>JBDKJF010000005.1:0-157343 GCA_039796695.1 Bacteroidota bacterium
AAAGCATTTGTTCTTTGTCCATAAGTAAACTGTGTTTTTTAAAATTAAAAAAATAAGTCCTTCAAAGTTGGGGTACCCCAACTTTGAAGGACTTACACAGTTTATGTTATACTACCATGCTAAAGGAAGGAAGGCTTATGCTTCGTAATTCAAAAGCCCCTCACGGGGCTTTACTGTTATTCTGAATATACTTTGGTTACCCATTCTTTTCCAACACCTTCCCTCCATGCCTCAGTACCTTCCGGTATCCATAAAATTTCTTCCAGTGATGGGTCTATCTCTAAAATTTCATCCATAGAGACGACCCTTGCCTCTTGTTCACTAGCATCTTGATTACTAAAAAACTGCCAATATCCCTCACGGTCATGAGTTACATAAATAATTTCAGCCTTTGACTCTATTACAAATTTTGTTGTGAATACAGGGTTATTATACATTCAATTTTATTGATTACTTTTCTTTAAATTCTCGTCCTTTGATAAAACTTGAGCATTTGAAGAGCTGTTGCTTCCGCCTTTACTCTTTGGTGTCTTATGGTCTATTTCTGCTTGGTTCATATTAGCCTTAACCCCTTTCTTTGATTGGACTGGCTTATCTAAAACCGCTCAACTTTGGTCGCTTCTCTCTTCCCCGCCGAGTGTTCTATCATCTTCATAGATGTCTCGGCCATGGTTATGTGCGTTAGTCGCCGGACTCGCCGTTGTTAATGTAAAAACCTTATCTAAAATACCGTAAAACAATTAAAAACGAATTAACAAGTATACAAATGAAACAAAAATGCCTGAAACACTTTACTGATAAGCATTTCAGGCATTCTGTATTCGTTTTAATAATTATTAATTCTTGCTACTGGTAGTCCCGACAGGAATCGAACCTGTATCAAAAGTTTAGGAAACTTCTATTCTATCCATTGAACTACGGGACCATTTTCTTGTAAAAGAGGGTTACAAAAATAACTCTTTTGGCCTACAAATTTGCTACTTTACACCTCGCAAAATAAACAAGTATGAACATCCCCAAAAAACTTATCCTGCTTCTGCTACTATTTGGCCTTACTAAAAATCATTTTTTATTAGCACAATCACGCATTAACCACTTAGCATTCTATGTTGTAAACTTAGAACAAAGTGGCTCCTTTTATAAAGAGGTAATAGGCTTAGATACATTAGCAGAACCCTTTCATGATGGTAAGCACGCTTGGTTCAAGATGGGCGCCAATGCACAATTACACATTATTTCGGGCGCAAAAGTAAAATTAGAACATAACAAAAACACCCATATTTGTTTTTCGGTGCCATCACTAACTATCTTTATAGAAAAACTTAAGAATAAAAATATTGCATTTGAAAATTGGGCAGGCGAGAGGTACACCCATACTAACCGTGTAGACGGGGTAAAGCAAATTTATTTTAAAGATCCAGACGGCTATTGGATAGAGGTAAACGATGCAAAAGAATAAGCCTATTTGCTCATTGCCCTTATCTTTGCTCTCCTTAAAAAAATAAACGATGAAGTGGTATAATCAATTAATTAAGTATAGACTTTGGGTGGGGTTAATGTTAATTATCTTAGGCATTTATGTTAATTATGCAGCCGGCTTTTGGCCTGCATTTCCCCTTTATTTAGTTGGTTTTATTTTAATTATTGGGCACTTTCTTTTTGGGCCTTTGCGTCTTATTCAGGAATATATGGAAGAAGGTAATATGGAAGGAGCCGAAAAAGTACTAAATGCCATACAATTCCCTAACCTGCTTATTAAGCCTATACGTTCCGTATACTATACTTTAAAAGGCAATATGGCCATGATGAAACAAGATTTTGATACTGCCGAAAAAAATATAAAAAAAGGGACCGATTTAATGGGCAATAGCAGCCTAATGCAAGGCCAAATGAAACAGGCCGAAGGTGCTAATAAACTGCAGCTTGGTATGTTGGCTATGCAAAAAAATGATTTAAAAGGTGCCGAAGCTTATATACGTGCAGCTATACGTAGCGGTTTACCCGATAAAGAAAGTGAAGCAGCCGCCTATTTACAAATGTGTAGCTTGATGATGAATAAAAGAGAGTTTAGAGCCGCTAAAGATTTTTTTAGAAAAGCAAAAGCTTTGAAACCTACAAGTGCGCAAATTCTAGATCAAATAAAACAAATTGAAAAATATATAACTAGAATGCCTGGTTAGCTTTTTATCTATTTGCGCTTAATTATTAGGCGTTTGGCCTTCGGTATGTTAGCATTTTGTTTTACCGCCTGCTTTTTAAAGCTATCAAATAGATTTTCTACGTTAATTTTGGTTTTACGTTAAGGAGGTTTCCTATTTTTTGGGGGGCTTACCTATCAGCCTATTGTTTCTGCAATGAAACTTATTAGCACTAAAGAAATCCATTTTAAAACGCATAAAAAAAGGTTGGCATTCTTACTTGCCAACCTTTTTTTATGCGTTATTTTTTTAGTTCAACTTTTCGATATGTAATTCCAATCGCTTGTCTTTTTTATAATATTCCATAATTAAAACTTTACCCTGGCTACTAGGGTATATAGCAGAAAATTTAGCATCGGACTTTGTGTTAATACGATCTGTTGTAAACTTACCATCACGATAGGTTATCGAGTTAAAAGTGCCTCCTTTATAGCTTCCCTTTTCCTTCACAAAATCGCTATAGCAAACAGAAAATGAACTTAAATCGCTTGCCATTTGGGTATAAGCATAATCAAACCCACCATAATAATACTTAACCATTTTGCCTAATAAGGCTGTACTTACCAATTCGTAACCATTCGGTAGCTCTAAATTATTGGCATTCTTATCATAAATTTTAGCCCCTTTTATGTTTAAGTCTTTATCGAATGTAAGAACAATCATATCGGTTACTTTAATTTTTGCAGTACTAATTCCGCTACGACCGCCACCCAATATTTTGGAAGCAATACCCAAGGCACTAGCATTTTTTAAATATCCTTCTCCTATTGCAAAAATTTGGCCATCGGCTGTTTGAAGAATTTGATGCAGGTACATAAACCCAAAATCTTCTATTTTACCTTTTGCGCTTACACTTAAATATTTAGACATGTCTACGTCCCACGATACATATTTTTCGCTAGCTACCACTCCTTTTTCATCAATGGCCCAAAAGGCAAATCCTTTTGATTTATCTTTCATAATGTTACCATCTACATCAAAATATTCGCCGTAGATGTATGCCTTTCCTCCATTTATTTGCGATAAACTAGCCGGATAGAAACGGAATTTACTATCGGTTGGCTTTTCAAATATTTTTTTTCCCGTCTCTAAACTAAGTCCGAGTATATAGGAATCCGGTTTTTGATCAAAGGTGCCGCCATATCGTAGTACTTCTATATATACGGTTCCATTATAGGTACCTAAATAGTCGCCGGCAAATCTTTTTCCTCCGTCGGTTGGTATATAAGTCCACTGTTTCTTATTGGCGGTAGCAAAAAAATCAACTTGAAAGGTATAATCTTTGTCTTCGCGGCTAGGCATTACAGACATAAAACCCTTTCCTTCTACTGCATACAGGCCTTTATAGGTTTCTTCATCGTCTTCTACAGTCATATAAGTGGCCTTTAAGTACCTGTCTTCTTTTTTGGTAAGCTGGCGAATGTAACTATGTTTTTTCTTACCATCGGCGCCGTAAACTTGGTACTCAAAAGTATTTTCATCATCGTTGTACAGTAAAAAAATCAAATCGGTACCGTTAAATGATGACTCTAGTATGGCTACATTTTTGGAATCTTGAAACTTTACATCTTTCAGCGTTTTTAAACTATTGTCTGTAATGCGTAAAGTGTACTCATTGGTTTTTTTATCAATCTTATCACTGATAAAAAAGAAATAATAACCCTTTATCTCACTACCTTCTTTAATAGCCGAGGCATTTCTGGGAGAGGCTCTATGTACATTTTCTACGGTCATTTTTTGTGCTATCATACTTCCACTTAGGCATAGTACGATAAACGCAGTCATTAATTGTTTTTTCATGCTCTTTTGTTTTTGATGTCAAATAGATTACTTACTTCTGTTGATTTTTATAGGCTAAGGCTTTTTCTTTCTCTATTTCAAATAATCCATTACCACTTAATAATTCGGTGTATTTTATGCCAAATGAATAATTGAGATCGGCTATTTCTTGTAAGGTAATGCGGCTTAACATTCTTAATAAATCGTTATAAGCTGCTGCATAATGTTTATTTTCTGTCTCTACAATTATGCCTACCTCATGCTTTTTTTGATACTCATAAATTAAATTGAAAGCCCGCAAAATGTTATACACCGCTAATGACTGCCATTTTTTTTCTGGCAGCATTTGTAAGCTAAAATATAGGTTGTAGCTAATATTTTTACTCCTGTACATTTCCTCCAGTAGCTCTGGTATTAATTCTTCTTTGAGTAATAAAAAATAATTTTTGTCTACTAAAAAATCGGCGCCACTTATTTTTAACGCATCTTCCTGCAAGGCTAAAAGGCGTGTTTTGCAATCGGGGTGGGTTTTTAGAGAGTCTTTTTCTTTTTTTACTTTTTCATCTTCTTCATCTGATGTCATGGCGGCAAAAATGCTCGTTTCTTTTTTTATCCATCTTTGCTTAAAGGGATAGGCTGTAGTATGTAAAAGGGTGGCTACGGATGGTGGATGAAAGAGGGCGGTATCATCAATTTTGTCTAACACTTGCATGGTGCGCATAAACCCCTTTCCTGTATAGCCTGTATTACTTAAAAAGTGTAATCCCATTTTGTCGGCTTCTGCTTCTTTGTCTCTACTATGCCTTCGAATATCTAAAGTATACGCTTTAAGTAATTGTGTTAGTTTTTGATTTATACTATATTCTTCTTTAACAATGCGCTTGATTTCTTTTTTTAAACTGTCGCTATTTTTTAACTGCACATAACGGTGTATACGGTTAATACTATGATTTAAATAGTAATGTGCTAATTCATGCGCAATAACGAAAGCCATTTCGGCTTCTGTTTGTAGGTATACGAATAGCCCCGCATTAAAGGCTATGGTGCCCTCGCCAATACTGTAGGCATTGGGAATAAAATCACGAGTAAATACTATACGAACATCAATACCCTGTAGCTCTTTATTGGCATTGATGATGTTAGCCGCCACCGCTTTTATATAGTTATCGGTATGCTTTTCGGTAATTGTTCGGGAGCTTTGTAATAAGTCATCGGCCATGCCGCACATACCTTCGTAAGCTTCTACATAATCTTTTTTATATGCTTTTGAAACGCTGCCTACCAGCTGCATCTTTTTTTGAAGCGCTTGCTTTTGGTATAAGCTTTTGGTAGCGGTATCATCCTGTAAAAAAGAATAAATAGGCTGCGCCCTTAGTACGCTGGATATGCCTGCTACTAGCAATAAAAAAATAGTAATGCGGAAAAAAACCATGTAACTATCAATGTTACCTCAAACTTACATGATTTTACTATAAAAATTAATGAATCATTTATGCGGAGGATCCACCCATTTACCAAAAATGGCTTCTACTTTTTGATACCGATAGTTAAATATGCTGGTTAATTTTTTACGCACAAACAAATAATTAGCCAAGCGGCCCAGCACACGCAAAGGATTTTTGTAGTGTACAATATCAATCATTTCTACTCCACCTGGTATGGCATTAAAGTGATGTTGATGATGCCACAAGGTATAGGGGCCAAAGCGCTGTTCATCTATAAAAAAACGTTTGTCTTGCACCTGCGTTATTTCAGTCATCCAGTAAATAGGAATTCCTAATAAAGGGCGTACTTTATACTCAATAATTTGACCCGCATACATTGTAGGGCCATGGTGTTTGGAAATAACGGTAAACCCCATATTGGCTGGTGTAATAGCTTGTAAGTTAGCAGGGTTGCTAAAAAATCTCCAAGCTACATCCAATGATACAGGAATTTTTTGTACCGTTTTAATTGCATGTGCGGCCATCAGATTATTCATTTAAATTCGTTTACTTATAACCCCCCAATCAACGAAAAGTTCACACCCATGTCATTAAAAAAAGTAAAGCTCCACCAAACCTTTGATGAAGAATATACTAAACTAAATTCCAAACAGCAACAGGCTGTTGATACAATAGAAGGGCCGGTAATGGTAATTGCTGGGCCAGGCACCGGCAAAACACAAATATTAGCCAGCCGTATTGGTAAAATATTACTGCACGCAGATGCAATGCCACAAAATATACTTTGCCTTACCTATACCGATGCTGGCGTAGTAGCTATGCGTAAGCGCCTATTACAGTTTATTGGGCCCGATGCTTATAAAGTAAATATCTACACCTTTCATGCCTTTTGTAACGATGTAATACAAGATAATCTTTATTTGTTTGAAAAAACTGTACTCGACCCCATTTCCGACCTAGAAAAAATTCAACTGTTTAAAGAATTGATTGATGCCTTTCCCAAAAACCACCCATTAAAAAGATACAGAGGTGATGTGTATTTTGAAATAAACAATTTACAATCTCTTTTTAGTAGCATGAAACGAGAAGGATGGACACCCTCATTTATACATACTAAAATTGACGCCTATATTGCCGAACTGCCCACCCGTGACGAATTTGTATACAAAAGAAAATACAAATCCTTTAACCCCGGCGATGTTAAAAAAGAAAAACTGGATGAAGAAACCGAACGAATGGAAAAGTTACGGGCAGCCGTAAATGAATTCGAAAATTTTCAAGCATTAATGCGTAAAAAAAATCGTTATGATTTTGATGATATGATTAATTGGGTTATCAATGCTTTTGAAGAAAATAAAAACCTATTAGCTAATTACCAAGAACGTTTTCAATACATTTTGGTAGATGAATACCAAGATACCAGCGGCACGCAAAATAAATTGGTAGATTTATTAATTAGTTATTGGGATAAACCTAACGTATTTGTAGTAGGCGATGATGATCAAAGCATTTACCGCTTTCAAGGGGCCAATGTTGAAAACATGATAGAGTTTGCCACCAACTATCAAAAGGATTTACTGACGGTGGTACTTACGAATAACTATCGCTCTACCCAACCCATATTGGATGTTGCAAAAACACTAATAGGGCAAAATAGTGAGCGCTTAGTTAATAAAATTGATGGCCTTAGCAAAGAATTAATTTCAAGTAGAGCGGAGTTGAAACAACTAACGCTGCCACCCCTTGTACAAGAATACGAAACCCAGCGTTTAGAAATGATTGGTATTGCTGCAGCCACACAACAATTAATACAAAAGGGCATACCTGCGGGTAAAATTGGCATTATTTATAAAGAAAATAAATATGGCGAAGAGCTAGCCCATTACTTTAAATTATTACAAATACCCGTATACACCAAGCGCCACATTAATTTACTACATATACCAGAGGGCAAAAAAATAATCTTACTACTTCGCTATTTAGCAGCTGAGCTTTATAAACCGCAAAGCGGCGATGAAATGCTATTTGAAATTTTACACTTTAATTGGTTTGGTATAGCCCCCATCGAAATAGCAAAAGTGTGTATGCAAGTGGCGGATAAAAAATTAACAGGCAATGCTACTTCTATCCGACAGTTTTTACTTGAAAAAGCCAATGATCCCCAAAAACTTTTATTTGATACTAACCAAAAATCTCCTTTACTACAAGCTGCAATTGTTATTGACGAATTAATAGCAGCAGTGCCTAACACTACTTTACAAGTTTTGTTTGAAAACATTATACAAAAAGCAGGTGTGCTTACGCATATAATGAAAAGCCCCGATAAGCATTGGCAACTACAGTTATTAACTTGCTTATTTGATTTTATAAAAGAAGAAACACACCGTTCGCCACATTTAAACCTTCAAGGGCTGGTAAACCTGCTAGACCTGATGGAGAAAGAAAATATAAGCTTACCATTGGTACAAGTAAGCGGAAGCGATAAAGGAGTGAATTTAATGACGGCCCATGGCTCTAAGGGGCTTGAGTTTGAATATATATTTATTGCCGGATGTAATGCCGCCTTTTGGGAAAAAAAGCGCAAACCAGGCGGTGGTTATAAATTACCCGATACCATGTTTTCATCAGCGGCACCCGCTACAGATGAGCAGGAACTGCGTAGATTATTTTACGTAGCATTAACCAGGGCCGAAAAACATTTACATATTTCATACAGCCGTTTTAAAAACGATGGCAAAGAATTAGAGCCCTCCATGTTTATTGCGGAAATTCAAGACACCCATCAGCTAGCCGTACAAAAAGTAGTAATAGAGGAAGCCGTACAAGATCAATTTGCCGCACTAAACTTTACTACACTACAAGCACCCCAAATTGAAAAAGTAGAGGAGGAGTTCCTTGGCCGTGTATTAGAAAAGTTTGTGATGAACGTAACCGCATTAAACAACTTTCTTAAATGCCCGCTGGAGTTTTATTATAAAAACCTAATTCGCATACCCTCGCCTAGAAATGCAGCTACCGAATTTGGCTCTGCTATTCACCATGCATTAGAAAAACTGTTTAGAAAAATGCAAGAGGCCACCAATAATGCATTTCCAAGCAAACAAGATTTTCTGCAAGATTTTGATTGGTATATGAAACGGCATCAAGAAAGCTTTACCAAAGAAGAATTTGCCCGCCGACAAGAAAGCGGT
Source organism: Bacteroidota bacterium (assembly GCA_039796695.1). Lineage (GTDB taxonomy): Bacteria > Bacteroidota > Bacteroidia > Chitinophagales > Chitinophagaceae > JJ008. The sequence continues at coordinate 8,614 of JBDKJF010000005.1, forward strand.
TATGATATACTAGGTAATTACTACAATCAATATATACATAGCTTTAATAAAATTGTAGCCATTGAGCGACGTTTAAAAGTAGTGCACAACGGTATTCCACTAAGAGGGGCATTAGATAAATTAGAGTTTGATAGCAAATCTGTTAATGTAGTAGATTACAAAACCGGCGACGCCGATAGGGGAATTGCCAAAACAAAAGGACCCTCCGCTAAAGAGCCCCTGGGTGGCGACTATTGGCGACAAGCTGTTTTTTATAAAATATTGGTAGATAACTATGATCAAAAAGATTGGACGGTTATAAGTACCGAGTTTGATTTTATAGAACCAGATAAAAAGAAAAAATATAGAAAAGAAAAACTAATCATCTCCCAAACAGATATTACTACCGTTTCCGAGCAAATAAAAACAGTTTGGCAAAAAATTCAAGCAAAAGAGTTTGCTACTGGTTGTGGTAACGAAGACTGTCATTGGTGCAATTTTGCAAAAACACATAAACTCGCCATTGCCCTACACGAAATAGAAGAGGACCCTAAGGATGATGATGATAGATACTAACTATTATTATGCTTTTTTATACATTGCCTCCCCTTTAATCTTATTATGTTTGCACTGTCATGAAAAAAAATGTAGTATTTCCTTCGGCTATCATTATATGTTTAATTTATATCCTAGCTTTAAGCGGCCCTGGTTGTGCTAATATTGTACCCCCACAAGGCGGTGCAAGAGACTCGCTACCACCCCTATTATTAAAAGCAAGCCCCACCGATTCTACTACTAATTTCAAGGGCAATAAAATCATTTTCACCTTTGATGAGTTTGTGGATGTACAGGGTATTCAAGAAAACTTAACCGTATCGCCAGTAGCCAAACAAATACCGCTTGTAGATTATAAATTAAAAACGGTAACCGTAAGGTTAAAAGACTCCTTAGAGGCTAACACTACTTACAGCCTACACTTTAGAGATGCCATACGAGATGTAAATGAAGGAAACATTCTTAAAGGATTTACCTATACTTTTTCTACCGGGCCCTACCTAGATTCTTTACAGTTAACAGGCAAAGTAGTACTAGCCGAAACCGGAAAAACAGATAGCACCCTTATTGTACTACTACACACTAGCAGCAACGATTCTGCAGTAGTAAAAGAAAAACCTCGCTATATTACCCGTATAAATGCACAAGGAAATTTTGTTTTTAAAAATCTTCCTCCCCAAACATTTTATGTTTACGCTTTAAAAGATGAAGGCAATACAAAATTATACAGAAGCCAAAAACAACTTTTTGCCTTTGCCGATAAACCGGTAACAGTTTCCTTGGCTACCGATTCTGTTACACTATATGCTTACGCAGCCAAAAAAGATAAAACAAACACAAACTCTTCCTTACTAAATACAAATACTAAAGACCAAGGTACTGCTACCGATAGGCGCCTACGCTACTCCAATAATCTACAAGTGGGCAAACAAGACTTGTTAAATAATTTTGTTTTCAGTTTTCAACAACCTATAAAAAATTTTGATAGTAGTAAGCTATCACTTTATACGGACTCTACATATACTCCCGTTGCCAATTATCAATTTAAAAAGGATAGTAGTAACACTAAAATTATTTTATATACAGAGTGGAAAGAAAACACATCCTATCATATTATTTTAAACAAAGATTTTTTGGAAGATAGTAGTGGCAAAAAATTATTACGAACAGATACTCTTTCTTTCATCACAAAAAAGAAAACAGACTATGGCGTATTAAAAATTAATATTCGTAACCTCGATAGATCAAAAAATCCCGTATTACAATTACTACAAAATGGCGCCATTATTCGCTCCGCATCGCTTACTACAGCAGTGTTTAATGATAATATGTTTCCACCGGGAGAGTATGAATTACAAATTCTATTCGACGATAATAAAAATGGGCAATGGGATGCCGGCGATTTTTTTAAGCTTCACAAACAACCCGAGGTGGTAAAGGCAATCCAACGAAAAATAGTAGTAAAGGCTATGTGGCAAAATGAATTTGATATTTCGTTGTAAATAATCATGGTATAAAATCTTTAAAAAAATAACGCAGTATTATCTTTTTTATGTGCAGCAAGCATCATCTTAGTATCACTACACTAATAAGGCTTTTGTGCTACTAAGCATCCTGCCATAGCAGATACATTTGGCAGGGGCTGCCTATCTTTGCGCATGCAATTTTCGTCCACCTTATTGGAAAATGCCGTAAATGAGTTTGCTAAACTACCCGGTATAGGCAAAAAAACAGCTTTAAGGCTTGTGCTACACCTGTTAAAACAAGAAGCTGGCACCGTTAACCATTTTAGCGAAGTAATTAGTAAAATGCGGAGTGAAATAAAATTTTGTCACCGCTGTTTTAATGTAGCCGATGCGGATAGTTGTGCCATATGCACCAACCCCCTGCGCAAGCAAGATATTATTTGTGTAGTAGAAAGTATAAGAGATGTAATAGCCATAGAAAGTACCCAACAATTCAATGGCATTTATCATGTACTGGGTGGCATTATATCTCCCTTAGATGGGGTGGGCCCCGAACAGTTAAACATTGAGTCGCTTTTACATCGCATACAAAAAGAGCATACACAAGAGCTCATTTTTGCCCTAAACCCTACCATCCAAGGCGATACGACTATTTATTACATACAAAAAAAATTACAAAGCAAAACCACCCGTATTACCACTATTGCCCGGGGCATAGCCTTTGGCGGCGAGTTGGAGTATGCCGATGAAATGACGCTAGGCCGTAGCCTACAAAATCGCTTACCGGTAGAAAGTTATGTAGTCGGTAAGTAAGCCCACCCCATATTGGTTATAAGCAGCTAAAACTGTAACTTTGCGCCAGCATAATAGGCGGATTTGTTTATTGTTCGGCCCACAGAACTAATAAACGTTACAAAAACTCTCACCCGGTTTTCCCAGCGTTTATAAGTTTATTTTTTAGCCAGCAATAGTAACACGGATGATTTTTCGTTGCGACGCTTTGAAAATCCTGTCTTCAACAGGACAGTTCATCCACCTGTTCCTTGTGCATCATAACTAAAACTTATAGTTAACAGCTCAACGCTTAATTTATAATATGGCAGACATTAGAAAAGAACTTGAAAAACGCATCCTTGTAATTGACGGTGCTATGGGCACTATGATACAGCGGCACAAACTACAAGAAGCCGATTACCGTGGCCAAAGATTTAAAGATTGGCATTGCGACGTAAAAGGCAATAACGATTTACTTAACCTTACGCAGCCCGCCATTATTATAGGTATACATCAACAATATTTAGATGCGGGCGCAGATATTATTGAAACCAACACCTTTAGCAGCACCACCATAGCCATGGCCGATTATGATATGGAAGCCCTCGCTTATGAATTAAATGTAGCGGCCGCACAATGTGCTAGACAAGCCATTGCTCAAGCAGGCAAAAAAGCATGGGTAGCAGGCGCCATTGGCCCGCTCAATAAAACATTATCTCTATCGCCCGATGTAAACAACCCCGGCTACCGTGCCGTTACTTTTGATGAAGTAGTAACCGCTTATTATGAACAAATAAAAGGATTAGTAGATGGTGGGGTAGATTTGTTACTTATTGAAACCATCTTTGATACACTCAATGCAAAAGCAGCCATCTATGCTATAAAAAAATATTTTCGAGATACAGATAAACCCTCACTTCCTATTTCCATATCAGGTACCATCACTGATGCCTCTGGCCGCACACTTAGCGGGCAAACATTGGAAGCCTTTTATAATTCTGTAGCACATGCTAAGCCACTAAGCATTGGGCTTAATTGTGCATTAGGTGCTAAAGAAATGAGGCCACATATCGAAGAGTTATCACAAATAGCCAGTTGCTACGTATCTGCCTATCCCAATGCTGGGCTACCCAATGCCATGGGTGAATATGATGAGCACCCAGCTGATACTGGACATTACTTAGAAGAATGGGCAAAAAATGGATGGGTAAATATTGTAGGAGGATGCTGTGGCACCACACCAGATCATATAAAACACATTGCGCATGAAGTAAGAAGCATAAAGCCAAGAGTGCAACCCACTTTAGAAACTGCATTAGTATAACATTATAAGCAATAGATTTAACCCCAATCGGAACCGCAGGTTCTGCTTTGTATTTTAATAAAAAATGAACACCATAAAACCATATTTAAGATTGGCTGGCCTAGAGCCTCTAATCGTAAGGCCAGAAACAAATTTTGTAAACGTTGGCGAAAGAACCAATGTAACGGGGTCTAAAAAATTTGCTCGCCTTATTAAAGAAAATAAATACGAAGAAGCATTAAGTGTAGCCCGCCAGCAGGTAGAAAACGGCGCACAGGTATTAGATGTTAATATGGATGATGCATTACTTGATGGAGTGCAAGCCATGACTACTTTTTTAAACCTTGTACAGAGTGAGCCAGATATTGCCAAGATTCCTATAATGATAGACTCCTCAAAATTTGAAATTATTGAGGCAGGCTTAAAATGTGTACAGGGCAAGTGTATTGTAAACTCTATTTCTATGAAGGAGGGCGAAGCCAAGTTTATAGAACAAGCCATTATATGCCAAAGCTATGGTGCTGCAGTAATAGTAATGGCCTTCGATGAAAAAGGCCAGGCAGATACCAAAGAACGTAAAGTAGAAATATGCCATCGGGCTTATAAAATATTAACGGAGCAGGTGGGGTACGATGCGCAAGACATTATTTTCGATCCCAATATATTTGCCGTAGCCACAGGGCTAGAGGAGCATAATAATTATGGTGTAGATTTTATAGAAGCAACCAGAGAAATTAAACAACGCATGCCCCTTACCAAAGTAAGTGGCGGGGTTAGTAATTTATCATTCTCCTTTCGTGGTAATGATCATGTGCGAGAAGCCATGCACTCCGTATTTCTATACCATGCCATTAATGCAGGTATGGATATGGGCATTGTTAATGCCGGACAATTAGTTGTGTACGATGAAATAGAGCCTGCATTAAAAACACTTTGCGAAGATGTAATTCTAAACCGGAATAATGATAACAATGAAGCAACCGATAAACTCATTGCCTTTGCCGAAACTGTAAAGGCCAAAGGCAAAGAAATAGTAAAAGATGAAGCATGGAGAAACGCATCAGTGGAAGAAAGATTAAAACACTCCTTAGTAAATGGTATTACAGATTATATTGATGCCGATACCGAAGAAGCAAGGCAAAAATACCCCACACCACTAACCGTAATAGAAGGCCCATTAATGGCTGGTATGAATGTAGTGGGAGATTTATTTGGCGCCGGTAAAATGTTTTTACCACAGGTAGTAAAAAGCGCAAGAGTAATGAAGAAATCTGTTGCTGTACTTACCCCTTTTATTGAGGCCGAAAAAGAAGAACGTAAAAGAGCGCATTTAGCAGCCGGCACCGTAAACGAAGAAGCCGCAGGAGCCCCCAAAGTATTATTGGCTACTGTAAAAGGTGATGTGCATGATATAGGTAAAAATATTGTGGGCGTTGTACTAGGTTGTAATGGGTACGATATCGTTGACTTGGGAGTAATGGTACCTACCGATAAAATTTTAGATACTGCCCAAAAAGAAAAAGTAGATATTATTGGACTTAGTGGCCTCATCACCCCTTCATTAGATGAAATGGTACATGTGGCCCATGAAATGAAACGGCGTAATATGAACCAACCACTATTAATTGGTGGCGCTACCACTAGTCGTATGCATACAGCCGTAAAAATTTCTCCTCAATATAATAATGGCGTAGTGCATGTATTAGATGCCAGCCGAAGCGTAACCGTAGTAGGCGCACTATTAAACAAAGAGCAGCGTAGCCCATTTTTACAACAAGTAAATAATGAATATCAACAATTGGCTGATGATTTTGCGCATAAAAAAACAGCCAAGCTATTTTTGCCCTTTCCCGAAGCGCAAAAAAATAAAACGAAAATTAATTGGAACCAATACGAACCTGTGCAGCCCCAGTTTACCGGCACCCGCCAATTGGATAATTATGATTTAACAGAAATTAGAAGATATATTGATTGGACTCCTTTCTTTATTGCTTGGGAATTGCATGGTAAGTTTCCAGCCATATTAAGTGATGAAAAAGTAGGGGTAGAAGCTACCAAATTGTATAATGATGCCAACTTACTTTTGGATAAACTAATAACAGAGCAATGGCTTACCGCTAAAGCATGTGTAGGCTTTTGGCGTGCAGAAAGTAATCATGCCGATACTGTAACCTTAGTAGATGAAAACATTAAACTCGAATTTTTGCGTCAGCAAGTAAAAAAGGCCGAGGGCCAAGCCAATATTTCATTAGCCGATTTTATAGCACCGAAAAATGATTTTATAGGGGCCTTTAGCGTAACCATACAAGGCATAGAACAACCTATTAAAAACTTTGAAGCGGCGCATGATGATTATAACAAAATTATGCTACAAGCATTAGCCGATAGATTAGCCGAAGCTTTTGCGGAAGTATTACATGAAAGAACAAGAAAAGAGTATTGGGGATATGCTAAAGATGAAAGTTTATCAAGCGAAGATTTAATTAAAGAAAATTACCAAGGCATAAGGCCCGCACCAGGCTATCCTGCCTGCCCCGACCATACGGAGAAATACAAACTATTTGCACTATTAGGTGGCCAAGCGGCTACCGGCATTCAACTTACAGAATCTTTAGCCATGTATCCGGCTTCGTCTGTATGCGGTTGGTATTTTGCACATCCAGAAAGTAAGTATTTTGGAGTAGGCAAAATTCAAAAAGATCAATTAGAGGATTATGCCAATAGAAAGCAAATGCCCCTACCAGAAGCCGAAAGATGGCTGCGACCAATATTGGAATAGTTTTTGTTTATAAATACATACATATAACCCCCTTTTTCTACAAGCGAGTACCATACTCGTATTTTTTCTCGGAAATAGGAGGATTAAATGGGCGTATTTATGCGCAAAACAAAATAAAAGCATTGCTATTTACTTGTAAGCATGTAAATAGGATAATATTTTAGCACTCGTAATCGTTTTTAAAATCCAACGGCTACTAAACAAAAGCCGATAACCGTACCCAACGTGAAAAACCTTTTGATATACCTATCAATAGGGGTAATGTGTACTTCTTTTACCATTGCTCCTCCTTATAAATCAAGCGCACCTAATAAAAGTGTATATCCGCAGGGTGCCTTTCATTTTTCTTCTACTATCGATAACGACAATGAAGCAAATACTATTTACCATACCATCGGCTTAAGCCATAATGGACTTTCGGCCCAAGCATTTTATATTGCTTATAAAGGATATAAAAAACTATTAGCAAAAAAAGCTATCAATAACAATACATACATTACTATATGCGACTTTACAAAAGCCTCTTCTCAAAAAAGATTGTATGTAATTGATGTTGTCAATAATAAGCTGTTGATAAATACGTTTGTAGCACATGGCAAAAACTCTGGCACACATTATGCCACTAAGTTTTCCAATACACCTTCGTCATTGCAAAGCAGTTTAGGATTTTATACCACCGCTCAAACTTATGTGGGGGCACATGGTTTATCCCTTCGTTTAAAAGGTGTAGATGCTGGCTTTAACGATAACGCTTATGCCAGAAGCATAGTAATACATGGCGCTGGTTATGTGGATGGCGCAAGGGTTAATGCAGGTATAATGATGGGCAGAAGCTATGGGTGTCCTGCGGTACCAAGCCACGAATCGGAAAAAATTATTAATACTATAAAAAACGGGAGTTGTTTATTTGTGTATAATGGCGATGCTAACTATACCCAAACATCAAAAATACTTAACGAATAATTGGACACAACAAGGATGGATGATTGCAAAAAGCCCGCCGTACCCTATGGCAGGGCTTTTTTGTTGGCAGTACACTTACCTTTGTAAAAATGAGTCAGTACAATCGAAAAGATACTTTTAATATGCTGTCGAAGCTTACCTTACGCCGCAGTTGGAACGGTGTAAAGGTGCTCAGCAGTTTTTATTTCAGTAAATGGTTTAAAACGCCCATACAGTGGGGATATCCTATTTCTATTTCCTTTGAGCCTACTACTTCCTGTAACCTACGATGTCCGGAATGCCCAAGCGGCCTAAGAGCATTTACCAGGCCAATAGGTATGTTACAAAAAGATTTTTTTAGAGAAACAATTGATCAATTGCATAAAGAACTGTTTTACTTAGTTTTTTATTTTCAGGGCGAGCCTTACTTAAATCCAGCTTTTTTAGAAATGGTAAGCTATGCAGCTCAAAAAAAAATTTATACCGCTACCTCTACCAACGCACACTACCTTACTGATGAGCATGCTAAAAAAACAGTAGAAAGTGGTTTAGATAGATTAATCATTTCTATTGATGGAACCACACAAGAAGTATATGAACAATATAGGGTGGGCGGCAAACTGGAGAAGGTAATTGAAGGGGCTAAAAATATGGTGAAATGGAAAAAAACTTTACGTAGCCATACCCCCTTCATCGTATTTCAATTTTTAGTAGTAAAACATAACGAGCACCAAATAGAAGCAGTAAAAAAACTTGGTAAAGAAATTGGAGTTGATGATGTTTGGTTTAAAACAGCACAAGTGTATGATTTTGAAACCGACCCTAACCAATTAATACCCACTATTGATAAATACAGCCGCTATAAAAAAACAGGCAACGGAAAATATGCCTTTAAAGGCAAATTAGCGAATCAATGCTGGCGTCTCTGGCACGACCCCGTCATTACCTGGGATGGCTTGGTAGCACCTTGCTGCTTTGATAAAGATGCGCAGCACCAACTTGGAAACTTAAAAAACCAATCGTTTAAAGAAATTTGGAAAAATGCAGATTATCGAAAATTTAGACAACAAATTTTAAAAGGTCGAAAAAATATAGATATTTGTGCTAACTGTAGCGAAGGCACCAAAGTGTGGGAAAGCTAACGTACACACCCCTTCCATCCTTCCAAAAAAATAGATAAACGGCCTCAATATGCAATTATCCTCGTCTGTAACAACAAGAATGCACTACCAGCATAAAACCATTTTGGAAATAATTGATGGCCTCAGTGATGAGCAGATACGTAGAAATATTTGGCCGGGCAAATGGTCTATTTTTGAAATAATTGTTCACTTACAGTCCTACCAGCATACGTTTGTAGCCAGAGTAAATGAAATTTTGAAAGGGGAAACGCCGCTGTTTAGCAGTTACACCGCCGAAGCAGACCCTCTCTTTTTAGACAATTGTGCCAAAAATACCAGCGATGTAATACATGATATGCTTACCATGCGTAAAAAAATGACAGCGGAGTTGTTATCCTTCCCAGAATGTGATTATGATAAGCTCGGTATACATCCCCTTTTTGGAAAAATGAAACTTGCCGATTGGATGAACTTTTTTCTAGTGCATGAGGGCCACCACTTGTTCATTATTTTTAAAATGGCCGCTGAGCAAAAAAAAGCCGCCCTTTAGTAGCGCCTCATTCCACCCATTGCATAAGCTTACTGCCTTCCATGCTAAGCAGCAATTTCTCCGTTACCTTATATCATCAACCCAACCTTGCTTTTTATTGGGTAACAACATTGTCTTATTTACTTGCTGCAATAAAAAAAACATACCAGTGTAAATTAAACAAAATTTGTTTGTTTCAATGTTTCAACATTAATTTTACAGTTACAACTGCCCCTTGCCTAAGCAAAAAAAGGTAGCAGCTTGTTCATAGAATCATTTATTAATTTATATACTTAGGAAAAACCAACTTACTATCCTTTTCAATGATTGATATTAAGTCAACCGCATTGGCTGCAATTATTATTGCCCTTAACTAAAAGCACCGTCCCTTTTTTTAAGAGCGAAACACAGTTGCGTTATAAAAAAATTACTTTTAAGCAATTTTATAATGAGCATGAGCATTGAGCAAGAAATACAACAACCAAGGTTTAGAAATGCTTATCAAAAAGCTTCTATCAATCTTATTTATACTTTATCGTGGATGAAGGATAAAACAAAAGGTATTTTTGAAGCAGAGGATATTACCTCTCAACAGTTCAATATTCTCCGCATATTAAGAGGCAGTTACCCGCAACCACTTTCTACCTTACAAATAAGAGAACGAATGCTGGAAAAAATGAGCGATACCAGCCGTATGGTAGATAGATTGATTGGAAAAGGTTTAGTAAAAAAAGTTATTTGCAAAACAGATCGTCGATTGGTAGACATTATGATTACCGATAAAGGCAAAAAATTATTAGAAAAACTAGATAGCCGTCAAGACGAAATGGACAATGTACTAAAAAACCTAAGCGAAGAAGAAGCTACCCTGCTCAGTAATTTGTTAGATAAAGTAAGAGAAGGAAACGATTCAAAAAGTAATTGAAATATAAATGTTAATTAAATCATGCTGCAACTATTTGCGGCATTCTTTATTCTTGCTATAAACCTGCATGCGTTATTTTCGCAGCCATCACAAAACAACTATGAAACATAAATTAGTACTACTTGTAGCCTTAATATTTGTAAGTTTAAATAGTATTTATGCCCAACCTAAATATGAATTTAGAGGCGTATGGGTAGCCACAGTAGATAATATTGACTGGCCAAGCCATGGCAATTGGGATAGCGAGGCGCAAAAAAATGAATTCATTACCCTGTTAGACATGCATCAAAAAAATGGAATGAATGCTATGGTAGTGCAGGTACGTCCAGCGGCCGATGCTTTTTACCCCTCTCCCTACGAGCCTTGGAGCCAATGGTTAACTGGCGAACAAGGTAAACCACCCAGCCCCTACTACGACCCGCTAACATTTATGATAGCAGAAACGCATAAGCGAGGCATGGAGTTTCATGCATGGCTAAATCCGTATAGAGCCAACTTTAATATTAAAACGGCTAGCATAGCTGCTAACCACATTACTCGTACACATCCGGATTGGTTTGTAACCTATGGCGAAAAAAAATATTTTAACCCCGGTAATAAAGAGGCACAACAATTTGTTATTAACGTGGTACAAGATATTGTAAAAAGATATGATATAGATGCCATTCACATGGACGATTATTTTTATCCCTATCGCATACCCGGCAAAGAATTTCCAGATGAAAAAAGCTATGCCACATCTGGCACTACACTTAGTAAAGCCGATTGGAGACGGAGTAATGTAGATACCATTATACAGGCATTAAGTAAAGTAATAAAAAAAGAAAAAAAACTTTGCCGCTTTGGCATATCTCCCTTTGGCGTTTGGCGCAATAAAGATCAAGATCCAGAAGGTAGCGACAGTAAAGCCGGACAAACGAATTATGATGACCTGTATGCCGACATTGTATTGTGGTTAAAAAAAGGATGGGTAGATTATGTTACGCCTCAGCTATACCGCCCCATTGGCGATAGTTTAATGGACTATGAAAAACTGTTGCATTGGTGGAGTAGGCATAGTTATGGCAAGCATGTGTATATTGGTCACGGCATTTATAGAGCCAATGAAAAAGACGCCACTTGGAAAAAAACAAATCAATTACCCGATCAAATTAAGCTACTACGTCGCTACCCTAATGTACAGGGCAGTCTTTATTTTAGCAGTAAAACATTTACAAAAAATCCCAATGGGTGGAATGATAGCTTACAAGCCAATTATTACAAATATCCCGCACTACTGCCTCCTATGCGATGGATAGATAATGAAAAACCATGGCCCCCCATTGTAGAAAGAAGTATTGTAGGAGATACGGCTATACAATTAATAGTAAAACCCGATCCAAGAAATAGAGTAGCCATAAAATATTTTGTAGTGTATCAATTTGCCACCGATTCTAATTCAGAGCCTTTTGGTAATGTACCTAAATTTATTTCAAAACTAGTAGCTTCCCCACAAGGTTTTAAGTTTACAGAATCGCTTGCCGCAAAAAACTTTTCTTATCGATACGTAGTTACCGCTGTGGGGCGAAACAATAATGAAAGCGACCTTAGCGAAATTGCCATACTAGTACAGCCCGATGGTAAATGGCAGTTTTATTAATCCAATCGCTAAGCCTATATTCAATTACTATTAACTTTGTTTTGCTAAAATAGTTTTGCTAAAAAACTATTCACTTTTCATTTTTAATTATACTGCTATGCCCGGTTATGAATTATGGAGCGATGCCGAACGTAAGGAATTAAACGACGTACTTGATAACGGTATTCTTATGCGCTATGGATTTGATGGTGTTAGAAATGGCCATTGGAAAAGTAAAGCATTAGAAGCAGCAATTTGCCAACAATTTGGCAGCACCTATGCACAACTAACGTCCAGCGGTACCGCGGCACTTACTACTGCCATGTGCGCCTTAGGCATAGGCTATGGCGATGAAGTAATTACGCCTGCTTTTACGTTTGTAGCCTCCTTCGAAGCCATTTTAAGTGTAGGTGCAGTACCTGTATTAGTAGATGTTGATGATACACTTACGCTAGATCCTGCTGCAGTAGAAAAAGCAATTACTCCAAAAACAAAAGCCATTATGCCTGTACATATGTGTGGCAGCATGGCGGATATGGATGCGCTTGTGGCCCTATGCAAAAAACACCATTTACTATTATTAGAAGATGCTTGCCAAAGTATTGGCGGTACTTATAAAGGAAAAGCCCTTGGCACTATTGGCCATGCAGGTACTTTTTCATTTGATTTTGTAAAAACGATGACCTGCGGAGAAGGCGGTGTAGTAATGACAAACGATAAGGAAGTATATACCAAATGCGATGGTTATACGGATCATGGTCATGATCATTTAGGAGCAGACCGCGGCGCCGACCTTCATCCATTTATTGGTTATAATTATAGAATTAGCGAATTGCATGCTGCCGTAGGCTTAGCTCAAATAAAAAGGTTGCCTAATTTTTTATCAATACAAAAGAAAAACCACACAGCGCTAAAAACCATGCTGGCACAAATTCCAGGCATAACTTTCAGGCGCATACCCGATCCGGCAGGCGATAGCGGCTCTTTTGTATGCTGGTTTTTACCCACCGCTGCTGCCACAGCTGCCGTGGTTGAGGACATGAAAGCACAAGGCGTATTAGCTGGTAATTTTTATTGGTACAATAATAATTGGCATTACATACGCAAATGGGAACATTTAAAAAATGCTGTAACTCTTAATGCACTTAGCCCCGAAATAAAACAAAGATTAATCGAGCAAGCTAATAAAGATTTTTCGGTGAGTGATGCCATTTTAAGTAGATGTATTTGTACTTCCATTAGCTTATTGTGGACGGAAGAACAACTAAAAGAGAAAGGAGAAAAAATGGTAGCTATCATTAAAAAAGTATTGGAAGCTTCGCATTAATTACATGCAATGAGAAAAAAGTAGTGCTTTTTTTGTTGTTATACAACAGGTTTTGTGAACTGCTACGTCTCATTTAAAACCATATTCCAATTTGCAGGAAGTTGCACTTATAGAACGCTTAAAAGTCGGCGACGAAGCGGCCTTTAAAGAGCTGGTCCTTACCCATCAGGATAAAGTATATAATACGGCATTAGGTGTGGTTCAAAATGCAGCAGATGCAGAAGATGTAGCGCAAGAAGTTTTTATACAAGTTTACCGTTCTATCCATCAATTTAAAGGCGAGTCCAAACTATCTACCTGGCTTTATCGAATAGCTACTACCCGTGCGCTAGACCTATTGCGTAGTAAAAAAAGTAAAAAACGCTTTGGTTTACTGCAGCGCCTTTTAGGAGAGGATAATGAACCAGTGTATGATGTACCCGACTTTAACCATCCTGGCGTCATCCTCGATAAAAAAGAAAATGCCGCTAAACTTTGGAAGGCCATTAAATTATTACCCTACAACCAAAAAGCGGCTTTTGTATTACATAAGTTAGAAGATCTTAGTTATCAACAAATAAGCGAAGTACTTAAAACCACAGTTCCGGCCGTAGAATCGCTTATGCATCGAGCTAAACAAAATTTGAGAAAATCTTTAGAAAAACAACCCGAATGATAGGATTCAATTTTCGAAGGTTTTATAACTTACCACCGTCAAAACAAGTAATATGAGCCCCAAAAAAATAGAAGAAGTGCTGAATAGCCTTGATGGATGTAGCCCTGCACCTGCGCCCAACTTTTTCTATACCAGGCTTACTGCAAAATTGGCTAAGGAGCAAGCAGGTACACCGCCCATACAAGCACAAAGCTGGCTTTTAAAACCGGCCTTTGCGTTAGCAGCACTGTGCTTATTAATACTATTAAATGTGTTAGTAGTAATGCAAAAAACTAAACCCAATACAAGTGCTGCTACCACCGATGCCATTCAAGCCTTAGCAGCGGATTATAGTATGGCCGATGGCAATTTTGATTACGTACTTGAAAGATAAACAATGCAACAAAACACCAATAAATATTTAAAAATTGCCGTTGCCCTTTTGTTAATTACTAATATAGCATTAGTGGTTTTTACGCTTTGGGGCAAAGCTGAAAAAACAAAAAGGTATAACCGACCGGATATTACCGAAATGTTAGCCAAGGAGCTAGGCTTTTCTGAAGATCAAAAAACCACTCACCGAAAGATGAGTGAGGAGCACAAAAAAGTAATAAAACCTTTAATGGAGGCTATTCTGGCAGCCAAGATAAACTATTATACCAGCATTAAAGAAGCAAACGTAAGCGACACTGTAATTAATGAATGGGGCGATAAAATAGCGGCATTGCAATTAAATCTGGACAAAGCTTTATTTACCCACTTTAAAAAAGTACGCTCTTTTTTGCAACCCGCCCAACAATTAAAATATGATTCGTTAGTTATAAAAATGATGAACAGGGGTAAAAGAGATTCGGCGTTTAAAAAATACGATTAGTCATTACAATTTACCTTCCACTTTATTTTGTAGCTATACAGCAACAAGCAATACTTATAGTTACGTCTTTTACTTGTTGTAATGCGCCAGCACAGGCTTCTAAGGTAGCGCCCGTAGTAACCACATCATCTACTAATAATACATGCTTACCCGCAAGTGTGTTTGGGTGCAGGAGGGTAAATTTTCCTTCCATGTTTTGCCAACGCTCTACTCGATTTTTTTTGGTTTGCGTATCAGTATGTTGGGGTCTTTCTATTACGTTATTCCACACTGGCCGTTGCATTATAGTTGCCATGCCATTGCACAATACTTCGGCTTGGTTATACCCTCTTTTCCGCTCTTTTTTTTCAAAAAGAGGTAATGGAATTAATGCATCTACCGAGGTATATAAAGAACTATTTATTAATTGATACCCCATTAGCGTTCCTAGCTGTAAGCCCAACTCCTTATTTTTTTTATATTTAAATTGATGCATGAGTGTTTGTAAAAGCGACTCCTTTGTAAAATAATATTGTGCTGTAGCTGCTGCCACAGGTACCCGGCCCCAAAAAAGTTTTTCTACCGGATTATTTTGAAATTTTTCAAAGTTCGTTACTGGTAACTTTTCTATACACTTAATACAAAGCGTAACCTGCGTATTTAGTATATCGCTTCCACATCCTACACAAACATGCGGAAAAAGTAAATGCAGCACCGATTGCTTTAGCTCAGCCAATAAGCTCATTAGTATTTATTAATTTTTGTTATTTTAAAAACACAGCTTTACATGGCATTAAAATAAATACCGGTACAATTCCTCTACCCTACCCATCATTACTACTTCAATATTAAATTGTTGTTTACTTAATCCTTTTTGATTGTATTTAGAAACGATGATTTTTTCAAATCCTAATTTTTCTGCTTCGGCAATCCGTTGTTCTATTCTATTAACCGCCCTAATTTCTCCGCTTAAGCCTACTTCTCCAGCAAAGCAAATTTGTGGCGGCAAGGGTACATCTTCGTAAGATGAAAGTAAAGCGCACAAAACGGCTAAATCAATACTAGGGTCTTCTACTTTAATACCGCCAGCAATATTTAAAAAAACATCTTTTACGCCAAAATGGAAGCCCCCTCTTTTCTCTAAGACTGCTAATAAAAGTTGTAATCGTCGCAAATCAAAACCGCTAACAGTTCTTTGTGGTGTGCCATATACGGATTGTGTTACCAATGCTTGTACTTCTATAAGTAATGGGCGCATACCTTCGATAGTTGCTGCAATAGCAATGCCACTTAATTGATCTTCTTTTTGAGTTATCAGTATTTCGCTGGGATTTAAAACGCCTCGCATACCCGTATCCGTCATTTCATAAATACCAAGTTCGGCGGTGCTACCAAATCGATTTTTTAAAGTGCGCAATATGCGATAGGCATAATGCCTGTCTCCTTCAAATTGCAGCACAGTGTCCACCATATGTTCTAAAATTTTGGGGCCTGCTATACTACCATCTTTAGTAATATGGCCAATTAAAAAAACTGGGGTATTTGTTTCTTTAGCAAAACGCTGAAACTCGGCAGCACATTCTCGTATTTGCGATACGCTACCAGGCGATGATTCGATAAATGGGGTTTGCAACGTTTGAATAGAGTCAACAATAACTAACTGCGGTTTTAATTTTTTTATTTCCTGAAAAATCGTTTGGGTAGATGTTTCGGTTAGTAAGTAAAAGTCTGCTGGTGTAATGTTATTTTTTTTGCTATTTAGTCTATCTGCCCGCATTTTTATTTGTTGCTCACTCTCCTCACCGCTTACGTATAATACTTTTGTATTGCTAAGTTGTAATCCGTTTTGAAGGAATAGGGTAGATTTACCAATGCCTGGTTCGCCCGCTACTAATACAAGACTACCTAATACAATTCCGCCGCCCAATACTCTATTTAATTCCGCATCTGTAGTGGTCATTCTTTTTTCTTCGCTACTTTTTATTTCGTGTAGCGCTATGGTTTTGCTAATTCTTTTTTCTTCGTTATAATTATTCCAATCGTTATTAAGCTTACCGTTATCTTTTTGTACTAACTCTTCTACAAATGTATTCCAACTACTACAGGAGGGGCATTGGCCTACCCATTTGATGCTTTCGTAACCACACTGTTGACAAAAAAAAGATTTTTTAATTTTACTCATAGCTAGTAAAAATAAATAATTGAGTGCTGAACAAAATATTAATTCAGATAAACCAAATAGTGAATTAAAAAAGGAAGGTGATGGAGTAAATTATGTGGAGGCAATAACAAGCAATTATAAAAAGTAAAAAGGGCCAATCTTACGACTGACCCTTTTACTTACTAACCCATTAAATTCTGATGCTAAATTACAATTATGCCCCACATTTCAAAATAAAATTTTGGCACTGTGTATAACTTCTACCCCCAAAAAAGGCCCAAATGATTATACAAATTTTAAATATATTTAATTAATTATCAATATTTTATATAAAATATTTTTTCCTTTTACCACTTCACAAAAAGGGTAAAATAATTTCTTAAAGTGACAAAAAGACGGTAATTCAATGGTTTGGCAAAATGGTAGCAAATTTGCTATATTTTAGATTACATTTTAAACATTAAAGTAATATGACACCGGGAATTATGCTTGTTTCGATGCTCTTTTTAGGTATTAGTTTTTTGGTATCTGCCGTACTAAAAAGCAAGTTTACCAAGTACGCAAATGTGCCTTTAGCGGCCGGCCTTTCGGGTAAAGAAATTGCTGAAAAAATGCTCCGAGAAAGCGGCATACACGATGTAAATGTGGTATCTGTTCAAGGTTTTTTAAGCGATCATTATAACCCTGCCAATAAAACAGTAAACCTTAGCCCAGAAGTGTACAGTGGCACCTCTGTAGCTGCAGCAGCAGTGGCGGCCCACGAGTGTGGCCATGCCGTACAGCATGCTACCCAATATAGTGCCTTGCAAATGCGTAGTAAGCTAGTTCCAATGGTCAATATAAGCTCCATGCTTGCTAATATAGTTTTGGCCATAGGTATAGGATTAGCAGTTTCGGGCAACCCTACACTTTTATTAATCGGCATTATTTTAATGAGTGTAACCGTCCTTTTTACGCTTATTACTTTGCCGGTAGAGTTTGATGCTAGTAAAAGAGCGTTAAACTGGTTACAAGCAACAAATGTTACCAATGCGCAAGAATACCCTAAGGCAAAAGATGCACTAAAATGGGCAGCCACTACCTATGTGGTAGCTGCCTTGGCTGCCGTAGTTCAATTAATACAGTATATTATGATTTTTACTAATTCAAAAAACAGAGGGTAGATAATTTACATTGATTTTTAAAAAGCCATGCAGCATTCTGGATGGCTTTTTTGTTTTGTTAAAAAATCGTTAACTCGGTACTTTTGCAATCTTAATTTCAATTTTAAAAAACTTACAATGGGAAAATCAAAACTATCCTTACTCATTGTTCTTTTATTGTCTGGTAGTTTTTTGCTGGCACAAAACAAGAACATTACGGGTAAGGTAATCGATGCAGGCGGTTCACCACTTGCTGGTGTATCGGTAAAAGTTAAGGGTACATCAACTGGAACTACATCCAATACGGATGGTAGTTTTAGCATTACCGTAGCTGACAATGTTAAAAAATTGGCCGTTTCATCCGTTGGTTATGAAGACCAAGAAGTAGATGCCAGTGGTAGTAGTTTATTAATAACCATGGCACAATCTACCAAAGACTTAAATGAGGTAGTAGTAGTAGGGTATGGTACAAAAATTAAAAAAGATGTATCTGCTTCTATTGCTAAAGTAACCTCAAAGGAGTTTCAAAATCTTCCTTTACCTAGTTTTGAGCAAGCGCTACAAGGCCGTGCTTCTGGTGTATATATTAACACCGGTAGTGGTAAGTTAGGCCAAGGCCTTAGCATTAGGGTAAGAGGTATTTCCTCTGTATCAGCCAATCAACAACCTTTTGTTGTTATTGATGGTGTTCCGGTAGTAAGTCAATCGCTTGGTAGTGCTACCGAGCCCGATAATCCATTAGCTACATTAAACCCCGATGATATTGAAAGCATTGAAGTATTAAAAGATGCCTCTTCTTCTGCCATTTATGGTGCTCGGGCATCCAATGGCGTATTATTAGTAACTACCAAAAGCGGTAAGCAAGGTAAAACAAAGCTTAACGTAGGTTACTTTAGCGGTTGGAGCGAGCCCACAAAAAAACAAGAATTTCTAAATGCTACTCAGTATAAACAACTTTTTACAGCAGCTGCAGAAAATATGGGCTATGTAGCAGCTGATGAATTTGCTGGTGAAACCGGTACAAACGACTGGAACTCTACCAACAATACCAATTGGGCCGATGAGGCTTTTCAAAAGGGGTATATCAAGCAGTATAACATTTCTGTAAACGGTGGAGATGCTCGTACCAAATTTTTGTTTAGCGGAAGCTTCAACGATCAAAAAGGCATTATCATTGGCAACAGACTTACGAGAGCCACTGGTCGTGTAAATCTTGATCATGTTATAAACAAATCATTTAAAGTAGGAGCCAATATTTCTTTAGCACAAAGTAATAATTATAGGGTACCTAGCGACAACTCTTTTAGTAATCCTATTCAGCTTAACGCTTTGCCGCCTTTACATCCATTACTTGATGCAAATGGAAAAAATAATAATGCCACACTTTATTACAACAACTTAATAGAGTTGGAAGATAATAACCGCAATCTTAGCAAAACCTACAGAAGTATTAGTAGCATTTTTGCTGAGTGGAACATTCTTTCAAATTTAAAATTCCGTTCTCAAGCCGGCATTGACTGGAACAATCTTCAAGAAAATCAATTTTTAGGACGCCGTAGTTTAGATGGGGCTCCAGAAGGATATAGTTACGATAATCAAGTAACCAGTAGCGTATTTACCAATACCAATACTTTACAATGGAATAATAAAAATGCAGGCACCCATGCTATTGATGCCTTAGCAGGTATTGAGTATCAGCGAGGCATAGCTAATGGTGCTAGTGTAGAAGGTAGAGCTTTTCCAAGCGATAGATTTACTAGAATAGCCAATGCAGCCATCATTTCTAACGGCTCCTCTACTGAAACACAGTTTCGCTTTCTATCTTATTTTGCCAGAGCAAATTATAAGCTAAAAAATAAATACTTATTTGGCGCCAGTGTAAGAGCAGATGGTTCTTCCAGATTTGGTAGTGATAATCGTTATGGATTATTTCCTGCTGCCTCTGCCGCATGGATCCTTTCTGAAGAAAACTTCTTAAGTAATAACAAAGTGCTTAGCTTCTTAAAAATAAGAACCAGCTATGGCCGTACCGGTAATGCAGAAATTGGCAACTTTAGCTCGCTAAGTTTATATACCAGCTCTGCTTATGCCAATATTGCTGGTCTTATTACTTCACAAATTGGCGTACCAGCCCTTACTTGGGAAAATACAGATCAATTTGACGTAGGTATCGATTTCGGATTTTGGAATAATCGCATTTCTGGAGAAGTAGATTATTTTAGAAAAAACACAAAGGACATGCTTTTAAATGTTCCCCTACCTGCTACAAATGGCTTTACGAATATTACCAAAAACATTGGTGATATGATGAATACAGGTTGGGAGTTTACCTTAAATGCTAACTTAATTCGCTCTGCATTAAATTGGACTACCTCTTTCAACATTTCTACATATCGCAATGAAGTTACAAGGCTAGTATCGCCTGTACCTCCAGGTCAAAGAACATTAGGTCGCTTAGCCGTAGGCGCTCCTTTTGGACAGTTTTATGGTAGAAAGTATATGGGCGTAGACCCTGCCAACGGAGATGCTTTGTATATGAGAGCAGATGGTTCTACTACCAATGATTATAGCCTTGCGGCAGATACTGTATTAGGCAACCCTAATCCTGATTTTTATGGTGGATGGAATAACAAATTTTCTTACAAAGGATTTGATCTTGATATACAATGCCAATTTGTAAGTGGAAATGATTTATACAATATAGCTGGCTTTTTCCAAAGTGTAAATGGCGACTACTTTGATAACCAAACAGTAGATCAAATGAACTATTGGACCAAACCCGGCGATATTACAGATATTCCACAGCCACGCTTATACGATGGTAATGGTGCTAATAAAAGCAGCAGATGGGTACAAGATGGTTCTTACTTCCGTGTAAAGAGTGTAAACTTTGGATACAACTTTCCTAGAAAGCTTTTACAAAAAGCTAAGATTGATAATGCTCGAGTATATATAGCCGCGCAAAACCTTTTCACCTTTACTAAGTATAAAGGATACGATCCTGAAGTGAATGCTACTTACACCGGTAATTTGAATTTGGGGCACGACTTTTATACACCGCCACAGGCACGCACCATCACACTTGGTATTAACCTTGGCTTCTAACACCTAAAAAGAAAAAGAAATGAAAAATATATTTAAAATACTATCTATAGCGGCTATACTAGGTATGGTCTCTTGTAAAAAAGTACTAGAGGTGCAGCCTCAACAAAGTATAGATGCTGCTACTGCTTTAGAGAATGATCAAGATGTAAAATCGGCCGTAGTGGGTTGCTACTCACTATTAGGTGGAGGTGCATTATATGGCACCAATCTTTTAATGCTACCAGACTTGCAAGGTAGTGAAAGCTATTGCAGTTGGAGAGGTACCTTTCAAGGCTTTCGCCAGGTAGCCGGAAAAACGATGACCCGTGATAATACAGAAGCCGCACGTACATGGATAGCTGCTTACAGAGCCATCAATAATGCTAATATTGTATTGGCTAATCTTAGTAAGGTAAGCGACGTGGATTTAAGAACACAGCTAGAAGGTGAAGCGCTTTTTATTAGAGGCATTTTACATTTTGAATTAGTTAGAATGTATGGTTTACCATACGATCCTTTAACGGCTAATACCCAGCCCGGTGTTGTTATCAAAACCACACCTTCTACTAACGAAACCACCGCTTCTGAGCGCATAGCCCGCTCTACAGTAGCAGAAGTTTACACAAGAGTAGTATCTGATCTTACCACTGCTGTTACCAAATTACCTAACGATAATGGTACCAGAGCCGATAAGTTTACTGCTTATGCTTTTTTAAGCCGTGTGTATTTACAAATGGGAAATTATGCAGATGCTAGGGATGCTGCCAATGAGGTAATCAATTCTCTTAAGTATGAACTAGCCCCCATTCCACTTATACCCTTTACTAATAAAAATACTAAAGAGTCTATCTGGGAAATACAGCAGAATGAACAAAATAACGCCGGTCAATCTAATGATGGTATGGCTACTTTTTTTGCTAGTACAGTAGGTATAGGTCGTGCAGATGTTAGAATGAATACAGGTTTTATTAGCACTTTTTATGACGCAGCTGATTTTAGAAGAAGAGATTGGTACTACATTGGTACAGGTGCCCGTCCAGGTAATACATATTGTAATAAATGGAATGCATTTGAACAGAATTTACCTGTTATCCGTATTGCTGAAATGTTTTTAACTAGAGCAGAGTGTAACCGTAGACTTAACACTACCGTAGGTAATACTCCACAAACCGATCTTACATTTGTAAGAAACCGCTCAAATGTTTCGGCCATAATAGCCCCTACCGTTTCTGATATTTTAAATGAACGCACCAGAGAATTAGCATTTGAAGGCTTGCGAATTCATGATATTAAAAGAACAAAAGGTGCTACCGGTAGCTTTGCTTGGAATGATAATAGATTAGTGTTTCCAATTCCACAGAGAGAAGTAGATGCTTCTGGTGGTATCATTACTCAAAATCCCGGCTACTAATTTTAACTTTTTTTAGGTAAGCCAAAGCCGTCACGTAAAATCTACGTGGCGGCTTTTTTATTTTGGGCTTCATAGCGTTATCTTCGATAGTAAGTTTACCAAAATCGAATTAGCATATGTGTAAAAAAATTATGGCTTTTTTTTTAATCCTGTTTGTTAGCTTAACAGTACAAGGACAGCTTCAATCGCCCGAAAAATTTTTGGGGTACAGCATTGGTACTCGCTATACACCGCATTGGCTGCTAATGGAATATTATAAACATGTGGCCAGCGAAATGCCCCTCCTGTGCAAATTAATGAGTTATGGCACCACTAATGAACAAAGACCATTAAAGCTAGCATTTGTTTCAAGCGAAGAAAATATTAAACAGCTGGAAGAAATTAGAAAAAACAACTTACGTCTTGCTGGCATTCTTAAGGACAATGTACCCTTAGCTACCGCTGCCCCAGCTATAGTTTGGTTAAGCTATAATGTGCACGGTAATGAAACTTCCTCATCCGAAGCTGCCTTATTAACCATTTACGAGTTATTAAGCAGTACAAAAACTAGTATAAAAGATTGGTTAAAAAAAGTGGTAGTAGTAATAGATCCCTGTATGAATCCCGACGGAAGAGACCGTTATGTAAACTGGTTTAATGGCATAAGTGGCACTACCCCTAATAGTAGGTTAGAAGCAAGAGAACATCGTGAGCCATGGCCCGGCGGAAGAACTAATCATTATAACTTTGACTTAAATAGAGATTGGGCTTGGCAAACGCAGGTTGAAAGCCAGCAAAGAGCCATACAATATTTACAATGGATGCCACAAGTACATGTTGATTTTCATGAGCAAGGTATTAATCAGCCATATTATTTTGCGCCAGCGGCACAGCCTTATCATGAAACAATTACAAAGTGGCAAAGAGATTTTCAACTTACCATCGGAAAAAATCACGCCAAAAAATTTGA
This sequence comes from Bacteroidota bacterium, assembly GCA_039796695.1. Taxonomy (GTDB): domain Bacteria; phylum Bacteroidota; class Bacteroidia; order Chitinophagales; family Chitinophagaceae; genus JJ008. Next base: position 32,166 of record JBDKJF010000005.1, read on the forward strand.
TGAAAAAGGATGGCTATATTTTACTAAAGAAATTTTCGATTTGCTTTATCCATCCTATGGTGATACTTACCCAGTATATAACGGATCGGTAGGCATGACCTATGAGCAAGGCGGAGGACCCTCTGCTGGCATTTTAGTAGATACAGATGAGGGCGACTCTCTTTCTTTATTTGATAGAGTTATCCATCATTATACCACTGGGTTAAGCACTATTGAAGTGGCAGCAGAAAACAACACAGCATTAATTAAAGAGTATCAACAATTTTTTAGCAATGCTAATAGCGGCAGCCATTCGGTATATAAATCTTTTATAATAAAAACCACGCCTACTCAGGTAGAACGTATTACTGCCTTGCTTAAGCTATTAACTAAAAATGGTATACAATATTATCCTGCTACTAATATAAATGGACAGGGCTTTAGTTACCAAACAGGTAAGGAAGAAAGTTTTACATGTAGCACATCAGATATAATAATACCCGTAAACCAGCCCAGGGGCAATATGGTAAAAGTTTTATTTGAACCGCAAACGAAACTTGTAGATTCTCTTACCTATGATATTACCGCATGGTCGTTGCCATATGCTTATGGTGTTACTGCTTTTGCATCAAAGCAACTACTACCCACTAGCGGTACGGTTACCATTCGGCAAGTTAATAATACCGCACTCCCCTCTTATGGCTATGTGTTGCGCTGGCAAGGTATTCAATCTGCCAAAGCGCTTAGTCAATTATTGCAACAAGCTATAAAAGTGCGCTATGCCGAAGAACCATTTGAAACGGGTGGTGAAAAATTTGAAAGAGGTTCGATAATTATTCTAAAAAAAGGCAACGAAAAGCATGGTGATGAACTTTGGAAAAAAGTGAATACCATTTGTAACCAGGCCAATGTAGCCTTAACCGAAGTTAAAACCGGTATGATGGATGTAGGATATGATTTTGGTAGTGGTAAAGTACATCCTTTAAAGCAATTAAAAATTGTATTACTAACCGGCGAAGGTATTAGTGCATACGCCGCTGGTGAGGTTTGGCATTTTTTTGAAAAAGAATTACGCTACCCGATAACTTTAGTAAATGCAAATGATGCAGGACGAATAAATTGGGCCAATACCGATGTAATAATAATGCCAGATGGCCATTATTCTTTTTTAAATAATAAACAACAATCCGATCAATTAGCTAATTGGTTAAGAGAGGGTGGCAAAATAATTGCACTGGAGTCGGCCGTTGCTGCCTTATCAAAGCAGGAATGGAGCCTTTTAAAAGCTAAGAAAATGGATGACTCTACCAGCCAAAAAGACGATTATAAGTTATTGAAAACTTATGAAAATCGGGAAAAAGACGAAATACAACACACTACACCGGGTGCTATTTTAAAAGTTGATATAGATAATAGTCACCCGTTAATGTATGGATACAGCACCCCGTATTATTCTTTAAAAATGGATAATACCGTTTATGATTTTATGAAGGAGGGCGGATGGAATATTGGTGTTATTAAAAAGAGTAGCCCTATTGCAGGTTTTATTGGTAACAAATTGAAATCAAAATTACAAGATGGGCTTTTGTTTGGTGCACAAGAAGTAGGCCGTGGTTCGGTAGTTTACTTTACCGATAATGTACTTTTCAGAAATTTTTGGGAGAATGGTAAGCTAATGTTTAGCAATGCTGTTTTTTTAGTGGGCGAATAAACGTACAAAATTAAAAATGCCCCCAATTAGTGTTTTACTTTTTGGGGGCATTGTATTTTGAGTTTTTTTTTAAAGCTTAATTTCTTCGTCGTGCTGATCAAAAAATTTGTATTCGGTTAAATGGTAGCCTGTATTTTGTTCTAACCTGGTTTTTTGGTTAAACTTACGTTTCCATTTTGCCATTTTAGTACTCCAAGGCCATCCTTTAGTTAAGTAAGCATAGATGATAGGGTGTACCACTAATTTTAAATTAGTGTTTTGATGTGTAACTAAATAACCTAAGTTTTTTTCAATTTCATCTTCTAATAGTAATGTAGATGAAATTTTACCTGTGCCGTTACAACTTGGGCATACCTCCTGTGTTTGTATGTTCATTTCCGGCTTCATTCGCTGCCGGGTTATTTGCATTAGTCCAAATTTTGAAATAGGAAGTACCGCATGCTTAGCCCTATCTGGTTTCATAAATTCTTCCATCTTCTCTACCAACTTCCGCTTATTATCTGGAAGTTTCATATCTATAAAATCCACCACTATAATGCCACCAATATCTCTTAAGCGTAATTGACGGGCTATTTCTTCTGCGGCTTCTAAATTGGTTTCAAGCGCATTTTGTTCTTGATTATTGCTTACGCTTTTATATCCACTGTTTACGTCAATTACATGCAGGGCTTCAGTATGTTCAATAATTAGGTATGCCCCACTATCTAGGTTTACTGTTTTTCCAAAAGATGATTTTACTTGCTTGGTAATACCGAATGAATCAAAAATGGGTGAACCGTTTTGATAAAAGGATACAATGTCAGCTTTTTCGGGTGCTATTCTTTGTATATAACCTTTTGTATCGCTATAAATATTTTTATCGTTTACAACAATCCGGTTAAAATCTGCATTTAAAAGGTCACGGAGTATGCTGTTAGTTTTTGTTTGTTCACTTAAAATGCGGGTGGGTGGTACAGCCGTTTTTAAATTTGCCATTATGGTTTTCCATGTGGCTTCTAGTGTGGCTAAATCTTCATGTAATTCGGCAGTATTTTTACCTTCGGCTGCGGTGCGAACGATAACGCCAAAATTTTTGCTTTTAATAGCTTCTACAATTTTTTGTAAGCGTTTTCTTTCTTCTGATGAATGTATTTTTCGAGAAACCGCCACTACATCATTAAAAGGTGTAAGCACTACAAAGCGGCCGGGGAGTGATATTTCGCAACTTAAACGAGGGCCTTTAGCAGCAATTGGCTCTTTTAAAATTTGTACTAAAACGTTGGGCTTGCCGCTTAATACTTCATTTATTTTACCCGTTTTTACTATTTCTGGTTCTATGGTAAACTTGGAAAAATCGAGACCTTCGTCGCTTTTATCATTAATGCATAGGTTGGTAAACTTGAGCAACGATTTAGCGTAAGGGCTCAAATCGGTATAGTGTAGAAAGGCATCTTTCTCAAAACCTACATCTACGAATGCTGCATTTAACCCCGGAATAAGTTTTTTTACTTTTCCAAGATATAGGTCGCCCACGGCAAAACGGGCATCGCTTTTTTCGCTATGCAGTTCTACCAGTTTTTTATCTTCCAACAGGGCAATTTCTACACCCTGTGGGGCGGCGTTAATAATCAGTTCTTTGTTCATTACAGCTAAATAGTGTATCCCTTAGCGCTGTAAAAACACCAGTTGCTCCATATTGATGCGGAGATATAACCCAAAAGTAAATGTGCTGCAGTTATTTGGTGCGAGATGAATTTGCTAGCAAAATGATTGCTAACAGATACAGAATTGGGCGCAAACAAATATGGCCAACAACCAGTGGACTGAAAAGAGTATTTTAAATTCCAGCATATTAAATTTAGAGTCAGCAGTGGATTATTATCGACTACTGACTCTAAACCTAAGACTTAGAACTTGTTATTTTCTCTTCTTATGACGATTCTTTCTCAGTCTTTTTTTACGCTTGTGCGTCGCAATTTTATGACGCTTCCTTTTTTTACCACAAGGCATACTAATAATTTTTTAAATCTTGTTTATAATAAGTTTTCTTATCCTAATTTTTCAGTTTTTCAACTCTATTACCCTTTTTTTCACCGCTTCTTTTAATTCTTTGTTGGTAGCTAAGGCTACGCTTTTTTGATACCATGCTATGGCAAGTGGTTTATTCCCTACTCTTTCATATACATCAGCAAGCATTAATGTGTGTTCAACATTACCCGGTGCTAGTTTATTTACTAACTCTAAACGGCTAGCTGCTTTATCATATTGCCCAGAAATAATTGCGCCTTGGGCAAGCATGGTTTGCGCATAAATATTATTACTATCTTTTGCTACCACTTCTCTTATTTTGCTAATACCCTCCATCGGCATATCGCTTATACCACCAAATAAATAGCAAGCGCCTAAACCTACTTTTGCCGAATCGTTTGTTGGGTTTATCTCCAAAGATCTTTCAAACAAGTCTTTAGCCTGCAGGGCTTTCCACTTACGGCGGGCGGCCACTTCATCATCTTGCAGGTTGTCTAAAAACAAGCGGGCGGCAAAGGTGAGGCTTTTTTCCGAATTTTCCAATCTCGCTGCTTCTCCATTATACCATGCATAGGGTTCAAAAATGTGGGCCGAGTCTGCCCAAAAACGGGCAAGTTGGTGATACACATGAAGTTGCTGTTCTTTTACATCGCCACTAGTAATGCTATTTTCTAACGTATTTATTCTAATTATCTGCTCTTTACTAAGGTTTTTCTTGGCTAAAGTTAAAATAGTGTCTATGGAAACGACAGATTCGTTTGCGGCTGCATGATTATGCCCATCATTTGCACTATGTGCCTCGGCTTTTATTATTCTTTTTTTAGGGGTGGTACGGCCTAAAAAAAACAATCCGGCGGTAAGTACACCGGCTACGGCTATAACCATCCATTGCAGCTTTTTCACTCTTTAATTTTTGATTCACAAATAATATAGTACAAAGGTAATTGCAATTAGTTATAAGCAAACAGTAAAACTCCATCTTAGGAGTTTGGATAATGTCCATCGCATGCTGCAAACTTTTTCTACCATTACTATTGCATGGGCTTGTTTGTAACTGCTAACGATTTTTTTTGGCCGCCAATGGCTCGGCGGCCTATGTGCCCGAGCATAATGATGAATGCTTTGCTAAATGCCGGCATTACTGTAAAAAAGAGACAAAAGAATTATTGGTGTATGGCGCTGAGTAAATTATTATTATTTGTTATGTAGCTACCAAAGCGTGAATAGGGGCTTTGTGTTTTTTGTAGCCTTATGCCGAGATAGCGTAAATGCTGCGGGTAAAGAGCCATATTATTAGGGGCGAAATAATACGCTATCATGATGTACAAGCCACCCCTGTAATATTAATGATGATGTGGAGTAAATAATAATTTGGAGTAAGGCAAGCTATACCTAGCTCCATTATCTATGCAGGTACTGCATTGAAAAATTTGAAAACGGATGATGGAAGGAAGTCATTAATCGGCATCATCCCCAGGTCCAGCATCAATCTTTGGCTCCTTTAACTTTTTTACTTCGGCTACAAATTCTTTGGCCGGTTTAAATGCAGGTATATAATGCTCGGGAATATGCACGGCTATGTTTTTCTTAATGTTTCTACCAATTTTGGCAGCCCTTTTTTTGGTAATAAAACTGCCAAACCCGCGGATATAAATATTCTCGCCGGCAGAAAGTGTTTCTTTAACTTCCTTAAACATAGTTTCCAGCGTTACAAGCACATCTACCTTGGGTATGCCTGTTTTTTCAGAAATCTGATTTACCAGGTCTGCTTTTCTCATTATCTAGATTTTTTTTGTTGGTTATTCGGGATAATTACAGTACTAATTTAGTGTAAAATAATATGATATTCAAGCAAATAGGAACAATTTTTTACATAAAGCTTACCCACACCTGTGCAAAACCCCTGAACTTTGCTGCGTATGCTTGATAATACACCAAGAAAAAAAACATCTACAACCACTTTTTTTAGTCGGCAATTATTGCATTGGCACGCCACCTATAATGACAGGCAAATGCCGTGGAAAGCGGAAAAAGATCCTTATAAAATTTGGCTAAGCGAAATAATACTACAACAAACCCGGGTGGAGCAAGGAGTGGCTTACTATCAAAAATTTATTGCTAAATACCCCACAGTTACACACTTAGCAAAAGCCAAAGACGAGGCGGTAATAAAACTTTGGGAAGGATTAGGATACTATAGCCGATGTAGAAACTTATTGGTAACCGCCAGGTTTATAACTAATAACCTGAACGGTATATTTCCAAATAGGTATGAAAATATTTTACAATTAAAAGGCGTAGGTCCTTACACAGCTGCTGCCATTGCCTCTTTTGGGTTCAACTTACCTTATGCAGTAGTGGATGGTAATGTGTTTAGGGTATTAGCAAGGGTGTTTGGCATACATACCCCTATTGATAGTACCGAAGGCAAAAAGCTTTTTAATGAACTGGCGCAGCAATTATTGGATAAGAGGCAAGCCGGCTTATACAATCAAGCTATTATGGATTTTGGCGCCACCGTTTGTAAACCTGCCGCCCCACTTTGTAATGATTGCCCGTTTCAAAAAAAATGTGTGGCCTTTAATGACAATTTCGTTACTACGCTTCCCATTAAAAGCAAAAAAATTAGAATAAGAAATCGTTGGTTTTATTATTTGGTATTAAAGTACAAAAATCAAATAGCCGTACAATCTAGAATCGCAAAAGATATTTGGCAGGGGCTACATGAATTTCCGATGATAGAAACAAACAAAGCCACTACTATTCAAAAAATTAAAGCTGCTGCCATAGAAAAAAATATACTACCCATCAATATTTTTTTTGAGGTAGAAAGTATTTCGGCGGTTTTTAAACAAACACTTTCTCACCAGCAAATAGAAGCTAGGTTTATTGAAATAACCATTCATCAAAAGGCATTACTTGTTAACCATATTAAATGGGTGTCATTAAAAAGTATTGCTAAATATGCTTTTCCTCAAATAATAAACCAATATTTAAAAGCAGCAATTCTAAACGATTAATCAGCCTTTTCAATAACTATTTTATACGGGCTTAGATGGGCGATTATTACGTTTATTTCGTTTCCTACTTGTAAGGAGGCATCTGTTAATTTTAACTTGGCCATTATTTCTCCATCAAACAACGTAACATATACAGCGTGGGGAGATAGGCGAGTAATAATTGCTTTACTGTTGATTTTGTTTTTATAATGTTGTTCGGCTTTTTTATAAGCCGGCGTATAATTGTGCGAGAATAATTCAGCCACTATAGCGTTGGGCTTATCAATATTCACTAAACTAAAAGTAACAGCTTGGTTTTCGGCAGTACTTACGGGAGGCTTTTCCCAAGGCGATAATTGTAAAGGAAAGAGAATATAGGTGTCCCATTCTTTCACAAAATATTTATCTTCTACTTTTTTTAAATAGCCGTTAAACCGGTTTTCAATATTCGCTTTTTGTATTAATAAGTCCACCCCCTCGTTGTGTAAATATTTTACTTCGTAGGCGGTTTCTCTATCTCCTCTGTCGGTTAGTTTAATTAGAAAGGTAACCACATCACCTAGGCGGAACTGGTGTGGCTTTTTGCTATTGCCCTCTGCATATAATTTACAAGTAATCGATTTTTGCTTATTCCCTCGTAAATACTCAATGGTGGCAAATTGCTTATCGAAATCCACATACGTCACCTTGCCTTTATAAATTGATTCATTTTCCATGATGGCACAAAGGTAGTTTTAATTAATTTACACTTTTAGTAAACTAATAATCATGAGTGAGAGATACCTACACCGTACCACTTTTGGCGACATAAAAAATAAGGGCAACTTATTGACGAGAGATGAAGCAAACACTTTATTACAAAACTGGGTACCTAATGAGCGGTTGCAATTACATATGCGGCAGGTGGCTGCTAATATGAAAGCATGGGCTATTGAGAAAGAAGGAGCTGATGATTTAACTGCCCGCAAATGGGAGCAAGCAGGCCTGCTGCATGATGCAGATTGGGAAAAATATCCCGACCAGCATTGCAAAGTAATTGTAGAAGAATTGGAAAAAAGAAATATTGACCCCGAAGTAATCCGTTGCATTGCCAGCCATGGCCCTAGAGTGTTTGGCGTAGAGCCAGAAAGCAAGATGGATAAAATGATTTATGCGATTGATGAACTAAGTGGCCTTATACATGCCTACAGTTTATTACGCAGCGAGGGTTATATTGGCATGGAAGTAAAAGGTGTAAAGAAAAGGTTGAAAGAAAAAACCTTTGCCGCCGGTGTAAACCGAGATGATATACAGGATGCCATTACCAAAGCAACAATATCGTTGGATGATTTAATACAGTTTATAATTGAACACCAGAAAGAGGTAAATTAAAAAGCTTATTTTATTCCTTCAAAATAAACTACAAGTGCATTCTTTATTGAGTCCGTATTAGCATTAAAGAGAATCTTCGTGAAATTTTTTGCAGTGTAATTTACATTTATTTTCCCTGATATATTACAGGAGTCTAATGGCTTTATTTCTAATGAAGAAAAGTCCGCTTGTGTACACCCGCAAGTAATTTTTATATTTTGAACATGTAGAAGATTATCGCCAGTGTTATAAAATTTTTTATTAAAAGTATACTCTTTACCTATTGATAATTTCCCAAGCTGTAACGTATCGCCAGCCTCCCAAAAAATAATGCTCTTATTTTTTGTTAAATCATGCAAATCAGTTGCTGACCACTTTTTGTATCCCCAAAAAACCAAACTAAACAAGAAAAGAAGTATAATGACTATATCACTTTTTCTTAATTTCATTCTTTTTCTTTTTTTCTTGCATGAAAATCTCAAATTCGCTATTGTTAAAGTTTGGAATACTCATTCTTAAATAATATTCAACCCCTTTTCTTTTCAAATAAACTGTTGTAGGAACCTGTTCTGTTATCTGCCCTTCAGCAACGTCTCCTTCAATTATTGTACCTGCAAAAACAAGATTATAGTCAAGGCTGTCGCTCACCTCGCATTTCTCAATATTATTAATAATTACAGTAATTTTCTTTGCTTCCCCGGGATTATCAATAGTCAATTGAATGTCGGTGGTATCCATCCTTACCTCAACCAAAAAAGGATACTTCATTTTCATAGAATCAACGGTAACCATTACTTTAGTTGCTTTAAATTCTTTGATTTCTATACATTGACTTTTCGTACTTGATAAAAAAAACCCGAAAATGAAGAAAGTAAGTATAAAATATTTTTTCATGTTACTTATATTTTATTGAATATAAAAGTTCTGGATAAGCATTATTATGTGTTTTAAAATAGTCCATTGGAAATTTATCAATAATATTATTTTTTCCTAAGATATATAGCTGCGTTTCGTTGGCCTGAAGAGCAGTTAAAACTGCAGGTATAGTAGTTGATAATTTATTAAACCGCTTCACATTAAATGAAACAAAAAATTTCCCTTCAGTACTTAAATCCGCATCGCCAAATTCATCAATCCCAATGCTATTCTTAATATTCTGTTTGTTAATAACTATAACTTTTGTTCCGCTAGGATTTTTATTTAGAATAGCTGCTTCATTGTTATATACGCTTATTTGTAGAGTATCAGATATTGATAAATTTTTAAACTTGAAGAACAACCCTGTTATTAAGTGAGATTGGTATTTTCGCATATTAACACTAAAAAACCATGTTCTTGTATCCTCGAGTTGAAAAAACATTTTTTTATTTTTTTTAATCGAGAAATTATTTTCTTCCTTCTCTGGTTTATTAATAACCAAAACATTCTCTAATTGAACAACTTTCGGTCTTAAAAAGATATCATTTTGCTTTTTCAGTGTATTCACAATTACAGTTGTATCAAAAAAAGAAACATGTGAGAATTTTATTTTTGTAACCCCTGAAGTATCAATAATAAAAAATCCATCCCTTTCGGTAGGTATAATCAACTTTAAGAGTTTATCATTTTCTCCAATAATTGTAACCCCTTTAATATCAAAGAACTCATTTGAGGACACTCTTATGCCTATTTGTGCATTGGTTGTAAAAAAAAACATAGACAAAGAGAATATTGAAAATATCTTTTTCATAATTATGTTTTTAAAAGGGGCATTGCTGCCCCTTTTTATATTAATATTGCGCTGGTGAACAGCTTTGTGTTTGCCAATTACCATAAAAAGCAATCCAAAAAATATATGTAACTGGTCTACACTCTCGAGTACAACCGCCAGGTAGAATTATCGGCGGCATACAGTCTTCTCCTGAGCCAAACATTGGGTTTTTAAACGTTGTTTTTGAAGTGTCACCATTAGAAAAAGAAAACAAAGTAAATGAAACTCCTATTAAAAGAAGTCTTAAAAGATTTTTTTCTTAAAGCAAGATACTATTTAGTTTTGATGAAAAAATATGTCTGCCCTTTAATAGTGTAAATATTATTTTTTTAAGTATTAAAACGTATAAAATGAAAAAAAATATATTTATTTTATTTTGTCTGATTTTTATTTATCGTCCTGTTATTTCACAAGACCCCTGGAAAATATCTGCTTCCAATATAAACCCAGCAAACTATTACGGTATTACCGTTGCCAATGGCATGATTGGCATTGTATCTGCCCCAGAACCATTTAAAGTGAAAGATGTGGTGCTTGCCGGTGCTTATGACTTATATGGCCGGGGAAGGGTAAGCAATTTTATCCGCAGTTTTAATTTACTGAATATGCGGCTCGATATTGATGGCAAAGGCATTGGCAGCAATGAAGCAAAAAATATGAAGCAGGAACTGGATATGCGTAAAGCCGCTTTCACTACTTCGTTTGATTATACAGATAAGGCATCTGTTAGTTACACTTACTACTCCCTGCGGCATTTACCTTATACAGTACTGATGGATGTAACGGTTACAGCAAAAAAAGATATTTCCATCTCAGGCGCCAGTGTAATGGAAGCACCGGATTTATTAAAAGATGTACAGAATTATTATAATGAAATTGACCGGCCGCATGTAACCATTGGTTTGCTTACTTCTACCGCTAAAAGCCCCACCGGTAAAATGCAAATGTGCGCCAGCAATGCGTTTCTCTTTGGCGAACATCATGGTAATGAGCCAAGGGTAATACATGAAATGTGGGATAATAACATGCACCTGATGAAGTTTGCCAAAAAAATAAAAGCAGGCGAAACCTATCGCTTCTCTATTGTAGGTTCATCCATTACTTCATCACACCATGACGATCCGCTGAATGAAGCGGAGAGGGCCACCATCTTCGCCAAGCTGGAAGGAAGAGACCGCCTCTTACAATTTCATCATAAAGCATGGGATGAGCTTTGGAAAAGTGACATTATCATAGAAGCTGCAAGTACAGCTGTAGCGGGAGAGACTGCACAGGCGCAGCAAGATATACACAGCATGCTTTACCATTTGTATTCATTTTCGAGAGAAGGTACAGCATTATCTCCTTCACCAATGGGCTTAAGTGGTCTTGGCTATAATGGCCATGTGTTTTGGGATACTGAATTGTGGATGTATCCTGCGGTATTGGTATTGCATCCGGAAATTGCAAAGAGCATGATGGAATACCGCTATCAAAGACTAGAAGCAGCTAAGAAAAACGCATTCAGCAAAGGATATAAAGGTGCCATGTTTCCTTGGGAAAGTGCAGAGACCGGCGTAGAAGAAACACCCGTATGGGCATTAAGTGGCCCGTTCGAGCATCATATTACCGCCTGCGTTGGAATAGCTGCATGGAATTATTATTGCGTTACACAAGATAAAAACTGGTTGAAAGAAAAAGGTTATCCAATTTTAGCTGCCACGGCCGATTTTTGGGCAAGCCGTGTGGAAAGAAATGGCGCTGGTAAATACGATATTAAAAATGTAGTGGCGGCTGATGAGTGGGCGGAGAATGTTGACAATAATGCATTTACTAATGCCGCTGCAAAATCTAATTTACAGTTTGCAACAGAAGCAGCAAAAGTGCTTGGCATAACGCCTGATGCAGATTGGATGATGGTGGCCAATAATATTCCTGTTCTAAAATTTCCGGATGGTGTTACAAAAGAACATGCGGCTTATAACGGCGAGGGCATTAAACAAGCCGATGTAAATTTACTATCCTATCCATTAAAGGAAGTAACCGACCCCAAAGCTGTATTAAAAGACTTGCAATACTACGAAACAAGAGTGCCCAATGAAGGTACACCTGCCATGACACAGGCTGTATTTACTACCTTATATGCAAGATTGGGCAATGCAGATAAAGCATACCATTGGTTTAAAGATGCATATATACCCAACCTGAACCCACCGTTTAGAGTAATAGCAGAAACAAAAGGTGGTACCAACCCCTACTTTGCCACTGGTGCCGGTGGTATTATTCAAAGTGTGCTAATGGGTTTTGGAGGATTAGAAATTACCCCTAAAGGGATTATTCAAATAAAATCTGTATTGCCAAAAAGCTGGAAAAAAATGACCATTACAGGAGTAGGCGCAGAGAAGAAAACGTTTGCAGTGGGGAATTAGCTAGTTTTTCCTTACGTAAAAATATATTTGATGGCTTTTTTTGCAGCAAACACATTACTTTAGCTGTCATTATTATTATTTGAGAAAGATTGCCGCCATATTGCTATTGTTCATTTTCCTTTTTAACCTATTCGGTTATCAAGTACTCGTGGCTGCACTTTCGTATAAGGCCGATAAAAAACTGGAAGCTATCATTGATTACCAAGTGTACAATGAAGATGCGCTTTTAGAAATAAAGGTTCCCTTAAACATGCCGTATCAGCAGCGCTACACTGAATATGAAAGGCACTACGGACAAGTAACAATTAACAAAACGATTTATACTTACGTAAAAAGAAAAATAGAAGGGGATGTACTTATTTTAAAATGTCTTCCTAATATTTCTAAAACACAATTAAAAGAGGCGGCAAATGATTTTACAGCAGCCAACACAGGTGCCTACCCTACTGATAATAAAAATGTACCCACCAAGGGATCTATAAAAAAAGTTGCTTTTGATTATGAAAGCGAAACATTTTTTCTAGCCACACTTACTAAAAATATATACGACATAAAATATAGCAGCTTTTACCATGCAGCTATCCCTACCGTAACCCATCCGGTACTGATACAACCCCCCAGCCAATTTTTTGCATAATTATCCCACTCGTTTGTGTATGTATTACTACATACCATTTTTATTGTATTAAACATTTTAATATGCAAAAGCTATTTTTAATAGCCCTATTATCATTAATAGGTTTTACGGCTTGTGAACAAAAGTCGCCAAAAGATTTTAGTAGTTATATCAACAATCCTACTCTTTATTGCAAAACAGTAAAGCAATTAAATAATGTAGTGCTGGAAAATAATTTTCCGCCGATGATTGCCAGTCGCAATTATGTGTATGCCAATATTGCTGCATATGAAGTGGTTGTCCAATTTGATAATCGATTTCAATCGCTTGCCGGACAAATAAAACATTTACCAGCACTACCTGCATTAGACACTAGCAATGTTAATTTTCAGTTAGCCTCTATGCTGGCCTTTTGTAAAGTGGGCGAGGCGGTTACATTTCCTGAAGGGAGCATGCAGGAATATATACTACAAATAAAGCATGGTGCCGACAGTGCTGGTCTATCATCCAAAGTAATAAAAGCCTCTCAGCGATTGGCAGATAGTGTGGGCAACCATATATTACGTTGGAGCAAGAAAGACAACTATGCACAATTACGCACCGCTACCAAGTATACCGTAACAGATACACCCGGCCGCTGGGTACCTACCCCACCCATGTATGCCCAAGCCGTAGAACCACATTGGATGGAAATGCGCCCGATGGTAATGGATAGTGCTTCGCAATTTATGCCAGTAAGGCCACCCAGCTTTGATGTAGATAACAAAAGCAGTGTATACTACAAAGCATTGTTAGAAGTAAAATCCATTGGCGATAGCCTTACCGATGAACAAAAACATATTGCCGATTTTTGGGATGATAATCCTTTTAAGATGAATGTAGTGGGGCATGTTATGTATGCCACTAAAAAGTTTTCTCCGCCCGGCCATTGGATGAATATAGTTGGCATTGGTGCACAAAAAGCAGGAGCCGATTTTTCTACTACTGTGGCTGCTTATGCGCATACGGCTATTGCTTTGTACGATGCCTTTATTAGCTGTTGGGATGAAAAATATCGCAGCAATTATGTGCGTCCCGAAACTGTAATAAACAAACATATTAGTACGGCATGGCAACCATATATTCAAACCCCACCATTTCCATCTTACACTAGCGGGCACGCCACTAATAGTGCTTGTGCGGCCGAAGTAATGACGCATTGGTTTGGCAATAATCTTTCTTTTACCGATACCTCTCTACTTGAGTTTGGTATTAAAAACAGAGAAATTATTTCTTTTCGTCAAGCGGCTAAAGAAGCTGCAATGTCCAGATTGTATGGTGGTATTCATTATCGATTTGATAATGATAATGGCATGGTTGCAGGTAGCAGGCTAGGCTCCTACATTGTACAACAGTTACATTTAAAAAAATAATTTTTTACCGCACGCTGCAGATAGTGTAATAGTAAGCTTGTTTATTTCATGCATACTATATCACCTTACTATTTGGTATTTATCTGCAATTAAAAATATAATAATGAAAAAGATAACAATACAAATACTTAAGCTTTTTATTTTACTCCACCTATTTACACCTACCCAAGCGCAAACGGATATTGATGGCATCATGATGGAAAAAAATGGATTATGTATAGGGCCCATGTTTGGTACCAATAGCTGGACAAATTACTGGGAAGGTACCTTAAAAAGAGAAAATCTAAACCTTGGCAAAGTATCTACTACTACTTATAATGTAATGGGAAACTATGGCATTACTAGAAAATTGAATTTTCTTTTCAATGTACCGTATGTAAAAACAAATGCTTCTGCTGGTCAGTTAGCAGGGCAAAAGGGCTTACAAGATGTTTCTATTTGGGTAAAATGGAAAGGCTATTCAAAAAAAATGGGTAGCGGGCGCTTTAACTTGTTTGCCATTGGTGGTTACGCCATTCCCGCTTCTAATTATACGGCAGATTTATTACCGCTTTCTATTGGTGTAAAAAGTAAACAACTACATTTTAGGGCCCTGGCCGACTATCAGGTAAAAAAATTATTTGCTACTGCTTCTGCCACTTTTGTAAGAAGAAGTAATATAACCCTTGACAGATATGCCTACTATACTACAGAAATGCATTATACCAACGAAGTAAAAATGCCCGATGCCGCAGCTTTTAATTTAAGAGTAGGTTATAGAGATAAAGCATCGTATGCTGAATTAATTGCTGATAACTGGACCACCCTCGGCGGTTTTGATATTACTAGAAATAATATGCCCTTCCCCAGTAACCGAATGAATGGAACTAGAATTGCCTTTAATGGAAAATTTGCGATGCCTTTTAATAGAAACCTGGCTTTAACTGGTGGCGCTTATACAACCATAGCTGGTAGAAATATTGGGCAAAGCAACGGCTTTAATGTGGGTATATTTTATGTAATGGATTTGAGTAAGAGAGGGGCCTCCCCCAACCCCTCCGGTGGAGGGGCTTCAAAACCCTAAAGCATAAAGAGGCTTATAACAAATATGATACCTAACAAAAGCTCAATAGAATTACTACAGATGAAGAGTGCGACCTCGTCAAAAAGCCGAGGCACGGCGCAAGGGACGATGATAGTAGTAATGCAGATGGCTACATAAAAATAAAAAGTGGTAGAAAAGAAATTAATGAACATACTTATTAATATAAAAAAATAAACGACCTGAAGTCCCTCCACAGGAGGGATTTAGGGAGGCTAATAAAAAATGAAAAAATTATTATACGCACTTACAATAGCAATGATGATTACATCTTGCTCAAAAAGTTTAACAGAAAAAAATCTTGCATTTAAGGCTTTGCAACCTGCATCGATAGAAACAAATGCAGGAACATGGCGGCCTATATTATTAACAGGGCCAACAGAGTTTGCAGTGGCAGCGCCTATAGCTACCACCTCGCCAGACTATGTGGCGCAAGTAAATGAAATAAAAACATGGCAGGCCAAACTAACAAACGAAGAAAAAGATTTAGTAGCGTATTGGAGCGCAGGGGCAGTGCTACGCTGGAATGAAATAATGAGAGCCCTAGTAGCTAAACATAACAGAGCCCCTTTTCAAAATGCAGATGGCACTTACCCTATACCGAGTGCGGCCAACCCTTTAGCTTATCCTACTTTTCCGTTTGCAAACCCCCCGTATGCTTCTAGGGCTTATGCTTATGTTACCGCGGCGCAGTACGATGCATTAGTGGCCGCATGGCATTATAAAAATTTATACAATAGACCCGCCCCTTATAATGTGGATGCTACTGTAAACTGTTTAATTCCTAAATCTACATTGCCCTCTTACCCATCGGAAGATGCGGTGGTAGCTGGCGTAAGTGTGGAGTTAATGAAATTATTATTTCCCGGCGATCAAGATTATATACAACAAAAAGCAGAAGAGCATAAAAGAGCAAGATTAATTGCGGGTGCTAATGTACGCAGCGATATAGAAGCGGGCGAAAGTTTGGGAAAAGCAGTGGCCAACAAATTTGTAACAAGGGCTAGGGGCGATAGAGCCGGAGCAGCAGTAGGCAATCAAGCCATTTGGACGCAAATGGAAAATGATGCTATTGCAAGAGGAGAAACACCCTGGATAAGTCAAGAAAGTCCTAAACGTCCGGGTATGCTTCCGCTTTTCGGAAGAGTGCGTACATGGTTGTTTGATTCATTAACGATGGTAAGTAGTATTAGGCCAGTGGCACCACCATCTACTTCATCACAACAGTTTAAAACAGAATTAGAAGAAGTATACCAGTACAGTAAAAATATTACGAAGGAGCAGCTACGTATTGCCCATTTTTGGGCGGATGGAATAAGCACTTACACACCACCTGGCCATTGGAATGCCATTGCCTGCGAAGATTTTGTACTACAAAATTTTAGTGAAATACGCTGGGCCAGAAATATGGCACTGTTAAATATGGCTTTAGCAGATGCCGCCATTGCTTGCTGGGATGCGAAGTACGTTTATTTTAATCCACGACCCTCTCAAATGGATAATAGAATTAAAACAGTAACAGGCTTGCCTAATTTTCCAGCTTATATATCTGGCCACTCTACTTTTAGCGGGGCTGCCGCCACCATACTTGGTCATATTTTACAATCCAATGCTGCCTCTTATACGGCAATGGCAAAGGAAGCATCTGCATCAAGAATGTACGGCGCCATACACTATAGAAGCGATTGTGAAAAAGGATTAGAAACGGGAAATAAAGTAGGCGCCTATGCTATCGCTAGGGCCCGTACAGATGGAGCTGAATAATTGTTTGTTTATAGATCTAAAGCATTGTAGTTCTCTACAATGCTTTTTTTTACTTTAATCATTTTTTTATTAACGCATGGACGATAGAAGCTGGCGTTATATAATATAAGCTGTATTTTACGCTTATAAAAACGGTTGTTATGCAGCACTTCAAAATCAAGGCGTCGCTTTATTTAAACTATTTTGTATTTGCTATACTATTAAATAGTGTTGGTATAGTAATAGCTAAATCTATTAAAGTGTATGGGGTAGATGAAACGCAAGCCTCCATTCTAGAAGCTTTTAAAGATTTACCTATAGCTATTGTTTCCTTTTTTGTAGCCTCCTTTTTGCCAAGGCTTGGGTATAAAAAAGCAATGCAAATAGCTTTGTTAATTGTATTTATGGGTTGTATGGGAATGTGGTGGGGTAATAGTTTTTGGGCAGCCAAGTTTATGTTTTTATCCGTGGGGGTAAGTTTTGCGTTAATAAAACTGTCTGTGTATAGCCTTGTGGGTGTAGTAACCGATACCCCGCAACAGCACTCTTCATTAATGAGTTCTATTGAGGGCTTCTTTATGGTAGGAATACCTTCTGCTTATTTTCTATTTCCTCTTTTTTATTCTGACAGTAACCCCAATGCATGGCTAAATGTATATATCGTACTTGCGCTAATGGTATTAATTGCCTTAATATTTTTAAGTAGCGCTGGTATTGAAATTCAAACTGCACCCGCTGGCGCCAATTGGATGGATGATATTAAAAAATCCATTGGGCTTATAGTAGTACCACTGGTATTAATATTTATGTTATCCGCTTTCTTTTTTGTAATGCTAGAGCAGGGGATTATGACATGGCTGCCACGATTTAATGAAAAAATATTTTCTTTTTCGGAAAAATTAAGTGTGCAAATGGCTTCTCTACTGGCTTTATCATTAGCAATAGGTAGATTTGTTGCCGGGTGGTTATCTAAAAAAATTAAATGGTCTGTAATAGTTATTGGTTGCGCTTTGTTGTCTATTATTTTACTGCTTGCTGTTTTGCCAAAACTTAAACCCGCTGCCGAAATTGTGGTATTAAAAAATATTAGCGATGTACCAATGCTTGGTTTTATATTACCCTTAATTGGTTTATTTATAGCTCCCATTTATCCATTACTTAACTCTACCGTATTAAGCCATTTACCTAAAAGTCTGCACTCCCCTATGTCGGGACTTATTATTATTTTTTCGGCATTGGGCGGTACTTTAGGTTCTAGAATTGTAGGTGTTTTATTTAAAAATATTGGCGGTATTAAGGCATTTTACTTTCTAATAATTCCGATTGCCCTTTTAATTATCTCTGTACTACTTATTCAATGGCTTATTAAAAAGAAAAACGGAAACGCAATTTCATCTCATTAATTTTATTATTTAAGCGATGACTTTATTGGAATTTTATCAAGCACCTTTGTTTAAACAAGCGCAGGAAGCACGAATATTTCCGGATGGAAAAACCTTTGTGGATTGTACCCCCAAACGAAGTTTACAAGCCATCATAAATGATTATGTGGCGGCCACCAACAATCCCGCCATACGCTTTTCATTATTAAAATTTGTAGAAGAAAATTTTGAATTGCCCAGTGCTTTGCCGGTTTTAAATTATATACAACCAGAAAAAAACGTTTCGCAACATATAAAAAATTTATGGGCCTGCTTAAAAAGAAGTGGAGATAACTGCGGTACTAATTCATCGCTATTACCACTTCCATACGCTTATATAGTGCCCGGCGGACGATTTAGGGAGGTTTATTACTGGGATTCTTATTTCACCATGCTAGGTTTAAAAGAATCAGGCGAAGTGGAAATTATACAGAATATGATTGACAACTTTGCCTACCTTATTCGCACATATGGCCATATTCCAAATGGTAATAGGCAGTATTACCTTAGTCGTAGCCAACCACCCTTTTTTACATTGATGGTGGAGTTGTATGCTTCGATTGAGGGTAGTCACATTTTGAATGAATACATAGATGCGATAGAACTGGAATATAACTATTGGATGGAGGGTTACCATACGATTAAAGCAAACACGGTTTTTAAAAAATTAGTTTGTTTGTCGGATGGTAAAGTACTAAACCGGTACTATGATGAGCTTTATACACCAAGGCCGGAAAGCTGGGGGGATGATGTAGAAACGGCCAGTAAAAGTAATCGATCAAAAGAAATAGTGTATAACCACTTGCGATCGGCGGCCGAAAGTGGATGGGATTTTAGTAGCCGCTGGCTGGCCATTGAAAATGATTTATCCACTATAGAAACCAGTGATATCATTCCTATTGATCTTAATTCTCTTCTTTATCATATTGAATTATTTTTGGCACGTTTTTTTCGCAATACAAACAACGAAACCAAAAACTCTCTTTATACCAAGCGTGCAATAAATAGATTAGAAGCATTGCAACAATACTGTTTTTGTAATGCACAAAATCTTTACTTCGATTATCATTGGAAACATCAAAAACGATCTCATCATTTTACATTAGCCTCGTTGTTTCCCTTATGGCTTTCGGCCTACCCTCCCTCAAAAGAAGAAGTAATAGCAAAAGCTGCTGCAAATAATATTGAAAGTCAATTACTAAAAAAAGGCGGTGTACTTACCACTATAGTTACCAATCTACAACAATGGGATGCGCCAAATGGCTGGGCTCCGTTGCAATGGATAACTATTACAGCGCTGGAAAAAACAGGGCAACTTGCACTGGCAGAAACCATTGCAAAAAGATGGCTTACCCTCAATGAAGATGTATACCATCGCACTGGTAAATTAATGGAGAAATATAATGTAGTGGAAACACACCTTGAAGCCGGTGGTGGTGAGTATGAAGGGCAAGATGGATTTGGCTGGACAAATGGCGTTTATTTAGCTTTAAAAAAGAAATACTCTTAAAACCTATGCTGCAACAAATAGCCCATATTGCATTGGTGGTAAATGATTATGATGAAGCAATTACCTTTTATACCCAAAAATTACATTTCGATTTAGTAGAGGATACAACCCTCAATGAAAACAAGCGCTGGGTTTTAGTAAGGCCCAAAGGTTCTACTTGTAGTTTACTACTGGCTAAGGGTGTAGGCGATGCACAGCAATCAAGAATCGGAAATCAAACCGGTGGGCGAGTTTTTCTTTTTTTACATACCGATAATTTTGATAGAGATTATGATAACCTACTGGCTAATGATATTGAAATAGTGAGACCCCCTACTAAAGAAACCTATGGAACCGTATGTGTGTTTAAAGATTTGTATGGCAACCTTTGGGATTTAATCCAACCCATTGTTTAAACATTTTTGCTGTTTTTTTATACAACCACTAATGCATAGCACGCTACAGTTAAGCTTTTTTGGTTAATAATTTTTTTACAGGTGTACGCTTATAACATTAATACAAATTGCCTTTGGTAGATGTAAAAATGAAGATGTTTGGCTGGCCTTTTTACATTTCGCAAATAAAGGTGTAGCGTTTTATTTATCATGCATTCAAACACTGTTTACACAGGCATTAATACAAAAAAACTATACGGAGGTAGGGTAAAATATTCATGATCATTTTTTACATCAAAAGTTTGCCCGCTCCAGTGATCAAAAAGTTTAGCTGGCTTCATTCCATTTTCTTTAAAGGCATACCAGGTAAGTTGTTGTTGCTTGTCGCTAAAATTAAAAAGACAATAAACCCGCTCATCATTCCAGGCCCTTAAATAGCCTGCTACATGTTTATTATGCGGTGTAAGCCATGTTAGGTTTTTTTTATCGGCAATAACGGAAAGTTTTTTTCGTATACTAATTAGTTTTTTTGTACCTGAAAAAATGATGTATTCCGCTGTGCCCGGCACTGCTATGTTTTTATTTTTTTCCCAATCAATTTTGGGTCGGTGCATCCATCGGTTATCATAACTTTTACCTGGCTCTTGTATATAACTATAGTCATTAGTATAAGCCGCTTCATCTCCATAAAAAAGCATAGGCACACCACCCAAGAATAAACTATGTGCCTGCATTAATAAAACTTTTTGTGTTGCTTTTTTTACTTCATCTGTATTATTTGTTTGTAATGCAAACTCTAATCCACAAAGTGATGCTAGGGAACCACTAATTCTAGCATCCCCCGTTTTTTCGTTTATGGCAAATAATGCACCTCTTGCTGGCGATCCGTTAAAGGTTCCGGAATAATACTCTTTCAAAAATTTTCGATGGCCATAGGGCTCATAGCCGGCATTCGTTATCATGTAATCATCATAAGCCAAGCCAATATCATCATGGCACCTTGTATAGGTTATCCAAGATGTGCCATAGGGTTTCTGTAACAATATATGTTGCGCTGCCAACATTACACTAGTATCGCCGGTAGCTAAGGCATCCCATTGCAAAGCCATATGTGTAGCATTGTAAGCAAAATCACATTCTTGTGCTATTTTATCGCCTGTACCAAAGTATTTCATTATTTCGTTTGGCGCTACTATTGCTTCGCCTAATAATGCCATTCCCGGCGCAGCTATATACACACATTGTTTTATAAGTTGTAATAATGTGTGTGCCGTAGAAAGGTTTTGGCAATTGGTTCCTTTTTCTTTCCAAATAAATGCTGGTGCATCTATTCGCAATATATCTACCCCTAGGTTTGCATAAAATAAAATTGTATCTACCATTACCGCCAATACTCGAGGGTTTCTAAAATTCAAATCCCATTGGTAGTTATGAAAAACAGTCATCACCCATTTATTACATTCGGGTATCCATGTAAAGTTTCCGGGTGCCGCTTCTGGAAATACTTCAGGCATATGGCGCTGATATTCGTCTGGCTCATATCTATCGTTAAAAAAGTAATAATAATTTTGATACTGCTGTTCGCCGTTTTTTGCTCGTTGTGCCCATTCATGTTTATGCGAGGTATGGTTTAATACAATATCTAACATTAAATACATATCTCGCCCTTGCATTTCTTCCTGTAAGGATTGTAGATCACTTAGCGTACCAAATCGTTCATCTACTTTTCTAAAGTCGGATACTGCATACCCTCCATCGCTTTCCCCTTCCGGACTTTGAAATACAGGCATTAAATGCAAAAAGTTTACACCTAGGTTTTCAAAATAATCTAATTTATTTTGTAGGTTTTTTATGGAGCCGGCAAAGCGGTCTACATACAAGCTCATTCCCGTAATATCATTGCTTAAAAACCATTGAGTGGGTTGCGTTTTTAATTTTTCTACATCTCGCTGTTTCATCTTTAGGGTACGCTTATTAAACGCATCCGTTATTATCGATAATAACTCGTCGAAAGCTCCCTTATTATCTGGATGAAACTGGTAAACTTGATTATATAAATTACTTACCGCTCCTAGTTGTTGTTGAAAGCGCAAATCAAAAGCTTCTTGAAATATATTTGGCATTTGCCGTTGATCGCTTTTTTGTTGTTGGCCAACCATACAATTTATTTAAAAATATCGTTGTTTAAATGTTTAAATGCTTCCATTGCTCCCAGGTATTCGCAAGTACGGGCACCTGCTTTATTGGCATTGTGTATTATCTTTTCCCAAATATCTTTTTCTAGCAAACGGATATTGTTATCGGGCATTTGCGTTAGTTGATATAAAATAGCCCCTACAAAAGCATCGCCAGCGCCGGTGGTATCCACTGCTTGTATAGTAATGCTGGGTATGGTATATAAATTTCCATTTAAACCAAGCAGGGTTCCTTCTTTACCCAGTGTAATAGCAAAAATGGCTTTGGTTTTTTGAAGCAATTGCTCAGCCGCAGCCGCTACATCTTCTGCGCGGGTTAGTAAAATAGCTTCTTCATCACTTACTTTAAAAAAATGGCATTGGTTTATAAAATGCCATGATTGTTCAATAAACGACTGTGTATTGTTGTTAAAAAGTAAGTGCCTGTAATTAGGATCGAAGCTGATAAATACATTGTGCTCAACTGCTTTTTGTAACAAGGCTGAATAGGCCTGCTGCAATGGGCCGGGCAAAAAGGCAGTGGCCGAACCAAAATGTATAATAGAAAAATCTGTAGGTTTAATATTAGCAACGTCTGCCGTACTTAGTGCACCATCGGCACCTCTATTAAAATAAAAGTCTCTTTCGCCACTTAACATTAAGGAAACAAATGCAAAGGTGGTAAATTGTTTTTCGTCTTGTAACATCCATTGTGTATCTACACCGAAAGATTGCATCACCTCCATTAAATGTTTGCCAAAAGGATCTACTCCTACTTTTGCAGCAAGTGCTACATCTCCGCCTAGGGCGGCAATAGCAGCGGCTACATTAGTGGGTGCACCGCCCGGCTTTTTTAAAAAATTATCGCCGTGTGATAATGATTTGCCTTTGTCTGTACAAATCATATCTATTAATGCTTCACCGATACAAAGTATTTTACTCATTTTAAAAAAATTAGTGGCCTATATTTTTATCAATATTTTCTAACGATACGCCTTTTGTTTCGGGCATCATTTTCCAAACAAATAATAATTGCAATACCATCATTGCTGCAAAAAAACCAAACAGATAACTGCCGCCAATACGATTAGCAAAAAAGGTAAATGTTTGTGAAATAAGGGCGGCAAACACCCAATGTGTTAAACACCCAAACGACATACCCGCTGCCCTTACCGCATTGGGAAAAATTTCGGAAATAAATACCCAGATTACAGAGCCCTGCCCAATGGCATGTGCGGCAATAAACAGAAATACAAAAATAGTAATACCGCCATGTATGTACCCGGCAAATGCCAATGCCATTAACGTTAATGAAACTATATAACCGATAGAGCCGATATACATTAATTTCTTTCTTCCGCTGCTATCTATTAGGTACCAGCCCACAATGGTAAAAATTAAATTTACAATACCAATACCCGCACTGGAAAGAAAAGCGGCATCTTTTCCTAAACCAGCCATTTCAAATACCCTTGGTGCAAAGTAGATAATGGCATTGATGCCAGAAAGTTGATTAAATAAAGCAAGTAAGAAAGCTAGCAATAATGGTTTTGTATACTTACCTGAGAATAATGATTCTTTTTTTTGTTGCGTCTGCGATGCTGCTTTTATCTCTGCTATTAATTCTTTTGCATTGGCATTACATTGTTCAAAAATTTGTGTAGCGCCTGCTTCGTCATTGCGGTATAGCAGCAGCCAGCGTGGGCTTTCTGGGGTAAAAAACATCATTATTGAAAAAATGAGTGATGGTATGGCAATTACCCCCAGCATATATCGCCAGTCGTTTTCGCCACCTACGCCTTGCAATAAATAGTTAATAAGATACGCCAATAAAATACCGGCTACAATATTTAATTGAAAGGCTATACCCATTTTGCCTCGGTGCTGTGGTGGTGCTATTTCAGAAATATAAACCGGTGCCACCACAGAGGAGGCGCCAATACTAAGGCCACCTAAAAAACGAAAAGCCATAAATGTGTACACATCATTAGCCATTGCACTACCAATAGCCGATATTAAAAAAATAAAACCAATAATAATAAGCGTCTTTTTTCTACCCATCCAATTGGCTGGGAAACTACCAAAGCCGGCGCCAAATATGGTTCCGTATAAAGCCATCGCTACTGCTGTACCATGCATCAAATCACTTAGGCCCCAAAGTTTTTGAATACGTTGTTCTGCACCGGATATATTTGCTACATCCATACCGAATAACAAGCCGCCTAAGGCCACCGTAATTGACCAAAGTATTAGTTTCTTATTCATAATTTATTTTATTATTTGATTAAATTCAAGCCTTTCACCATCGGGCCCGGTTATATTAAAATACTTACAGCCTTTTTGCCAAAATGCAAGAAAAACAGGCTTCTCTTCTATTATATTAAATCCATTAACTTTTAGTTCATTAAATGCATACTCTATGTCGTTTACATCAAATGCTATATGGTCTATGTGCCCGTTTTTTCTATTGCTTATTTCCGCTTGGGCTGATTGGGGCATTTGGTATAGTTCAATGATCATTTCATTCAACTTCATCATGGCAACTATGCCATTGTCACCGTTATACGCAAATGTTGCATCCATTACATTTTTAAAACCCAGCTTTTCATAAAAAGCCTCGGATACTTTTATATTAGTAACCGGTATGCCTATATGCTGTATATGATTTAGTTTTAAGTTCATGATTGCTGCAACATTAATCAACTAGGATTTTATTTTTCGAGGCGCAAAAGCTGTTTAACATTATTGATTTAAAGTTTCTATAGCACCACTCCATTTTCGTTAGCACTTCATCATTTTTTGCGGCATGGCATACCCGCCAATGATGGGGCTTTACTATCGCAAGCATTTAGTCTTTTACTAATTCAATAATTACTGCTTGATAGGGTTTTAAATTTACAGTGCCTCGTTTGTCTATTTCAAATGATGGATAATTATTCATCCAAACTTTTCCTGTTTTTGAAATACTTAAATCAATTAAAGGTTCATTTTTACTAAAATTCAGCAGTACTAATAATTTTTTTCCATTCGCCTCTCGGGTATATGCAAACACATTGGGGTTTTCTTTATCCCAAAGTGTAAAGTTTCCATAAACCAGTACGTCCTTATTTTCTTTGCGTAGCTTTACCATATTTCTGAAATAGTTTAATACACTATTCTCCTCTTTATCTTGCACTGCTACATTTACACTTTTGTAATTAGCATTGGCTGGCAGCCATGGTTGGCCTATTCCAAAGCCAGCATTGGTGCTTGTATCCCACTGCATAGGTGTGCGGCCATTATCTCTTGATGAAATTTTCATCCCTTCTAAAAATCTTTTTAAATCACCTCCCTTTGCTTTTACCTGCGCATAATTGGTGAGCAGTTCCACATCATTATACTGCTCTACCCGGTCAAACTTTATATTGCTCATACCTATTTCATCACCATAATAATAATAAGGAGTAGCCCGCATACTTAATATAAATGTAGTGAGCAGTTTGGATGAGTAATCCCTGTACTCCGGCGCATCATTTCCCCAGCGGGTAAGCATACGGGGCTGATCATGATTGGCTAGATACATAGTACCCCAGCCTTTTTCAATAAAGGCAGAATCCCATTTGTTGTAAATCTTTTTCCATTGCACCAGGTCATAACCTTTGGGGTCGGGCATTTTATATTCGCCTGGGAGGTAACCCAGTTCTGTGGCCTCAAAATGATAAGCCATGTTTAATTCCTTTCGGTCTTCATCTACAAATTTTTTCACCCTAGCTACATCTCCTGCTGCTTCTGCTACAGTTGCCACATCATATTTACTCAACACTTCCCGGTTCATTTCCTGTATATAATCATGTAGCTTGGGGCCACTGGCATAGTACATTACCCAGTTGCCATTATATTCTTTAGGTAGCGCTGGCCATGCTGTATCCTTACTAATAAAAGCCAAGGCATCCATACGAAACCCATCTACTCCTTTTTGGCACCACATGCGCATCATTTTATATACTTCTTGGCGCAGTGCAGGATTTTCCCAATTTAAATCGGGTTGAAAATCGGCGAAGTAGTGCAGGTAATAAGAGTTCGTTGGCTTATTGTATTCCCATCCGTATGCCTTTTCGTCGAATATGCTGAACCGGTAAGGCGGCTCGCCTTTTTCAGCAGGCCACCAGTGAAAATAATTATAGTAAGGACTGGTTCTTGATTTGCTGGCTTCTTTAAACCATTTATGATCGCTGCTGCAATGGTTTAATACTAAATCCATCATTACCTTTATACCCCGATCATGAAAACCTTTGAGCATGGTATCAAAATCCTGCATATTGCCAAACTGCGGGTTGATGTTTTCATAATCGCTAATGTCGTAACCATTATCTTTTTGAGGTGATGCGTAAATGGGATTCAGCCATACCGCATCTATACCCAGGCTTTTAATGTAATCCAGTTTGGAAATAATGCCTTTAATATCGCCGACACCATCGCCATCACTGTCTTTAAAGCTGCGAGGATAGATTTGATACACCGTGGCTTCCTTCCACCATTTTTTTTCGGTGGTAGCTGCTGCAGGCTTGCTATTTGTTTTGCAAGATGCTAGTAATACGGTTAGGCAAACTACGGCTATCGATAAATGCTTTTTCATACTATCAATTTTTTAATGCGATGCGGTAGCGGATAAGCTAACGTTTTGGGGCTTATGTGTTTTGATTAGCATGGTAAACAATGCGGCTATTAGTAATAATATACCTGCAAATAATATAGCTGTGCCTGGATTATTGTTTAATAAATGTTTAAGTATATACCCAAAAGTTACCGTTTGTATTAGCATAGGTATTACTATCATCATATTAATAACCCCCATGTATACTCCATATCTTTCTTTGGGTATTTCGCTTACTACCATTAAGTATGGAATACCCATCATACTAGCCCAACCAATACCAAAACCAGTAATGGCTACAAAAAGCAATGTTTTATTTTCAATAAACGGAAATACGATAAAGCCTATTCCTGCTATTATCAAGCAAAAGAAATGAACCCATTTTGGACTAAATTTTCGGGCAAAGCCAACTAACGCAAAGGCTGTTACAAACGTTACAATGTTATACCATCCGTTTACCTCTCCTGCCAAACTAACCGCCTTTTCATACGCCTCTTTATTTTCGGGTGTGGTATTATAAATAGATAAGCCTATGCTTTTGGCACTATTTTGCCAATAACAAAACAAAGCATACCATTGAAACAAATAAACCAGTGCCAGCTGCCACATTATTTTGGGCATTACGGTTATTGCTTCTATGATTTCAATATTTTGAGCAAACAACACTTTTGCTTTAGTATTACTTTCTACTTTTTGTATCACTTTTCTTAATAACCCTTTTACAAACAACGACGGAATAAGGAGTAACGCTATTACTACATACGCTATTACAGTTGTAATGATCGATAAAAAAAACTGAATAACCGGATGGGGCATGCCCTCGTTTTTCTTTTTAATTTCTGCTAATTCTTCCGCTGAAGGGGGAATTTCTGTTGTCGTTTTCATACTCCATAATACAGAACCAATAGAGCAGATAGCACCCAAAATAAATGATGCAAATACCCAGGTGGGTAATTTACCAGAATACCCTACAAATACTACTGGAAATATAGCTAGCGAGTAATTGGCCAATGTTTGTCCGAAGCCTGTAAAAAAACTTTGTGCCTGAAAACCTGTTGCCTGTTGTGATGCATCTAATTTATCTGCTACAAAAGCCCGATAAGGCTCCATGGCGGTGTTATTACCTACATCTAAAATCCAAAGTAAACCGGCAGCCATCCATAACTCAGAACTGTAAGGAAAAAGAAATAAGGCAAGGCTGCATAGTATAGCGCCAATTAAAAAATAGGGTTTTCGTCGTCCATACTTTGGATGCCAGGTTTTATCGCTCAACGCACCAATGATGGGCTGAATGATTAAACCCGTTAATGGACCGGCTAAATTAAGCAGTGGAATTTCATCTGGCTTTGCCCCTAAAAAATCATAAATGGGGTTGACAGCACTTTGTTGTAATCCAAAACTATATTGAATGCCAAAAAATCCCACATTCATATTTATAATTTGCCAAAAACTAAGTTTCGGTTTTTGTAAGTACATAAGCAATCGTTTAGTTTGGTAAAATACAAAAACGTTGAAACCCTTTTTAGGCAAGCATTTAAACAAATTAGTTGCAAACGATTGATGTGGGGAATTAATAGCGTATGTGTATGTAGGCCTTAGTTTATCTATTGGTACTAAAAAAAAATTAATCTTCATTTACTATACTTCCAACGGTTAATAAAGTATAATTAACTTCACTTTGTTTTAAACCGAATAGCCATGATGCGTTTTCCAATTTTTTTTTACAAGCTACTGTGCTTTGCTTTTTTTAATAGTTGCACTATGGGTGCTTTGCTTTATGCACAAGGACATTCATATAAAGTACATGCACTTACATTGCCGCCCGAAGTAGCCCACCCCGAAAATCAATTTTCGGCTATACAGGTGTATAATAAACATCTTTATCTTATTTCGGAAAGCCGCTTGCAGGAAAATGCTGAGGCCAAAATGTATGCTGCCCCTTTAGGTGTTTTAAAAAAAGCAATAAAAGATACGGCATACACCTTGCCATTTATTAAGTATAGCATACTACACTTGGATATACTGCGGGCAAAAATGAAAAAGCTTGGAAATGATTATGAAGGGCTAGAAGCTACCATTTTTGAAAATAATACCGTTTACTTTTCGGTAGAAACAGAAACCAACTCTCCCGATTGCTATATCATTAAAGGCGAGTTGGGTGCTAATAAGTTAATACTTGATACTAATTTTTTAATACCCATTCCTAAGTTTACTCAAAGTAATGGAAAGCCAATTTATAATGCTTGTTACGAAGCAATGGTAAAAGACGGCGGCAATATTTATACATTTTATGAATACAATGCTTTTCCTCAAGGTAATTTTGCGCAGGTATTGGATCGCTTTTCTTTAATGGGTAATAGCTGCCACCATCTTTTTCCAATGCAAGCGCTGCCTTTTCGCATAACAGATATTACAGCCAAGGGTAATCATCATTATACCGCCATTAACTTTTTTTATAAAGGAGATGGAGCAGATGCGGTGTATAGGCCTGCGGGTACAGACAGTTTAAATAATAATTTGGTATTTAAGAATGGACAATACCACAATTACGCTCGACTTATTGATGTACATATACAAGAAAATGGTATAAGCTGGCAACCCATTGGGGAGCTACCAGAAAAGTATCAAGGGCATAACTGGGAGTGTATAGCGGCTTATAAAAAAGGATATTTTTTAATGAATGATAAATACACTACCGTAAGGCCAAATAAATCAACCCTTTTGTATTTAGCTGCACAATAGTTTATTTTTTTATTTCTACAAGTACGGGTGCCTGTTCTATCAATTCATTGCTGGTTAGTTGCACTGTTTTTTTAGTTTTATAATGCATGAGGTAAATGTCGTAGCTCTTTTCGTGTTTAGAAGCTTTATCCATAGCCAGCCATTTGCCATCGCTACTCCAGCTATGCCAGCCACTACTCATTTCACCAAAAGTTATTTGCCACTGCTTTTTGCCATCAGGGGTGATGGCATATATTTGATTTTGCCCCTTTTGTTTTGATAAATAACTGATGAAGTTGTATTTGCTGTTCCATTGTGGTGGTCCGGCATGGTATTCGTACCACTGCGTAGCCGTATCTTCTTTGGGAAAATGGGTAAGCTGCACTTTATTATGTGCCCAAGTAATGCTGTCATTTTTTAGCGCATTAAAATTAAATTTCCACAATTCATCGGGTACTGTTTTGCGCAATGTTTTATCTGGCCGGTAGGCCATTATCAGTTTTTTTATTTGCGGAATAAATAATGGATCTCTTTTGGTAGATAAGGTATCGTGTGTTAGTTGCTTATAGGTGCCATCGTAAATATTTACCATAAATAACTGGTTTCTTACTGTCTTACCTATGCGCCCTATTACCAACAAATGTTGAGCGTTTTTATCATCATACCTACTCATCCAGCTATCTTCTACTTGTATGGAGGATAGTTTTCTTTTACCATTTCCATCGGCATCCATTTCGTAAAGAAAATAGCATCGATGACAGGTATCTTTATCACTAATAAAATATACTTTGTCTTTGTACGCATAATAGGCCCACTCTACTCCAGTGGTATTGGTAATATTTTTTTTATCGCTGCCATCTAAGTTCATACTATAAATTTCATAATTGTCATTGGCTTTATCTGCTAACACATTGTACACTATTTTATAGCTATTTTGCGCATAACAAGGTGATTGGCCAGCCAAAATAAGAAACAATAATCCCGCTAAAAGCGGGATTATAAATGTAAAGAAGCGATGGCTCATAATAGTTATAAGTTGGGTTGCCTTACTTTTTCTTAAGGTTGTTTTTATAGTTGGTTTCATACATTTCAATCCATTTTTCCACTGTAATTTTTGAAGCTAACTCTCCAATTAAATCAAAGGGAATATCTGCTGGTTTTTTATAGCGAACACAGCTTTTACCCATGTCTAATTTTTTGGGGCTAGCTTTAGCGTGCGCAGCTTGAAACCATTGTAGTAATTGGGGGTCTGCATATACACCCATGTGATAAAGGTTGATGGAGTTTTTTTGTGAGGCTAAACCCATAAATGGCAATGGATCCTTAGGGTTACAATGATAGCCTGCAGGATAAATGCTATGTGGCACACTCCAGCCCATCATACCATAACCCATTCCTTCTTTAAACCCTTTAGGTAAATTTTTCTTTATTACTTTTCTTAGTTTTTCTACGGCGGCTTTTCTATCTTCTGGAAGCGTGGCTATGTAGCCATCTACCGTTGTTTCTTTTGATTGCATAGTGCTACTTTTTCTTTTTACCTGATTTGGCTATTGCATTATACTCCAATGCCAACTTTAACCAATATTCTAATTTCTTTTTTGTAGTAAGAGCCGCTGCATCTACAAACACATAGCCTTTCATTATTTTACCTGTAAAGTCCATGGGTTTGCAACCATTCATTTCCAAGGCTTCTTCGTACTTAGCGGGGTTAAGTCGTACCATTAGCCGATCTTTTTCTACCCCTACACACATTTTATCGTTTACCATAAAGCAAAGCCCGCCGAACATTGCCTTTTCTACTACTATATTTTCGGTAAGTGCCAGTAACTCCCTTGTTAAATTGGCTAATTTTTCATTATACGCCACTGTGTTTATTTTTCCATTAAGGCTTTTAAATTAGCCAAGCCAATACTAAAATCTTTGCCTATCATTTCGTTCATATTTATAAACAACTTCATAATATTCATTGGGTAACTCATTTGACTTTGAAAACCCCAGGTAACTTTTGTACTGCTAGCATCTACGGTGGCTGTTGTCATGGTTGACTTGGCAAAAGATTTAAAAGGCTTAATAAAGCGTAATTCGGTATGCAATGCTTTTCCTTCTTCGATGGCGATTATTTCCTGCTGACCCTCGCCTACTTTTTTATTGCCTACCCAATGGTTTACAAATCCCGGTTCGGCATCGGTACCGCGAAATTCATTTTTCATATTCGGATCAAGCGTAGCCCATTTGCTATAATACTGTTGATTTTTTAAGTGCTTAATAAAATTAAACACTTCCTCATTGGGCTTATGGATGATTATTTCTTTCGTTGCGCTAATATCCTTGCTAATAAAAATACCTGCTATTAATAATGCGGCTATAATGCCTAGCAGTATGTAAACAACTATCATGTGGTGTGGTTTTGTGCCCCGTTGCTACTAAGCGGAGCGATTTATAAATATTTTTCAGGAACAGAATGTAATGCAATGCGATTGCCTTCGGTATCTGTAAAGATGGCCATATAGCCATACTCGGGGCTTATTTCTTTTTTAGGTACGGTAATTGTTCCGCCGGCGGCTTCTACTCTATCTAATACATTTTGCACATCAGGGTTAGCATCTAAATAGATAAGTGGCCCGTCGGTTAAGGATGGTTTATGAAATCCGCCTGTGTCAATAATTGTTCCGCCTACACCTTCCATGGGATTATCTAATGGGAAAGCTCGCATTTTAACGCCCTGAAAATCCATATTTACCATTTGTATTTGGAATATGTCTTCGTAAAATTTTTGTGCCCTATCGGCATCGGTAACTGGAATTTCAAACCAGCTGATGGCATGTTTCATTTGTTAGTTTTGATGAAGTATATTTTAAAAGTTTAATGTAACATTTTTTTTATTACAAAAATAAAATTTAGCATTCGCCCATTACAATTACCTAGCTTTTGATGCCTCTTAAAATGTATTATAGGCACAAAAAAACCCCGACACACAAGCCAGGGTAAAGAAACTTTTTTACTACCTTATATTACGGCTTACCGCCTGGAGGGCCGCCAAACCCACCCCCGCCTTGGCCTTGCATACGCTGTGGGCGCATAGAGGGAACTATTTTTTCTTTCCAAATTTCAAATTGCTCTTTACTTAATACTAGCTTTAAAATTTCGTCTTGTGCATCGGTATATTTTTTTCTTTCTGCCTGCATTGCTTCTCTGTCAATATTATCTCTACCACCGGTCATTAACTCACGCATTTTGGCATCCTGTTGGCGGTATAATACTACTAAAGCAGTGTCTAAAGCCGTAAATACGGCCGCATCTAATGCAAAAGCGCTGTCTAGTTTTTGATGTACTCGAGCTACCCTTTCTTCGGGTGTTATGCGCTGAAAGCCCCCTTGAGCATTGCCTACAGTACCAAAAGCCATAAAGCCGCAAAAAAGCAGTAAAAGTGTTTTATTCATTTTTATCATTTTTAAGTGGGTAACAGAGATTGGACGCCAAAGGCTTATATAACCTGCGGCTAAGATAGGGAAGCGCTTATTCTGTTAAAAACCATCTTTTCCATTTTTTAGCTGTAAATTGCACCTCCGCTTTTAGCCTTAAAGGCGGGTTTACATCCTTATCATAACATATTAATAATGGAATACAACAAGTTAGTGGCAGTAACAGGATTGCCTGGATTATTCGAATTAGTAACTAGTAAAACAGACGGCGCTATTGTTCGTTCGTTGGAAGACAAATCAACCAAATTTGTATCTAGCCGTATTCACAATTTTTCTCATTTGGAAAGTATCGAAATCTACACCATTCGTGAAAATGTAAACCTGGTAGAAGTATTTACAGCTATGGAGAAAGCAGGCGGTAACCTACCCGACGATAAAGATGCAAAAGCCGTAAAAAGCTATTTTGAAAAAGCATATCCCGATATGGATTTTGAAAGAGTATATGCTAGTGATATGAAAAAAATGGTAAAGTGGTTTAGCATATTAAAGGCTAATAATATTGAAATTAAACTTACCGAAGTACCCGAAGAGGAGAAAGAAGCTACTACCGTAGCCGAAACACCAGCTGTAGCAGCAGAAAAACCGGCTAAAAAAACACCGGCTAAAAAGAAAGCAGCCCCTAAAGATGAGGCCGCCGAAGAAACACCAAAAAAAACCACTAGAAAAAAGAAAGCCGAATAACTTAATAGTGTACTAATTATTTAGAGCTACGAGCAGTTACCTGTTATCGTAGCTTTTCTTTTAAATCGAATCATCATGCAGCCTACCGCCCACATACAAAAGCTACCCCGCCATTTTTTACCAGCCGATTTTACCGTTACTAATTGGGAAGTATTGGAGCCCTATTTTATCGATTTGGAAAAAAGGCCGATTAACACTCTTGCAGATTTGCAACAATGGTTAAATGATAGCAGCGAATTAGAAGCGGCCATTAGCGAAGATGCCTGCTGGCGGCAAATAAAAATGACATGCGATACGGAGAATAAAGCCCTCGAAGAGTCATTTACTTTTTTTATGATGGAGATGCAGCCAAAAATTCAACCGTATGCAGATCGGTTAAATAAAAAGCTGATGGAAAGCCCTTATACAAATGAACTGGACCAAGAAAAATATTTTACCTACCTGCGAAACGTAAAAAAGAATATTGACTTATTTCGAGAAGAAAATATTCCGCTCAATGCTGAGTTAAATGTAATGCAACAGCAGTTTGGTGTTATTTCTGGTAAGATGATGGTGGAGGTAAACGGACAAGAATACACCTTGCAACAGGCCGCTAAGTTTTTAGAAGATAGTGATAGAAGTATTAGAGAAGAAGTATATCATAAAATAAACAAGCGCCGCTTGCAGAATAAAGAAGAACTAAACAGCCTTTATACTTCATTAACAGAAAAAAGAAATAAAGTAGCGCTAAATACTGGGTTTAAAAACTATCGAGATTTTCGATTTGTAGAGCTGGGTAGGTTTGATTATGCTAAAGAAGATTGCTATCAATTTCATGCGGCAGTAAAGCAGCATGTAATGCCGCTGGTAAATCAGTTGTACGAAGCTAAAAAGCAAAAACTGGGTTTAGCTACCCTGCGCCCTTGGGATGTGGATGCAGAGCCAATGGGTACAGCACCCCTTCGCCCGTTTGCTAACAGTAACGAACTATTAGAAAAAACCATTGCATGCTTTCGGCAAATGAAACCATTTTTTGCCGACTGCCTTACCAAAATGAAAGCCATGGGGCATTTAGATTTGGAAAGTAGAAAAGGCAAAGCTCCCGGCGGCTACAACTGTCCGCTTGCCGAAAGTGGTGCTCCATTTATATTTATGAATGCGGCTGGTACGCTTGATGATGTAACTACTATGGTGCATGAAGGTGGCCATGCCATTCACTCATTTTTAGCGCATGAGCTAGCACTTACCGGATTTAAGGAATACCCTATGGAAATTGCCGAAGTGGCCAGCATGAGCATGGAGCTATTTAGTATGAACCATTGGGAAGCTTTTTTTAAAAATGCTGAAGAATTAAAAAGAGCCAAAGAGCAACAATTAGAAAGGGTGATAACTATTTTTCCTTGGATAGCCACTATCGATAAGTTTCAACATTGGGTATACGAAAACCCAAATCATACTTTGGAGCAGAGAGCCGATAAATGGATGGAAATTACCACTGAGTTCTCATCTTCTGCTATTGATTTTAGTGGATTAGATGAGTATCGCCGTTATGGTTGGCAGCGCCAATTACATTTATACGAAGTGCCCTTTTATTATATTGAGTATGGCATTGCACAACTAGGGGCTATTGGTATGTGGCAGCAGTATAAAACCAATTCGGAGCAGGCTATCAACAATTATATACAGGCTTTGCAATTAGGTGGTACTAAAACATTGCCCGCCTTGTTTGAAGCCGCCGGCCTAAAGTTCGATTTATCGCCAGCACATATTAAAACGCTGATGGAGTTTGTGAAGAAAGAGATGGAGGCTTTGTAGAACTTTTATTAAAAAAGCTGTAGTTACTACTATCATCGTGCCTTGCGCCGTGCCTCGGCCTTTAGAAGAGGTAGCACCATTAAGCAACAAAAATATAAAGCTGCAAGCGTGTAATCATTTCTTTGTTACACGCTTGTTTTTTAAGTGCCTAATGTATTTGGTTTTTAAAACAAATTCTCTAACTGTTTCAAATTAAAAACGGTGTATGTCGGCTTTACACCTTTCACCATCTCTACTTCTTTGTTTAAATGATTTACATGCACTTGGTCAATACCTGCATTAATACCACCTAAAATATCTACCTCTAGCGCATCACCTATCATTATACTTTCTGCGGGTTTTGCATTGGCTTTTGCAAGTGCATAGTCAAATATTTCTTTGTGTGGCTTTAAACTGTTACTTCCTTCAGAAGTAATTACATGCTTAAAATAAATATCTAAACCAGCGTTTTTTAGTTTACTATGCTGCGTTTTTTCAAAGCCGTTAGTTATTAAATGCAGCTCATAGTTTTTAGCGGTTAGGTAGTCTAATATTTCTTTTGCATCAGTAAATAAAATATTACGGGTGGGCAGTTGGTCCAAAAAGATAACACCCATTTGCCGGGCCAATGCTTCATCGGCTATTTTAAAATCAAGTAATGCCAACCACATCCGCTTCCAGCGTAACTCATCCACTTTTATAAATCCATTGCGGTAGCGGCTCCACAGTTTATCATTATGCACAAGGTATTGCCGGTGAAACTTATCAAAATCAGTAACCCCTCTATTAGCTAATTGAAGGGTATCATACAACTCCAATAATGTTTGGCGGCTGTTGGCTTCAAAATCCCAAAGGGTGTGGTCTAAATCGAAAAATAAATGTTTGTATTTGCCGCTAACCGATAAAGAGGCAGGTTGGTTCATCATCATTACCTATTTGTTGACTATTTTGCAAACTTAAACAAAGGATAGTTTATGCAACATAAAGAATCTAACAACAATGCTGCTCAAGTGCTTAAGAATCTGTATGTATTTATAACTGGGGCTTCAAGAGGGATAGGCTTTGCAATAGCTGAAGAATTTGCAAAAAATGACTACAACCTACTTATTACTTCTCGTAGCGAAGTGGGGCTGTACAAGGCCATGGAAACATTACAAACAACATATCCATCGGTAGATATTAAAGCGAAAGCTTTTGATATTAGCATAAAAGAGCAAGCCATTGCTTGTGGCCATTGGTGCTTAACAGAAGCTGTGCCTACAGTGGTTGTAAATAATGCTGGAGGGTTTGAGCCGGGTGCCGTATTTAATGAGCCAGATGGCCTGCTAGAAAGACAGATGGCTACTAATTTATATAGCGCTTACCACTTAACTAGGGCAGTGCTACCGCCTATGCTAGAGCGAAAGAGCGGCCATATTTTCAATATTTGCTCCATTGCCTCGTTAGGAGCGTATGGCGGTGCATATAGTATAAGTAAGTTTGCCTTACATGGTTTTAGTAAAAACCTGCGAGAGGAATTGAAACTCCATCAAATAAAAGTAACCGCTGTATTTCCCGGTGCGGTAATGACGGATAGCTGGGGCAATTTTGATAACAGCCAACAACGTATTATGGAAGCCACAGATATTGCTAAAATGGTGCATGCGGCTGCTCAGTTATCACCTGCCGCTTGTGTAGAAGATATTATTTTGAGGCCCACCTTAGGCGATTTGTAAATGCCATATAATATTATAGATAGCACCCCACGACAATCTGTAGGGCTACACCTACTCCGCATACTTATACCCCACCCCTCTTACGGAGTGAAAGTATTTAGGATGTCGTGTATCTGCTTCAAAATACTTACGAAAGTTGAGTATAAAATTATCGATGGTACGTGTGGTTGGGTATACATTATAACCCCAAACGGCTTGCAATATTTTTTCTCGAGGCACTACTTCATTTTTGTTTTCAATAAGCAGTTTAAGCAGCATGGTTTCTTTTTTACTTAGTTCTACTTTTTGTCCGCTGGCAAGTGAGGCTTCCTGTGCTTTAAAATCGATAGTGTTGTTGCCAAAGGTGTAAGTATCTCCAATGGTAGTTTTATCCAGGAGTTTTTTGTTTTTATCTATCAGTTTGTTTACCCTTAGCAATAATTCTTCAAGGTTAAAGGGCTTGGTTAAATAATCATCGGCCCCTTTTTTAAGGCCCAATACTCTATCGGCACTGGTATTTTTGGCACTTAAGATTAAAATAGGTACTTCGTTATTACTAATGCGTATAGTTTCTGTTACGGCTATTCCATCCATTTCGGGCAACATCACATCTAAAATAATTAGATCAAAATATTCTTCTTGTACTGCTTTTAATGCAGCAGCGCCGTCCATGGCAGAGGTTACTGTGTAGCCCTCTAGCTCCAGGTTTAGTTTTAATGCTTCATGCAGGTTTTCCTCATCTTCTACAAGTAGTATGGAGGTATTAGCGTTTGTGGACATTTTCTTTTTTAAACTTTAGTGAATTTAACCATTTATTTTACCCTCGGCACTTTTGATGATAAGGGAACAGCGCCCTGAACTGTCCCGCAGAAGTCGGGATTTTCAAAGCGCCGCAACTGGGCCCAATAGTAGTACTGTGGCTGGGCTACAAAAAATGCTAGCCGTAAAACAGTTTATAAAACAATTGCTTGTATTATTATGTTTTAAACACTACGGCAAAAATACAGCCTTGTGGTT
The DNA here is from genome assembly GCA_039796695.1 of Bacteroidota bacterium. Taxonomy (GTDB): domain Bacteria; phylum Bacteroidota; class Bacteroidia; order Chitinophagales; family Chitinophagaceae; genus JJ008. The sequence goes on from JBDKJF010000005.1 coordinate 70,702, forward strand.
CGTTATCTGCCACCGAAATGTCAGCATTATGCGCTTGTGCTATTTTTTTACATAAATATAGGCCTAGCCCTGTGCCCTGTGCCTTGCGGGTGGCTTCGTTACCTATGCGATAAAATTTTTCGAAGACTCTTTTCTTTTCGCTATCGGCTATGCCGCTACCTGTATCTTTTATTTTTAGTTCAATTATGTTTCCATACTTTTTTAATGTGGTAGTAATGGCTGTTTCTTTAGGCGAATATTTTACACTATTCTCCAATAAATTGTTGATGAGCATTTGCAGCAGCAGGGCATCGCCTTTTATATCTGTATCTTCTTCTATTTGTTGTATCAACGGTCTTTCGGGAAAACGACGGCTAAATTCGGCCACACAATCGGATAGTAGGTTAGATAAGTTTAAATCTTCGGGCTCGGTATTATAGCGTTGATTTTCTAATTGAGAAGATACGAGTATGTTATTGGTTAAAAAATTAAGGCGAGCTGTTTCGTCGAGGGTGGTACGGATTATTTTTTTTTGTTTGGCTGCATCTAAATTGTACTTCTGTAATGTTTCCAAATTAAGGCGGGTGGTGGAGATGGGTGTTTTGAGCTCATGGGTTACTGCCATCATAAAATTTTGCTGCTGCTGTTGCGAGCGAAATTGCTGACGTATAGAACGGTTAACGATGACGGCACCAAACACAATAAGGGCCAAAAAAGTAAGGCCTTCAGCAATGTACTTTGTGGTATTTCGTTTGGTACTAGCCGTAATAGTTTGCATTTTATCGGCTAATTGTATGGTTGATAAGCTACCAGCTTGTAACATTAAATACTGTTTATCCTTTATGGCCATTTGTCTATTTTGCTTTTCTAGCGAAATAAACCACCATACTAAGGCAGCTACAATATAAAACAGTAGCATCCAAAAAGTGTAGGTAGTGCGGCGTAGGCGTTGATGGCTTTCTTCGGCCATAGTATATTTATTGCTGGGTTATTTTTTCTATACGTAGGCCGGCATTTAGTACATGCTCCAGTGGCTCTTGTCGCATTATATGTTCTATAGTAAATGTGTATTCGCCTTTTTTTCTAAAATAAAACTCATTACCCTTGGTGTTTAGTTCTATTCTATGTTCAAATATATCGTCCATACCGGCACCTAGCCACCCTTTTTCGTTGGTAGCCAACGCACAGTCAAAGCGGGTAGTTTGTACACTGTCTAAGCCGGGCTGTTGTGTTTTTACATTTATGTATATATTATTAAAATTATACTTATCCGTATGGCGAATGATGAAATAAATTTTATAGGGAGATGAAGTATCTTTTATATTAAATGTAAAGGAGGGTGTAAAGCCTGCATGCCAACTATGCCCGGGTATAGCTACAGCTTTTTCGTACAGCTCTATTTTATTGCAAGCTGGTAGTAAAAAAAGGCAAAACAGAAAAGGAGCTAATAGTACAATGCGTAAGAAAGCAGAAACCGTTGACATGTTGATGTAGCTTATTATCTAGTAAAAATAAAAAAATATAGCGAACTATCCTTTATACGTTTGCCCAAGGCCATTTCCTATTTTAAAGTACATTAAGCACCTGCTCTTTTGCTTTTTCTAATTCATCTTTCATTAATACTACACACTTTTGTATGGTGGAGTCGTAAGCTTTGGAGCCGGTGGTGTTTATCTCTCTGCCAATTTCTTGCAGTACAAAGGATAATTTTTTGCCTTTTGCATCTTCCTTTTCGCTTAGTAGCGATAGAAAATAATCGCAATGGTTAGTAAGGCGTACTTGCTCTTCGGTAATGTCAATTTTTTCTATGTAATAAATAAGTTCTTGTTCTAAGCGGTTCGAATCAAAGTTTTCTTTGCCTACTTTTTCGTCTAATAGTTTGGTTAGTCCTTCTCTTATTTTTTGTTGACGCAAGGGCTCTAGTTGTATTACTTGGGCTTGCTGTGTGGTAATATTAGCTATGCGGTTACGCAGTTCTTCTTCTAGAACAGCCCCCTCATTAAGCCTATGTTTATTAATATTGGTAATGGCAGTATGTAATACTAATTTAAATTGGCTCCATTCTTCATCATTAAGCGTTTCGGCGCTGGGCGTAATAACCTCAGGTAATTTTACTAGTGTGCTTAGAATGTGTGAAGCATCCAAATGTAAATCCTTCGCCAAATCGGCCAGGGGTTGATAATAAGCTTTTGCCAAATCGGTATTAATGGTAACGGGCTTAGCCGAGCCCGTATCTTTTAAACTGATGGAACATTCTACAGTTCCTCTTAATAAATTTTCGGAGAGAATTTTTCTTATTTCAAACTCAAAAGGCCTTAGCAATGCTGGCATTTTTAATTGCAGATCAAACTGTTTTCCATTGAGCGATTTGATATCTATTAAAAATGTTTTATCGCCAACGTTTTTTTCGCACCTACCAAACCCAGTCATTGATTTTACCATAGCTATAATTTATAAGGCAAAGTTATTTTTTATTTATTGAAAGCCGTTATCGATTATTATATGTACGGTGCCTACGTAAAAAGACGTGGGTGTACTAAAAAAAATCCCTCTGGAAAACCAGAGGGAAATATATAGATGGGTTAGTAAGTACGGGAAATAAATTTCCCAATGCAATATTATATATTATTTCACTTATCCAAAAAATATTTCCAAATTATTTTATTAACATTTTAAAATTGCCTGTGGATAATGGTCGTCTTAGTTACACCATTTGAAGGCAGTTATTACTGCCCTTGTACTTAACATCTACGTTTAGTTGAAAACATAAATGCCAATTGTTTTTGTTTAATCATTGATGATATACGCTTTATTTTTTTTGACGACGTACATATAACAACAGTTATTATTTATAAAACAATAAATGCGCGGTAGTATACTACTCCATCTATTTTTTGCTTATTTCATTGGGGAAATGTGCATTGCTACAAGTATTATTACCTTTGAAAAAATTACACTATGCGTTTTACAACTCCTGTTCCTGTTACCACTATTGCTCAAATTATTGGCGCTACCCTTATTGGCAATAGTAAGGGTATGGCTACTGGTATTAATGAAATACATAAAGTAGAAACAGGCGACTTAGTATTTGTAGATCATCCTAAATATTACGCTAGCTGTATACAATCAGCGGCCAGTTTTATTATCATCAATAAAGCAACCGATTGTCCAGCGGGTAAAGCACTACTAGTGGTAGATGAGCCATTTGAAGCATATTTAAAAATAGTTAAGCACTATCGTCCATTTTCCGCTTCAGAAAAAATGATAAGCGATAGCGCCATCATTGGTACAAATAGCACCATTATGCCGGGTGCATTTATAGGCCATCATGTATCTATTGGCAATAATTGTATTATTCATCCTAATGTGTGCATACTTAATCATTGTATTATTGGGCATAATGTAATTATACAAGCTGGTACTATTATTGGTAGCGATGCTTTTTACTATAATAAAAAAACGAACCGCCCTATACATTATAAAAAAATGGATAGTTGTGGCCGGGTTATTATAGAAGATGCTGTAGAAATTGGTGCTAACTGCACTATAGATAGAGGCGTAACGCATGATACCGTAATTGGTGCAGGTACTAAAATGGATAACTTAGTACATATTGGGCATGATACGGTGGTGGGAAAAAACTGTTTGTTTGCCGGGCAAGTAGGTATTGCTGGCGCCACTACCATTGAAGATAATGTGATACTATGGGGACAGGTTGGCGTTAGTAAAACGCTTACTATTGGCCAAGGGGCTACCGTATATGCACAAAGCGGTGTAAAAGATTCTATTGCCGGGGGCAAGGTGTACTTTGGCTCGCCAGTAGAAGAGGCAAGAGAAAAAATGAAAGAATTGGTGTGGATTAAACGCATCCCCCTGTTATGGGAGCGGGTAATGGGAAAGTAATAGGTAAAATTGTAGCTAAACTATTTGTAAGACTTTGTTTTAAATAGAAGCAACTCTTCCTCTCACCTCCTACTTAATATTTCAATTTGGTAAATAATCGTATGGTAGTAGGTCGCCTACATTTTTCCAACTCCAATAGCCTTGGTTTACCCAATCCTTTTGTTCATAATAATATCCATTTTCGGTAACCGCTATCCAATCTTTTACATCAATATAAGATATGATGTAAGGAACCGACAAAGGCAGGTTCATTTTCTTTAGGTATTCTTTCTCTGGGGCCTTTTTGGTATAGGTTACACTTATTTTTCTAGGAAAATAAAACTCTACCTGCATTACACCATTTGCACTGTCCAATACTATTTGTTGGGTGGGGATGGTATCTGGCAAAACCGGTGCCACTGTTATTGTTTTTTCTGGATATAACATGGCGATATTATAATAACTGCTATCGTATACGTTAGGTATTTTATTAAATTTACTATCGTTTTTTTCATCGAGCATATCTATTATCCATCCATCTTCTACGATGGTGCTATCATACACACTACGCATAAATTGTAATTTGGATCCGCGGTAGGCATGAGCCCTATTAACGGCCCATATTTTTTTTAAACTATCGGAGGCTTCCATTTCTGTATATAAACAATAACCGCGGTAGGTATTTATATTACTACTATACCAATACACAAAAGAGTCTAATTGGTAGCGCAATTGATAACCAAGGGCATGGTTAGCTATTTGTAATGGCGCTGTAGCCAGCACTTTTAAGCGGTTGGATTTTTTGTAATAGAAAAATTTTAATACCTGTGGATTTAGAAGTTCGCAAGTAAGTGCATTGGGCGTAGTGCCAATAAAATGTTGTTTAAAAAAGTCGCCATATTTTTCTAAACCATCTGCCACTTCGTAAGAATTTTTAATAACCACTTCGCCTATGCTCTTATCTTCTTTCACCATGGCCACCTCCATCATTTTACCTTCGCTTACCCTAATAGTTTGCGTGGCATATCCAGTATAGCTAAATATTAAATCGTATCCGCCGGGTTTTATAGAAAGGGTAAACTCGCCTTGCTTATTACAAGTGGTGCCTAGTGTGGTATTTTGACAAAATACTGAGGCGCCACCTAATGGTTCGTTGGTTAGCATATCTTTTACCACACCACTTACCGTGTATTGCGCATGTAAGCTAGCAAAGGCCAAGCATAGAAAACCACTTAACAGTATTTTTTGCATAATCGTATATTACATTTTTAGGATAGTAAACAACTATTTACGGTTGCATGTTACTTATTTGGGCAGCATATCTTTTACAGGCATTTTCAATAGTTTTTTCAAGAGGCGTAAAGGAAAAATGGGGCAATGCTGCTAGTATTTTTTCGTTATTAAAATAGGTTTGGCTTTGAGCCACTTTTGCGCTTTCGCTAGTAAGCAGTGGTTTTTTACCTGTAAAAATGGCTTTCAACTTTTCAATACGCCAGGCTACGTTAAGCAACAACGACGTAGCCAGTTTTGTAGGCGGTTTTGTTTGAAAGGCATTGGCTATTGTTTCTTGCAATTGCTTAAACGGCCAGTTGCTAGCATTTATTATAAAGCGTTGTTCGGTTATATTACTTTCTAATAATAATACGCTGGCTTTAGCTACATCTTCCACTGCTACAAATCCATTAATACCGTTGGTGTACCATTTAAAACCATCATGTACTTGTTTAAATATAGCGCAGCTACTACTGTGCCAATCGCCATAGCCTAATATAGTACTGGGGTTTAGTATTACCGCATTTAACCCCTCTGCCATGCCCCGCCACACGTGCAGTTCTGCTTTAAACTTACTGATAGCGTAGTGTGTATTGGTTTTACTGTCTTCCCATTTTTTTTCCTCATCTACTTGCAATCCATTTACTGTTCGTCCCAGCGCCGCTACGGAACTTATATGTACCAGTTTATTTACCCCTGCTTCTAAAGCCATATTTACCACATTGGCAGTACCCTCTACATTTACTTGATAAAGTTGCTGTCTATCTTTTTTATGAAATGAAACAACTGCTGCTGCGTGTACTACTTTGTTAATACCTTCCATTGCATCTTGTAAAGTAACTACATCTAATACATCTCCTTCTACCCATTCTACTTTATTTAAAATATGTTGTTCTATCCAAAAGGGTAGTTTATTGCTTCTTCTTATAGCCCTTACGGCATATCCTTTTTCTACCAGTTCCTTCATAACATAGGAACCTAGAAAGCCAGTGGCCCCGGTTAGTAATACTTGGCACTTTTTATTAGTAGCGGCCTCTTGCTGTGGCGGAGCAACCATTGAGGCATTCCCGTTCATATCTATACTCAAATGATTTGTGTTTTATAACGATTAATATTTGTAATAACCCTCGCCGGTTTTTTTTCCAAGCTTTCCTGCTGCAATTTTTGCTTGTTGTATTTCGGATGGTTGCAAATGTGCTGGCCTGCCCAATTGTTCATATACAGAATTACTGACGGCATAGTTCACATCGTTGCCAATTAAATCCATTAGTTTAAAAGGCCCTAGTTTAAACCCTGCATTTTCCATTAGTTCGTCTATCTGCTCTATTGGTACGCCTTCTTCTGCCATTCTTAGGGCTTCAATATAATATGGCCTTGCCACTCTGTTTACAATAAAGCCAGGCGCATCTTTACATAGTACCGGCACTTTATTCATTTGTGAGGCTAAAGTGAGTATTGTTTTTTTTGTTTGTTCGTTAGTGTAATCAGTTAGTACTACTTCTACCAACTTCATAATAGTAGCAGGATTAAAAAAGTGCATGCCTATTACTCTTTCTGGCCGCTGCACCAGTGCCGCCATACTTGTTACCGATAACGATGAAGTATTGGTAGCAAACACACATTCGCTATGATTAAGTTCGGCTAATTGATTAAACAATGCTACTTTGGCTGCTGTTTGTTCTACTATTGCCTCTATAAATACATCTGCTAAGCAGTTGTCCATTTCGTTGGTAAAATAGAGTCGCTTTATAACTGCATCACTCTCTTCTTTGGTTATTTTTTCTTTGGTAATTAATGCCGATAGGCTTGCAGTAATATTTTTCTCTGCATTAGAAAGTACAACTGTATTTAAATCAAATAAAATAGTGTAAATGCCCGATTGTGCGGCTGCTTGCGCAATGCCGCTACCCATGGTACCTGCTCCGCAAACGCATATGCTGTTTATTTCCATTAGCAATTTTGAGGTATAAAGATATTGCACTATTTACTTTGTTAATAAAGAAAAGCCGGTAAGGCGAAAAGAAGGCAAGTATTAAAAATACCTACTACCAACTTTTCATCTTCCCGGCTATTACTAATTTTTAATACGCCTATTACTTCAAAAATCCTTTTATCATATCCATAATACCCCCTCCGCCGCCAGATGATTGTGATTCCTGATTTTGTTGTGCGCCTTTGGTTACTTTACTTATAATATCGCCAATATCAAAGCCCCCGCCACCGCCAGCATTGCTGCCGCCGCCACCGGTAAATTTATTTAACAGGTCTTGAAAATCAAACCCGCCGCCGCCACTTTGCTGTGGTTCTGCTACGGGTGCATTACCACCGGTTAATGAGCGGATGATGCTGTTCATGTCAACCGATTTATCGTTAGGGTCCTGTGTTTTAGAAATTAATCCGTTTAACACGCTTGGTATAAGACTGGTAGCTATGTTACTAGCTGCCCCGCTATTAATACCAAACTTACCCATTAGTTTTTTCATAAAATGGCCTGCCATCATGTTTACAATAGGGTTTTGCATAAGGCCGGCTGTACCACCTTTATTTCCTTGAGAAAATAAATTCATGATACTTTGTAATCCGCCGCCGGCCAAAATATTTTGTAAGCCACCTACCACAGTATTTGAAGCCTCGGCCATAGCTTCTTCATTTTTTTCGTTCGGGATGTCGGGATTTTTTACAATTGCATCGCCTGCATATTGTTTTACTAATCCAATTAATTGATCAAGCATGTTGTATTTTTTTAGTATTTAAAATTTGCTTTCAGGGAGTGAAAATTATAGTAAAAAAACGAACATCAACTACTTTATTCCATCATTTTATATAAATAGGCTGTCATTTGCATTAACCCAACTTATACTATTGGCCTTGTTTTGTTATTTACTAATGAAACTGGCTTCTCAAAAAAAGGATGAATTGTAAATACGTTTTTTTAAAATACGTTGATTAGTTCCCTTTTTAAAAATTTGAATAAGCAGCAAGCTCAACGATGGTTTTATAACAAACCAACCATTATTACATCACTATTCTTGTTTGGTTAGCTTTTCTGCATTTTCTGCAAACTGTAAAGCATCAATCAACTCGCTAATTTCTCCGTTTAGTACCGCATCTAAATTATAAAGGGTAAGGCCAATGCGGTGGTCGGTTACTCTTCCTTGCGGAAAGTTATAGGTACGAATTTTTGCACTTCTATCACCTGTACTTACCAAGCTTTTTCTATGGCGAGCTATTTCATCTTCTTGCTTGCGCACTTGCTCTTCATATAATTTTGTACGCATCATACCCATTGCCTTTTCTCGGTTGCCTAACTGGCTTCTTTCGGTTTGGCATACTACTACCGTACCGGTAGGTATATGCGTAAGCATTACTTTGGTTTCTACTTTATTTACATTTTGCCCACCAGCACCACCACTTCGGGCGGTTTCCATTTTTACATCGGCAGGGTTTAGTTCAAAATCCACTTCTTCTGCTTCGGGCATTACCGCCACGGTGGCGGCAGATGTATGCACCCTTCCGCTACCCTCGGTTTCGGGTACTCGCTGCACACGATGTACGCCACTTTCAAACTTTAAGGTACCATATACATCGTCGCCCGCTACTTCTAATTGTACTTCTTTATATCCACCCACGGTGCCTTCATTTTCGCTCAGTATGGCTGTTTTCCAACCCTTTTTTTCGCAGTATTTTAAGTACATTCTTAATAAATTACCTGCAAACAAGCTAGCCTCATCGCCACCAGTGCCTGCTCTTATTTCTAGTATGGCATTTTTATCATCCTGCGGATCTTTCGGTATTAATAATTGGCGTATGTGGGCTTCTACCTGATCTTTTTTTTCGTCAAGTGCTGGTGCTTCCATTTTAGCGAGCTCTCTCATTTCTTCATCATCGCCATTTAGCGCTTCTTTATAAAAATCAATATCGTCTAGTACTTTTTTATAGTCATTATAGGCTATTACAATTTTTTCAAGGCCACGGTACTCCTTACTGGTTTCGGCAAATTTTCTATTATTACCCACAATTTCTGGATTGGTAAGGGCAACACCTAATTGGTCAAATCTTGCTTTTATGGCTTCAAGTCTGTCTAACATATTTTTTATTTGTTTACCAGCTTCAGTTCCCTGAGCATCTTCCCTTGCGCCGTGCCTCGGCTTTTAGACGAGGTCGCACACTTGTACAGTAGTAATCCTACTTAACAACATCAATTCACTATCATCTATCCTCTTTCCACATTCATCTAAAAAGGTTTGCAAAAGTAACAAAGAAATAGTGGGGAACAATTTGGTATTTTAATAAATAAACTTTTAGGGGTTGTAAGCCTGAACCTCACCGTACTTTGTCATCCTGAGCTTGTCGGAGGATGGTTTCGACAAGCTCAACTTCACACCTCACAATTATGCAAATTTTTTAGGACTTTTACGCCATGTCATACTTAAAAGTTGGTGCCAAAAAGATATTTGATGGCTTTCGCTTTCATACTCAATCAGTACTAGTTACCCAAGCTGATGGTACTATTGAGGCCATTGTACCTCACACACAGGCTGGTGATGATGTGCAGCAATATGATGGCATTTTAATGCCCGGCCACATCAATGCCCATTGCCACCTGGAGCTAAGCCACTTAAAAGATGTAATACCACCGCATACCGGTTTAATTGAGTTTTTATGTTCGGTGGTAACCAAGAGAGAGGTCTCTCCTAAAACATCTTTGGAGGGGGAAACTTATGAAGATCCCGCTGTAAAAAAAAGGAATGCGATTATTGCAGCAGAGAAAGAAATGTTTGACAACGGCATTGTGGCCGTGGGCGATATTGGTAATACGGCTGATACGGCTGCGATAAAAAGTAGAAGCGGCATACGCTGGCAAAATTTTGTAGAGGTATTGAGCTTTACAGATGAAAAAGCGGAAGCAAATATGCTTCAGTATAAAGAAGTCTTAAATAAGATGATCGATGATAGATTGGCGGATGGTGGCCGAACATCGACCAACCGTCAACGGTCATCGTTAGTTCCACATGCACCATATTCTATTTCCCCTAAAACATTTCAGCTACTAAATGAGGCTACCAAAAATCAAATAATTTCTATTCATAATCAGGAGCACCCCGCAGAAGATGAATTGTATAAAACCGGTGGCGGCGATTATTTAAAACTGTTTAAGATATTTGGTATAGAGCAATCGCCTTTTCCTGTTACGGGTAAAAGCAGCATCCGTTCTGTGTTGCCTTATTTTAATAATGGGCAAACTATTTTTTTAATACACAATACGTATATGCCCGAGGAAGATATTGTGTGGGCTAATGAGTTTGCTGCTGCCAATGGGTTACAGTTAGTGTACTGTTTTTGCATTAACGCTAATCTGTATATTGAAAATAATGTACCCCCTATTGATTTATTTATTAAGCATCATTGCCATATTGTATTAGGCACAGATAGCTACAGTAGCAACTGGCAACTTTCTATTGCCAAAGAAATAGCTGCCATAAAAAAGCATTTTCCGCATATTGCGGATGAAACCATTTTGCAATGGGCTACTATCAATGGTGCTAAAGCCTTGCAATGGGATAGTGCATTGGGAACTTTTGAAAAAGGGAAAAGACCGGGAGTGGTGGAGGTGAACCAAAATATTGACGATTCTGTTAGAATATTTTAGTATGAAAACTTTTAGAATCATATCAACTTTGTAGGCATTAGTGATTTACCAATGGCGATTTTGAAATGTTGGTTCATTATTTACCAAGTATGTAGAAAAATTGAATACGGAAAAAATGGTAGTAAATCATGAAACTGCAACTACAAAGCTTAAAAATATCGAAAGAGAGAAAACAATTTTTGAAAATGAGGCTTTCCCATTTACTGCAATACTTGCCGTAATTTTTATTGTTGGCATTACAACATTTATGGTTTTAAGTAAGCAAAAATCTAACAACCCCTTTATTGGTGTTGCAGCTATTTCCGGCGCAGTCTTTTATTTGTCGCAAATTTTGAAACACCAAAAACAGAACTCTTGAAAAATTAAGGATTAAAATCCAAACTCTAGCTTTAACAAAGAGGAGGCAAACAATTTTTTCTTACTATACTGTAGTTGGTATTTTTTTCCTTTTAAAAGGTAGGCTTCGGCCATTTTGGTTTTGGGATCAATCATAAAATATTCTTTAACGCCAGCTTTTTCGTATAAATCTTTTTTCAGCGTTCTATCCCTTTTTTCGTTGGTACTCAATATTTCAATTATCAGGTCGGGGGCGCCATGTATATAGCCATCCTCTTTTATTATGCCTTTATTTTTGTTGGAAACATATAGCAAATCTGGCTGCACGGCTGATGTATGTTCCTCCAAGTACACATCAAATGGAGATAGGATTAGTTCCCCCATACGGCCATCTGCTATCTGATTACCGATTAAACGGGCTAATACGAGTAACAAACTTTGGTGTGGGTATTTTGGTGAGGGTGACATATATAGTACATTATTAATAACCTCAGCCCTTGTGCCTTGGGGCAAAAGTTTAAACACATCTAGTGCTGTTACTGGCACATCAGGTATTCTTGTATACGTTTTCATCTTAACTCAAATCTACAAAAAAATTATTTTATCCCATATACCATCAACACTGCGTCCTTTTCTTCTTTGCGCAAGGCATATAACCTGGTAGCTGTAAAATTAAATGCCTTGCTATTGCTTATGGCTATGGGCATTTTCCATTCGTCGTAGTAGGTAGTATTTATATCGTAGCGGTATAAAGTGTCGGCCTTGGAGCCGTAAATGTAATTGCCTGTTACTTTAAAATTTTGCCAATGCTGTATCATTATATTATTGCGCAGCATACCATAGTAATCAAATACGTTTACACCATAGGCAGAGTCGTATAGATACACTAATTGGTTTTCATCAAATATTTTTTGTGGTTGTGGCGTTACCGAAAATAGTAAACGAAAATCAGGTGTTTCCTGCAAAAGCTTCCCATTTTCATCTATCTTCTTTAATTTGTTTTCCAGCTCATCATACACCCAAAGTTTATTATCGTACGATTGGCCAATGGCTTTGGCTTGTAAAATATTGCTCCGTCTTAAATCAATCGTATTAACTGCATTTAAAAACCTATCTAGCATTACCACGGTAGAAAAATCTTTGTAATACAATAAAATTTTCAGCGGATTAGCCGCATCGATATAAGCAGCAATACCAAATTTTTTTACATCATTGTAAATAGCTACTGAATCGCCGTTGGCGTTTAGTTTTTTTAATTGATTCCTACTGTTGAGAATGTAAATGTTATCCAAATTATCTACCGTAAAGGCCACTACATCTCCTTTTATCTTTCGTATAAAACGAAAAGTACTATCCTCCTGTGCCTGTAGCGTAAGGTTGGTGCCGATAAATAATAATATTGTAAGTAGTTGCCTCAATTAGTTTCGTATTATTTTTTCTTCTTTTCCGATATATGATTTTAACTCCAAATTCTGCCCATCAAACACGGCATAAGTGCAATAGTTAATCCAATCGCCAAGGTTAATGTAGCGTGCCTCTTCAGCTAGACGATAATCGATGGGTAAATGTCTATGCCCAAACACAAAAAAATCAATTTTTTTTTGCTTTAGCACCTCTTTGCTATAAATAATCAGCCATTCTTTTTCTTCTCCCAAAAATGTTTCTTCGGTGGCGCCAGCTTGTGCCCGGCTGCGACGGCTCATGTAATTAGCCAAGCCTATACCTAATTTAGGAGGAAAAATTCCGAATAGCCATTGGCTGATGGGGCTTCTAAAAACTTTTTTTAAACGTTTATAACCATGGTCGCCGGGTCCCAAGCCATCGCCGTGGCCTATTAAAAACGTTTTTCCGTTGCGCTCAAAATCTTTTGGTTCAAAATAAACCGGCATGCTAAGCTCCTGCTGAAAATAATCTTTCATCCACATGTCGTGATTGCCTACAAAAAAATGGAGTTGTATACCTGCATCGGCTAATTCGGCAAGTTTTCCTAATAAGCGAACATAGCCTTTGGGCACTACGGTTTTATACTCGTACCAAAAATCAAACATATCGCCCACTAAAAAAATTTCAGCCGCAGCTGCTTTTATTTCGTCTAAAAAAAGTACTAATTGTTTTTCTCTTTCTAGGCTTGCCGCATGGGTAGGTGCGCCTAAATGAAAGTCGGAGAGAAAGTATATTTTATTAGATTTTTTTTGCATGCTATTTTGTATGTACCCTGTACTTACCTATAATTGAACCTTCGCCTTTTTTGTCCCAAATATTAAATGTTACATCCAGCGAAACGGGCCTTTTGGCATACCACTCAGTAAAAAAAACAGATAATGCAAGGAATTTTGAATCGTTTATAGAAATGCCATTTTCATTAAATTCTTCAAACATATCTTGTTTATTCATTAATACCTCACCATTATCGGCGGTTACTTTCATAGAAGCCCCTAACCATACACTATTATTTATTGCGGTCCACCCACTATCAATAATTAACATCAGTTTTACACCTTCCTTTACATCTATGAAATTATTTTCGTTTATGGATTTGCCCGACTTATTATTTTCAACCAAATAGGCTTTGTTTAGCTTTACTTTATTGGCCGCTAATTCTATTCCATTAAAAATTACAGCTCCTTCTTTTTCTATTACTTTTTTATGATTATTAGTTGGCTCATTTACTTTACCTATGTTGCATTTGAACTCGCAAGAAACAAGCATTAAACTTGGTAATAAAAAAAGATAGATTTGTTTTTTCATAATAATTTTATTTCTTAGTATTTATATATTGAAGAATATCTCCAGCGGTTATAATAGGCTTGCCATTAACATCGCCATTATACCAGTAAATCCAGGCGGGGGTTACCTTATCATTATAAAATATGTCGGCTATTTCTCTTCTGTACAACTGTACTTCATGTGCCTCTACCGATACTCCTTCATAATCGTCAAGCTGACCAATGGCCCATGAAAATTCATGTTGGTTTTTTATCACATATAATTCGCCCACAATATAAGCTTCTTCATTAGTAGGGGTGGCCGCTGGGTATTCACCCAAATCGTACAACTTGCCTTTTACTTTAGCATTGCTAACAAAATTAAAAAACTGGCTAATGTAGGTGTACATTTCGCTTTTAAACCCGCTGCGTAATGAGCCGTACACAAATAAATGATAGGTAGATGGGGTTGGCATATGGTAAAGTTAGGCTAAGCGCTTGAAGAAGAAAAAGAGAAATGAGATTCCTACATCTGTATTATTAAAAATTGATACAATGAGAATTTATTTTTCATACCTAAATAATACAATTGTATACATCCCATTTTATGCTTGTGCTATTTGGTTCTTATTCTTCTACTAAAAATAAATACACCTCTTTAGGCCCGTGCACACCTACTACCAAAGTTTTTTCTATATCTGCTGTGCGGCTGGGGCCAGTGGCAAAGGTGATGAGAGAGGGTAAATTGTTTTGAAACTTTTCTTTGGTTGCTACTAACGCATCTTTAATATCATATACTAATTGATGGGTGTAAGCAATGCATATATGTATAGGTGCATACACACTGGTAGTGCGGCCCCCCTGCTGTGCGGCACTCATTACAATACTACCCGTACGTGCTACTAAATATTCGCAGCCAGTTATCGATACATCGCAATTAGATAAATCGGTGGTTACTAATCTATCTCCCAACTGCCCTGCAAAGGAGCTGAGTAATTTTTCTTCCAGACAATAAACTTTTTGCCAATCTTGTTTTTTTATTAAACTAGAAAGTTGAAAAGCCAACTCTTGCTGATTGATACAAAAAATAAATTTTCCTTGCAGCTTGGTAAATTGTTCGGCAAACTCAACTTCGGCCTCTTGCTGTAAAGCAGGCACTACAGGTTGTGTACCTTCACTTTGCGGAAAAGGCAAAGGCGTTGGATGACTCAACGCCTTGCGGATTTTTTTTAATATATTTTCTTTTGAAGGCGTTACATTCATAACTAAGCCGGGTTATTATTGGGGCTACTATCATTAGAAGGCGCAACAGCAGAAGTTTCGCTGGCGGATTCGGTTTGAATAGCAGGCTCGGGAGTGGCGTCTATGAGTTTTTTTTCCTCAAAGGGTCGCTTGCCAATTAATAATTCTACATCGCTTTGAAAGAGTACTTCTTTATCTAATAAGGCATTTGCCAATTTTTCTACTTCTTCTTTCTTTTCTGTTAATAAGGCCAACGTTTTTTCGTAGGCTATATCAATTAGCTTTCTTACCTCTTCATCAATCATCTTGGCTGTTTCATCCGAATATGGTTTGGTAAAGGCCGTTTCCTGGTGAGGATCGTAAAAACTTATATTACCCACCTTATCGTTCATACCATATACAGTAACCATGGAGTAAGCTATTCGGGTTATCTGTTGCAAATCGTTTTGCGCCCCAGTTGAAATTTTACTAAAGAAAATTTGCTCACTGGCTCTACCACCTAGCGTCATGCAAATTTGATCGCTTAATTGATCGGTATTGTATAAGTATTGCTCCTTAGGGGTGTATTGTGCATAACCTAATGCCGCAGTACCCCTTGGTACTATGGTAACTTTTAATAAGGGATAGGCATGCTCTAAAAACCAACCGCAAACAGCATGACCGGCTTCGTGGTAGGCTATTATTTTTTTCTCTTCAGGAGAAATGATTTTATTTTTCTTTTCTAGTCCACCAATTACCCTGTCCACCGCATCTTGAAAATCTGACATATCTACCGCTTCTTTATTTTTACGGGCGGCTATCAATGCTGCTTCATTACACACATTGGCAATATCTGCACCGGCAAAACCGGGCGTTTGCTCTGCTAGTTTATTGATGTCTAAAGTGCTGGATATTTTAATAGGCTTAAGGTGTACCCTAAAAATATCTTCTCTTCCTTTTACATCTGGCTTATCTATAGAAATTTGACGGTCGAAACGGCCAGGGCGCAGTAATGCAGAGTCTAATACATCTGGCCGGTTAGTAGCGGCTAATACGATTATACCTACATCGGTACCAAAGCCATCCATTTCTACCAGCATTTGGTTAAGGGTGCTTTCTCTTTCATCATTACTCATCATGGCATTCTTTCCCCTAGCCCTACCAATGGCATCTATCTCATCTATAAAAATAATACAAGGAGCTTTTTCTCTTGCTTGCTTAAACAAATCTCTTACCCGGCTGGCACCTACGCCTACAAACATTTCTACAAAGTCTGATCCACTAAGGCTAAAGAAAGGTACTTGTGCCTCACCGGCCACTGCTTTTGCTAATAATGTTTTACCGGTACCGGGAGGGCCTACCAGTAAAGCACCTTTAGGAATTTTACCACCTAAGTTGGTATACTTTTTTGGATTTTTTAAGAAGTCAACTATTTCCATTACTTCTACTTTGGCTTCATCTAAGCCAGCCACATCGGCAAAAGTGATGTTTACTTTTGTGCCTTTATCAAAAAGTGTGGCTTTGGATTTGCCAATATTAAATATACCACCAGGACCACCCCCGCCGCCTGGGCCGCCGCTTACCTTACGCATCATAAGCACCCAAAGGCCTATTAATATTAATATGGGGAAAAGGAATTGTAATAAGCCACCAAATATATCCTTCTCCGTATCGGCAAGCTTTTCTACTTCTTTTGCAGCCGTGTTTTTAGTATAAAAGTCGGCCATCTCTTTATCAAAGCCTTCAAGGCTACTTACTTTAAAAGCCATATGCGGGCCTTTGGCTTTGGCATGGGCATCTTTTAGCCTTGCTTCATATTTTTTTTGTGCCGCTTCTGTAAGAAATATTTTTACATTTTTGCGGTTTTCTATTACTACATACTTAGCTACCTCACCAGCAGCAATCATGTTTTTAAATTCAAGTACTGATGTTTTTGCTGTATTACCAGAAAAAGAACTGAACATAGAAAAGCCTATTAGCAATGCCAGAATAATGGCATATATCCAATAGATATTAAACTTAGTTCCTTTTTTTCCTGAAGGGTCTGTATGGTTACCACCGGGGCGGCCATCAAACCTAGGTGGTATGCCGCCCTTATTATTTTGCTCTTGTGACATAGTTGTATTCTCTCCGTTCGCTCCTTTATAATGATTAATGCTTTACAAAAGTATAGTTAGCTGCACATTTTAATATGCAAGTTTACTCATTGTGTTCTTCGGCTGCCGCATCGCTCCACAAATCTTCCAAGTTATAAAACTTTCTGTTTTCTGGCAGCATTACATGCACCACTACGTTAATATAGTCTATTAATACCCACTGCAGATTATTGTATCCTTCCTGCTGAAAGGGGCTTTCTTCACAATTTTCTTTTACCAAATGCTCTATATGTTCGCCAATGGCCCTTACTTGTGGCTGGCTTCCTGCTTCACAAATAATAAAAAAATCGGCTACTGCTTCATCTATCTTACGCAGGTCGAGGGAAATAATATTCTCTCCCTTTTTTTGCTGTATAGCAGTAATAATTGTTTTAATGATTTTTGATGCCTTGGTTAAGCGTACGGCAGTCTTTTTTTTGCGGGTTGCTAGTACTGATAATTTTTCCAAAAAAGTTATTGTTTATAGTTTACAGTTTAGGGTTATTGGTTGTTTTACTTATTATTGGGTGTAAGAACTATAAACAACAAACCAAAACCCTAAACTTCGTTTCTTTGTCAAAAATAGCAATTAATTGGCACAAGCACCTGCATTGATACCGGCCAACTGTTCATTTATTGAACTACTATCGGTGGATAGTACCAACAACTATGCCCGGCAGTTGATAAAAGGTGGCGAGCCGCCAAGCCGTCAGCCAGCGGCATGGCATGGAATGGGCATTTTTGCCCATGAGCAGATAGCCGGCAAAGGGCAGCGAGGCAAAACCTGGGCCTCTGAAAAAGGAACTAACATTGCATTGAGTATATTGCTGCAGCCCGACCTAAATAACACACAAAATACCTTTGCGCTAAGTGCCTGCGCTGCCATAGCCGGCTACCGATTTTTTAGCAAATATGCAGGAGATGCTACACGTATTAAATGGCCCAACGATCTTTACTGGCAGGACAGAAAGGCAGGGGGCATATTAATAGAAACGGGGGTAGTAGAATGTAGAATGGAAAATAGGCTAGAAGAAAATGGTGGCACCGGAGCAAGAAGTTATTTTAAATGGGCGGTAGTGGGTATGGGTTTTAATATTAATCAAACGGCATTTGACCCGGCACTACCCAACCCCGTATCATTAAAACAAATAACGGGAAAAACCTTTGAGCCGCTTGTATTGGCCAAAGAGCTGCACCAAGTTTTTTGCGAAACCTATAATGAATTATTAAGCAGTGATTTCAATACGGCTTACTATTTATATAACCATTTGCTTTACAAAAAAGGTAAAATAGTAAAATTTAAAAAAGATAACCGAGTGTTAGAAGCGGTGATAAAGGAAGTAAACACGGCTGGGCAATTAGTGGTGATACATAACGTAGAAGAATGTTTTGATTTTGGTGGGGTGGAGTGGGTGGTAAACTAAAATTTTAAAAAATTTCTACTTAATCTTAAATTTTATTTCCTCGTTAGTCATTACATCTTCACACTCACATGCCCTCGCTTCTTTCTCAAACTTATTATGATGGTATCCCTTTTTTACAGACTCTAATAAGTACCTGCTTAAAAAACCAACCACACCATGGCGGCGGTACTGCTCTATATGTTTTAATTCATGCTTTACCCATTTTTCATCTTGTAAAAATTCTTGTGCGGTGGTATTATGCAAGTGTATAGTGCGCCCTAGTACCATGGCCATTTTTTTTTCGCCTAGTTTTAATGCCGCCAGTTTGGCTAGCCATGAATTTTCTTTAATTGTTACTTGCTTTGCTTTCACGTTGGAAAGATACTGCTATTGATTGCCAGGAAGGAGTAAAGATGGTAATTTTTATTTCATTGATTTTGGATGGTTGGATAGTATGGGGCTATACTTTGTTTTCGTAAAGCTGTAATATTTAGCTAATCGAATGTGTTAGCAAAGTTAATTGCTGCCTATTCAATTTTTTGCCAATATTTCTGCTGCATGGTCTTTATTCTTTGGTCGTAAAAATATTTTACATATTATACCCTTTTCATTAATTACAAAAGTGGTACGTAGTACTCCCATATATTTATTTCCAAACATTTGCTTTTGATCCCATACGCCATATTTTTCTAAAATAATATGCTTAGTATCTGCCAGTAAGGTAAATGGTAAATTAAATTTTGCTTCAAACTTTTTATGCTTTACCACCTCATCCGGACTTACTCCTACTACTTCAAAACCATTTTGCTTAAGCAAGGTATAATTATCCCGCAGGTTGCAAGCTTGTATGGTACAAGTAGGCGTATCATCTTCTGGATAAAAGTATAAAACCAGCTTTTTGCCTTTAAAATCCTTTAACGAAACCTTGTTTCCATTTTGATCCAATGCAATAAAGGCAGGGGCTTTATCGCCCTCTTTCAAAACGATTGCCATTCTATTTTTTTTTAGTAGCTGTTTTTCCTTTTTTGGCTGCTTCCTTCTTTTTTTTCTCCGCCAGTTTTTTTGCTGCTTCCTTTTTTTTACTTGTTATTTTCTTTGTAGAAGTAGTAGGTTTTTTGGGCGTTGGTGGTGTATAATGGGTTCGCTTTATCCACCATTCTTTAATAGTAGTGTTGCCTACCAAGTCCTCTACTTTTACGCGTAGATGGTGTACCCCTATTGGTAAGTTTTCATCAAATTTATAAATCCAGTTGCGCAGTTTGTCATTGGTAAATCGTAGCCACTTATATTCTTTTGCGGTTGTACTATCACATAAGTAGCCTGTACTATCTTGCGGGCAAGTGTAAATAGAAGCATGAAATTTTTCAATGCCAAAATTATCAGCAGGGGTAAATACTAATCGGTTGGCTTTGCTTAGGTTTACAGTATCACCACTACCTATACTATTAATAGTGGGTGGCGAAAAATCAGTATAGGCTTGAAAATCGCCAAAGCGGGTAAACGCAGCCGTTATCCATCCATTTACAAATGTGGCTTTTTTAAAACTACTTTTTTTTCCGCCTCGTTGTGCTATTATTAGTTTTTCAGCTATCGTGTTATCGACGGTACGATTGGGCTTTAGGCGTATGGTAAATGGCTCATGCACTGGGTATACGGGACTACTAATTCGGTGCGTAGCCGAAATCGCATTGTACCCAACGGCGGGTAAAGATTGATAATACGCTGGTACAGTATCATACATACAACCCTCGGGCAGGTATATTTCAATATCTTTTTTTTCTAACAGATTTACTTGTTGTGGTAAAAAAGTTTGTACGCCACCATAGTACTTTTCGGTTACTAAGCTATCATCATGCTGAATGGAAAAGCGGAGTGTTGAGGTATTGTTGTATGCATCTTTTACCGCTATTGTAACTTGCCGCATGGTTGTATCTACTAAATGTACTACGCCATCGCTTTTTATTATTTTATATTCTGGGCCATTATGCCCCGGTAATTTAGCAATATGTTGCAAATAAATACCGCCGTTATAATCATGTTTATAATCAATATGTGCATTTATGTAATGCGTTTCGTCATAATCAATACTATCTAATAAAAAAGCTATTTTTGGCTCATCGTCTACCAATAATTTAGCGCCATATACCCCATTATCCGATCCGCCGCCATTCATTTTATCAATCATTTGCAATGCAAAACTCACTTTTCTTAAACCTGTTTTTACAACGGGTATTTTAGGAATAATATAACCGCTATCGGTGTTTTTTAGGGTAAAAATTTTGGGTGTTTGTTCAAATACCGATTTACTTCTATCATATATGGCCAATCTATATATAACAGGCGGTATTTCATCTTCCAGCGAAAAACCAAATAGCAATGGATTGAAACGCTTGGTGGTTTTGGTATCAAATATTTCAAAATGCAAATGTGGCCCTTGCGAGCCGCCGGTATTACCACTGTAAGCTATAAAGGTTCCCTTATGCACCGGAAATTGGGTGGGTGTAAAATCCAGTTCTACGGCCCAGCTTTCTTGTGCCGCTTGTTGAGATCTTACATAACTTTCCAACGCAGGATAAAAGTCATTGAGGTGGGCATATAAAGTAGATAATCCATTGGGATGATTGATGACTATAAACCGCCCAAAGCTGGACCCTCTAATGCCTATTTGCGCTATATAACCTTCGGCTGCAGCATATATGGGCATATTTTCTTTTGCCATTGTTCTTATATCCAGCCCCATATGCCAATGATTGGGGCGCAGCTCACCAAAATTGGCCGATAACTGCATGGGTATACCTACCGGATTACGAAAATAGTCTTGCGGATATTTATGCTGAGAAAAACTATTATTCCTAATTATTAGAACCCAACACCCCGTTAATAAAATTTTAACTACCTGCTTATAAATCTTCATGCTCAATTATGCTTAATTTCAATTTTTGCAAACTTAACTTCTAAAACGCAAAACAATGCCTGTAAAATCAAAACACATTGCTACTTTTCTATTAGGCGCTGCCGCCGGCCTAGCTATTTATAAGTATATGCAAATGACAGATGAGGAAAAAGAAAAACTGGCGGAGGATATTAAAGAAAAAGCTAATCACCTTAAAGCTGATGCAGAAGCAGGCGTTGAAAAATTGAAAGATTATTTTGATGAGTTGCGTACTAAAGGTGCCGAAGCATTAAAAGAAAACATGGCAGATGCAGAGGGCCTGTTGAAGGATTTATTTGGTAAGAAAGAGAAAACGACTTAGTCGAAATCTTTAATAATATAAAATGAAAAAAGTTTTTTTGTTATTTATTGCAGCTATAGCTGTAAACATTTGCATGGCTTGCCTAAATGAATTTCATAAAGACAAATATGGCAATGTGCATGAGAGTGGAAGGGAGGGTTTAGTACTCTACAACGAACCAGACAAAAAAGCAGCGACAGAATTTTTGGCTAAATATGATTTAAACAAATTAAGCCAGTATAACAAAGAGGTGCAATCTGATATTGCTGTAAACCTGATGTACCTTGGCAAACACAAAGAAGCCCTTGCCATTCTAATCAAATTGCAAAAAGCCAATCCCAATGATTATACTATTGCTGCCAACCTTGGTACCGCATACGAACTGAATGGTAATAATGAAAAGGCATTAGAATTTATTAAAAAGGGCATACAGCTTAATCCCGATTCGCATAACGGCAGTGAGTGGGTGCATGTAAAAGTATTAGAAGCTAAACTATTAATGAAAGATGATGCAGATTGGTTAAGCAAAAACAAGGTATTGAATACCGGTGTACATTTTAATTCAAAAGGAAATGAACACCTGGAAAATAAAATCTGGCAGATAGAATATCAATTAAAAGAAAGAGTACCCTTTACCCCATTTCCCGATAAGCTGTTAGCCAATGTATTTGACGAGTTGGGAGATTTATATGCCACACAAGAATCTGCAGCGTTGGCATACATGGCTTATGATTTTTCCTTACAATATGACCCTGCAGATTTGTATGATACCAAAAAGAAGATGGAAGAACTAAAGATTATTCTAAAAAAACAAAAAACTGCTATCCCAAGTTGGAAACAACACTACTATAATCGCAAACTTGACAAAATACAGTCGGAAATTATTGGTGAAGTAATAGAAGCCATCACTAATAGCGACAGCCTTGAAAAGAAAATAGCTGGGTTTAAACCAATGATTGACTTTATTTCGGGCGAAAAGGCAAGGCGAGAAAAAGAAAGAAAAAGAAAATTAAATTTATTTTTAACCGGTTTGGGTACGGTGGTAGTTTTTGGAATTGGCTATGCCCTATTTAAAAAGAAAAAGAAAACTGAATATTTGCACTAAGATTATAAATAATATTGACCATTATAATGAAACACTTTTTTTGGCTTCTGCCTTTAACCATTATTCTATCCGCCTGCCCTTTTGAATCTAATAAGCCACTGGATGCAAGCCCCACCCAAGCTATTGACACTAGCCTTACTGGCTATTGGTATGGCATTGTAAAAGATGGCAGCGATTTTTTTGGGATAGAAGCATTGGATATTAAACCTAAAACAGATTCGCTGTATGCCATCATCCGCTATGGTAAATCTATTAAAGGCGATATGATTTTACCAGACACGGCTTATTTTACCGGTTTTCTTACCTATTTAAACGGAGCGCCCTTTATGAATGTAATGGCCGATGTAGTGGTTACGGAAAGAGATAAAAAAGGCAAAATTCAAGTAAAAAATCAAACGGTTTATTACATCGGGCATATAAAAATGCAAAACGACACACTTTCGGTAAAAATGATAACAGAAGATTTTACAAAACGAAAATTTTATAAATCGCCAGAAGAATTTAAGCAAACGGTTGTTGGTTATTTACACGAAAACAAGAATATTTTCGACGACCAATATCAGCTCTCTTACAAAAGAATAAAAAAGCAATAGCCATCATTTATTTATTTTGAAAATATTTGAAATTCACACCTTATAAAAGCTAGCATTACACTACTTTTGCGCAATTTGTTTTTTCAGAACGATTTACTGCCTAATAAAATTAAAAACAAAAAATGCCAAAAGACAATTCCATCAAGTCAGTATTGATTATCGGTTCTGGTCCTATCATTATTGGTCAGGCCTGCGAGTTTGATTATTCAGGTACACAAGCCGCCCGCAGCCTACGAGAAGAAGGCATTAAAGTAATACTTATTAATAGTAACCCGGCCACCATTATGACAGACCCCATGATGGCAGACCGGGTTTATCTTTTGCCGCTTACGGTGGATAGTATTGAAAAGATTTTGCAAGAAAATGAAATAGACGCCGTACTACCTACCATGGGCGGACAAACAGCACTGAACCTTGCCAAAGAAGCAGAAGAAATTGGCCTGTGGGAGCAGTACAATGTAAAACTAATTGGCGTTGATATAAAAGCCATAGAAAAAGCAGAAGACAGAGAGCAGTTTAGAAAATGGATGATAGAATTAGGCGTAACAGTGGCACAAGGAAAAATTGCCAACTCTTTTTTAGAAGGAAAAGAGTTTGCACAATCCATTGGCTTCCCTTTAGTATTGCGCCCCTCATTTACACTTGGTGGTACCGGTGGAGGCTTGGTATTTAAAAAAGAAGATTTAGATGAAGCACTAAACCGTGCACTTACCGCCAGCCCCATACATGAAGTGCTGGTAGAAAAAGCCGTACTGGGCTGGAAAGAATTTGAGTTAGAACTATTGCGAGATGCAGCCAATAATGTATGTATTATTTGTACCGTAGAAAATTTTGACCCCATGGGGGTACACACTGGCGACTCGGTAACGGTGGCTCCTGCCATGACGCTGAGCGATACTGGTATGCAACTTATGCGAAACACGGCCATCAAAATGATGCGTGACCTCGGCAATTTTGCCGGTGGATGTAATGTACAGTTTGCCCTAAATCCGGATACGGAAGAAATATTAGCCATTGAAATTAATCCTAGAGTAAGCCGCTCATCTGCATTAGCCTCTAAAGCCACGGGTTATCCCATTGCTAAAATTGCAGCCAAGCTGGCCATTGGTTATAATTTAGATGAATTACAAAATCAAATTACCAAAACTACTTCTGCCTACTTTGAGCCGGCACTAGATTATGTAATTGTAAAAATTCCACGTTGGAATTTTGATAAGTTTAAAGGTGCAGATGATACGCTAGGCTTTCAAATGAAAAGTGTGGGCGAAGTAATGGGTATTGGCCGCAGCTTTACCGAAGCGGTGCAAAAAGCCTGTCAAAGTTTAGAAAATAATGCCGTGGGCCTTGGCTATTATGGCAAAAGCCTAATGCATGCCGACGAACTATTAGAATATATTAAAACACCAAAATGGGACCGCATCTTTCGCATTAAAGATGCACTAATGGCGGGCATTTCGGTAAGTTCTATTTCAAAAGCTACCAATGGTATAGACCGCTGGTTCTTGTACGAGATTCAAAAAATATGTACACTCGAAAAAGAAATAGCCAAGTACGATTTAGATGATTTACCACTTGCATTATTGAGAGAGGCTAAAGTAAACGGTTTTAGCGACGAGCAAATTAGTCGCATTACCGGTCATGGCGATGAAGATGATGTGTACGAAAAACGAAAAGCAGCAGGCATTACAAGGGTATATAAAATGGTAGACACTTGTGCTGCAGAGTTTGAAGCCAAAACGCCTTATTTCTATTCCACCTTTGAAGGGGGTAACCACAATGAAAGCAAGGTATCAGACAAGAAAAAAATAATTGTATTGGGCAGCGGGCCCAACCGCATAGGCCAAGGCATTGAGTTTGATTACTGCTGTGTGCATGGTTTATTAGCCATTAAAGAATGTGGCTACGAAGCTATTATGGTAAACTGTAATCCCGAAACCGTTTCCACCGATTTTGATATAGCCGATAAATTATATTTTGAACCAGTGTATTGGGAACACCTTTGGGAAATTATAGAGCATGAAAAACCTGCTGGCGTAATAGTACAGCTTGGCGGACAAACCGCTTTAAAATTGGCAGAAAAATTACACGCTAAAGGAATCAATATTATTGGCACTTCGTACGATAGTTTGGACATTGCCGAGGACCGTGGTCGCTTTAGTGATATGCTGAAGGATCTTGGCATTCCTTACCCCGACTATGGAACGGCTTATACCGTAGACGAAGCCATTGATGTAGCTAATAAAGTGGGCTATCCCGTACTTGTGCGCCCCTCTTATGTACTAGGCGGTCAGCGTATGCGTATTGTAATTAATGATGATGAGGTAGAAAATGCCGTAGTAAGTTTATTAAAACATATACCTGGCAATAAAATATTGATTGATCACTTTCTCGATCGCTGCCAAGAAGCAGAGATAGACGCTATTTGCGATGGCGAAAAATTTCATGTAATGGGCATTATGGAGCATATAGAGCCCGCAGGTATACATAGTGGAGATAGTAATGCCGTACTACCCTATTTTAACCTTACGCCATTAGAAGTACAAGACATGGTGGATTATGCAAAGAAGATAGCTTTGGCCCTCAACGTAAAAGGGCTTATCAATTTACAATTTGCAATTAAAGACGGCAAGGTATATGTAATTGAAGCCAACCCCAGAGCATCTCGTACTACACCATTCATCGCAAAAGCATACGGCAAGCCTTATCTTAATTATGCCACCAAGGTAATGTTGGGCGAAATAAAAGTAGAAGACATACCAGAAGAAAAAAACCTGGAAGGTTTTGCAATTAAAGAGCCGGTATTCAGCTTTAATAAATTTCCTGGTGTAAATAAAGAGTTGGGGCCAGAGATGAAATCGACAGGAGAAGCTATTCGGTTTATTAAAAATTTAAGAGATCCCTATTTCCGTCAATTATATAAAGATAGAAGTATGTATTTAAGTAAATAGAAAAGCAGGTTGCCTTATATTATTTGTAGGTATTTTAAGAAGTCTGCCTTTTTATCTCTAGCTATTTGCACTAGGTGATTACCTTTTAATGTGGCCTCTGTTTTATCGGCACTAATAGCAGTAAG
Organism: Bacteroidota bacterium; assembly: GCA_039796695.1. Lineage (GTDB taxonomy): Bacteria > Bacteroidota > Bacteroidia > Chitinophagales > Chitinophagaceae > JJ008. The sequence goes on from JBDKJF010000005.1 coordinate 97,289, forward strand.
GTATTTACTATTTATTAAATAACTTCGGTGCGTTCTAAAAAAACCTTCCGCTTCTGTTAATACATTTTGGTAGTCCTTAATGTTTTTACTAACTAGAATTTTATTTCCATCGTTCAAAAAAATGTGTACATAACTGCCTTCGGCCTTTAAGTAGGTAATTTCATTAACTGCAATAAAAAGACTTCCCTCGCTAAGAGGTACCACTATTTTATTTATTTTGTTTTCGTGTAAGTTTTGTTTTAAAGTTTCTAATCGCTCTTTAATTAATGAGTTTCCCTTTATTTTTTCCAGTTTTTGAACCGCATTCATTAGCTGGTCTATTTGTAAAGGTTTTAATAAATAATCAATTGCGCTTACTTCAAATGCTTTTAATGCAAATTGGCTATAGGCGGTTATAAAAACGATTTCGAAATTTATGTCATCAAAAAATTCTAGTAATTGAAAGCCGTTGTATCCGGGCATTTCAATATCTAAAAAAACTACATCGGGTTGGTATTTTTTTATGGCCTTTACGGCCTGGGGTACATCTTCGGCCAGGGCGCATATGGTAACCTGCGGACAGTACTCTAGAATAAAGCTTTCTAATATTCTTCTCGCCTTGGCTTCATCATCAACAATAATTGCTTTGAGCATAATACCTGTATAAAATAAAATTTAAGTAAGAGTTGTGGATTTTATGCCCCAACTCTTACTTAAATAAAATTAGCAATTGAAAATATTATTCAATAGAATTTTTAAAGCTAGTGTAAAAAGAATTAAAGTTTCCTGCTTGTGGATCATACTTAATAGCGATAGATCCTTCTGCTAATTTTCCAGCATTTGTTTTATCGCCATAAGCGTAGATGGTAACTTTTAATGGCATAGTGCCATTTGGCTTTAGTGAGCCATCTGCAATATTTTTATGTAAAATCATTGCTACTGCACTACTATAAGTGGTTTGGCCCCAAATTAAAACTTCGCCAATTTGATAACCATCTAATGCTTTAGGGGCAATCATTTTATTAAACGTACTGCTGCTGCTGCGCAATTGCATTAAATCTACCTTATGCTTACCCATTTCATACACAATATTTAGCTGTAGGTTACAGCTTTTACAAACCTCTTCTGCAGAAACATTAAAATAAGCATTCATAAACATTTGTTTGCCTGGTGTCCATTCCGTAACAAATGATTTATACACGTCGGCAGGATATGGTGGTGTAGAAGGCACAAATCTCGAAGGCATAAAAACTACTTTACCTGCATTTTTCTTAAAGGTTTCATTTTCATCTAGCTTTTTACGCATTGCATTATTTGCGTTAGCATTTACTTTCTTTTTTTCTGCCTCAAATTTTGCTAAGCCAGTTTCTTCATCCCAATTTTTTAAATCGTCTGCATTTTTAGCTAATACAACATATCCCTTTTTATCAATGCAGTTTAAAAATAATACACCATTATCCAACTGCATAATTTCAAACTCGGTTCGGTTTGGTGTAAAAATTGGACCTTTGAAAAGTTTTATACTTGTCTTATTCATCAGTTTTTCGTCCAATATAAACTTATTTACATCTCCACCTTTTCCAATAGTTAGCTCTAGACGATTCACAATAGCACCGTTTTCTTCCTTAATAAAAACGATGGCACAAGTCTTTTGTTTTTTTCCGTACATTTCCCAAGGTGTACTAAAAGTATAATTACCACTTATACCCCATTCGTCGGTGGCGGTAGTTGCTGGTGCATCTTCTGCTTTTTCTTTATTGCCTTTTAACTTACCTAGCAATCCTTGTGCGTTGCTTGTATAACTTACCATTGTGCCAGTTAATGCTAGCACTAACATTAGTTTCTTCATTTTACTTTTTTTGAGTTTATGTTTATAAAAAATTATTGCCAAGAAAATGTAAATCCAGATACAGTTATATCAACTTTTCCTTCCGTGCCTGCTCGTCCATTTGAACCCGAAGAGGCGCCACTGCCACCACTACCTCCTTGTCCGCCATCGCCACCTTTATTATTTATAACCAATACAGAGGTAGGGATATTTTTATCTGTTTTTGTAAGCATTATGTTTCCTCCACGACCGCCCATTCCACCGTCGCCACCATTGCCACCTTTGTAACCTCCATTTTTACAGCTTACATATGCGCCTACTCCTCCACCGCTACCACCGCTACCACCTTTACCGCCAGAAGTATTTATATTTACCTGTGTAGTGGGATCTATTTTAATTTTGAACACCGTACTTTCGCCCACCCGCACTATTTCAGCAGCGTAAAGTTTTGCACCGGTTTTTTTATGTTTTGTTTCAGTAAACTTTATCATATAATTTTTTCCATCTTGCCCTATTTGACCATTGGAACCAGGCTTACCACTACAAACGTTTCCACTGCCATTAGAACCAGCGCTACCAGCGTTACCAGAACCACCTGTAGAATTAATAAATATGGGTGTATTATAAGTAAGTAAAATTTTTTGTTGAATGCTTTGTGAAAGATTATGTAAATTTTTTATTGTAATCACTATTTCATCATTCGGAAATAGCGAAGCATCTCCACCCACTTCTAACACTCCATTGGCAAATGAGCAGCCAGGTGCACTAATATCGTAACTGAACTCAAAATCTGTTTTGCCACCAATGTTTTTTGTTTTTAATTCTTTGCCGTTTTGTAAAGTTGCTATTACGCCAAATTCAATTTTTTGGAAATGTCCTATGTTCGAAGGCACATCTACCGCTTTAAACGATAATGATTTTATAGTTTTTCCTTTTAACGAATGCTCTTCTCTCTCTTTTAATTCGGCTGCTTCTTTATTTTTTGAAATAACTTCTCTAGATGATGACTGATTTGCTAAAGTAGCTTTGCGGTAAGCCACTAAATATTCCTTTGCTTGATCAAACTTTATTGGTTTACTACCACTATCGTTTATAAACTCGAATGCAATTTCAAATTCGCCTACTTCATAGCCACTCCCTCTTTGCTTATAACAAAGAATAAGGCTACTAGTAAATACCAGTCTATAATCTTCATAAAAAAAATAGCCGGGGGCCTCCTTTATATCGGGAATATATTCTTCGTCTACTACACCAGCCCTTTTCACAATTATTTTATCAATTACATTACCCGTACGTACAATGGATATAGGCCAAAGTTTGGCCACTTTATCCAGCTTACCTTGGTCGTTACGGTAAACGGTGTAATTACCATCTGTAAAATTGTTAGCTAAGTCTAGCTGTGTTTGGTACTGTGCCTTGCTTGCAGTTGTAATTAAAAAGAAGCAGAGCAAAAAGGTTATTCGCATAGCGTATTGTTTACTATGCAAAAGTTAATTGTGGCTAAATAGAAACGAAATTAGTTTTGTGAACTGTTGTTGCGGGTTTGTAAACGGTTACGGGTGTTAAACGGGTATACTTATTTCCACTCTTGTGCCGGTTAATTGTTCTTGCTGCGATGGATAATCGTAATACATTACAGCTATATGCCTGGGCTTATCGTGATTAAGAAGCTCTAATCTTTTTTGTGTGGCACCGGATGCAAAAGAGTTGTATTTTTTTTCACGCAATTGTTTTATTTCGGCCGATCGCTTGCGGCCTATGCCATTGTCGCTAACCATGCATAATAACTGCTTATCAAATAAGGTAAATTGTATGTCAAGTTTTTTGGTTCCCTGTTTGTGTAATAAACCATGTTTTACCGCATTTTCTACATAGGGTTGTATTAGCATAGGAGGTACTTCTATTGCTGCTGTATCTTCTATATTTTCCAACTGTATGGTATAGCTAAATTGTTCTTCAAACCGTAACGCTTCTAATTCTAAATAAAGGTTAAGGGTTCGTAGCTCTTCTTCTAATGTTATCGTAGCTCTATTACTTAAATCTAGCGTTAATCGCATAAGGTCTGCAAACTTGCCCATGTACATATTTGCTTGCCGCTTTTCATTTAGTAGTATAAACTCTTGTATAGAGTTTAATGCATTAAACATAAAATGGGGATTCATTTGTGCTTTTAGAGATGTAAGTTGCGACTGTCTTAATTCTTCTAAGGTTTTTGATTGACGAAGTGCTTCTTCTATCTTTTTTCGTTTTCTACCTTGCGATAATCTAGTAAGGTAATAAACGGAAACGCCCAATAGCATAAAGGCCAGTACTATTAACCACCATTTTTGCCACCACGGGTAAGGCACTGTAATTTTAATTTGTACAGGCTCGCTTTTAATACCACTTTCGTTGATGCATACTGCTGTAAAAATATACTCGCCCGGTGGTAGCGATGGATAGCGAATTACATTGTTAGCCGCAGCCACGGTTACCCAGTTAGTATCTAACCCATTTAATTTATACTGATAATAAAAATTTCCTTTACTTTTTAGGGTTACGCCATCTAACCAAAAGCTAATGTTTTTACTATCGCTTTTAAGTTTAATCGGCCTATCGGCATTAAACAGATTGTTTCCCGAAGAAATTTTTAAAATACCAAGATAAGGCCGCACCTGTGATTGTACTTTTATATTAAGTGGTAAGTATTGCAAGCCTTTAGCAGTGGAAACATAAAGATTGCCCGCAGCCAATGCTATATCAAAAATTTCTGATGACGCTAGGCCTCCCGCTACGGTTAGGGTATAAAAGTTGTTCGTAGTTATTTGTAACCGTTGTACACCAGCACTACTTGCTATCCAAATATCATCGCCGTTGGTTCTAATCTTTTTTATACGATTACTTAGCAATCCGTTTTGAGTAGTAAACCTTTTTACGATGGTAGTATCTTGTACTAAATAAACACCCTGCTCTACTGTACCAATGCAAAGTAGCCCATTTTTTAATTGTTGAAAGCAGGTGGCTGCCACCTGCTCGTGGGTGGCCGCATCATACAATATTTTATTTTGTTTGTTTTTATAATAAGTGGTGGCATCGGCATTGGCGGACCATAAAATTTTTGCTTTACTATCATACCACAATGCTTTCGTACGTTGGTTAGAAATGACGAACGAATTAAAATACCTATTGTCGATATTATTTTTAGGCAATACCGGTACCCTTGCCTCCTCAAACTCGTTTGCCAAAAGGACTTTATTATAGCCTTTGGGATAGATAGCGGCTAACAATACTCCCGCAGTAAAGATTACCCCATCTTGACGCACAAAAAAATCTTTAGCTGCGCCTACTTGCCCTGCATTATCCCTTAAACCATTTTTATCTATCACCGAAAAGTTAGATTTGTAATACAGCAATCTTTTATTCATGGTATCATAATACATGCTCTGTACATCTCTAGACTCGGTGGTTTGATATTCTTTATTTACTTGATGGGTGGGTACAGCTAGTTCTATAATTTGCGTGGTGCTACCAGCAACAAATACCCGATCAATACCATTAGTAGCAAGTACACCAGTTTGATTATCGGTAATATTCGTTACCTCTTTAGAAAGCATTTGAATGGATAAATCTGGTATTTGATATAACCCATTTTTTAATGTAGCTAACCAAAAGCTTCCTTCTCTGTCTTTTATAATGGAGGAGATGGCTTTATTAGCAAAAAGTCTATTTTCTAACACCCACACCCCTTGCCGCATTTTAAACCAATAACATCCTTTATAAGTGCCTACCATTAAGTTTCCCTCATCATCATCTAATACAGAGAGTGGGTAAACATTTTGCTTACGCAACCATGCTGTTATTGGATGCATGAAAAGCTGATTGTCTGCTACTGTCAATAAAGTAGGAAATCGATCATCTAAATGCTGCCGTTGAAAACCTAGCACTTTTTTGTGGGCCGATGATGGAAAAAAAACAAAAGTATTCAGCACTTTTAATGTTTCCCCATTTTGCGGCGGTGTAGATAAGTACAAATCCTTGGCCGTTCCATTCGTTAACCTATTTATTTTACCTACGGATAAATTAGTATACAAAAGGCCTGTAATAGGATGATAAAAAACAGATTGCTTTACGGATTGGTTACCCATAAATGTGGTATTCGAATCGTTCGTTAGGTTAAACCGATAAATATAGTTATTGAAATTACTGATGTAAAGATGATCATCTTGATCTAATGCAATTTCTATTAATTGGTTATTATAATGCGGCGTCCATGGTTTGTATAGATGCAACGAATCTTTTTTTATATTAAATACTTGGCCCGAAAAATTATGACACCAAATATTTCCTTGCTTATCTTCCTGTATACCACTTACACTGGTACCTTTCATTTGCTTATTGGCAAAATGTTTAAAACTATAACCATTAAATCTGGATAAGCCACCGTCTGACCCAATCCATAAAAAGCCCTTTTTATCTTGCTTTATATTATAAATTTCGTTGGATAAAAGTCCGTTTTCCACCTCATAATGTATATAAGATGGAACTTGCGCAAAAACCTTAAGAATAGTAAAATAAAATAGCCCCGTAAAAAAAGCATAACGCATAAGCTAAATTAGGAAGTATGATTTACATCCAAAAAAGAGAGATGATCTACCCCTTTATAATACTTCATTTTATCTTTCGTAGAAGTGTGGTGGTTAAGGTTAACGGTAAAATTTTTTAATACCATTTTCATAAACATAAGTACTGGTAAAAAAATAGAACCCTATTAAACAACAACTGCTGTTCCTAAGAACAGCAGATTGAAGGTTTAATGGTTAATATCTCTTGGTTACAGTCCCCGCAGATATTTTTTTAGCTTGGATAAATCAAGCTTCGTAAGCAATTAATAGTGTAAAGCTACGGGGCAGTACCTGGCTAAAAATTTAAAATACCTACTTTAATTTGGTGTATATAACTAATTAATACTGGTTAATAAATCACAAATCATTAAATTACAGTAGATTATCTTATTGTATTTTAAACTATAATTTGATTTATCTTAGATACGTATTTAACGGTACAACTATAAAATGTATGAAAAAGACAACGGACTTTATTTGGCAGTTTATTCACTCACTAACACACGCCGAAAAAACCTATTTCCGGCGCAATTATGCAGTAGCCATCCAAAAGGAAAAGGCCCTCTATCTAAAACTATTTGATACTATTGCTGCACAAAAAATATATAACGAACCTCATCTTATTTTATCACTTTCGCCTAATATAACCGTAAAGAATATAGCTTTTCAAAAACATTATTTGCTTACACACTTAAACAATGCCCTTGTAGAATACTACAGCCGAAATAATATTTACCAAGAAATTTATAGACAGATACAGCTAATAAGAGTGTATAGAAAAAAAGGCCTGTTAGATGAAGCACATTTACTTTGGAAAAAAGCCATGGCCCGAGCTCGAAAAACAGAGTCGTTTGCTATGAGTAGCTTATTAAAATCGGAATTTGAAAAAATGATTCTTTTTAGCAGCTCGCACATTAGTTATGACGAATTGCACACCATATTTAATCAAAATGCCCTTACCTATCCTGAATATACAGACATGGTAACACTGCGAGACTTATACGCAGAAATAGTGTTGATAAAACGTAAAGTACATTATGATATAGACGACACGCAAGCCAAAACCATTAAACAAATATTAAAACAAGTAGATAATTATGGAAAAGATAAGAGCGGAAAATCATTTTGGTTTCGCCATTACTTTACCATGAGTAAGGCCACGCTTCTATATCTTTTAAATAAAATGGAAGAGGCTTTTAATTTACTAGCAAAAAACCTTTTGGAATGGAAAAAACAACCCACATTTATTACCAGTAATGGCGAGCACTACCTGGAGTTACTATACATGATCAATTATGCGGGCATTAGTTGCGGAAAATATGAGTACGTAACCGAAGCATTTAAGGATACCTGCAATGCACTTATTGAAGATAAAATGCAAAGAGCCAATTTTGAAGCCATTCAGTTTTTGGCTTTCAATAAAATATTTAATAAAACTGCACAGTATGATGAGGTGGGAAAGTTGATTAAATACATGAATGCCAATTATAAACTTTGGGAGTCGCTATTGAATAATGATATTAACAGAACAGTCAATCTGTCGCTAGGTATTGCCAGCTTTGTTTTGGAAAAATACAACGACTCTTACTCCTACATAAAAAATGCTATTATAAATTATAAAGATGGTGCAAGAGAAGAACATATTGCGGTAGGTCAATTATTGCTACTACTAATAACCTATAGTATGAATAATGCCCGTTTGTTCGATGCGCAATATAGAAGTACCTATGCATACTTTTATAAGCGAAAAAAGAAACAGCCATTTGAATCGGCTTTGGTACAATGCCTGCATCGTAGCTTTTATATGACAAGCAGTAAAGAAAAAATAAAAGAATATTTAAAAGCGCTACAGGTATTTGAGGAAAACAAAGAGAATGTAATACAGCAAATGGCCTCCTCTATTTTTAACTACCGAGGTTGGTTACAAAGTAAAGCGCAACGCATTTCTTACAAAACATTTGTAGAGTTAAAAGTAAAAGACCAAGATTTAATTTCTCTTTCGTAAATTACTTACCATAATTATTTATGAAAAGCGAAGTAGCCTCTATCATACAAAGAATTGAACGTACGCTTTACGGCGACCCGTGGTACGGCAAAGCCATTTTATCTATTCTGGACGAAGTAGATGGCCGCTTAGCGCATGTACAAAAAAGCGGCTCGCCACATAGCCTATTAGCTATACTTTACCACATGAATGCATGGGCTACTTTTACCCTTAAAAGCATACGTAAGGAACCTTTTAACCATGCAAAACAGGGTGAAGATGGAGATTGGCCACTACTAAATGTAAAAACATATACATGGAAAAAGGAATTAAGTAATTATAAAAAATTGCACAAAGAAATTGTAACGGAACTACAAAAACTGGATGATAGTTTTTTGGTAGAAATGGTAGCGGAACGAAAGTATAATTTTCGATTTTTACTAAACGGCTTACTAGAGCATAATATTTACCATGCCGGACAAATAGCATTGCTAAGCAAACTTAGTGCTGCATAAAAAACACATGCTGGTATGGAAACGCTTCACTTACATTTCTGGAAAAAGAATCCATTTGTAAAAATTGTTGCTGCGCTGGTTGTAGGTATTCTTATTCAATGGTATTTTAAACCACCGATAAAGGTTGCACTTGCAGCCGCCCTTGTTTCTTTTATTATCCTTCTCTTATATTTTCTCATCTCTACTTACAGTAAATATAAACTAGCACCAATTAATGGCGTGCTGGTTACTTTGCTTTTTATGGCGGTGGGGGCCCTTGTTACCTTTAATAATGATATTTCTAATAACACCCAGTGGTTAGGGCATCATTATAAAGAAGGGGATTTATTAGCGGTAACCATTAAAGAACCGCTAGTAGAAAAAACTAAATCGTTTAAAACCATTGGAGAAGCAAACTATATTATTAAAGAAGGAAAAGCCATTCCTGTATCTGGAAAGCTGTTAATTTATTTTAATAAAGACAGCGAAAGTAATATTTCATACGGCCATCAAATTGTATTTAAAAAACCATTACAAGAAATAAAAAATGCAGGTAATCCTGGGGGTTTTGATTTTAAACAATACAGCCATTTTCAAGGTATTACCCATCAGGTATATCTGAAAAATAATGAAGTAGCGCTATCTTCTCAACTAAATACACATCCATTTTGGAGTGCCATCTACAGTTGGCGGGTAAAGGTACTTTCGCTTCTAAGAAAAAATATTACCAGCGAAAGGGAACTTGGCCTTGCAGAGGCTTTATTAATTGGTTATAAAAACGATCTGGAGCAATCGTTGGTACAATCCTATACCAATACGGGGGTGGTACATATTATTGCTATTTCAGGCTTACACCTAGGGCTTATTTATTGGCTGCTGGGCCTAGTTTGTAAGCCTTTGCTTAAAAGAAAAAATATAAAATGGCTAAGGCCTATCATTATCATTACCAGCTTATGGGCTTTTAGTTTTTTAGCCGGGGCCCAGCCCTCCATTTTAAGATCGGCGGTAATGTTTACCTGTATTGTGTTGGGCGATTCGTTTGGTAGAAAATCATCCATCTTTAATACCCTCTCCTTAAGCGCCTTTATTCTTTTATGCATTAACCCCTTTTGGTTGTGGGATGTAGGTTTTCAACTTTCATACGCTGCGGTATTAAGTATAATCGTTTTTATGCAGCCTATTTATAACTGGATTTATTGTAAAAACAAATTGATTGATTTTTTTTGGAAAATGAATGCCGTTACATTGTCGGCGCAAATTCTAACATTACCGTTCTGTATTTATCATTTTCACCAATTCCCCACTTTATTCTTTTTAAGCAATTTTCTTGCCGTTCCATTATCTAGTGCTATTTTATTAGGAGAAATTTTACTGTGCTTGTTTTTTTGGATGCCTAAGGCAACCCAGCTTTTGGGTTACGTTTTAGAATGGCTTATCCGTTTAATGAATACGTACATCGAAAAGATAGAAAGTATTCCCTTTTCATTATGGGATGGTTTGCTGATAAACATTCCACAAGCTGTTCTGCTATTATTATTTGGTATTAGCATAAGCTATTGGCTTATGCAAAAATCGAAAACAGCATTTAGTTTATCTCTACTTTTCCTTTTTTGCTTTATGGGCTTTCGGAGTTACTCCATTTTTAAAAGCAGCCGGCAACAAAAATTAATCGTTTATAATGTGCCACAAAAAACGGCAATTGATTTTATTAATGGGAGCACCTTTACATTTTTAGGTGATAGTGATTTAGTAGAAAACGACTTTGTTCGAAACTTTCATCTTAAGCCTTCTCGTATTTTGCATCGTATAAACAATGTAAAGCAACTTGCTAATTTTTATCAGCAAAAAGAATGTATACAGTTTGGCCGCATCAAAATACTTTGGGTACAAAATAGCATTCAATTTCAACCTGTAGCTAGCAAGCAAGATATTGATGTGTTAGTTGTTTCAAAAAATCCAAAGCTGTATATAAAAAACATTTCTCAACATCTTCATATCAAGCAGGTAGTATTTGATGGCTCCGTACCTGCTTGGAAAACTAAATACTGGAAAAAAGATTGCGACAGTTTACACATACCCTGGCATGATGTAAGCATAAACGGAGCTTTTGTAATGCACTTATAGAATCATACCTTTGCGGCGCTGTTACCCTTTGATTTAGCTACAGCACTTGCTAACGGTTGCCTGCCCCAAATACTACTACTGATGATAAACAAAAAAATTCAATCGGCGCTTGTTTCCGTTTTTTATAAAGACGGGTTAGAAAATATTGTAAAAGAACTTTCGGCTCTTAATATTACTATCTACTCCACAGGCGGCACGCAAAGTTTTATTGAAAGTTTAGGCGTTAAAGTTATCCCGGTAGAAAATCTAACTACCTATCCTTCCATTTTAGGCGGTAGGGTAAAAACATTGCACCCATCTGTGTTTGGCGGCATTTTAGGCAAAAGAGATGATGCGCAACATATGGCCGAAATGAAGCAGTATAATATTCCTGAGATTGATTTGGTTATAGTAGACCTTTATCCGTTTGAAGAAACGGTAGCACAGGTAATTTCCTCCTCCTTTGAAGGAGGTATGCAGGAGGCCGAAAAACTAATAATTGAGAAGATTGATATAGGCGGGCCTTCAATGATACGGGCTGCCGCAAAAAACCACATCGATTTAGTAGTAGTAGCTAATAAAGCAGATTATACGTTGCTTGCGCATTTATTAAAAGCCCAAAACGGAGAAACTACATTGGAGCAGCGCAGAAACTTTGCTATTAAAGCTTTTGATGTATGTACAAGTTACGACACTGCTATCTCTAACTATTTCCATTCGCTACAAGTAGCCACGCCGTATAATAAAGAACAAAAAATTATGCGCTATGGTGAAAACCCACATCAAAAAGCCGTATTCTTTGGCAATCTTTCCGAATTATTTGAACAACTAAACGGTAAAGAACTTTCTTATAACAATTTGGTGGATGTAGATGCGGCGGTTCAATTAATACAAGAAGCCTCCCCCAACTCCTCCACAGCAGGTGGTTTACTTGCTTCAATAAATGCGTGTTTTTTTGCAATTATCAAACATACGAATGTTTGCGGCGCTGCATCAAGAGCTACCGTTGCACAAGCATGGGATGCTGCCTTGGCGGGCGATCCAGAAAGTGCTTTTGGTGGCGTACTGGTATGTAATAACCGTATTGATAACGCTACAGCCGAAGCCATCAATGAAATATTTTTTGAAGTATTAATAGCCCCGGCATTTGATGAAGATGCTTTGACAATTTTAAAATCAAAAAAGAATAGAATTTTATTACGCCTTAAAGAGCTTGGCAAGGGGCACACCGCCTCTATGCATCGCAGCATATTAAATGGTGTACTTATTCAAGATAATGACGAGGGTAATTATACCGAGTGGAAAGAGGCTGGAGGCAGAGAAACGACCGCTGCTGAAAAAGAAGATCTTGCCTTTGCTAATATAATCTGCAAGCATTTAAAAAGCAATGCTATTGCCCTTGTAAAAAATAAGCAACTCGTTGGCAAAGGATGCGGCCAAACTAGTCGTATTGATTCGCTACGACAATCTGTAGAAAAAGCAAAACAATTTCATTTTGATTTAAATGGAGCGGTAATGGCTAGCGATGCATTTTTTCCTTTTAATGATTGTGTACAAATGGGGCATCAAGCCGGCATCGTTGCCTTTATACAACCCGGCGGTTCTATAAGAGATAATGATTCTATAGAATATTGCAAACAAAATAACTTAGCTATGGTGATAACGGGTATGCGTCATTTTAAACATTAGCCCCCACCCCCTAAAGGGGGCTTTGGGTCGATTTAATTTTTTAAACACTTTAAAGCATTTTAGGGGCACATGAACATATTTGATTTTCATAAAACCATTGTAACCACTTCTGCCGACTATTTTAAAAAACTGGCGGTATTTAATCCGCTTACAATACATAAAAAGGGAACAAAATCAAAAGCACTATTTGCACTGGCTTTAGTTTGTATACTTTGGGGTACCACCTGGATCGCCTCTAAAGAAGGTGTAAGGTATATGCCTGCCTTACAGCTGGCTGGCATTCGTCAATTAATTGGTGGTACACTATACGTTAGTTTCTTTTTATACAAAGGGGCTATTCTTCCTAAAGGAAAAGAGTGGATACCAGTTTTAGTATTGAGCTTTCTCAACTTTATTATGAGCAATGGTTTTAGCACTTGGGGTGTAAAATATATTTCAGCAGGTTTAGGTTCTATTATGGGTGCTATTTTTCCTTTATGGATTGTGGTAATAGGATTATTTATGGCTAAAGAAAAAATACCGCAGAAAGCTATTCTAGGCTTATTGTTGGGCTTTGGCGGGGTATGTATTATTTTTTATGAGCATTTGCAAGATTTTTTTAATGCTGATTTTCGTTTTGGAATTTTATTATCCCTTATTGCCACTTGGACTTGGGCCTTTGGCACACTTTACACCAAAAAACAAGCACTCAATTTTAATCCCTATTTTAGTTTAGGCTTGCAAATGTTAATAGCTGGCGCTGCCCTTACTTTATTTACCAAAGCAAACGGTTCGGCCATTGCCATTGATGCTATACATTGGAAATCGTGGGCAGCTATTGGTTATCTTACTGTATTTGGTTCTTTAGTAGCTTTTGTATGTTATTTATACGCATTACAAAATTTACCAACCGAACAAGCTTCTATTTATGCGTATGTAAATCCAATAGTAGCGGTACTTTGCGGATGGATGTTTTTTAATGAAAAAATTTCTGCCTTTATCATTGTAGGCGGCTTTGTTACTTTATTAGGTGTATATTTAGTCAACAAAGCATTTAAAGCAGTACCTCCTCCGGAGCAGCCCGAGCCAGAGGGAGTATAATTTTTTTATGTATACACTTATAAGCGGCAGCGCCAATTATTACGCTAAGCAACAACCGTTTTTAAAACAGCACACAGTTTCATTTATCAGCACATTACTCCATTATTTTTTTTATAAATTTTACATAGGTGGTCTTCCACTGTTTTAATGGCGAAAAGTGACCTAAAAAATTATTGTGCCATAGTGTGATGAATAAGCCATTTACCGCTTTTACTTCATGATAGTATTGTAGCATTTCATCATAGGCTGCTTGCGCACTTAACTTTTGTTCGTAATAAGCGTTGGCATCCATAAAGCAAAACGGATAAATTAATAGGTTGGTTTGTTCTTCATTTTCCAAATCATACCAATAAAATGGCGAAGCCACCGATGCTCGAAAACCGTTTGTACTCCCATAGCCCATGGAGTAATCTTCGGTAATTCCAGCAGCTATCAACTTTCTATACGTATGTGGTATTGTAAGTCGTATATAATGCTGGCGTGATTTTGAAACCCTTTTGCCCGTTAATTCAGCTATATAATTTTTTTCTTGTAGCAATAGTATTTCGCTATCGCCACTTTGCCAGGAGGGGTGAATGCCTACTTCATACTTCGCAGCTTGTTCTTTTATTAGTTGTTGCAATGCAGGTTTGTTAGGCAATATATTTTTATCATACACCCTATTTTTTTGCGCCACCAAAAAAAAGTAAATGGGTTTTAGCTTAAAGTTTTCATGTAGGTCATCCATCCATTTATAACTATCGTACGGATCGTTGCGTTTATTCGTTAACACCTTTAATCGAAAACTGGCGCTATTAAAATCTGCTTTTAAAATGTCTTTTATTATTGCGCCTGCATTTTTCCACCAGGGCTTGTACTTATACGCATAGGCTTCATCAATATCGTAAGAAGGAAGAAAGGAGAATGGTGAGTGGTGAGCGGTGAATGAGGGAAACATCTTTTCAAGGAGTCTTCCAAATTCAAAAATCCATTTATTAATAAGAGGCTGGTTTAAAAACCCTTCTTTATAGGCTAATGAATTAGCGTGTGCAAATCGTCCATATTCGTCTTTGTTATGCGGCAGATATTCTTCGTAGCGGCTTACTAAATAAAAAGTAGCGGCAAAAATATCAAATGGCAAATGGCCTTCTGTTTTAAAAAAAACTTTGTTGTTATTCCATTCAAAGCAATTGATACGTTGTGGCTTTATTTTTTTTTCAAATAATAATTCGTGTGGCTTTATCCAAACTTCCTCTTCGGCTATTCTTTCAGCTGAATAATTTATTTTAGAAAGGGCTGCACGCTTATATTCATCTCTATTTGTAGTAACGATAAAGGGTGTACCCAGCAATATGTTGCCTATAAAGTTTGCTACGTATTGCAGCCTTGGTGTACTATGTGTGCAGTATAAAAACATAATTGCCCTGACAAGATCAGGGCAACAAATTACAAATATTTTAAAAGAGAAAGCGATTCGTTTACTTCGAGAGTATTTCACCTAACTCTTTATCAAATAAACCGTATTTACCATATTCCACCACACGGCCTACTTCTTTGCCTTTTTTATACACAATTATTGTAGGTACATTGGTAATATTTAGTGCATCGGTAAGGTGGCTATACGTTTTTTTATTTCTATCCACCCCTATAAGGGTTATTTTATTAGCGGCAAACCCAGCTTTTTCTGTTAGTGAATAAAATTTAGGAATTATGTTTTGAGAATCCTCGCACCAAGTACCCATAAACACTAATAACTGTACACTATCTTTTTGATGTTGCAAATGTTCAAGTGCATTGGCCTGGGGCGTATAGCCTTTTTGATTAATGCCATACCATTTAAAAGTAGTATCGGCCAATAATATTTCTTTAGATATTGTGCCTTTATACGATTTTTCATTAGGCCTTTCTGTCAGTACTTCATACCCTTGCTGTGCATAAGAAGTAATACTAGTAACAAATAAAAAAGCGGCTGCTATAAATTTATTCATAAAATTAAAATAGTCTACAAAAATAATGGAGAACGGTTAATAGATGTGAGAGGTTGTGTTAAAGTTGCATATAGGGTATAGAACAAAAGGTATATACTAAAGCCTTACACCCTATGCCTTTCGCCTTCTTAGAGGCTGGCCTTAAGTTCTAATAAAAATTCTTTTATTTTCTGCAGCGATTGTATAGCCGCATAATTTCCTTCTACCTGTTTACTTTTTTTAAGGTAATCTTTGGCCCCTTCAATGGTAAACTTGCGGCGGCGCAGCAAATCATATATAATTTCCAGATTTTTTATATCAATGGGTCTAAAAAAGCGGTCGCCTTTTCTGTTTTTTCTTGGTTGTAAAATATCAAATTCTATTTCCCAAAAACGTATTAAGGATTGCTTTTCGCCAAACATGGCCGCTACATCGCCTATTGAATAGTATTGTTTTTTGAACAGCTCCTCATCGGGTGGTATGTTTACAAATGCTACGCTTCCATTATCTTTTAACGATCGGCGGCCTCTTTTACTAGGCTTAGCATCGGCCGCTAATGGCTTTGTAGTATTTATTTTTTTTGATGAAAGAATGCTGTTTTCTGCTTTAGATACTGCTATTTTTTCAGGTGTAGGCGTTACCGCCGCTAGCTCCTCTACCTCGTCACCATTAGCATAAATTACAACCGGTGGACGGGGTACCACATTTTTTGAAGCAGTAACTATGTTTGTAGTTTCTACTGCTTCATCTACCGGTACAAAAAAATCAAATGCCATTTGAGATAGCTGCTGCTTCATTATGGTAAAGGTACACTGATAGTGTTCAAAAATTGTACAGGCAAAATAAGTGTGGAAAATTTCATGTCTTATTAAAAAAGTAGGCTACCTTTTTAATGCTACCAGTGCAGTAATTACATAACCTTTTTTGCCATACCTAATCTTTAATCAAAACTTTGGTTGCTGGCGGCAGCCTTTTTCAGCAATAAATCAAACTGAGCTGGTGTAAGGTCGTTATAAAAAAAGTAAATAGGGTCTATTTTTTCGCCGTTTTTATGTACTTCATAATGGCAATGAGGCCCCGTGCTTTTACCTGTACTACCCACCCATCCTATTATTTCGCCCCTTTTTACGGCCTGGCCGCTGCTAACTTTTACTCTTACCATGTGGCCATAGAGTGTTTCGTACCCATAACCATGGTTTAGTACTACATAGTTACCATAGCCATTGCCCGCATTGCCCGCTGTAGTAGCCGTACCATCTGCAGTAGCATAAATAGGGGTGCCTTGGGGTGCCGAAAAATCTAAACCATAATGAAACTTTACGGTTTTATACACGGGGTCTATTCGGCTGCCAAACCCCGAAGCAATGCGGTTCAAATCTTTATTGGCCACTGGTTGAATAGCTGGTGTATGCGCCAATAATTCTTCTTTGTTTTTAACCAAGCCCTCTAATTCATCAAATGATTTTTGTTGGGCAGCCATCCTCGCCTTGATGTTGTTTAAGGTTTTTTGAATTTCATCGGCTAGTTGATAATCTTTTATTTTTTCTACTTTGGCTACTTCTTGCTTTACTTCAATTTCTTTCGCCCTTGCACTATCGGGTATAGGGTTAGCTTCAAAAATAGCTCGGTACACATCATTATCTCTTTTTTCAAGCTCCCGCATTTGGTTTTGAACAGAGGCTAGGTCTTTTTCTAATTCCTTATAATTATTTCGGATGGCTTTATTCTGCTGTGCAAGCAATTTTTCTTTTGGAGAACCGATAAATTGAAACGCTACATAAGAAATAAGTGCTGCCGTAACCAATGCCGCTGCTAAAAAACCAAAAATGCGCAATAACCGCACTCGTAAGGGTGTTTCCACTTTTTCGTAGCGGAGAGTATTAGTATTATAGTAGTATTTAATTTTCTTCATTTGGCAAACCGAATAATTTACCTTTGCGGCCTTAACGGGGTAAACAAATATAGCCCCTAAAGACACAAAAATCAACCTAATTTACAGCGTTGCTTTTTAGCTAAATAAAACAATAATGTTTTCAGCAGTTGTACTACTATCATCTTTCGTTGCGTCGCATTATGAATCTCCTCTTCAGCGGGACAATTCTACTGCAGTAATGCTATTGATCAGTACTTCAGCTACCCCCATTTCCAATCACCATTTTCTATTTTCCAAATGATGACATCCGCAGCAATAAGACAAGCATTTATGGATTTTTTCCAGCGCAAAGGGCACCAAATTGTTCCTTCTGCACCTATCGTCGTAAAAAACGATCCTACGCTAATGTTTACAAATGCGGGAATGAATCAGTTTAAAGATTACTTTTTAGGTAATAAGCCTGCTCCCTATACCCGTGTAGCCGATACACAAAAATGCCTGCGGGTAAGTGGCAAGCACAACGATTTGGAGGAAGTAGGCGTGGACACTTACCACCATACCATGTTTGAAATGTTAGGCAATTGGAGTTTTGGCGATTACTTTAAAAATGAAGCCATTACATGGAGTTGGGAATTATTAACAGAGGTATATAAAATACCTAAAGATCGCCTGTATGCCACCGTATTTGAGGGCGATGTAAAAGAGGGCTTACCCGCCTCTACTGTGGCCCTGGCAAAGTGGAAAGAAGTATTACCAGACGATCATATTGTTTACGGCAATAAAAAAGATAATTTTTGGGAAATGGGCGATACAGGACCTTGTGGGCCTTGTAGCGAAATACATGTGGACTGCCGCCCCGATGCTGAAAGAGAAAAAGTACCCGGCCACACGCTGGTAAATAAAGACCATCCACAAGTAATAGAAATCTGGAATAATGTATTTATTCAATTTAATCGTAAAAAAGATGGCACCCTTGAGCCCTTGCCAGCCACCCATGTGGATACAGGTATGGGGTTAGAAAGATTAGTTCGAGTATTACAAGGCAAAACCTCCAATTACGATACAGATATTTTTAGCGGTACGATAACGGAAGTAGAAAAGATAACAGCAAAAAAATATGATAGCAGCGATACTAAACAAGCCATTGCTTTTAGAGTATTAGCCGATCATATTCGAGCTATCAGCTTTACCATTGCCGATGGGCAGTTACCCTCTAATACAGGTGCGGGCTATGTTATTAGACGAATTTTAAGAAGAGCCGTACGCTATTATTACTCTTATTTAGATTATAAACAACCATTACTAGCACAGCTAGTACCTGTACTAGCCACTCAGTTTGAAACTGTGTTTCCCGAATTACACCAACAAGTAGATTTTGTAACTAAGGTAGTAAAGGAAGAAGAAGAAGCTTTTTTAAGAACATTAGAAAAGGGTTTAAAGCGAATTGATGATATTATTAAAGGGGCCGAAGTAAAATGCACACCCATTATTGAAGGGAGAGATGCATTTGAACTCTATGATACCTACGGATTTCCTATTGACCTTACCCGTTTAATTGCAAGCGAAAACGATTTAAAAATTGATGAAATAGGTTTTACAAAAGCTTTAAATGAGCAAAAAGACCGTAGCCGTGCCGCCACCGCTGTAGATGCTGAAGATTGGATAGAATTAAAGCAAGGCAGTAATAAATTTATTGGCTACCAATCCTTATCAGCCACCACTCAGGTATTAAAATATCGCAAGGTAAAAGCGAAGGGCAAAGAATTATATCAAATTGTGTTAGAAACCACGCCTTTCTATGCCGAAAGCGGCGGGCAAGTAGGCGATAGCGGCTCCCTCTCTTTTGCAGAGGGCCAGGGAGAAACTATTGTTATTGATACCCGAAAGGATAATGACCTTATTATCCATTTTACTGAAACTATTCCAGCAAATTTAGCAGGAGCGGTAACAGCGGTAGTAGCGCCTTCAAAAAGAAAAAATACCGAACTACACCATTCGGCTACGCACTTACTTCACGCTGCATTGCGCAAAGTATTGGGCGCCCATGTAGCCCAAAAAGGTTCGTTGGTAAATGCTGAAGGTTTACGTTTCGACTTTTCGCATTTTGCAAAAGTTACACCGCAAGAAATAGCAGCAGTAGAGGCCATTGTAAACGAGAAAATAAGAGAGAATATACCTGTGGTTATAAAAGAAATGAAGAAAGATGAGGCCGTTGCCTTGGGTGCCATGGCCTTGTTTGGCGAAAAGTATGGCGAGGTGGTAAGGGTAGTTATCATGGATCCGCAATACTCAGTAGAGCTTTGCGGTGGCACCCATGTGGGTGCTACTGGAGAGTTAGGCTTGTTTAAACTTACAAGCGAAACAGCCGTGGCTGCAGGTGTACGCCGGGTAGAAGCGGTATGTGGACTACAAGCCGAAGAATATGTCAACCATCAATTGTCCATCATCAGTACGTTAAAGGATGTATTAAAAAATCCTAAGGACCTACCTAAAGCCGTGGAAACATTACAAACCGAAAATGCAGAGTTAAAAAAACAATTAGAATCATTAGCCGCTAGGCAACTGGTGGGTATTCGTAATGAGCTGTTGCAAAAAGATGAAATTATAAACGGGGTAAGTTTCATTGGCGATATTATTGAAGTAAATAATCCCGATGCGCTAAAAAAGATATGCTTTGATTTAAAAAATCAGTTGCAGGATTATTTAGCGGTACTATGTGCCAACATTGGGGGCAAGCCCTTTGTAGCCGTGGGCATTTCTGATACTGTAGTGGCTGCCAAAAATCTTGATGCAGGAAAAATTATTAAAGAGCAAATAGCCCCCCTAATTAAAGGTGGTGGTGGCGGACAAAAAACATTAGCTACCGCCGGTGGACAAGAGGTGAGCATGCTAAATCAAGTGCTGGAGAAGGTAAAGGGGCTATTATAAATCCTATAAAGGCTTAAAAATATCCTCCTCCGAAAAAGATTCTGCCATTCTTTTTCGTTGCTCGTCCATCATTTTCCTGTCTCGTTTTACAATCACCATTACATATGTAATTAGGGTTGTAAATAATGCTATTATAACAATAAAGAAAGCAGTACCCATGGCCAATGTTTTTATTTTGAATTAAAACAAAGCTGTACTTTTTAATTATTCAAAAAATACCCTTTTAGGGTTATATTTTCAATCGTTTTGTATGACAATCGTGTTATAAACCCAACGTTTAAGGCTTCGGCTATTTACGCCAGGCCGATGCCCAACTAATATTTGATTTAAATAATGATGCCGACGTAACCCGCTACACCGGAGACCCCATTCTACATATTCAACAAGCTACAGATGTATTGCTAAATACCATTTTACCCCAATATACCATGTACCAATTGGGAAGGTGGGCTGTGCTCGAAAAACCAACACTAGATTGACCCATCCTGAAAAAAGTTGAGTTGTGTTCGCTAAGCCAGCACTGAAGCTGATTGAAAATATGGGCTGCGGATTTATTCGTCAGCCCATATTGCATAAATACACTTGTTGGCAGAAGTATTCATTTAAATTTACAAAGTCAAATTACCATTGGTATTTATCATCCAGTGACTGTCGAATTCCAGGTTCGCCCAACAAAAACAATGATGGTATTCTTTTAAATATCTTAGAAGTATTGTCACATGCTTGTTCTGATAAATGATAGGCTGTTTTTAATGCGTCATTACGATAATTTTTTGAAAAAGGGTTGCAAAAAACTACTGGTATAAAAATTATTGATGGCGTTTCTATTGAAAACCTATATCCAATAAGGGTTTGGTCAATTCTTTTGCAAAACAAGCCGTATATTTCTGACGACATTTTGCTATAAATAGAATACCTAACTATCTTATTCTTTTCAGCGTAAAGTATTAGGAAAAATAATTCAGTACCCGTATCTTTTAAAAGAGACTTATCTACAGGTGCTAACGGTGTTAAAACAGTCTTAATCTCATTCAGTAACAAACTGTCGCTTTTTACGATTTGTCCTTTTGCTGTATAGAAAAGGCACTGATATGTAATAGTTAAAACTATTATCATTTGTTTTTTCAAATGCATGGCTGACTAAGTTTAAGCATTGTAATATCGCTAACTATCATAGGGCAAGAACTCGAAGTATACACAGTAGTTTGATTTCCCCTACTGGAAGTTAATAAGTCGGAATTTATCTGGCAGGTATCCTTACCTGGCAACCCCCATGCCGTTGTTTGTCTAAGTCCACCCCAGGCTAAACTGCTTGTTACTCTATCCTTTAAAATCTGAGTGGCAATGGGATTATAGAATGGTAGAATCAAGTTTTTAATTGTATTGATATAGCTTTGAGCCATTTGCTCATGATGTTCAAGAGGAAATATTGACCCAGTTAGTGCATAGGTATTTGATAACTGATTCCAGAAAATTGGAAACTGAGCCTTAATAATATTTGAATCTGCTATTTCTCGGATTGAATAAAGATAGAATTGATTTTTCAAGTGGGTCGTTTGTTCTATGCGAGTTAAAGAATTTATCTTCATGTACTGCTGGATTTGTGGTGTCTGGTGTGGATGAAGTCGTGTCCACTTTGCGACAAGCAACATAAATTAATAAGACCGCAGTTAGTAATAAGGCAAAAAAGGTTTTGATTTTTGTAGTCAATGGTTATTTTTTAGGTTCGTTCCTACCTCCAGTTTTGGTGCTGTGTCAGAATTTCCACCGTTTGAGATAATAGGCAAGTACGGCAATTGATATCAAAGTGTCAATACCCCCATTTATGGTATTTTACGCAATCCGAATAAAAGCGACCGTTCACCAATTTCTGCCAACTTATGAATTGATGAAACCTAATATGGAGTAAGCTTTATATCTATTATATTTTTAACATTTCTGAAATATTTCAGGAATATTAAATACGCTTATATTTGTCTACGAAAACTTCCGTAGTTACCCATTTTAAACATTTTAAAATTTCTTATATGAAAAAAATTGGAGTTCGCTTATTTGTTTTGGCTTCCGTTTTTACTTCCCTTAGTGCCAATGCACAAGTAGTAGAGGAAAAAAAAGAGGTGATAGTAGAAGAAAACCCTGTAAAAAAAGAAATGCGCCAAGTTATCATTACTAATAATGGCGAAAAAAAAGAGAAAATAGTGGTAGAAGTAGATGGCGAAAAAATTTCGATTAACGGGAAGCCACTCGATGAAATGGATAAAAAAAATATGGATGTAAAAGTAAGAAAGGTAAAAGATGTAGAGGCACTTACCCTAGATGGTATGCCAGGCGGCGCTACTTTTTTTGGTAATGATGGTAAAAAAGTTATCATTAGAGGGATGGGCCCCGGCGTAAATGAAAGCCGCCCAATGCTTGGAATAGCTACTGAAGCCAATGAGAAAGGCGCAATTGTAATGGAGGTAACAAAGGAAAGTGCTGCTGAAAAAATTGGTATTCAAAAAGGCGAT
This sequence comes from Bacteroidota bacterium, assembly GCA_039796695.1. Classification (GTDB taxonomy): domain Bacteria; phylum Bacteroidota; class Bacteroidia; order Chitinophagales; family Chitinophagaceae; genus JJ008. Next base: position 120,301 of record JBDKJF010000005.1, read on the forward strand.
ATTATTACTAAGGTAGGCGATGATAAAATAGAAAATCCAGACGACCTATCAGAAGCCGTACAAAAACACAAAGCTGGCGATAAGGTAGAAATAAAATATTTACGTAATGGTAAGGAAATGAAAGCCACTGCTGTACTTACACAGTGGAAGAGCATGAAGGTGCTGCAAGGCATGCCGCTTGAAGACCTAAATTTTGATTTTAACATGGACGATTTTAACATGCCAGAAATGCCAAAATCGTTTAACCACGGATTTAATTGGAACGGCAATGCGCCAAAAATGGGATTATCTATTCAAGATACTGAAGAAGGCAAAGGCGTAAAAATATTGCAAGTAGAAAGTGGCAGCAATGCCGATAAAGCAGGACTTAAAAAGGATGATATTATTACACATATTGATGATAAAGCCATTAGCAGTGTAGATGATGTTACAAGCCAACTTAGGCAAAAGAAAGAAAACCCTAGTGTACGTTTTCAAATTAACCGCAATGGAAAATCGCAAAACGTTGAAGTAAAAGTGCCAAAAAAAATTAAAACGGCCGATTTGTAAACATTTATAGAGCATAAGTATTAACCCCCGCTACGAAGCGGGGTTTTTTTTATCATTCCTCGTCCATTAAATAGGCTACTTTTGTACCCATTTTTATGGCCAACTATTCTACATACGAAACCGTAATTGGGTTAGAAGTGCATGCACAGCTATTAACGAATAGTAAACTTTTTTGTGGGGATAGCATAGCTTTCGGTGCCGAGGCTAATACGCATGTAAGCCCTATTACATTAGCACATCCCGGTACCCTGCCCAAAATGAATAAGCAGGCTATTGAGCAGGCAATTAAAATGGGGCTTGCCTGCCACTGCGAAATTGAAAAGCACAATTACTTTGCCCGTAAAAATTATTTTTATCCAGATTTGCCGAAAGGTTATCAAGTATCGCAACACACTACCCCTATATGTAAAGGTGGCTACATTACCATTACTACAGCAGCAGGCGTAAAAAATGTACGTCTTAATCGTATACATATGGAAGAAGATGCTGGTAAAAGTATACATGATATAGATCCCAAAAATACTTGTGTGGATTATAACCGTGCGGGCACCCCCTTAATTGAAATAGTAACCGAACCCGATCTTAGTAGTGCAGACGAAGCCTTTGCCTACGTTACCGAGGTAAGAAAGCTAGTGCGCTATTTGGGTATTTGTGATGGTAATATGGAAGAAGGTAGTTTAAGATGCGATGCTAATATTTCTGTTAGGTTAAAAGGAGAAACCAAGCTAGGCACCAAAGTAGAAGTAAAAAATTTAAACTCCATCCGTAATATAAAAAGAGCCATTGAATTGGAAGTAAAACGATTGATTGATCTGATAGAAGCGGGTGAAACCATCATTCAACAAACTAGAAGTTACGATGCACTGCATCATACCACTTTTGCTATAAGAGATAAAGAAGATGCAGACGATTACCGTTATTTTGCCGAGCCAGACCTTACCCCCTTTCATTTACAGGATGCATTTATTCAAGCTATAAAGGCTACTATACCCGCCTTACCTGAAGAAAGAAAAAAAAAATACACCGCCGAATACCATCTTTCTACTTACGATGCAGGTGTACTAACCGACGAAAAAGAATTGGCCGATTTTTTTGAAACCATCATCACACAAACTAGCAATTATAAAGCCGCTGCTAACTGGATGCTAGGCCCGGTTAAAACATATTTAAACGAAACGCAAAGCTCCATCACCCAATTTCCAATAGCAGCAACACAAATTGCTGCCATCATTAAAATGATTGATGAGGGAAAAATAAATTTTTCAGCTGCCGCTGCTACCTTATTTGCTGCCTTAATAAAAAATCCACAAGCCAATGTACCCGCACTTGCAGGCGAATTAAACATTTTGCAAAATTCAGACAGTTCCTCTATCGAACCCATCATTGATAAAGTTTTAGAAAAACAGGCCGCCAAAGTAATGGAATACAAAAAAGGAAAAAAGGGGCTACTTGCTTTATTTGTGGGCGAAGTAATGAAGCAAACAAAAGGAAAAGCCGACCCTAAAGTGATAAACGAACTACTATTACAAAAATTAAAACAATAATCATGTATATCAATAAAACATTGAGTATTGCCCTGCTAGCCATAACTATTACCTCCTGCAAGAATAAATCAACAGCAGATGGCTTTGTGGTAAAAGGTAAACTAACTAACCACCAAGCTAAAATGATTTATCTTGAAGAAATGCCGATGACCACCATGCAACGTACCGTGGTCGATTCAGCCATAATAGCTAAAGACGGTTCTTACGAGTTGAAGACGGGCAAAAGCGATGCTAAAATTTACAATCTTGTATTGGATTTACAATACCCACTAGCGGCTGTTATCAATGATGTTGCTTCGCTTACACTTAACGCCAACTTTACGGCACAAAATAGCCAATTTGCAGATAGTTACGAGGTAACAGGATCGCCATCCAGTATTCAATTAAAGGAATTTATTACCGCCTTCAACAATAAACTAGCTTTTTTAGTTACCAATACACAGCGAGCAGATAGCCTTAGCAAACAAAAAGGTACCGACAGTTTATTAGTTACTATAGAAAATTCTTTAGTGCAAAATGGGGTAGAGATAAAAAAACTTACCGATGCTGCATTACAAAAAAGCGTGAACCCAGCTTTTAGTATGTTTGTTTTAGGCTATTATCAAAGTATGGCTAATAATCCTGCTTATAGATTAGCGCCAATGGATAAGCAGGCGGTTGTAAATGCAGTAGGAGATGCGGCAAAAAAATTTCCTGATCATAAAGGAGTAGCTGCAATTAAAGAATCCTTACAAGGCTGGATTGGCAAAATGGCGCCTGAGTTTACACTGCCCGATCCTAGTGGCAAAAACATATCGTTAAGTTCATTACGAGGTAAATATGTATTAGTTGATTTTTGGGCCAGCTGGTGTAAGCCTTGTCGAATGGAAAACCCCACTGTAGTAAAAGCCTTTAATCGCTTTAAAGATAAAAATTTTACCGTGTTAGGTGTATCGCTTGATCAACCCAATGGCAAAGATGCCTGGACCAAAGCAATAATGGAAGATAACCTTACCTGGCAGCATGTAAGTGATTTACAATACTGGCAAAGCCCCATTGTATCCTTGTATAAAATTGAAGGCATACCTTTTAATGTATTGGTAGATCCCTCAGGAAAAATTATTGCAGATAACCTTAGAGGAGAAATGCTAGAGGAAAAATTGGCAGCAGTTTTAAAATAATATGTGGCTCTTAAAAAATTAAAAAAGCCGGTCTGTATTACTACAGATCGGCTTTTTTTAATAGTAACTTACTACCGTCGTTATGTGTACTCCCTTTTGTTGAAGTGGGAATTACTTTTTAAAAGTATAACGCAAAAGTAGTTCGTGCGCATTAGCTCCTGCATCATAAACACTCAAGGGTGTTTGATAAATATCGAAAGCATATCCAAGCGTAAACTTTTTGTTTAAATGAACTCCGGCTGATAATAAGGCACTTTGCCGAGCTCTAAAACCAAGGCCCCACCAAAACGTTTCTTTATGCTCTACTCGAATGCCCGCATTAACTTCTGTTGGTGCATTGGGTAAATACATCACCATTACGTGTGGGGTTAGTGCTGTAGATTCATCTACCTTCCATTTATACGATCCATGAAAAACATAGTGGCGGTATAATCTTGCCTCTTCATTACGGCTTAAGTTACCGGTATAAAAATTCAGCTTGGATTGAATTAAATGTGATACGGAAGCACCCACTTGTAACTTATCGTTAGTATATGAAATGCCAAATCCAGCATCAAATACAAACCTGTTTTCACTCGTACCTATTGCAGGATCGGAACCTAAAGTGGCGGTTAGCTTTGCTCTGTCAAGCGAATATTGTTGGCCTTTAGCCTCTATACCTAATGAAAACTTACCGTTATTACCTGTTGCTATATGTTTTGCAAAAGCAAGTTGTAAGCCCGTTCTAGTGGTAGGCCCTGTTTTATCAGTGTATAAATATCCGCCTAATCCAATTTTTAAATCGGTTAATTCGGTAGAACCAAATACCGTTGCGGTTTTAGGTGCACCGCTAATACCACTCCATTGTGTGCGGTACGAGGCTCCCACCATTCCACCTTTAACCCCTGCTGTGGATGGGTTATGTATAATGCCTTGCATATCGTATAAAGACGATGTTTGCAACTGCTGAGAATTGGCTGTATGTAAAAAGCCAAGTGTTGTTATGATTAAAATAAAATGTTTCATTGTTAGTTAGTTTGGATTATCTCAAAATTGTTACATCGCCTTTCACGCTAGCTACACCTCCATTTACAAGTGTATACTTTACTACATAATAATAGGTACCATCAGCTATTGGTTTGCCATTATAAGTGCCATCCCAATTGTTTTGATAGTTGTCGTTTTTATACACGATACTGCCATAACGGTTATGTACGGTAACATATACTTGTTGCACACATTGTCCGCCATTATTGGTTACAATCCATCTATCATTTTGTCCGTCGCCATTAGGTGTAAAGGCATCCATTACTTTTAAGCAGTATGGCAATACGGTTACCACTGCATTGTCTGTAGCTACACATCCATTAGCATCCGTTACGGTTAGTGTATAGGTTGTTGTATTGGCAGGCTTAGCCGTGGTTAAAAAAGTAGTGGCGTTAGTAAGGTTGGCTGCGGGGGTCCAAGTTACGGATACTGGGTTTGTGTTAGTAGCGCCTCCTTCTAAGTATACGCCATTATCGCCAGCCACCATTGTTTTATCGGGTCCTGCGTTTACTAAAGGTATTGGTCTAGTGCCTACCGTAATTGATTTAGTTACTGCTGGTGAGCAGCTTCCATCTTTTATAGCAATGGTGTGGTTACCAGCGGCTACACCTGTAAATGTATTGGCAATTTGAAAAGCTCCTCCATCTAAACTATAGGTATACGGGGTAATACCGCCACTTGCCGATAAGGATATTGTTCCATTTGTAGCGTTGGTACATGATCCAATTACCGCTTCGGTAGATGATACGACAGCACCCGTTGGCACATGTTCTAATATAGTTCCACCTCCGGTTGGTACAGAACTTCCTGCTAATATCAATCTTCTATTTTGCATGGGTGTACCTGCGGGTACTGTAACCGGTAAAAACTGCCCCGCAGTAAAACCGCCTCCAGAAGGCGCTTCATCAAAGCGCCAGCTAGCACCACCATTATTGGTAATTAATATATTACTAGGGCCAGTAAGGGCTATAAAATTGTTTTCATCATGCATCACAAAATCAGAAATGTTGGTTACAAATTTATTATCTACCGTAATTGGAAATATATTACTTGTCCAACTGGCTCCACCATTGGTGCTCTTGTACATGTATCTTGTGGTGGATATTAACGTCCAATACACAAGCGTGTTACCATACACTCCAAAAGCATGTTGGCCAGTAAAACCTGTATTAGTAGCTAATGATGGATCGGCGGATATCAACGTCCAAGTAGTTCCGCCATCTGTTGTTTTATAAACGTAACCTCTAGTGCCGGCCATGTATCCTACATCATTACTTACAAATTTTATTACCTGTGCTTGGCTTATTAATGAGGTAGAGGGCGTCATTGCAGCAAATTGTTTTATCGTATCCCAAGTAGCTCCGTTATTGAGCGACCTATATACCACTACCCTTTCGTTTAGAGGTGCAGTGCTGCGATAAGCAGTGGCCCAAATTCTTGTGGTATTACCCGTACCCCACGTAGATATGCCATACACATTTGAACTACGGCTAGGAACAAGTAAAAGATTAATGGTGGTGGCCATATCTGGCGATGAATATACATTGCCATTAGTAGCAGAAAAATACAAGCGATTGGCAGCAGGATATTCCATACCTAAAATTGATACCGTAGGCCCAAAGCTGGCAATGGTTTTATTGATCCAATTAGCTCCGCCATCTACTGTAGCAAGCGCTAAACCCGCATTTCCCATTACCATTCCATTATTACAATCTGCAAAGGCCATTTTATTAAAGCCAGAGGCGAAGGTGATATTTTTATATAACGGTGTCCAGTTTACTCCGTTAGTTGATTTGGAAATAAAACCATTAATACCACTAAAAGTATGAATGCTACCATTGGGTGTGGTAGAAATGGTATTTACAGCTACGGTATTAAAGGCGGCGTTGGGATATCCATTGGAGTTATCAATTAAAGACCATGTTAATCCACCGTTCGTGCTTTTGCCAATGGTGGCCATTGGAGAGTTTTGTCCGCTAGCTACATATATATCTCCATTGGGCGTTTTGGCTATATCTGTAATAGTAGTAATTAACGCTCTTGAAGTGTTGGCATTATAATATGTGGCTGGTAATGCCGGAGTGGTTTGCGTTAATGGAGGATTACTAATAGGAATATTTAATATTTCATATCTACCTCTGGCAGATTCTCCAGATAAATTAGGCGTATATGCAGGATTAAATGCTAATGCAGTATTATCTGCAGTGCCGGTAAATATTCGGTATAAATAGCCCTGATTGGCTCCTACCATTACTAAGTTGTCGTTAATTCCTTCTACCGACCAGTTAGATGCTGGCAAACTTTGTTTATTGTAAACGGTAGTAGTTGTAACAGTATTACTTGTACCAGTTACTACGCCAAACTTTTCTTTTGACGGGCTGTAATCGGTTAACACACCATTATCAAACTTCCAAACAAGTGGCACATGCCAAGAGGTAATAGTAGAGCTTCCTCCCGGATAGGCCAGGCTATATGCCGGAACCGATATATTGCCAGAGCCATTGCCACCACCTGCATCTCCAATTATATATCCAACATTGGTACTGGTAAATACTATTTTTTTAATCGTTTTTCCTGCGGAAGTAATAGGTTTTTTTAATCCTGGATTTAAGGGGTCATTAATTCTACCCACCATTGTATTTACACCAATAGGTGCGGCTATGCTATCCCACGTTAAACCTCCATCATTGGTAAAGTATAATCTTGGAGAAAAATTAGGATCGGCATAAGTAGCATCGGTAACCCCAAAAGATTGTGGGGCGCCGCCAATAAAACCTCTAGTAGCACTTACAAAACGAACGGCATTAATATTTCTACCTGTTCTATATAATGGGTTATTGTTTAATGGCGTCCAGTTTAATCCGCCATCTACCGATTTAATCATTAAGCCGCTATCGCCCACTGCATAAGCGGTAGTTGGCGTTACAAAATGTACATCATTTAATACCGGACGTTGTTTAAATCCTGCTGTACTTGTGAATACGTAAACACCGTATTTCCATGTAGCGCCACCATCATTGGTTACCGCTATTGCTGCATTGGTTCCCACGGCTATGCCATTATTATTATCGGCAAAGGATGACTCATTAAACCCTATACCAAGTGGTGTTGGATGTATGTACCTGAAATTGTTTTGCCCCACCTGTGCGGTGAGCATAGTGGTTGCCTGTAGCATAGCAAGCACAGGCAACAATACCTTTAAAAAGAGGCTTGTTGTTCTCATAATAGTTATTTTTTGGTTCGTCGAGGGATAAATATAAGATAAATGGAAATAGAGCATATTCAATTTTAATTGCAAACGATTGCGAAAATCGTAACTTCTTTATTTTTAAAATTATAAACGGTAGATTTGTAGGCTCATACATAAACTAATTGCGTTTTTTTTGCCTACATATTCTCCTTTGTTTGCTGTGCTATACTAGCATTGCACAAAATAAATCGAACCGCGGTAAAGAGTTTTGGTTAGGCTATGGTCATAATTCTTTATTCAATCTTCCGGCCCCCGTTTCAAACCAAATTAACCATCAAACACTATCGCTTTACATTTATGCAGAAGAAGGCGCCACTGTAACCGTCTCCATCAATGGTACTTCGTGGAGCCAAACCGTTACAATACCTGTTGGTGGTATAGATGCGAGCATCATTATTCCAAAAACGGGGACCAATGATGCTAGATTAACTACAGAAGGATTAAGTACCAAAGGCATTCATGTAGTTGCTAATAATCCCATTGTTGTTTATATGCACCAGCATGAAGTATGGAGTAGCGGCGCGGCTATGCTTATGCCGGTAGAGGCATATGGCTATAATTACAAAAGTGTAAACATCACTCAATCAAGTAACGAAACAGATAGCTATAGTTGGATGTTTGTAGTAGCAAACGAGAATAACACTCGAGTACAAATAACCCCAAGCGATAGCACAGAAGGGGGATGGTTACCTACTCAAACCTATACCGTTAATTTAAATAAAGGTGAAATATATAACCTCTTTGGTAAGCTTACCGGCTCTTTTAATGGTAAAGATCTTACGGGTACAAAAGTAGTTTCTGTTGCTGGCGGAGATGGTATTTGCCATCCAATTGCTATGTTTTGTGGGTCTAGCAGAAACACGATTCAAAATACTGAATGTATCGGCAATTTTTATCCCACCATTGGCACCCACATTAATGGTAATGGCGGCGAAATGCTTATGCAACAAATGTTTCCTGCCAATGCATGGGGTACCAAATATCTTACTTATCACATTGTTAATAATACTAGTTCAGATTTAAGTATTCCTTTTAAAAATCTTTATCGCATTGCGGTACAAGATCCTTCCACCATTGTTAAAAGAAATGGCACCGTTTTAACCGGGCTAATTAATAATTATTTTTACGACATTAGTAGCTATGGTGGAGATGTAATTGAGGCGGATAAGCCAATATTAGTTGCCCAATTTCTTATTAATAATTATCAATGCTCGCCGCCACCTTCCATACCTAGCTTTAGCACCGGCGATCCGGAAATGATTTTTTTAAGCCCAATAGAACAAGGCGTAAAATCTACTAAATGCTTTGAAACAAGAAATAGCAATACAAACAGTATTGGTTTGGTGTATATACAAGCTATTGTAAAAACAGCCGGACTTAACAGTATGTTGATTGATGGTGCGCCTATTGATCCGCACGAACATATATTACATCCACAAGATAATAGCTATTCCGTCATTGCCAGAAAGTCTACTATTGCTGGTGCCCATGTTATTACTTGCGATAGTTCCTTTGTAGGTATGATTTATGGCCAAGGTAATTGGGAAAGTTATGGTTATAATATTGGTTGTTTAGTAAACAACCTTAATACCTATAGCCAAATTAAAAACACTTTAAACACCAACAATAAAATAGATACGTTTACCTGTGTTAAATCGCCTTTTCGACCCGTTGCTAAAGTTGCTTATCGCCTTACCAATATGCATTGGAAACTTACACAAACGGCCGGACTTATCTCCAACAATGCAGACTCTATTATTACTAACCCCACACCCGCCGATTCATCATTTGTGAATGGTAGAAAGTATTATCATTATACCTTACAACAAGATTTTACTTTTAATACACCGGGTACTTACACATTACCTATTTCGTACTCCGCACCGGATATAGACGCATGTAACAATACTGAAGAAGCTGCTATTATAATACGTGTAAAACCTGCGCCTGTTGCTAATTTTAATATTTCTGCACAACAATGCCTAAGCGATACGGTACGATTTACCGGTACCACCGCTACTGAAAATGGGCTGTTTAATTATGTAAATTATCTCTGGAATTTTGAAGATGCTACTTCGCAAACGTTGAAAGATGCGAAGAAAAGATTTACAACAGCCGGTACACATACAGTGCGCTACAGAGTGTATGCAGATAATGGCTGCATTGGCGATACTACTAAAACCATATCCATTACCAACGGTACAGGCCCACAAATTGGCTTTACTATAAATGGTAAATATTGTGCCGATAGCACCCTCTCATTTTCATCCGCCATACCCGCATCTACCAATACCTCTTACTGGTGGGATTTTGGCGATGGGCAAATACAAACTACTAATAATAATACAATCGTTCATCAATATACCGCTGCTACTAATACAATAGTAAGGCACACGGCTACCATTACCAATGGCTGTAATCCAGATACTGCACAGCAAACAATAACCGCTATTAATAACAACCCTAGTGCTGTACCATTTACAGCCACTGGCGATACATTATGCATTAATAAACCTATTCAAATTAATGCTACCGCTAATGGCGTAACAAAGTGGAATTGGAACTTTGGTGCTGGTACAGGTGCGCAAGTGCCTCCATTTATTTACAACTACTCCAATGCAGGTAGCTATACAATTAATCTTACAATAACCGATGGTAACGGTTGCGGATCCCCAATCAGTACACAACCAATTAATATAGCACCTAACCCAGTAGTAAGTGCCGGACCCGATAAGTTTGTACCATTTAATAGCAGTACTACATTAGATGCTACCTTGATTAATGCTGCTAATTATAACATAAACTGGCAACCTGTAACCTACTTAAATAATAGCAATATACTTACACCTATTTCCACTCCAGGCCAAAGCCCTATTACTTACACCATACAAGTAACAGATAAAATATCTTTATGTACCGGATGGGACAAGGTCATCATTACACCCATTTCTAAATTATATATTCCCACTGCTTTTACCCCTAATAATAATGGGAAAAATGAGAAATGGGAAATCATAGGTATGGCACTTTATCCAGAGGGTATTGTAACCATTTATAATAGGTGGGGCGAAAAAATATTTGAATCCAAAAAATATTATCAAAATGCTTGGAATGGTACCTACAAAGGCCAATTGCAGCCTATTGGTTCTTACATATATGTAATACAGCTAAATGATGCGACTAAGCAGGTGTTAAAAGGAACGGTTACTATTATACAATAGTTTTATAAACCAGAATTAAAGTGCACTACTAATTGAAAGTCTGTTTGATATATCTCTAAGGTATAATAAGCCCCTTCTTCATAGCTAATTGTTATTTTATTTATCCAAGAAGCATCTTCTGTAAGTTTTTCTACTTTTATATCGTACTCAATTTCTCCCTTCTTTATTTTTTTACTTACCGATGTAAACTCGTCTTTTTCGCCAATAATATGGTTGAAGGCTGGAATTAATCTTAATAATAAAAAGCCTTGCTGTACAGTAAATCCTGGAATAAAGTAGGTGTTAGACCCATATTCATACCCTAGAGCTTCATGCCACTCTGCACCATTTTTATATAATTGTTTACGAAGCTCCCAACCGCCTTCGTTAAGTTGAGATGTGGAGCCGCTTTTAACTACCAACTTGGCACCAAATGGTTGCGATAGTTGTGCTAAGTATTGTTTCATTTCTTTTACCACAGCTAATTTGGGTGGCGGTACGTTAAACAAATATGCATCTACCACATAGCCTGTTTGGTTATTAAACTTAACTCTACGCCAATAGCCATTCATACCTTCTGTTACAATAGGCAGCCACATTTCTTCTGCATTTATAATATTTACTTTTGCTCCGTAAGGTATTTTCTCCATCACTTTGGCTCCAGCCTCAGGTTTCTCTCTCATACTAAGTCCTGTTTTGGCTGCCACATACATTACATCACTTATCTGAGCATTTAAAACAACACTTGTTGAAATAAAAAATAACAGAAATAGAATACGCATGGTCAATAGATATAATTAATTATTTTTCTTGAATGGTTTTTTTAACAGTAGTAAAAAATCTTCATCCTTATCATTAGGATAATCTTTATCAATACCGTATTGAATATCTTTTTTTTCTAAATGCTGATAAGTGCCTAATAGCCTATCCCAAATGGATATAATGGCTCCGTAATTGCTATCGGTATAGGGCTGCTTCCAATGATGGTGTACTTTATGCATATTGGGTGATATAAAAATGTAACTCATCCCATTATCCAACCAAGTAGGTAAATTAATATTAGCATGTTCAAAGGCTGTAAAGAATACTAATATGGTTTGATAAATCATTACCGCATACATGGGCGAACCCGTAATGGCTATTCCTATAAAAAAGAAAATGCCACGCACCACGCTTTCTACCGGGTGGTGGCGTAGCCCAGTAGTAACATCTACATTATTATCTGCATGATGGATAACATGAAACCGCCATAATACAGGTAGTTTATGCTCTGTTATATGTACCAACCAACCGCCAAAAAAATCAACAATTAAAATAGTAAGTATAATAGTTATCAGCACTCCTGTATTTAACCAATGTACCACACCAAACTGCTTGGCCGCACACCAATCACTTATTTTAACAATGATGATGGCTAAAAATGTATGGATGATAAGATGAATAACGGTGAGGCCAAAGTTTACGGCCGCATGTTTCGTTTTGTTTGTTTTATATCGCAGAGGTAAAAAAGGAATGGCCCCTTCTAGTATCCAGAAAAAAAGCATTCCGCTTACCAAAATAGCCATCCGCTCCAGCGGTCGTTGCTCAAGTGTTTGAAAATGGGTGATGATGTTTTGCCACATATATTTTCTTATTCATCTGTATATTCATAAGGAAATTCGTTTCCGCAATCAAAGCAATGATTTACTTTTTCAAAACCAGCGTTGGGTGTGCTAACAAAAAAAGCCATTAACCAATTAACAGGTTTTCTCGGTGTACTTACCAGTTCAATATTGTGCGAACCACATTTACCACATACAACTTTTTCTTTTTGCTCCGCTCTAAGTTTATTTAGTATTTCTTTTGCTGCTTCAACCTTATCGGTGTTTACCATTAGTTTAATACCGCCAATGGCATTTGTTAATAAAGGATCTAAGGTTACAGTGTTCTCATCTTTTAGCCAACACTCAATATCATTTTCCTCAAGCACCCCCTTGCTAATATGTGCTTCCACATAGTTATCATATCGTTTAATGATGCTAAAGTGCATTATCCATTTTTATGTCTTCATTAATATAATTCGATTACCTACCATATTCATCGCCGTACTCCACTGCATATTTTTCGTAGCGCTTAATTAATTCAAGATTTTTCTTTTCAATATCTGTTAAAAATCCTTTTATATCAACGGTGTTAGGTACATACCAATCGCTCATCTCAAATTCCTGACGCATTTCTTTCTTTTTAAAGCAATAACCATGGCGGGCAAAAATAGTATTGCGAGCCAGCTCCAAATCTTGTTTAAACAAATTGTCTACTTCTTTCGTTTCTAATAATCGTTGAGAGGCCTCTGGCATAAATCCTACATCGGTTTTGTATTCAAATTTTTTTCTTTCTAGGGTAAATTCTTTAACGGGTCTTTTGGCATCATTTGCCTTCCAGTTTCCACTAATGCCACTAAGGCTATCGGCCTTCATCGTTATAGTAAATACGCCATCATCTTTATGGTCGCCGGGTTCTTTTGCAACTATTGCATATACTCCATCCTTTTCGGTAAACGTACCTACAAAGGGCCTGTCATTTCCCGCTACGATGGATCTTCCGGCCACTGTATCGCCAGTAGCTTTTGTTATTAAAAAAGTAATTTTGTTATCGCCAAAAGCACCTACAAATGAGCCTAATAATTTTTCTAGTTTATTAATGGCAGCCGGTACCACAGTCGCTTGGGCTGCTGTATCCGTTTTTTCGCCATTTTCTTTATCGGCTGGTTGGTTTGAATTTTTGCAAGAAGCAAAAACAAAAATAGAAATTAAGACTACAAGCAATTTTTGCATAACGAAAGCTTTAAATTTGTTGGTTATTTATAATGTAGAAAGATAGATTATTTACCTTTTAAATTTAGCATAAATTTTACGTAGCCCCTATATCATCAATGGTAGCCTATTATTGGTTTTAGCATTTTTTAGCTGGTTAATGGCCGCTATTACGTTGGAATATATTCCTTACAATACCGATGTGGGCTTTTTGCGTATCAAACAAGATTATATTGGTATTAACCATTGGCGCATTGCTTTTTTTGTACATGTATATGCTAGTATGTGGGTGTTGTTGGCTGGCTTTACGCAATTCTCTACCCGATTTTTAAAAAACAATCCGCGGCTTCACCGCATTTTGGGTTATATCTATACGATAGATATATTGGCCATAACGGGCCCCGCCGGATTAATAATGGGTTTTTATGCCAATGGTGGCACTTTATCAAGAATTGCTTTTGTGTTACTTGCTGTATTATGGATGTATTTTACAGCAATGGCCTTAATAAAAGCCAAACAAAAAGATTTTAAGGCACACAAAAATTTTATGATACGTAGCTATGCCCTTACCCTTTCTGCCCTTACACTCAGGGCATGGAAATATCTTATTACCAACGCCTATCATATTGACCCGACATGGATTTTTCCTCCGATGGATGTGTACCGGGTAGTGGGCTGGGTGGGCTGGGTGGGGAATCTGTTGTTCGTAGAAGTTTTTATTATTCGCTCATTTCGCAGCAACTTATCTAAAAAAAGAAGCTCACAAATATTGTGAGCTTCTTTCAATTCAATCATTTAATCAACAAAATCAGCGCTTGGTCTTACTGGTTCAACATCAACGGCATTACCAACATCAATAGTTCTTCATTTTCATCTTGCTCTGATGGTTTTAAAATACCAGCCTTTGTAGGGGTTGATAGTTCAATGTTTATTTCATCACCTTCTGCTGCATTTAGCATTTCTATCAAAAACTTAGCGTTAAAAGCAATCATTAAATCTTCGCCATTATATTGGCATTTCATTCGTTCATTTCCTTCAAAGCTAAAATCCACATCCTGCGCTGCTAGTTGCAGTTCGCTACCGTTAATACTAAGTGCTACTTGATTAGTGCTTTTATTACTAAAAACACTTACACGGCGTAGTGCACTTTGAAAATCGCTTTTATTAACCGTTAGTTTATACGGATTATCCGTTGGTATTACTACTTTATAATCGGGAAAACGAGCATCTATCAATCGGCAACTCATTTGTGTAGTGCCATGTTTTACAAATAAATGATTACTGTTATAGCTTACGGTTATTTGCTCGTCGGTAGAGGGTATGGCAGCTTTTAATAGTGTTAATGGTTTTTTAGGTGCAATAAAAGTGTCGGCCTTGGGGCAGCTTACTTCTTTGCGCTTATAGCGCACTAATCGGTGGGCATCGGTGGCTACGCATTGTAGCCCCTTTTTATCTAGTTCAAAAAACACCCCCGTCATAGCCGGACGTAAATCATCGCTACTAGTAGCAAATATGGTTTTATTTATAGCTGTTACCAATGCAGCGGCTGTCATGGTAAATGAAGTGGTATCATCGGCCGTAGGTTCCTTAGGAAAGTTATCCGGATTTTCGCCCATTACTTTATACTTACCATTATCACTCGTAATTTCTATACCAAAATTTTTATCGATATTAAAAGTAAGTGGTTGGTCGGGTAAGTTTTTTAATGAGTCCATCAATATTTTAGCCGGAATACATACCTTACCGCTGTCTTTGGCATCAATGTCTAACTGTACCCTCATTACAGTTTCTAAATCCGTAGCCACTACCGTTAGCTTATTTTTTTCTATTTCAAATAAAAAGTCTTCTAAGATTGGCAATACGGTGTTAGCATTAATTACACCAGAAATATGTTGTAGTTGCTTTAACAGCGCAGAAGAGGAGGCTATAAACTTCATCGTATAATCGTTTGTGGCGAAACTACTATTTTTTCCCTTTCTATCAACACTTTGGTTTTATTATAGCATAATAGTTAGTTGCCGTATTTTATTAGGTTTGATGAAGCCTCTTATGATTGCTAAAATGCCTTTTGTGCTAGGTATATTGCTGAACTGGCCGCCAAATGCGGGTTATTTGGAAACACGGCTTATGTACCAATATGGCCGTACAAATGTGTTGCAGCTATAGTAGGCCATTCAGCAAAGGCATGCACCCCTCTTTCTTATTAGCCTAATAAAACTTGTCAAAAAAAAAATGAGTCCCTACTTTCGATAAGCACTAAGAATTTTCATAACTGATGGCTGTATACAAAAAACATTTAACGAAAGAAGAAGCATTACAAAAACTAAGGCATTATTGCGCCTATCAGGAACGGTGCCATGCAGAAGTGGTGGAAAAGCTTTACAGTATTGGAGTTTGGAAAAAAGAGCATGATGAAATAATTGCCTCACTTATAGAAGATAACTATTTAAACGAAGAACGATTTGCAATGGCTTTTGCGGGCGGAAAATGGCGAGTAAAAAGGTGGGGTAGGGTAAAGATAAAATATGAGCTAAAACAAAAAAAAGTAAGCGATTACTGCATCAAAAAGGCCCTCCTTCAAATTAACGAAGAAGAATATATTTCCATATTAGAGACATTAGCTACGGAAAAATACGCATCTCTAAAGCATGAACAGTATTTAGTACGCAAAAAGAAAGTGGCAGACTATTTGTTAGCTAAGGGCTACGAACAAAATTTAATAATGCTACTCGTTAATAAAATGTAATTTTACGGCTAGTTTCATTAAACCTCGTCTTATTTCTATAAACTACAAATTGCATTTGAAATGAAGACTTTATCTATTATTTTCATTTTTTGTGGCGCATTGCTTACTTCTTGTTTTGCACCTCAAAGAACGGTTTTTAAACAAAAAATTGAAAAAACATTAGCAGAACAAGATTCTGTAACATCTTTTGCTAATAAAGTTATAACTAAAAAGGATAGTCTTTATAAAGAGGGCAATACCACAGAAGTGGCTTTTAAAGAATACACCAATTCATTGCGCACACTTCAATTGCAAGGAAGCGAAACGACAGAGAAGTTAAAATTTCAATTATCTAGAGTTAATTCCCGAACAGCATTTAAAGATTATTATGAAGATATAAGTGCCTATACGTCCCAATTTGTAAAGCAAGCAGAGAGTGAAATATTGCAAAAAAAGGAGTTGCTTGTAATTATTGATAAAAAGTTAGACGAATCTGACCTTAGTGGAGAAAAGGGTAGATTAAATGGCATGCTAAATAATGCAGATGCCCAACAAGCTAAAGAAACGGTTATACTTACGGGTATTGATGCGGATAAAGCAGCGCTGGTAAGTGCCGGCAATCTTAATGCAGCCACTGCTACTGCGGTTGACAATAGATTATCCTTATACCAAAAAAGAATGGATTCGGTTGGTAATGAAATAAAAACTTTACGAGAGCAGCTTAATAACCCAACCGCTGTTAAGAAAAACTTTTCGATAATACGCTCAAAAATCATTCTGGTTGATTCTATCGTAAATAAAAATGCCGCATCGAGAGAGTATAAATTTTCTATGATAAGCGAGGGTTTAAAATATGCAAAGCCTAATCTATTTAACCTGGCTGCTTTTTTTGGACCCGGTGGTTATAAAATACCTGCTGAAAAAAAATCAACCGCCGAAAATTTATTTGCACCCGTAATCGACTCACTTATTTTATTTTCTAATAAGTATGAATCTATTTTACGTACAGCCACATTAATGGTAGAGGGTTATGCAGATGCTTCTGGCATTTCAGCCAGTTCTACACTAGCCAAAAAAATTAGCCAGTATTTAGGCGAGGCTACCGCAGAAAGAGAGCAATTAAATGGTGGCTTATCTGCCATGCGTGCCGATGAAATAAGCTTTTTATTAAATCAAATTGTAAAGAGCCGATACGCCGATTTTTCGTCTATCAATAAAATAGTATTCGAAAATATTTTTCAAGGAAAGGGAGAAGCCTTGCCTAATCCTAATATTAAAAACTATGCGGTTAATGATGAGCGAAGAAGAGTTGTAATTATTTATTGGAATGTATTGCCGGTAGAATAATTAGTTAGACGCTTTAATTGCCGTATTTGTCAGCCCCTACTTATAAAACAAAAGGCATTGTACTTCGCACAGTAAAGTATGGCGATACCAGCATAATTGTTACCATTTATACTGCGGTTTTTGGTACGCAAGCCTACCTTGTAAATGGTGTGCGCACCACTACCAAAAAAGGAAGTGGAAAGGCCAATTTATTTCAGCCTGGGGCTATACTCGATTTAGTAGTATATCACCACGAATTAAAACACCTGAATAGAATAAAGGAGTTTAAGTGGTCCATAGTGTATCAGCAAATATTTAGCGAGGTACACAAAAATGCAGTGGCTTTATTTATAGTGGAGCTCTTAACCAAATGCGTACGCCAGCCAGAAACCAATGAAGACCTGTTTTACTTTATCGAAGATTGTTTAGCGTATTTAGATACCTGCCATGATACAATAGCTGCAAATATTCCTTTGTTTGTGGCGTTACATCTTCCCTATCATTTTGGTTTTAGAATGACGGATAATTATTCTCCAGCAAGATGTTATCTGGATTTACAAGAGGGAATGTTTACCGAAGATCCGCCCCATCATCCTGCATTTTTAGCAGATAAACAAGCCGCTATTACCGCTCAATTATTGAATGTAATGCAGCTAGCGGAGTTGGCATCGTTTCAACTTCACCACCATTTTAGAAGACAATTACTGCACGCTTATGAAACTTATTATTCCTTACATGTAGCAGACTTTGGGAAACTTAACACCCTGCAAGTATTGAGCGAGGTTTTAGACTAGCATTAGTTTTCCATTATTCTATTTATATCTCTATGTTTTGCAATAAACTCTGTTCCATAAATTCTTAGCAATAGAATAAACATTGAAATTAAGAGGGGCCCAAATATTAAACCAATAAAACCAAAAAGGTTTAACCCAATAATTACCCCAAATACCGTTGTAAGTGGATGCACATCGCCCAGCTTACGCAATAATGTAAACCGTAATACATTATCAACAGTACCTATTACACCAAAACCAAATAGCAGCATAAATATGCCTTTACCTGTTTCATCGGCGGCAAAAAACATTACCGCTAGTGGTACATAAGCTAGTGCAGCACCTACCACAGGTAACATGGCGGCAATACACGTAACCCCAAACCAAAAGAAAGGTTCTTTTACCCCAATTATTAAATACCCAATTAAGGCCACTATACCTTGCGCTAATGCTATTAATGGTATGCCGATGGCGTTTGATCGTACCATTTTTTCTATCTCACTACCCATTCTTTTTACATTTTTATCATGTAGCGGCACATGCTCATATAACGCATCTTCCATTTTACGAGCATTAACGAGCATAAAGTATAAAATGAAATACATAAAAAAAATGGTGGTCAGCGTATTAAAGGTAGCGCCTAGTATTTTGGGTACACTTTGCGATATTACTGTTCCCATTTTATTAATATTTTCTTCGCTGGTAATGGTCACATCTAGTTTGTTTTCTATACTAGCTACTACCGTTTTTAAGGAGGCTACCATTTCATTTGAGTGCGCTACTATATACGCTATTTTAGATGATAGCATATTAACCAACAAGGCTACTGGCATTAATATAACTATAAAAGAAAAAAGCATGAGCAAAAGAGCTGCCCAGCCACTACGCCATTTTTTTTTCTCTGTTAAATGCAACATCCAATTGTGCAGCAGTATGTATAAAGTAATAGCGCCAAGCATGGCCGGCAAAAAAATGATTAACTCTATAAATAACAAATAACCAATTAATAGCAATACACCAATAAATAATAGTTGGCGTAAGCGGTTTTGACTTATTGTATCGTTTTGCATAAAAAAATATTGACAGCTTGGTAATTATATGTTCACCACTTTCCATTTGCCCTTCTTAAAATAATAAAAGGCGGCTAAAGCCATACTTGTTTCAGCCACCGGAATAGCAATAAATGCGCCAACGGGACCCATATTAAAGCCATGGGCTAATACAAATCCAAGCGGAATTTGTAATAACCAAAAGCCAGCTATATTTATCCAAGTAGGCGTTTTTGTATCTCCCGCTCCATTTAAAGCTTGCACCATTACCATACCTATACCATAAAAAATATAACCACTGCCTATTATTTGTAATGAGAGCACCCCAAAACGATGCACCGCTGGTTCGCTTGTAAAAATGCTAATAATAGGCGAGGCAAATGCTAAAAATAAAACCATTACTACTGCCATAAAAATAGCGTTGTACTTGGTGGTTAGTAATACACTTTGTTCGGCTCTTTGGGGTTGCTTTGCACCTAAGTTTTGCCCTACTAATGTGGCGGCCGCATTGCTTAAACCCCAAGCTGGTAAAATAAAGAAAACCACATTGCGTATAGCTACTTGATAGCCAGCTGTAGCATCTGTACCACCTGTATTACTTACAATCCATGCCATTACTATCCAGCTACCGCTTTGTATAAAAAACTGAAAAGTGGCAGGCCACGCTACTTCAAACAAGTTTTTAATTTGTGGCGCATTCCATTTAAAGTAAGCAGATTTTAATTTTATTCGCCTTTCCTTTTTCCAAAACAAATGATAACATTGGTACAGTACCCCCGCCCCTCGGCCTATGGTAGTAGCAATAGCTGCCCCTTGTAAGCCCAATGCCGGAAGCGGCCCCCAGCCATTAATTAATGCAGGGCATAATATAATATTTATAATACTGGCTATCCATAAACTATGCATGGCTATGGTGGCATATCCCGCACCTCTAAAAATACCATTGATTAAAAATAGAAGAATGATTACCGTACTACCGCCTAACATGATGCGGGCAAAGTTTGTACCATCCCGAATAACTACCGGCTCCGCACCCATCAGTTGCAAAATATTCGGCGCAAATATTATTCCCAACAGACTTAAAATAACAGCGGCTACTAATGATAATAAAATAGCTTGTGCCCCTGCTTGGGCTGCAGCCTCGGTTTTTTTTTCGCCGGTACGCCGTGCTACAATAGCAGTAGCAGCCGTACTAAGGCCAATGGCTATTGTATAAATAATGGTTATAAAAGATTCTGTTAATCCTACGGTGGCCATCGCCGCCTTGTTATGTGGTGCGGGTAAATGGCTTACAAAAAACATATCAACTACTGCAAAAACAGATTCAAGGCTTAATTCTAATATCATAGGAATGGCTAGAAGTACAATAGCCCCTTTAATACTTCCTTTTGTATAATCATGCTCGCCACCACTAAGCGATTGCTTTATTAATGCGTAAAAATGAAATAGTTTTCCCTTTGGCATATATTAAGCTTGGTTTTTCTTTTTACTATTATAAATTGCTTTAGCAATTACAGTTTGATATACACCTATCCATAAGCCGTACCGTAAAGCAATAATCCTGTTTGTAATACCACTGGAAGATTTTCATACTCGAAGCAATGAAGATATAACGAAGATAAAGAAACAGCGTAATACCAATTGATTGGTTTTGTATTAAACAGATAGCTTTTTTAAAAGAAAGAAAGTTGCTGGTTTACTCTATACACCCTTTCATGCTTGCTTGTTATTTCAAAAACTGGCGAAGCTGCATATCTAGAGGCTACCACCACTTTTGTATTTCCTGCACTAGAGGCAAACATTTTTTCTACTACTTGTGGATCGTTATTATTTTTTGATAAATGCGATAATATTAATAGCTGTAGTTTTTCTGTACGATGTGTACAAAATAATGCCAACGCCTCTGCATTGGATAAATGCCCAAGTGGGCCGCAAATTCGTTGCTTTAAAAAATAAGGATAATTTCCTTTATCAAGCAGGGTATCGCAATAATTGCTCTCTAAAAAAACAGCATGGCATTTAGCAAAGTAAGTAACCACCTCATTACAGGCATGGCCAATATCTGTCATCACACCTACTACAGTTTGATTACTCTCTATTACAAAACTAACGGGATCGGCTGCATCATGTTTTTTTGCAAAAGGGGTAACTTGTAAGCCATTTATACAAATCGGTTTGGCTGTTTCCATATCTGTTACCAAATGTGCTTCTATGGGCACCGAACAATGCGAATGTGTTTTTTCATTGATAAAAACCGGTAACTGGTATTTTTTTGAAATAGCCGCTAGTCCGGTAATATGATCACTGTGCTCATGACTAATAAAAATGGCTTTTACTTTTTTCATAGATAGCCCCAGCAAATCCATTCGTTTTTCTGTTTCTCGTAGGCTTAGGCCCGCATCTATTAAGATAGCCTCATTGCAATTACCTATGTAATAACAGTTGGCATTACTGCCTGAGTTTAAAGAGGCCAAATAAAGTGACATTGGGCGAAGATAACTTAAGCTAGTATGGTTTAAAAAATTGCTTTTTACGTTTTAATGTTATTTATATTTTAACTTTAGTATTAATAATGATAAAATACACGCTTGTTTATATAGCACTATTTTTCTGTTGCATAAGTATTGAAAGTTGTGGGTTATTGCAATCCACAAAATCTTTCAAACAATTACAAAAAGGTAAATACGGGGTAGATACTAGTGTAATTTACCGCCTACCATTTGCCGATAATAAAAGTGTATTTGTAGTACAAGGGTATGCTAGCGCATTTAGCCATAAAGGAAGTTTAGCAATTGACTTTAAAGTTAAAACGGGCACGCCTGTTTTTGCCGCAAGGGGTGGAGTAGTAACGGCCGCCCGAAAAGACAGCGACCGCCATGGATTAAAACAAGAAAACCTGGCCGATGGTAATTATATTTTTATAGCCCATAACGATGGTAGCACCGCACAATATTGGCATTTTAAAAAAGGAGGTGTGCTGCCTGCCGTTGGCGATAGTGTGCTGCAAGGCCAGTTAATTGGTTTTAGCGGGCATACCGGTTATTCCGCTTTTCCTCATTTGCATTTTGAAGTAAGTGGATATAATAATCAAGGCAGTTTTCAAAACTTACCTACCCGTTTTTGTACAAATAAAGGAGTAGTTTATTTACGACCGGGAAAATTTTATAGCGTACGATCAACATCTTTTTAAGCAAGGCGGGTATTTTGCAAAGGGTAAACTGTTTTTATTAAAATATAACTAACTTAACCCGCTAAATGCTTTGCCATGATTTTTATTTATGCCTTACTTTTTTTAATTATTGCTTTATTATTAATAGCTGCATTAATGCCTAAAACATTTAATGTAGAAAAAACTGCCATCATTCAAGCAGAAAAAAATAAAGTAATGCAATATGTGGGTGATCTTAATCAATACCGCGACTGGAATCCTTGGGCAAAAATGGAACCCACGGCCACGGCTACTATCACGGGCACACCTATGGTAGCTGGCCATCTATACCACTGGGAAGGAAAAAAAATTGGCGTTGGCGAATTGCGTCTTTTAAGTACCGATGCCAATCATATACATTTTGATTTAGAATTTTTTAAACCTTGGAAAAGTAAAGCAAAAGATAATTGGCATTTTGAACCTTGGGGCAATGGTAACGAAACAAAAGTAACCTGGCAAAATGGTGGAGAGCTTCCCTGGCCTATGGCAAGATTAATGGGACCCATGATAAAAAAGAATCTAAACCTACAATTTGAAACAGGTTTAAATAATTTAAAAAAAGCAATTGAGGGCTGATGCTTACCGATGGTTTATTTTAAAAACACTGTGTACCAAACTTTTATTGCTATTATTTTTTTAATGGTGCTACCTATGCTAACTATTAGCTGCGCCGTTAGTAATAATCCATTGCGCAAGCAAATAAAACGGTTGCAAAAAGGTATTGATAAAAATGATACCAGCCATGTATACTCCCTCCCATATGAAATAGGTACAAAACATGGATTAGTGCAAGGCTATTTTGGTAAATTTTCACACAAAGAAAGAGCAGCATTAGATTTTAAAATGAAAAAAGGTACCAACATTACCGCAGCAAGAGGTGGCGTAGTAGTGAGGGTAAAGGAAGATGGTACCAAAGGTGGGTGGAATAACAAATACCGGCCACACGGAAATCATATTGTAATACAACATGCTGATGCAAGCCGAGCCGGCTACTGGCATTTGCTGCATAACGGTGCACTTGTAAATGTGGGCGATACTGTACAGCAAGGACAAGTAATTGCCCTCAGCGGAAAAACAGGTTATGCCTCCATACCACACCTGCACTTTTTAGTATGGCGGTTCGATAAAAATAATAAATGGCAACAGGTAGCCACTCGTTTTAAAACAAGCAGCGGCAATATTTATCTAAGAGCATGGAAAAAATATTTTCGTCCGGCTGATTAAATTATTTTTGAAAAAACCTTACCACTTGCAAGATATTTGGCAACAATTTTTATCGGGCATAAAAGCTACCGGCTGGATGGAATACATGGCCGTGTGCGCTGGCATAATCAGTGTATGGTTTAGCAAAAAAGAAAATATTCTTGTATACCCCACCGGGCTTATCAATACAATCTTTTATGTGTACTTAAGTTTTAAAGCAAGTTTATATGGTGAGGCAGGTGTAAACCTTTACTACACAATAATGAGTTTTTACGGCTGGGCGATCTGGTCAAAAAAAAATATACCGCAAGCGCAACTACTACAAATTAGTTTTTCCGACAAGCGATGGTGGCACTACCAATTACTTTTCTTCAGTTTTTTCTATATTACCATCTTTACTTTACTTACCTATCTTAAAAAAGATTTTTCGACCGGTGTGATACCTTGGGCAGATGCCTTTGCCTCTGCTACTGCTTTTACAGGTATGTGGTTGATGACAAAAAAAAAGGTAGAAAGTTGGTACTGGTGGATAGCTACTAATATTGCTTCCATACCCCTTTACTTTGTAAAACAATATGTATTTACGAGTGTTTATTATTTTATACTTTTAATTATGGCGGGGTGGGGTTTGCAAGAATGGAGAAAAAAAGCAAAGCAAAATATATGCTTAAAAAAATCGTCATCATAGGGCCAGAAAGTACAGGCAAAAGTACATTATGCCAACAACTAGCGCAGCACTACGAAACTACTTGGTGTCCAGAATTTGCCAGAGAGTATTTGCTTACCAATAGCAGAAATTATGAGTTTGATGATTTGTTAACGATTGCCAAAGGCCAATTGGCGTTAGAAGATGAATACGCCGATACCCTAGAAAGAAACTCCTTACCATTACTAGAAAAGGGCGGCCATTTACCCATTTTTATTGATACCGATATGTATGTAATGAAAGTGTGGTGCCAATTTGTATTTGGAAAAGTGCATGATTTTGTGTTGGAAAATATAGCTAAACGTAAATACGATTTATACCTGCTTTGCAAGGTAGATTTGCCTTGGGTAAAGGATGAGCTAAGAGAATATCCTGATATAGCCACCAGAGAAAAACTGTATCAGCTTTACAAAAATATATTACAAAACCAACCTGTACCATGGGTAGATGTAAGCGGTACCTATGAAGAGCGACTAGCAAAAGCCATTGCAGCAGTGGATGAGTTACTATAAACTATTTAAGTTTTTTACTGTTTTTTAGTATTGGTGCTGTACCCATCAATTGTTGAATATCTTCATCGCCTTGTAAATTATTCATTTGGCGTTGTACAGATTTAGATCTAAAAAGCACATGAGATGATACAGGTTTTACTGTATACTTTTTAGGATTGGGCAAGCAGGCGGCTATCATGGATGCCTCTTGACGGGTAAGTTGTCTGGCTGGTTTATTAAAGTATAGGTTAGCAGCTCTTTCAATACCGAATATACCCTTGCCCATTTCTATTACATTTAGATACACTTCCAAAATTCTTTTCTTTCCCCAAATTTTTTCTATCATAAAAGTAAAATACATCTCTAGGCCTTTGCGTATCCAACTTCGGCCTTGCCATAAAAAAACATTCTTTGCTACCTGCTGGCTAATGGTGCTTCCGCCTCTTATTCTTCCTGGTTTTTTTTTATTATAGTCCATAGCCTTTTTAATACTCTTCCAATCAAAACCGCTATGGTCCGGAAACAGTTGATCTTCACTTGCCATTACCGCCAACTTTGCCTGTGGCGACATATTACTAGCGCTTATATAATCTCTTTTTAATCCATAGCCACTAACCCAACTTACCAGCTGCGTTATGGTTATTGGTGGATTAATCCATTTTAATAAAATGATGTATATAAATTGAGCAATAAAAAGAATGATAAATATTTTTTTAGCCCATCGCCAAACTTTGCGCACAAACTGCCTGGCTGGGCTTCCTTTTTTTTGTATGGTAGTGTTTTTTTCCATGTTTAGATAAGCCATCCTATTAAAGCAATGCCAAATACAATAAGGATGATACCGCTAATTCGGTTTAGTATATGTATGTTATGGGGAGTTAATCGGTTTCTTATTTTACCAGCCAAAAACACTTTTATTATATCCATTAACAGCACAAATAATAAACAGGTAACAAAAATAATAATGCGGTTATTAAT
This sequence comes from Bacteroidota bacterium, assembly GCA_039796695.1. Lineage (GTDB taxonomy): Bacteria > Bacteroidota > Bacteroidia > Chitinophagales > Chitinophagaceae > JJ008. The sequence continues at coordinate 146,281 of JBDKJF010000005.1, forward strand.
GGTATGTGCTGCTACAGTGGTAGAGGTGGTTATCCAGAAAAAAAATACGCCGGGGTTTAATACATTCATAAAGTATCCGGCCAGAAAAATTTTGGCATAATCTCTTTTTCTAAATCCCATTACTTGTTTACCCTCTTCATTAACACTTATTTTTTTAAAAAATAAAAAATAAATGCCCATAGCTACTAATAGTACAGACCCCGCTATGCCTATTTCTTTTGTGCGCACCATTAACTCGGCAAAGAGTTTTGTAAATACATTACTTACCAACACCAAAGTAACATCGCTGGTAGACACTCCTAATACAAAGGCTAAGCCGCCTTTATATCCATTGTTTATACTTTGTTTGATGATGGAAAACAGAATAGGCCCTACTGCTATACTCAATAGTAACCCAAACGTAAGCCCTTTAATAATTGCCTCCCACATGGTTACGAAGTTAAAAAGGTTGCCTCGTAAATAAGTAGCTATTTACGCTTACTTTGTAAATACTTATCATGAATAATAGCCGACATTGATTTATTGTAAACCTTAGCCTCTACCCATGATACGATATCTAGATAGGCAAAACTTCTTGTTTGAAAGCGGTCTTTTTCTAAATGCTTAATAGTGTTGAGTAGTTTTTCAAACTCTGGCTTTAACTGTCTGGGCGAAAGGGGGATAGACTGCCTTAAAAATTTAAACATTGCCTGCTCTACAGCGGTTAAATTTTTCATTTTAGCCATATATCTATATACCGATTTGCTTAATGATTCCATCAGCATATCATTTCCTAGTTCATAATGAGCCATTAGGTGCAGCACCCGTGCATAGCACTGTAAATCATACCGAAGGTTGGCATTGTCGGTTATTATTTTCTGCAAATAATCAATACAAGTATCAAAATCGCCGCTGCCAAAGTATAACATGGCAAACTTATAGTTAAGTACCAATATGCGGTGGCTATCTATAAAAAGGTTGTACTCGTTTAGTTCTTTTTCAATAGGTGCAATTATAGAAAGTCCGTTTGAAAAAGTGCCTTGCATAAAATGTTGATTAATGCGTGCCTGACTTACATATATAAATGTTTGCATTCTAAAGTTATCATGCTCTTTTATTCTTTCTGATTGGGCCACTTCTTCAAAATAGTGTAACGTTTTTTCAAATGCTCGGTGGTTGCGTAAATCAAAATGCGCATTAAGTAAATAATGTATCGCTTTTATATAATGGCTTGTTTCTACTCGCTTCATCAATGGCATTTCTTCAAACAGGCTAACCAGTTTTTTTGTATAGCGATAGTATTGTATAAAGTCCTGACGAATGAAAGCATACCAAGTGTAGCTTTGGTATAAATACATACGCTCATAAAATCCTGTTTCTTTCCAGGCGCCACTGGGCAGGTTTTGTACCATAAAGCGGCGTATTGCTTTTTCATCATGCTCATCACGAGCATGGCCATTTTGTACAAACCATGAAAATAGCTGTAGCGCTAGGTTTGAAAGTCTTGTAATTTTTGTGATATGATTGTTGGCTTCGTTTGCCTCTGTTGCTATTAGCTCTGCTCTATCTTGAATATTTCTTGTTATATGTACTAATTGTATACGTTTTTCTAAAGCATATAATTGGGGAAGTATATTGTTTTTATGATTGGTTTTTGCTATTTCTTTTGCTTTATCTAATAGCCTAAGGCTTTGCATGTATAAGCCCTTTTTATATAAAATATGTGCATAATCAAACTGCTCGGTAAGTTGTAAGTCTATACTGTCTGTTCTTTTTAAAAGGCGTAAGCTGGCTAAAATTTGTTTATATAAATGCGTTTTTAAATTAGAGAGCTGGGGTTTGGTAACATCCTTAAGCTTCCTTAATAATAGCTTGTCATCATATTCTTTCAAAAGGTCTACCGCATCAAAAAGCCGAACTATTTTAAGGTCATCGTTACCCGAACTACGTTTGATATAGAGTTTAAAATGGCGTTTTTCAGCCTTTTCTAGCGATTTTATTAATTGAAAAAGTATGTCGGTATTACGGTTGGACATCATTACGAGTTTTTGACAGGATTGCCTTCCAGTAAGGGTTTCGGCCATTTTTACCCCCTTTCGGCATAATGAAAAAACGCCTTTTTTGGCTATAGAGATACGGAAATGCTATTTACTTTTACAATAGAAGATTATATAAAAGGCAAGCAATCGTTTAAGGCAAGTGAGTTAGAGGTCAAAATTTAAGCCAAAATCTTCTACAGTGATAGTGGCTTTGTGTAAAATAAGCAATCCGAAAAACTCTTTTTAAGAATTTTCATATGGCAAGCAATCGTTAGAGGTCAGTCCGTTTCTACGGAAGGACCTTTTTTTTAGGCAGTGCTAAAGTAAGCGTTTTCAATAAAACAGCCTTCAAATTTTTACTTATTTTTTCTTTTTATCAAAATCCTCCTTCTAATTACCATTTAGCGATTTTTAAAAGCATTCAATATCTTCATGTTTCAAAATGAACTGGCAATGGCTATTCGCATTTTTATTACCGGTGGTACTTTTGATAAAGAGTATAATGAATTAAATGGACAGTTGTACTTTAAAGACACCCACATGAGCGACCTGCTAGAAATGGGGCGCAGCCAGGTAGAGGTGGAAATAAGAACACTGATGATGGTTGATAGTTTGGAGATGACGGACGAGGATCGTAATTTAATTGTACATCAATGTAATAATTGCGAAGAAGATAAAATTGTAATTACGCACGGTACCGATACTATGGCTAATACGGCAAGTATGCTTGCTCATTTAGTAAAGAATAAAACCGTTATTCTTACAGGTGCTATGATACCTATTAAGTTTGGTAGCTCCGACGGATTGTTTAACCTAGGTAGCGCTTTAGCTTTTGCTCAAACCTTACCGCATGGCGTTTATGTAGCTATGAATGGACGTTTCTTTCATGCTAACAATGTGCGAAAAAACAAGCAAACCGGCGTGTTTGAAGAAATGCATTAACAGCACTACATGGCCAATACATTTACATTCCTATTAAAACTTTCTTCTAGCGAAATAAAAGTTTCTGTACGTTCAATACCTTTTATTTTTTGCAATTGTCCGTGTAGCACATGGCGAAGCATAGAAATATCTTTACATACCACTTCTGCAAACATGCTATAATTACCCGTTGTGTAGTTAAGCCGCACTATTTCTGGAATTTTTTGTAACGCTTTAGCTACAGCATCATATAAGGAGCTTTCTTTTAAATAAATTCCAATAAAAGCAATTACATCGTAACCTAACATTTTCATATCGGCTTGTAATCGCATACCCTTTACAATACCCGCTTCTTCTAATTTTTTTATGCGCACATGTATTGTACCGCCCGATACAAATAGTTTTTTACCCAAATCTGCATAGGAAGTTTCTGCCTCCTCCATCATATGCTGAATGATTTGTAAATCTAATTTGTCAATATTCAATTTTGTACTCATTTTTTATTAGTATATTAGATAATTTTCAACAAATCTATTAATTATTAAACAAAGTATAATGTTTTTAAATTTTTATTAGAAAAATAGGAAAATTGCTTTGCTTTTCTTTATTTTTACAACCGATTCGTTCTTATATACATTTTGTGGGGTGATGAAATGACGTAAGTCTGGCAGACATGCCCTCTTGTCTCGGGGGTGAGGATAACAGGATAAACAAAACATAGAGCCGCCTCGTCAGCAATGGCGAGACGACCGGGGTCGACCACCGAACTTTGTGTTTTAGCTAACTGCCTCGTGGAGGTTCGAACCCTCCCCCTACAGCATTTTTAAAAGCATTGTAAATAAATTATTTACAATGCTTTTTTTGTGCGCCTATTTAAGAGTTTTTAAAAAAGCTGCAGCCCGTTTACAATTGCTGTTCCGTTTTATAGGCCATCCACTTATTAGTAAACGATATCCTAACCCCCTGTTTTTTTCAATTTTTACTCTAGGCCTGGATATATGCCGGTTCTTTTTGCCGTGCTCCAATGGGGTGTAATGCCACACATATCCATTCTTATAATCTTTCCTTCGCAATTAAACTCGGGCATTAATAGAGCTGATATATTACTTTTATCGCTCTGGGCCATTATAAGGCAAGGATTGCCATTTTCTATTAATTCTTCAATAGGCAAGTTGCTATTATTATAGGTTGAATAACCGATTTCTGCATAAATCCATGCACTACTTTTTTTAATGGCATTAAACTTACCTTTTATATACTCCATAAAATCGGCCTTTCCCTCTATGCATCCAAAAACCATCTGGCTTTCGTATGTAAAATCATTTACAAGTAATGGTTCAAATAAATCAGCATTTAAGGTATTGTAAGCCTTTGCTAAATTTTCAATTTTTTTAATCATAAGTTATATTTTTTACTAAGCTACTACGGCAAAGGGGCCACTTATTGAAATTATCAGCTATCCAGCTATCTTTTTTTAAAAAAATTATTTATGTCGTACGTTTCATCTCTTGTACATCAATTTTATCTACCATTTAATCGTAGAGTTATCCACTCCTATCGAAAACAACCATTATCCTTGCGAGTATAAAAATATATTTGCAGAAACTTATTTTATGAAAAAAACATTACCAGTACTTATTTTACTTTTTTGTTTAAAAGCGGCCGTAGCCCAAGACCCCTCTATTAAAGACCTGCAAGGTGCAGCAAGTAAAACCATTGCAAAAGACCCTAAGGATACTTCTACCAAAACCTGGAAGAAGGGGGGATTGTTTAATTTAAATTTTGGTCAAACCTCTCTTTCTAATTGGTCGGCCGGGGGCGATAAGTTGTCGCTTAACATTAATTCGCTTCTTAATTTATATGCCTTTTACACAAAAGGTAGAAAAGCTTGGGATAATAGCCTTGATTTGGCCCTGGGTTATGTAAAAACCACCTCGCTAGGTAATAGAAAAAGCGACGACCGTATAGATTTATTTTCTAAATATGGTTATAAGTTGAGCAATAAAGGTAAATGGTATACCAGTGCGGTTTTTAATTTTCGTACGCAATTTGCTCCAGGCTTTAACTATCCATCGGCAGCTGTAGCGGTAAAAAATTCTCAGTTTTTATCGCCAGCTTATGTATTGCTTTCTTTAGGTATAGATTATAAACCTACCAGTAATTTCTCTGTATTTGTTTCTCCGCTTACCAGCAGGTGGGTTATTGTAAATGCGGAAATTATTCCTGGACAAAAAGGTGGTTTTTATGGTGTACCTATTGGTAAAACCGTTAACAACGAGATGGGTGCTTTTCTTTCTGCTAATTTTATGAAGGAAATTGCCAAAAACATTACTTATAAAACTAAGCTGGATTTATTTAGCAATTATAAGCGCAAGCCCGGCAATGTAGATTTGTTTATGACAAATCTTTTAAGTGCTAATATTTTTAAAGGCATTTCTGCCAACATCGGTCTCGATTTAATTTATGATGACGATGTACGCTTGTTCGGCCCAACTGGCAAATCGCCCGGCACACAGCTTCGTCAGTACTTTGGTATTGGCTATCTTAAAAAGTTTTAGTTTAATATACCAGTTGTAAAACACCTCCTTCGAGGTGTTTTTTTTGAATAATGGAGCTGCATTTATCTAATACAGATGCCATAAGTAAGGTGCTCATAAAAATTTGATACCACGCATTTATTTTACCTTTGTTTGTATGGCACAAAAAAAATTAGTTCGTTTTGCGGAGTTGGCTACATTTAAAAACGTATTGCAATTTCCAAAAGATATAAAAGGTAATTGGCATCAACATTTTAACAATCAACAACCCATTACCTTAGAATTAGCTTGCGGTAAAGGAGAGTATGCAGTAGGATTGGCACAGCTGTACCCTCAACGAAACTTTATTGGCATTGATTTAAAAGGAAATCGTATTTGGGTGGGTGCCAAAAAGGCTTTGCAACTTACTTTAAACAATGTGGCCTTTCTCCGCACACAAATAGATCAAATAACCGATTACTTTGGTAAAAATGAGGTGCAAGAAATATGGATTACTTTTCCGGACCCACAATTAAGAACATCTAAAGCCAAAAAAAGACTTACGCATCCAAAATTTTTACGCTTATACCAACAATTGCTAGCCCCCGGCGGTTGTATTCATTTAAAAACAGATAGTCCCGATTTATATCATTTTACCAAAACTGTCATTTCGCTTTATCAATGTACTTTACATGCAGATATTGATAATGTTTATGCGCAACCAGTGGTAAGTGATGAGCTCAATATTAAAACACATTACGAAGCATTAGACATTGCTGGTAGTAGTAGAGTGCATTACCTATGTTTTTCTTTATCCGATGCCTTAACAAGTACCGCCAAAGATGAAACATTAAAACAATTAATACAGCAGCATGAAGGAGTTAAAAGTGAATGAAGACTATTATCTTACCCCTGATGGCCTACTTGTATTTACAGAAAAGTATCATTTAAATAAAGGGTACTGTTGTGGCAATGGGTGTAGGCATTGCCCCTACAATTTTGAAAATGTACCAGAGCCATTGCGCAGTCAAATTTTGAATAACAATAATAGCAGCGAAAAAAAACCGTCATAACTTTTTTACTTTATATGGCTACAAAACAAAAGCATATTGCCGGGCGCAAAACGGTAAGAGATGGTTTAAAAACGGTTACTGCATCGGGTAAAAGAGATACCAATTTCTTTGCACTTGTTTATGAAATTGCGCGGCAAATTCCCTATGGCAGGGTTACTTCTTATGGTGCCATTGCAGCATGCTTAGGGGCTAAATCATCGGCTCGTATGGTGGGTTGGGCCATGAACGGCGCTCACCAAGTTACCCCAAAAGTGCCGGCACACCGTGTCGTTAATCGGTTGGGAATGTTGAGCGGAAAAGCGCATTTTACACCCGTGGGTAGTATGGAAAAGCTATTAAAAAAAGAAGGAGTAAAAGTAAAAAACGATGTTATTCAAAATTTTTCCGTCGTTTTTTGGGATCCACAAACAGCATTAAGTATATAAACTTCACTCTCTAATTTTTTGTTATGGCTAGTGCACTTCGTCCACTTACTAATCGGCAACAGGACATTTGTATTTATGGGGGATTATTTGGCGCATTAATTACTATCACTTGTTTAATACAACATTTAACGGTTGCTAATAGTGAATATGTTTTTTACACTCTAATAGCCAGTGCTTACTTATTTATTATTATAAGTTTTTGCTTGTTGGCATTTCAAAAACCTATTTCACTTATTTTTTTATGTATAAGCATACTACTTTCTATTGGTATAGAAATAGTATGGATGAGGGGCTTAGCTTTTTCGTTAATTGTATTAATTCTTTTTCTTTACACGGTTATCATAGTAATTGTTGTATATGCAGAACAAATACCATTACGTCTTAAACAAAAAAAGCAAGCTGAACTGGAAGAAGCCCAACGCTGGAAAGGAAAAATTTAAATCTATTTTTCTATTTATAATAGGGTGCTATCATCAAGTACACAATTACACCCGTAATAGCCACATAAAACCAAATAGGCCATACTATACGCACTAGTTTTTTGTGCTTATCAAACTCGCCAGTAAGTGCTCGGTAAGCAGCAAATAAAATAAAGGGCAATGCTAAACCGGCTAAAGGAATATGTGTAATTAAAATAAGCAGATAAATTGTGCGGCCGCTTCCGGCTGCTATTTTTTCTGCCTCCGAAAGGCCCGCTACACCATCTGTTTCTCCATACATCGTTTCGCCAGCTAATAAATGATGGCAGATATAACTTACTAAAAACAAAACCGATAGCACTAGAGCAGCTATCATTATTTTTTTATGAACTACATAAACACCCTTTTTGGCAGTTAGTAAGCCCGCTATTAATAATATAGCCACCAAGCCATTGATGATGGCATTGCATAATGCAAACACATGCACATCAAACGGAACTTGTACTTGGCCTGCTAGGTTATACTTACCCAAAACCGTAACCACTACAAAAACTATAACAGAAAAAATACCTATCAGCCATTTAGCCTTTTGATCATTTTTTTTCCAAACTGCACTTATCATTTGTATTACTATTTTTTTGTTTAATAAAGAAAATTAAGAGGCCTACACCTAATATGGCAGATAAAAATGCAACGGCCATTATTTCTAATTTGCCTTCAAAAAAACTACGGCCTTTTTTGTTTTTTTCCATTGTAAGTAGCACAATATCGGCAGATAGTTTTGACAGAGAAGTTGAATCTAATCCGTCATAAAAGCCTCTTACATACCGATTACTATCAATCAATACAAACTTACTACTATGCACAAAGTTTGTATCAATACCTGCTCCATCTTGTACTCCTAATTTTATTTCATTAAGGGCTAGGTTATAGATGGTTTTTTTATCACCGGTTAATAACCACCACTTTTCGGGGTTTATTTGAAATCGATCGGCCCAATATTTTAATCTTTCTACACTATCTCTTTCTGGATCTATACTAAAAGAAAGAAAGTGAATTCTTTTATTTGTTTTATCGCCCACTCGCCGGCCATTATGAATAGACTCCTGAAGCCGCTTCATATTTTTGGTCATAGGCGGGCAAATGGTGGGGCAGTGTGTAAAAAAGAAATCGGCTATAATAATTTTTCCTTTTAAACTATCGGCTGTAATTTTTTTTCCTTGCTGATTGGTTAATGAAAAATTAGTTAATTGATGCCACACCGTGTCTGCTATTTTTTTGCCATTACTTACGGTTTGTAAAACGGTATCTGCATAGTAATGAGGTGGCATAGTTACCGCCTGTTCGCTTTTTCCTCTTACTATAAAATAGGCAATTAATGGTGTAAGTAATGCTAATAGTACTGCGCCAAATGCTTTTTTATTCACCCTTTTTTATATTAGTAGTAAAAGATAAAACCATTAAGCCGCCGCTTTGTTCACTGCGATGGCTTAATGGTTTTATACACATATAAATTATTATTATTTTCCGCTAGGGGCATTAGTGGGCTTTTCCACTTGCTGGTGGGCGCCATGGTGCCCACTGGGCATTGTTGTTTCTTTAAAATGCCTATCGTATTTATTGCGTAGATTCTTATATGAATTACCATCCCAAATAAAAGCGGCTATAAACCAAATAAATAGCGAAAGCGGCACTATAATGGTCATTATAAAGTTTCTAATTTCATCCCCTAAGTGCATAAAAATAGAAACAATTAAATAAGCCTTTGCTAAGGTTAATATACACACAACACCTTTAAACGCAAGAATTAAAAAATCCCTGTTAGTATCGCTTTTATTCATGCTATATATTAACAAACCAATTCCTAGCTCTATAATAGTAATAGCAGATAGCCAAAGTGTTGTTTTTCTAACTTTTCTTTTAAACGCTGCGTCATCTATATGTTCATGATGCACCGTTACTTCTTCAAATGCCGGATGTTGCATAAAATTTCAAAATTACATTTAACAAATTTCAACCTCCAATTTTTCCATTGGGGGCCTTCCTATTGGATGTTTTAAATAAGGTAAAAACAAAGGAATACGAATACCCAAACTAAATCTACAAAGTGCCAATACAAACCAGCCTTCTCAATCATTAAATAGTGGCCTCTGTTTTGAAATACGTTTTTCTGTGTCATAATAAGCATTACTATATTGATAATAACTCCAGAAAATACGTGAAACCCGTGGAAACCTGTAATGCCATAAAAGTAACCTCCAAATGCAATAGGCCCTTTTTCTCTAATATGCAGATCCGCTACATTTAGTTTGCTAACTAAATCTTGTGTGCTCATGGCTTCTAGCTGCTGATGCGTTAAACCGCTGTTGCTATGGTGCACCAAGCTCATTAAGGTTTCTTTGGAACTATTGTTTAATGCCGCCAATGCTTCATTGTGGTTTACTAACTCACCCCAAGGGTTGGCACCGGTTGTTTGTCCTATTAAATCAATTTTTCCATCTACTAATACAGCGTGTTCGCCGGTAATAAGATGGTGCCACTCCCATGCTTGGCAACCCAAGAATGCAGCACCGCCTACTATTGTCCAAGCTAACCACTTTATTACACTTTGTTTATCTCCCTTATGCCCGGCGTGTACGGCTAATACCATTGTTACCGAACTTACGATTAGTATAAACGTCATTATACTTACAAACAAAAGTGGTGCTCCGCCATGTATACCGGGCGCAGAATCAAACACCACATTCGGGTCGGGCCAAAAGTTTTGACTAAAACGGATGGAACCGTACGAAATCAAAAAAGCGCCGAACGTAAATGCATCACTCATTAAAAAATACCACATCATTACTTTACCATATTCCAAGTTGAAAGGGCTTTTACCTCCCGTCCACCATTTGGTTTGATGTGCTGTTGTAGTTGTAGACATAAGCTATATTAAAATCGAAAAATCAAATTTCAAAAACCAAATTCTGTTTTTATTTTTTTACTTTCCTATTATCAGGAAAAAAATCAATAAATACAACCATAAAAAATCAACAAAGTGCCAATACAATGCTGCTGTTTCTATTGGATTGGAGCCATAGTATTTTGTAGCACTAAACACTCCTCTTAAAGCAATTACTATCAATGCAATAATACCGCCTATTACGTGTAGCGCATGCAAGCCAAATATTACATATAAAAACTGGCCAGCACCTGCTCCTTTAAAAGTTATGTTTTGCTTCCACAGTTGGTTAAAGCCCATCCATTGTAATGCCACAAATGCAATACCTAATACCATTGTGGCAATCAATAACCATCTGTACAGTGGCAAATCCCTTTGTTTAAAAGAACGTAAAGCCATTTGTATCGTTAAGCTGCTTAATAAAATAACAGCTGTTGAAATCCAAAAGGCCGAAGGCAAACTAACCGGCTTCCAGTTTATCTGGTTGCTTTTTACTATGTAAGCACTGGTTAATCCTGCAAACATCATTACAATACTTGCAATAGCTACCCACAGCATAAATTTGTGTGGGTGCATTTTCCTCCTTTGTGTTGTACTCACTATATCCATCTCTCTATGTTTTACACTTTAGCTAATAATAGTGCCAGCATTACTACCGGCAAGTATAGGTAGCTGCCAAACATTACTTTTCTGGCGGCAGCCACTTCCATTGTTTTATATAATGTCAAACATCTTCCTATCATAAAA
>JBDKJF010000006.1:0-149314 GCA_039796695.1 Bacteroidota bacterium
GCAGATTTTCTATAATTAATATTTTATCGCTCACCTTAGCTCCGCCAATAATAGCCGTAAATGGTTTTTCTGCTTGGTGCAATACTTTTTCCGCACTTATTACTTCTGCTTCCATTAACAATCCAAAGAATCTTTTTTCGGGTGCAAAGAATTTAGCAATAACAGCTGTAGAGGCATGTGCCCGGTGTGCTGTACCAAAGGCATCATTTACCCACACATCTCCTAAGGACGCCAATTTTTTAGCAAACCCTTCATCGCCTTTTTCTTCTTCTTTATAAAAGCGAAGGTTTTCTAATAGCAATACTTCGCCTGGGCGCATCATGCTAGCGGTTAAATAGGCTTGCTCACCCACACAGTCATTGGCAAAAAGTACTGTGGCGCCTCCCAACAAATCGCTTAAATGTTTTATTAAATGCTTTAGTGAATATTTATCTGTAGGCCCATCTTTTGGCCTCCCCAAATGGCTCATTAAAATAACCATGCCCCCATCAGCTATTATTTTTTTAATAGTAGGCACGGCAGCCTTCATCCTTGTATCGTCCGTTATTTCCAATTGATCGTTTAGTGGCACATTAAAATCAACCCGTAACAATACTTTTTGCTGTTGGAAATTGTGTGATGAAAAACTACTCATTTTTAAAAGTTTTAATAAATAAAAAAGCCCAATCAAAGATCAGGCTTTTATGTAAATAACTTCTACATTTCATTATTTGCTTATCAATTTTGCAAAGTGGTGAACAGTACGCACCAATTGACTTACATAACTCATTTCATTATCATACCAACTTACTGTTTTCACCAATTGTGTATCACCCACGGTTACCACTTTTGTTTGTGTAGCATCGAATAATGAGCCGAAGTGCATACCAATAATATCGGTGCTTACTATTTCATCTTCGGTGTAGCCGTAGCTTTCGTTGCTGGCCGCTTTCATGGCTGCATTTACTTCCTCTAATGTTACTTTTTTACCTAATACAGATACTAGCTCTGTTAATGAACCAGTAATAGTAGGCACCCTTTGTGCACCACCATCTAATTTGCCTTTTAATTCTGGCAATACTAAGCCAATAGCTTTGGCAGCACCGGTACTGTTGGGCACAATGTTAGCTGCAGCTGCTCTTGCTCGGCGAAGGTCGCCTTTGGGGTGTGGTGCATCCAATGTATTTTGGTCGTTGGTATAGGCATGTATGGTAGTCATGGTACCGGCCAATAATCCAAAATTATCGTTTAATGCTTTAGCCATTGGCGCTAAGCAGTTAGTAGTACAACTAGCGCAACTGATAATGGTTTCGCTACCATCTAAAATAGCATGGTTTACATTAAATACCACCGTTTTTAAATCGCCTGTGGCAGGGGCAGAAATAACCACTCTTTTAGCACCTGCTGTAAGGTGTGCCGCGGCTTTATCTTTATCGGTAAAGAAACCAGTGCTTTCGATTACCACATCTACATCGTGGCTTCCCCAAGGAATTTGCGCTGGGTCTTTTTGTGCATATATTTTTACCGTATCGCCATTTACCACTATAGCATCATCGGTAGCAGTTACTTCTGCATCAAAACGGCCTTGTGCACTATCGTATTTTAGCAAATGAGCCAGCACTTTAGGGCTGGTTAAGTCGTTGATGGCTACTACATCAATTCCTTCCATTTTATAAATTTGGCGGTAAACCAAACGACCAATACGACCAAAACCATTGATGGCTACTTTAACTGTGCTCATGTTGCTTTATTTTATTTTTTTAAGAATAATTGCCAAAATTGCTTTTAGCGCTGCGAAGTTAGTAAAACAGGCGTTTTGTAAGGCTTATAAAATGTGCTAAATACACAAACCGATAAAAAATCAACATTCGTTGGTGAAAATGAGGCAAAAACTTTTGGCGAAAAACTTGTGTACCATTATCTTTGCCGTCCGAAAAACGGATGCCCCGTTCGTCTAACGGTTAGGACATCAGATTTTCATTCTGGTAATAGGGGTTCGATTCCCCTACGGGGTACTAAAAAGGCTTTGAGTTATCAAAGCCTTTTGCCATTTTATGATTATTGATTTTATTTTAGAAAGTTGACCAACTAAGCTTCTTTCCCTCCCGATTGTCTTTAATATACAAGTACGTAACCTATGTTTTAACGGAGGCTTGTGTGATGGCCAAGAACTCGGCAATCCTCTCTAACGGCACTATTAAATATATACCTGCCAACTCGCCATAATCAAACATTTGAAACACACCTTGCTACACTATTATGTAATTTGCTCTAATAGCGGCCAGCAGTGGGTACAATTATAGAGTATAAAAAACACCTTCTGTTTATTTTGCTTGTCGCTTTACGGGCATGGGTTAAATCACTAACCTCTCTATTTAATAACGGCATGTGCGGTAGCCAACACACAAAAGGCGCTGCTTGAAATATATTTTATAAAATTGGGTAAAAGGTACACGCAGGAAAGAAGCAATAAGGTACGCTGTTGTGCCGGCTCATCATACTGGTACTTTTATTGCTAATGCTTTATGGGTATGGATGTTTTGATAATATAGTTTATTTTGCATTGCATTCTTGCATTAAAACTTTGTGTATGGAAGGATATACACAAAAGTGCCAATTTTCTTTTTTTGCTATCCTCATGTCTCCCAAAATAAAATCAATGAAACCATTTATTAGCCTTGTATTAATGATGTTTCTGCTCCAAAGTTGTCAAAAGGAAACAGCAACGCCTAATGAAACCGCTGCTAAAACAGAGCTAAACACAGCCTATGGATCGCAAGCCCAACAAAAAATGGATATTTACTTGCCGCAGGGTAGAACAGAAAATACCACAAAAGCAATTATTTTAATTCATGGGGGCGGTTGGAGTGGAGGTGATAAATCGGATCTTACGCCTTATATCGATACGCTAAAGAAACGTTTACCAGGTTATGCAATTTTTAATATTAATTATCGATTAGCAGCCGGTAGTAGTAATCAGTTTCCTACACAAGAAATGGATGTAAAAGCGGCACTCGAATTTATTTATAGTAAGAAAAGTGAATATAAAATTACTGACAAATGGGCGCTATTGGGTACCAGTGCCGGTGCACACCTTTCCTTACTACAGGCTTACAAATACACCAATCCGGTAAAAATTAAAGCTGTTGTAGATTTTTATGGCCCTACTGATATGATTGAGATGTATAATAATCCCGCTTCTATACTTGTACCACCGGCTTTAGTGCAAGGCGTAGTGGGCGCCACGCCTACTAGTAATCTTAGCTTATACCAAACTTCTAGCCCTGTTAATTATGTTAACAACGAAAGTTGCCCTACTATTTTATTACATGGCGGAGCAGATGTTATAGTGTCGGTAAATCAATCCATTTTGCTACGTAATACATTACAACGTTTTAGTGTATCTCATCAATATGTGTTGTATGCTTCCGAAAATCACGGTTGGATAGGTGCTAACCTTACCGATTCTTTCGATAAGATTGTGGCATTTTTAACTACCCATGTAAACTAAAATAAACAGTAATAAATAAATTATTTTAGCCGTAAACTACAAGGAAAAAAATATACCAAAAATTTGCCATTGGTTGACGAAAACAAGATAGCGTAATACGTAAAACAAGTTCTTAATTAACTTATACAAATGAAGGCACATGTGCCCCTTCCTGAAAGAATAAGGCCCCAACACTTGGATGAGCTAATAGGGCAAGACCACCTGATGGGCAAAGGGGGCGTGTTACGAACGGCCATTGAAAATGGGAAAATACCTTCCATTATTTTCTGGGGGCCTCCTGGCACCGGAAAAACAACGATGGCACATGTCATTGCCAACACCCTGCAAGTTCCTTTTTTTCAACTAAGTGCCATTAACGCAGGGGTAAAAGATATAAGAGAAACTATTGATACTGCTAAAACAAAAACAGGTGCTGTACTTTTTATTGACGAAATACATCGGTTCAATAAAAGCCAGCAGGATGCCTTACTTGGAGCCGTAGAAAAAGGTATTATTACACTAATGGGTGCCACTACAGAAAACCCCTCTTTTGAAGTAAATAACGCATTACTAAGCCGCTGCCAAGTATATATTTTAAAACCGCTGGAAGAAAAGCACCTTATTCAATTATTGAATGTGGCCATTAATAAGGATCCTTTTTTACAACAAAAGGATATTGAACTATTAGAAACTGCAGCCTTACTTGCCATAGCCGATGGTGATGGAAGAAAACTATTAACCCTTTTTGAAATGGTCTGTAATACCTCAACAAACCATATTAAGGTAACAGATGAGTGTGTGATGCAAGTAGCCCAACAAAAAATTTCTTTATACGATAAAAATGGAGAACTCCATTACGATATCATTTCGGCCTTTATAAAATCTATTCGCGGCAGCGACCCTAATGCAGCACTGTATTGGATGACTAGGATGATAGAGGGAGGCGAGGATGTAAAATTTATTGCCCGCCGCTTGCTTATAAGTGCCAGCGAAGATATTGGTAATGCCAACCCCACAGCCTTGGTAATGGCCAATGCTTGCTTTGATGCAGTTCATAAAATAGGCTTTCCGGAAGCAGGTATTATACTAGCGCAATGTGTAACTTATTTAGCTGCATCCCCTAAAAGTAATGCCGCGGTAAAAGCCATTAGCCAAGCCACCACCCTAGTTAAAAAATACGGCAATTTACCAGTGCCACTTCACTTACGAAATGCGCCCACCAAATTAATGAAAGAGATGGGCTATAAAGACGGGTATCAATACTCGCATGAGTATTTAAATAACTTTTCGCCGCAAGAATACTTACCCGATAGCATTAGCGGTGCCACTTTATATGAGCCCGGAGAAAATGCTAGAGAAAATGAACTAAGAAAACATTTAAAAAAACTGTGGCAGGATAAATACAATTATTGAACATGAATATAAACTGGACCTTACAACATTTTGATGCGCTAACACCTTTTGAATTATATGCCATTTTAAGATTGCGAAGCGAAGTGTTTGTAGTAGAGCAAAATTGTGTGTTTTTAGATATGGATAATAAGGACGAGCAATGCCTACACCTTTGCGGATGGAGAGATAAAACATTAATTGCCTATACACGCATCCTACCCAAAGGGATTGCTTACAACATGCCCTCTATTGGTAGGGTGGTGAGCGCCCCCATAGTAAGAGGTACCGGTATAGGTAGCACATTAATGAAACGATCTATACAAACCGTTTATGATTTATATGGGCAACAGCCAATAAAAATTGGGGCACAATATTATTTACTTTCCTTTTACAACTCGCTTGGTTTTGTAGCAAGTAGCCCAGTATATCTTGAAGACGGAATAGAACATATAGAAATGATAAAACCATAAACGCTTCGTAAATGCACTACGTATTTAATCTTTTTTAAAAAAATTTTTTATATAAATAATAAAAAGAATTTGCACACCAAAGTATTCGAGGCTAATTTAGCTCCCGATACCAATAGTTAACAAAAGGGAATGAGAGCCCTTTGAAAAACCAGCTATCCAATACCAATGAAACCACATGTACACACTGTACGGCTGTCCGTACTATTCTTATGTTTTGTTTTTTACAGTAAAACATCATTTTCACAAGCAATTACGTTTGCAAATGGCAAGTATGAATTAGGCTTAGGCATAGGCCCTATACACTTTCTAGGTGACCTAGGTGGTGGCGTAGGCAGAGGTACTAAGTTTATTAAAGATCTTGACATTCCCCTTACTAAACTGAATAAAGGATTATACCTAAACTACTACCCCACGGAATGGCTAGGATTACGCTTAGCCGGAAATATAGGTTATGTAGAAGGCGACGATACCCAAGCGCCAGCCAAAGGAGGTGCTGAAGAAGATAGAAAATATCGCAACCTTAGTTTTCATTCAAAAATTAGTGAGGTTTACGCCGGTGTTGAACTTTATCCTACTGTATTTTTTGAAAAATACGATGGCTTATTAGGTAAAATTAGACCCTTTGTAGTAGGGGGTGTAGGCGTTTATCATTTTGACCCCTATACAAAAGGAGCCAATGGCAAGGATGTAAGATTACAACCGCTTAGTTTAGAAGGTCAGGGATTTCCCCAATACCCAGATAGTAAACCGTATAAACTAACACAAATGAACATACTTTTAGGTGTTGGTTTTAAATATTATATAAAAGAAAATTTTTATGTAGGATTAGAAATGCTTCATCGTAAGCTATTTACAGACTACATAGATGATGTAAGCAAGGATTTCTATGTAGATCCTATTCATTTTGATGCAAATTTATCCAGCACGCAGGCAGTATTGGCAAGAAGTTTGTATTACCGTGGCACCTATACCAGCGCAGCTAGTAATCCAGGTGATTCTAGATATAGCCCTCAAGTAGCCCAACGAGGCGACCCTTCAGAAAATGATGCTTTCTTTAGCAGCATTTTAAGAATGGGCTGGAGGCTAGGCGGCGATGGAATAAGTAAACAATTAAAATGTCCTGTTTTTTATTAAATCCCTATACCCCACCCTTTTAAACCTAATCCCTATGAAAAATCGTACTTGGCATTCGTTGGCTATTTGTGGAATGGCTATGTTCATTCTTACAAACAAGACCCAGGCAGGCGCTATTGCTTTACACAGCACTACCCCCTACCCCGTTTTAAAAACATCCGTAGAAGATCCTGCGGCTAAGGCTAACAAAAAAAAGAGAAGAAGCAATACTCGATTAAACAACAAAGCGGTAAAAATATACCCCGATATCATTAAGCGTGAAATGCATGTTGTAGCAAAAGAAAACAATGGTAAAATTGTTGATTTTTTTGTTTTTGATACCGAAGGTGCTATTGTGCAACAATATAAAATGAGCGAAAGAGAGCACAAAAAAATTACTGGCCTTGCCCCTGGCAAATATACCTATAGAGTGTTTACCGGCGATACAGAAACAACCGCTGGTAATTTTGAAATTCGTTAATGATAATTAGGTAAAAAAAATGTACCTGTAAAAGGCAAAGGGTGTTAGTAAAATCTGATACTCTGGTTTAATTCATACAATCTATTCTCTATTGGTACTCTCATTCGTATAATTTTATTACATACTCTTTGCCCTTTTTACAGGTGATACCCCCCTGTGTTCTTTTCATCATCATAACTAAGGCTTCGTAAACTTTTGACCTTACAATTTTTTGTAGCGGGTTAAGGCAGAAAAATTGCGAAAATCCGGTATCCTGAGAAAAAACTGCGATAGCATAACCATTCAGCACCCACAATTTTTCAATCATTTTCTGCCATTGTTTACGGGGTATACGTCACTTCCTCCTCCATTTGTTGCCTTTTTCCTGTTACTAACTGGTTTAAAAAAAATACCACCCCTTTGCAGCGTTTTTAGAAAACTGTCCTATATTGGTAATAATATTAACCATTTTAGGACATCCTGCGGTAGGCAGGAGGCGAAAACCGAAAAGCCAAATGAGTAGGTAACACAAAATCAACTAATTGTTATGAATTTAATTGAAAGAGCAAAAAACATTTTGCTTACTCCAAAAACAGAATGGGATAAAATTGATGGAGAAACTCCCGACACAACTAAAATATTAACAACTTATGTAATTCCGCTTGTGGCCATCGGAGCGGTTGCGGCCTTTATTGGCTGGGGCTTGATTGGTTACTCTTATTGGGGTGCCGATATGGGCTGGGGAATTAAAATGGCGCTGATTTCACTAATTTCAGGTGTAGCCAGTACTTATATATTAGCTTTAGTTATTGATGCTTTAGCCCCCACTTTTAAATCAGAAAAAAACTTTGGTAAATCATTTCAATTAGCTGCATTTTCCTATACAGCTGGTTGGGTTGGTGCGGTGTTTAACATCATCCCTTCTATTGCGGTGATAGGTTCGCTGGCTGGCCTTTATGGTTTATACCTTTTATACCTAGGCTTACCTAAGCTTAAGAAAACGCCAGCAGAGCAAGTAACAGGTTATTTTGTTGCTAGTTTAATTACCATGATTGTTGCTTCATTATTAGTAGCCACCATACTTACCAAAACGCTGATTAAGTCGCCAGAAAGACAGGCAAAAGATGCTATAGAAAATATATTTAAACAAATAAATTAGTTTTTGGCCTTCAAAGCAAAAAGAAAAATCCCGCCTTATAATAACGGCGGGATTTTTTTTAATTAAATAAACCCCAGTCTTCAACAAACGCATCTTTTTTAAATGTAGTTACCCAATGGAGAAATAATAAACGAAACTTATCTATTTCTGCTCTTATTACATTACCATGGGCCTCGTCTATACTTTTTTCACTCATAAGCCCCAGCATAGCGGTATAAATATATTGAGCATTTTTTCTAATAATACTCGCATTCTCCATTCTAATCATATACATACCGCTTTCAGAACTTTGAATTTTTATTGCTACTTCAAATGCATCATTCATAATTATTCCTTTTTGCTCATCTCTAAAACTGCGCAAAAAATCATCTTTATTTTCGATAACCTCCAATCGTTCGTCTCCCTCGCTGGTTTCTAATGCGCCACGCAATATCACCACTACTTGCCTCCATTGCTCATACATTGCTTTGGCTGCATCTTTAGTTGGATTGGGTTTCCACTTCTCAGTATCATCAGTATCAAATTCATCATCACACCACTCAGGCAAGCCACTAAGATTATCTATATCCATAGCTTTTATAATTCGAGTTTTAAAAATTTACCAGTATGGCTTTCTTTTACTTTTACTAAATCTTCGGGCAGGCCTTCAAAAAGTACTAAACCGCCACCATCGCCTCCTTCTGGACCAATGTCTATGATATGATCAGCTACCTTTATTACATCCATATTATGTTCTATCACCAATACAGTATTACCCCTGTCTACTAGTTTATTCAATACTACTAATAAATGCTGAATGTCTTCAAAATGTAAACCGGTTGTAGGTTCGTCTAAAATATAAAACGTTTTTCCGGTATCTTTTTTTGATAGTTCGGTAGATAGTTTTACCCGCTGGGCTTCACCACCACTTAATGTTACCGCCGATTGACCCAAAGTAATGTATCCTAACCCTACTTCTTCAAGTACTTTTATTTTTCTATATAAGTAAGGTACATTTTGAAAAAAACTCACGGCTTGCTCTACCGTCATATCCAGCACATCCGCAATTGATTTTCCTTTATACCTTATTTCTAATGTTTCTCTGTTGTATCGTTTGCCATTACATTTCTCGCAGTGTACATATACATCGGGTAAAAAATTCATTTCAATTACTCGCATACCACCTCCTTCACACACATCACATCTTCCATTTTTTACATTAAATGAAAAACGACCTGCCGTATAACCTCTTATTTTAGCTTCGGGTATAGATGCAAACAAGGTTCTTATTTCTGTAAAGAAACCACAGTAGGTAGCGGGGTTGCTTCGGGGGGTGCGACCAATGGGGCTTTGGTCTATTTCAATTACCTTGTCAATATGTTCTAGCCCTTTTATACTTTTATAAGCCAGCGGATTGGCTTTTGAATTATACGCATGCTTTGATAGCAATGGGTAAAGTGTTTCATTGATTAAAGTAGACTTTCCACTTCCGCTTACGCCAGTAACGCAAATAAAAGTACCCAACGGAAATTTTACATCCACATTTTGCAAGTTGTTTCCCTTTGCTCCTTTTAAAGCTAACACCTGTCCATTCCCTTTTCTTCTTTGTGTGGGAATAGAAATTTGATGATGGCCGTTTAAGTAACCAGATGTAAGGGTATCTAACTTTAAAAGTTCGTTAGGCTTGCCTTGGGCTACCACCCTACCTCCATGAAAACCCGCTTTAGGCCCAATGTCTATTAAATGATCGGCCGCCAACATGATGTCTTTATCATGCTCAACCACTAATACACTGTTGCCTATATCTCTTAAATTTTTTAATGCTTCAATTAGCCGTTGGTTATCTCGTTGGTGCAGCCCAATGGATGGTTCATCAAGTATATAAGTGATGCCTTGCAACTGCGAGCCAATTTGTGTAGCTAATCGTATGCGTTGGCTTTCGCCCCCGCTTAATGTTTTGGAAGGGCGATAGAGCGTGAGATAGGTTAACCCTACATCTAATAAAAATTGTAAGCGCTCTCTAATTTCTTTGAGTACGTCTTTTGCAATTGTTTTTTGTTTATTATCGAGCATGAGCTCTATGCCATCAAACCAAGCAGCCAAATTATCTAAATTCATGTTGCTTAGTTCTGCTATGTTTTTTCCGTTTACTTTAAACCAAAGGCTTTCTTTTTTTAATCGCTGTCCCTTGCAACTTTGGCATTCGGCTAGCTCCATGTATTTTTCTACCCACTCTCTTAACACATCTGTACTACTGCCAGATATAAACCATCTTTTAAGCATTGGTATGATGCCCTCGTATGTACCGGTGTACGTTTGAGGAACGGTTTCGTCGTTAGCATCTACCGTTAAGTCTGGACTTATCCCCTGATCTCCAAAAAGCAATAAGTCTAATTGTTGCTTGGTTAATGTATGTACAGGCTTATCTAAGCTAATTTTATACTTTTTACTAAAGCTAATTACTTGTTGAAATACGCTGGCCTCTCTCTCTTCGCCAAGGGGCGCTATACCCCCTTGTTTTACTGATAATGTTTTATCGGGCAGTACTAAATCCATATTAATGGTATACACATTACCCAAGCCCTTACATGTAGGGCAGGCCCCATATGGAGAGTTAAAAGAAAATGCATTGGGCGATGGCTCTTCGTAACTAATACCGCTGTCCTCACACATCAGCATTTTTGAGTATTGTACAAAATGTTTATCATCTACGAGTATAAACATTAAATCCTTACCCAATTTTAAGGTTTGCTGTACACTTTGGCTTAGGCGTGGTTTTAAATCATCCGTTACCTGCATCCTATCCACAACTAATTCTATATCATGTATTACATACCTATCTACCTGCATTTTAGGAACCAGGTCTTTTACTTCTCCATCAATGCGCACTTTTAAAAAACCCTTTTTTCTTACTTCTTCAAAAAGCTCTCTATAATGGCCTTTTCGCCCTCTTACTAATGGGGCTAATAAGGCAATTTTTTTTCCTTGATATTTTAAAAAAATATTTTCTACTATTTCTTCCTCGCTCCATTTTACCATTGGCTTACAAGTATTATAAGAGTAAGCTTGACCAATGCGGGCAAAAAGGAGACGTAAAAAATCGTAGATTTCTGTAACTGTACCTACCGTGGAGCGTGGATTTTTATTGGTTGTTTTTTGCTCAATGGATATTACTGGCGAAAGTCCAGTTATTTTATCAACGTCTGGCCGCTCCATATCGCCCACAAACTGTCGGGCATAAGCACCAAAGGTTTCCATATAGCGTCGTTGGCCTTCGGCATAAATGGTATCAAATGCTAAGGAAGATTTCCCGCTACCACTAATACCTGTTATTACCACCAACTGGTGTTTGGGAATGGCAATATCTATGTTTTTAAGATTGTGCTCTCTAGCGCCAAACACTTCAATGTTTTCGGTCATTTCGGTGTGCGTTGTTATTGTATTTTTTTTTGCCATAGCTAATTAACGAAGTTACACATTCAACCTGTTTGTAATAACAGTAAAAGAGGCCGTAGGTTAATGACTTACCCCACGATTTATCCACAAAAAAGCGCAGCGAATGAGTTTTCATTAAAGCAAGGTAAGTAAACAACGATACCGCCTTTCCCAAACATTACTTTTTGCATTTAAATACAAATCCAATCGTTTTTTACTTTTAAAAAAAAGGCCGGGCGATTTATTTTTGTTTTAGGGCGGGCATAAACACAATTCTTAGCTGCATGAAATAAATAAAACCATGGTTAAACTACCTTTACTGCACTTTCTATTAAAACTTCTGCTGTAGGGTTTAAAGTAATATTAACTAAAATCGAATCCGCCTGAGGTTAACTTTTTTGTGCAATGATGTAGAAATATTTTCATACTGTTGTACTTGCTTTCAATGAGCGAAAGCATTATTGAGCAGTAGGTACTGCTTATCATATCTACTTTAACAAACTATATATATGTTTAACTTTCTACGCAAAAAAAACAAAGGAACCGCTGTTACCGATAAAATAGTATTGAGTATGGCAGCCAAATGGTCGCACCTATTTGAACAGTGGCAAAAAGATAAAAAAACGATCTTTGTGGGTTGGTTTGCTGCCACTGTAGAAGAAATGCAAACATTTTTTAATAGGAATACGGACGAAAAATTTTTTGTAGCACTCGGCAGCGAAGTGGCTTTTAACACCAATGCAGGTAATGTATATGTTTTTATAGAGCATCACCCACTTATTGCCAAAGAAGTTGCCCTTTACCAGCACCTTCAACTTACGAATGCGATTGTTTATTCTAGCCTTCAAGAGCCACTATTTCAACAGTTTGGAGGCGATAAAATAATACAGGTGCTTCAAAAACTAGGTATTAAAGAAGATGAATTAATTGAGCATACGATGATTAGTAGTGCCATTAAAAAAGCGCAAGAGAAAATAAAAGAGAAAGTAACGGTTGATTTTGGTGGCCGATCGGCACAAGAATGGCTACAGCACTATGCTGATAATATTCGAGAATAGAAAACAGCAGCATTTTTTTTAATTCCTTATCTTTGCTTTGCCAAAAAGCAAGAGTTCTTTCGTATACTTATCAAGAAAGGCGGAGGGTAATGGCCCTTTGAAGCCTTGACAACCTCTTTTTGTTACTAACAAAAAAAAGGTGCCAATTCCACCCTCAAGTAATTGAGGCCAGATAAGTCAGTTAATTGCCTAATAAAATAATTTTTTTTATAACGCCCCACTGACTTACTTGTGGGGTTTTTTTGTGCCGAATGGGCATAAAGTATGCAAAATTTTCATTGCTAAAAAAGCATTATCTATTGTGCAATGTATGTTGTACACTATTATTAATAAAAGTTATTGCCCAAAAGAATAGCATTAAAAATATTTATTAAAAAAAAAGAGCAATCAAATGGAAAATCATAAAGAACTGAACATTGGTTTATTTGGATTTGGTACTGTAGGCGAGGGTTTGTATAAAATACTAAATCAAACGCCTTCGTTAAAGGCTAGCATTAAAAAAGTTTGTATTAAGAACGCCAACAAAAAAAGAAATGCGCCCGCCCATCTTTTTACTACTGATAAAAATGAAATATTGAATGATGAAAGTATCAATGTAATTGTGGAAGTAATTGATGATGCCGATGCCGCTTTTGAAATTGTAACCACAGCCCTACGCAATGGCAAGGATGCTGTAAGTGCATCAAAAAAAATGCTTGCTACACACATGTTGGCACTTTTACAATTGCAAAGTGATACAGGAAAGTCAATTTTATACGAAGCCTCCTCTTGTGCTTCTATTCCTATTATTCGCAATTTAGAAGAGTATTATGATAATGATTTACTACATGGCATACGGGCCATCGTGAATGGGTCTACCAATTTCATACTAACTAAAATGTTTGAAGAGGGAATTGATTTTAAACAAGCGTTATTGCAAGCACAGGCTGCTGGCTTTGCTGAAAGTAATCCGCAATTAGATGTAGAGGGATACGATGCCGTAAATAAATGGAGCATATTATTGACACACGCATATGGCATTACGGCTACGCCTGATACTCTTCTATTTAATGGTATTCAGCATATACATGCCGGTGATGCGGCTGTGGCAAAAGCAAAAAATGAAACGATAAAACTAGTAGCACAAGCACAAAAGTTAAAAAATGGTAAGGTAGCGGCCTTTGTACTACCACAGTTTGTAAAGCAAACCGATCATTTGGCTTTTGTAAAAAATGAATACAATGGTGTAGTACTAGAAAGTGGCTTTGCCGATAAACAATTTTTTTATGGCAAAGGCGCCGGTAGTTTTCCTACTGCCTCTGCCGTATTGAGTGATATTTCGGCACTTCGTTACCAATATCGTTATGAATATAAAAAAAGATACCACCATCAACCCCATCAATTAAGCAACGATATTTATTTAAAAGTGTATGTAAGCTTTGACGACTTAGATTTAATTCCTCGAGAGGCGTTTGAATGGATAGATGAATGGCATGCAAGCGAACAGCGTAAATATCTAAGCGGGGTTATTTCCTTTACTCATTTACAAAATAATCATTGGTGGAAACAGCACAACACTTCACTTATTTTACTACCCGATCCGGTGGTAGAAGAAATTGAAACTCGTAAACTTAAAAAACGAAGCTTAGAACTGGCAGGGCTTTTGTAACATACATTAGGCCGGCGTTGCCATGCGTAGAACTACAATACCGTATTTCTTTTTTTGGTTTTGTACATACTTATTAATGTAACAATAAAATAAAGCACAGGGCCAACCGTTTTTTAGAAAGACTATTGTTGCAATTAAACGATATTCCAATATTTATGTCTGAAAAAAACTGAATTAATTAAAAATGAACGCCAAAAAATATTTTCTATTCATATTGCCAGTACTGCTAGCCTGTACTAAAAAAGATAGCAGCGATAAATTGAGCCCCGTAGACACCATGTATTTTCCGACTACCAGTGGTGATGCTTGGGAAACGAAAACTATTACTAGCCTGGGCTGGAACCAAAGTGCCATACAACCACTTAAGGATTATTTAATACAAAAAAACTCCAAATCCTTTATGGTTTTGGTGAATGGCCGCATCGTAATGGAAGAATATTTTAATGGCCATACAGCAACCAGTACTTGGCCTTGGAACAGTGCAGGCAAAACCTTGGTAACCGCTACCACTGGTATTGCGCAGCAAGAGGGTTTAATGGATATAAATACTAAAGTATCTCAATACATTGGTACAGGATGGACAAGCGCACCTTTAGATAAAGAAAACCTAATTAATAGCCGCCACCTGTTATCCATGACAAGCGGTTTAAACGATGCCAACAATTGGGTAACTCCTGGCAACTTAAGTTATTTGGCTGATGCCGGAACTAGGTGGAGCTATCATAATGTATTTCAAAAATTGATGGATGTGGTGGCGGCGGCCAGTGGCCAAAGCTTTGATACCTATTTTTCTACAAAGTTAAAAACCAAAATAGGCATGGACGGATTTTGGAATAACGGTGTCATCTTCAAAATCTACCATAGTAACACCCGTAGCATGGCCCGTTTTGGTCTGCTTGCTTTAAACAATGGAAAATGGGATAACACTCCAATCATCAATGCATCGTTTTTTACAGAAAGCATCAATTCCTCTCAAAACATCAATCCATCGTATGGATATTTATGGTGGTTAAATGGAAAATCATTTGCAATGATACCAGGCGGGCAAACGGTGTATGCGGGCTCGCTGGTACCTAATGCGCCAGCCGATATGTTTGCCGCCATGGGTGCCGAAGATCAAAGAATTTATATAGTGCCTAGCAAAAAATTAATTGTAATAAGAATGGGCGATGCCTCTGATCCATTAAATCCTAGTTTTGCGGTTTCTAGTTTTGACAATATACTCTGGGAAAAAATCAATGCATTGATCAATTAAAACTTCTCATTGTAGATTAATTACGCTTGCTTTTAAATTATATAATACCTCGTTCATGCTGACGGCTATACACCCAAAACTACCCATGCGGCAAAAGGCCGTTACGGCGGCTTATTACAAACAGCAGCTTGGTTTTATAGATATAGGTTCAACCGATTATGCCGATTATTTAATGCTAAAAAAAGATGCCGTAGAAATTCACTTTTTTACTTTCGAGCAGCTGGATCCTTATACCAATGATGGGCAAGTGTATATACGTGTAAATAATATAGAAACCCTGTACCATCAATGGTTAGCAGCTGGGGTGGCCATACATCCAAACAATCCACTACAATTAAAACCCTGGGGGCAAAAAGAGTTCTCCCTTTTAGACCCCGACAACAATCTATTAACTTTTGGAGAAGGCATATAATTACGCTTTCGCTATACACCAACAAATTTTCTTCTACATTTGCGACAATGTATAAACTAGACTGGTACATATTACGTAAGTTTTTAGGCACTTTCGTGTTTTGCTTGCTCCTTTTTACAGTAGTTGCCGTAGCCGTAGATTCTAGTGAAAAAGCAGATGATTTTGTAAAATCAGGTCTTTCAAGTAAGCAGCTTATTCAACAATATTGGCTAGGATTTGTGCCTTGGATTTGGGGCTTACTTTTTCCATTATTTGTTTTTATTGCCGTTATTTATTTTACCAGCCGCATGGCCAGTAGGTCTGAAATAGTAGCCATACTTGCTAGTGGCACCAGTTACAATCGTTTTTTACGTTCTTATTTTGCAGGCGGCTTGTTATTAGCAAGTATTTTATGGTTGGGCAGCCGGTATTGGATACCAAAGGCGAATGAAATAAAAGGCAATTTCCAATCTACTTACATTGATAAAAATGATCCGAATAAAAACCGAAGCCTGAGTAGCTGTGCCCGCTGCTTTTACAAACGATTAGATTCTATAACCTACGTAGGCATTCGAGATTTTGATACTGCCACCAAAATGTCTCGAGCCTTTTTTGTAGAAAAAGTAAAAAATAATTTACTCATTTATAATTTGCGGGCAGAAGTATTACGGTGGGATAGCGATAAAAAAATCTGGAAACTTACTAATGTTACCGAGCGCCATATAGATAGTCTTGGCGAACGTACTAAGCATTTTGATACCCTGGATTATAAAATGGTATTAACCCCTGCCGAGCTTCGCCGAGATGAATATCTAAAAGATAAACTTACCACCCCAGCGCTGGCTGCTTTTATAAAAAAAGAAAGTTTTAGGGGCAATGAAGGGCTAAGTGCATTAGAAGTAGAATTGTACCGACGTACAGCCACCCCTGCCGCGGTTTTTCTTTTAACATTAATTGGGGCCATTATTGCCAGTCGCAAAACAAGGGGAGGTAGCGGGGTTCATTTGGCATTGGGCTTTGTCATTGCCGCCTTATTTGTACTATCGGATCGATTTTCAACCGTATTTGCTACAAAAGGAAACTTTCCACCTGTATTAGCAGCCTGGGTTCCTAATATTGCATTTACGTTTATAGCCTATCTACTATATCGAAAAACGCCTAAATAACGACCCCCTCAATCAAAACCACAAAAAACTGTTATGTAAGGGTAAAGATCCTTTCTAATACAAATGGTTTTTTGGTAATTTTGACGTTTCACATAATTTAGAAAATAATAGAACAACATGGGAATAGTAAAAGAGCGGTTTAAGTTAAAAGCAGAGACCGAAGCAGCCCGCATAAAAGAAATGCTAAAAGAACATGGCAGTAAAGTAATTGGCGAAGTACAACTATCGCAAGTATACCAAGGTATGCGAGGCATTACAGGGTTAGTAAGCGAAACTTCGTTATTAGATGCACAAGAGGGCATTCGCTTTCGAGGTTTTTCCATACCCGATTTACGAGATAAATTACCAAAAGTAAAAGGGGGTGCAGAGCCCTTACCAGAAGGTTTGTTTTACTTAATGTTAGTGGGCGATCTACCATCTGAAGAAGATGTTAATCACCTTAGTTCTGTATGGCAGCGCCGCAGCCATGTACCTACCCATGTTTTTAATACGATAGAGGCGCTACCCATTAATACACACCCCATGACACAGTTTGTAACTGGGGTAATGGCTTTGCAAACAGAAAGCCAGTTTGCAAAAAAATATGCAGCCGGCATGAGTAAAAAAGATTATTGGGAGGCAGTGTTTGATGATAGTATGGATTTGATTGCCCGATTACCTCGCATAGCAGCCTATATCTATCGTCGTAAATACAAGCAGGGCGAACATATACAACCCAATGGCTTGCTTGATTGGGCCGGTAACCTTGCCCACATGATGGGGTTTGAAGATGAAAGCTTTAAAGAATTAATGCGTTTATATATGACGATACATGCCGATCACGAAGGTGGAAATGTATCTGCACATACAACACACTTGGTAGGTTCGGCTCTTAGCGATCCATACCTTTCTTATGCAGCCGGTATGAACGGACTGGCGGGCCCATTGCATGGTTTGGCCAATCAAGAAGTAATAAAGTGGATATTTGAAATGCGGGA
Source organism: Bacteroidota bacterium (assembly GCA_039796695.1). Taxonomy (GTDB): domain Bacteria; phylum Bacteroidota; class Bacteroidia; order Chitinophagales; family Chitinophagaceae; genus JJ008. The sequence continues at coordinate 17,973 of JBDKJF010000006.1, forward strand.
ACAATTAGGAACCGATGAGCCCAGCAAAAAACAGATAGCCGAATATGTAAAGAAAACACTTAGTGAGGGCAAGGTGGTGCCCGGTTATGGACACGCAGTATTGAGAAAAACAGACCCCCGCTTTACAGCACAAATGGAATTTGGCAAAAAACATATGCCTAACGATCCATTGGTAAATACCGTATGGAATATATATGAAACAGTACCCCCCATTTTACAATCATTGGGCAAGGTAAAAAATCCATGGCCCAATGTGGATGCACATAGTGGCGCTTTATTGGTACACTATGGTATGGTAGAATTTGAATTTTATACCGTACTGTTTGCGGTAAGCAGAGCGTTAGGCGTACTAGCCAGCTTATGCTGGAGCAGGGCCCTTGGCTTTCCGATTGAAAGGCCTAAATCTGTTACTACCGATTTAGTAAACCTTTGGATAGAGGGTAAGGATAATATTTGGGGCGAGTAAAGCCTTCAAAAAAAACCTGCTAATCTACTAGCAGGTTTTTTTTTGATTTTATTTTTTTCGTTTATGCGTAAACATCCAGCTAATAAAAGTGGGCTCTGCAAAAGCATTATCCCAGCTGTTATGATTTACATTTTCATATTCTGTATAGGTAAATTTTACTTGTAACGCTTTCAGTTTTTCTACCATTGCTCTTGATTCATTTACCCCTACTACCGCATCCACATCCCCATGAAAAATCCAAAAATTTGTACCTTTTACTCTTTCATCATAACGTATTACATCGCCACCGCCGCAAATTGGCATTGCCGCTGCAAATAGTTTTGGAAACCGATACACCATTTCAAAAGTACCCATGCCACCCATAGAAAGGCCAACTACGTAACATCTTTTTTTATCAATCGCTTCTTTCGCTATTAAATCTCTGGTAAGTTTTTCTACCGCCGCCAGTGGCCAAGTAATCGGATAATCGTAATTAAATTGCAACCTTACGGGGCTTACCGTTCTATCCACATTTACCGCACTCCAAAAGCTTTCTGTGGGGCATTGCGGAAACACTACAATAGACGGAAATTTTTTTCTATTATCCTCGTTCAAAAAAAGATGCGCCCCATGCGTTAATTGCTTTTCATTGTCAGTGCCTCTTTCGCCGGCACCATGCAAAAAAAGTACTAACGGGTATTTTAATGATTTGTCATAATTATCCGGATATAAAATACGATAAGGCAATAATTTACCATTCGAATACAAATATTCTTTTTTTTCGAATGCCGGCTGGGTTTGGCCATACACCAGTAGGTTTAGGCCCATTAATAAACTAAGTAATAATATACGCATTGTAGCAAGTTAATAAAACTTGTAATACTTTTAGTAAATGATTACACTTCCCCCTTATTTAAAAAAAGGCGATACCATTGGTATGGTATGCCCTGCCGGATTTATGGATGCGGCTAAAGCAGCAACCTGTATTAATACCCTACAAGAGTGGGGCTATAATGTAAAAGTGGGTAAAACAATAGGTGGACCTTCTGCTACTTATTTTTCCGGTACCGATGCCGAGCGACTAACCGACCTACAAGGTATGCTAGACGATGATGATGTAAAAGCCATATTGTTTGGCCGTGGTGGGTATGGTACTGGTAGAATTATTGATAAACTTAGTTTCAAACGCTATAAAAAAAATCCAAAATGGTTAATTGGGTATAGCGATATTACCGTTTTACATTCACATATTTATGCTAACTTTTATATTGCCACCATTCATGCCCCTATGGCGGCAGCATTTAATATGGAAGGATATAAAAATGAATATGTACTTTCTTTGAAAGAAGTATTGGAAGGTAAACAGTACAGCTATAATGGTACATTAAATGAATTTAATCGTAAGGGAGATGAAGAAGGAGAACTTGTAGGTGGCAACCTAGCCTTGCTGGCGCACTTGGTGGGTACCCCATCAGATATTAAAACTAAAGGGCGCATTTTATTTATAGAAGATGTGGGCGAGCAGCAATACAACATTGATAGAATGATGCACCAATTAAAAAGAGCGGGCAAACTTGAAAAATTAAATGGATTAGTATTTGGCATTTTTACTGATACAAAAGATACCGATAGAACTTTTGGTACTCCCCTGCATGAAATGCTTTGGAATTTAGTAAAGGAATATGACTACCCGGTATGTTTTGATTTTCCCGTTAGCCATTCCGATAAAAACTATGCTTTGAAAATAGGTGTACGGCACCGGCTTAAAGTAAGCGACAAAAAGGTGATATTAGAAGAGGTAGATTAGTTTTTACCGCTATGAACAAACTTGCCATCGCTTTGCAGGCTAAATTTATTACTTCCTGCAAACTCCTGTTGCCCTGCCTTAACTTTTGTATATTGAATTATACTTAAATCAGGATATAAACAAGCGGAGGTAAAATAACTATTATAGCGGCTCTGGTGATTTATATACAGTCCAAAAGATGCTATATAATGGCCATGCTTATCCATCGAAACTAAATGTAGTACATGGTGCCAAGTACTATTATCTGTATCATTTTTTTCAACCAATAATAATAAATCGAATAGTGGCTGCTTGCTTATTTTGCCGGCAACACCCCATTTTACTTTACATCCTTTTCTATTATCCGCCGTATGATAAAGTGGCGCAAACACCTGCTTAGCCAGGTTCGTATCTAGCACTATCATCTCTGTTGGATAGGTTTTAAAATGCAGGCTGTCATTCCATACTATTTCATTGGCGGTACAAATTAATTCGGCATAGGTAACAATTTGAGCTTTGCTATAAAACACAAAATGCATAACCATCCACAATAAAACATTTTTTTTCATAACCACCTCAATTTTCGGTCGATGCCTTTGTATGATGGCCTGGTTTAGTAAGCGTCACTATTACTCCATGTTGCGTTATGCTGTGTTCGCTTTTAATATATATTGGTGGCTGGTTGAAGGTCCTGGTCCCTTCAATAAGAAGTAGGTTGTTATTTATCAAGCAGGCAGTGCTAATATCAACTGCTGCATTACTATACTTATTATGGGATGCCACTTTTTTAAAATGAAGCTGCTTGCCCTCTTTAGAAAAAGTGATAAGATAAAGTTGCTTGAAACGAGTAATATCCTTCCAATTATGTTGCAGGTACATTAGCACCATATCATAATTTGAACAGCTGGTTATTTTACCGGCAAAATAATAAAGCAGGGATGCATTGGTTTCTATTACATTTTGGTATAAAGGAAAAACAAACTGTTTTACTATTAGGGGATCAGCTGGGGTACCCGGATCATCGGGTATGGATAGCGGTATTATATTACTGCTGGGTAATTCTGGCAGGGTAGATAACCAATTACTATAGTTGATAGGTGGCTGCGAAAAAGCTGGGTGTGTTATAGCAAGTACAACAAAAGGCATTATACGTTTCATCATTTCTGTTTAGCCATCAAAGCTATTGCAGTAAGCAACGCCAGCCTATAACCCGTTTGGGGTATATTTTAGGGCAACAAAAAAAGTGAATCTAACTTAGCCGTAACCAATGGGTAGCTATATAAATTATTGTGGCTTGCGCCGTTTACAGTTACCACTTCATCGCCGGGCTTTAAAAAAGTAGAGAGGCGTTTTGTGTTTTTATATCTTACTATCCAATCGCTAGTGCCATGTAAAATAGTTATTGGGGCGGTTACATTTGACATATACTGCCAGGTGGGTATTTGGTAATGTATCATCCAGCTTACCGGATAAATGTGTAGGTAGGCTTTTATGACAGAAGGAAAATCATAATAAGGGGTCTCGAGTATCAACCGTTTACAATCTCGTATAGAAGCAAGCTGTGTAGCAATACCAGTACCCATACTTTTACCATAAATGATAATTTGCTCTGCAGAAAATTTTTTAATAGCCATTTTGTACACCTGCAATGCCCAATCGTACAACTTTTTTTCGGTTAGCTTACCGGTACTTTTACCATAACCGGGATAATCTATCATAATAACCTCGTAACCATGTTTTGTAAAATGGGGGATGTATTTTGCATACCAGCTAATATTGCGTTTATTACCGTGAAAGTAAAGTACCACCCCCCTTGCAGTAGCAAGCGAGGTTGAAAAATGGACTACACTAATAGTATCTTTTTCATTAACGGGGATGCGTATATCTGTATGCTGTAAAGGAAAATTAAACCGATGGCTTCTATTTAATGTTACGGGGTGAAATAAAATAGCATCTTGTAAAAAATATAACAAAACGCCAATTAGCATATACACCGTAAGTATAATACGGAAAAGTTTTATGATGCGTTGTTGGCCCATGCTGCAAATAGAATAAAAAAAATCAACAATTACATATAGGAATGTTAATTGGTATTATAAACCTTATGGTACATTTAAAAAATTCGGTTTTCCCTAAGCTATGCGTGTAAAGATGATTTACACCTTAACAAGGTGCTTTAAAGTAAGTTTATAGATGGGGGCTATAATTAGCCAAACGTTTAGTTGCTAGAATTTTCATAGCCTTTGTGTTATTTGCGGTGCCATCTCAAAATAAAAGGTTAATAGTCGGAAGGGTTACTTACAACTTAAATATTTTTACGGTGCTAAGGCGCAGGCGGCCTACTAATTTACCCAAACAAGCCTATTATGTGCTTTAGGCACCTCAGCATAATTAGGAATAAAATGTGCACCGATAATGTTGAAGTAAAAAACAAAACAAAAAGGGGATAAGTAATATTGAAAGACTACAGTTTAATTTTGTAAATAATTGAAAGGGTTCGTATATTTTTGTGTTAGCAGTAATTGTAAAACGACACAGTAACAGACGAACAAGGACGATAAATGAAGTATAAAAACATAAGAGAAGAAGAACTAAAAAATAAAGTCGGTGCGGACTGGTTTAAATCATTTGACACGACTGAAATAATAGGCAATATTGACTTTACAGTTTTCCCTAAGCTGGACAGCATTTTTGGAAGGACACCTTTACTTTGGGCAGAAGCCAAAACCGGCGACTTTGACATTGCCGCAATGTTCGTGCAACTCATTTTGACTATCGGTAAAGCACGGACTTTTGACAAAACTTTACCACCAGCATTTTTAGGTGCATTTGACTTTCAAAAAATTGCTTTTGTTCCTTTCATCAGCGTTCAGGACATTTTCTATTTAAACGACTTTAATTGGAATGTAACACCTAGTAATCACGACACAAAAGAGTTCAAACTAATCAAAGAGAGAATTGAAGACTATCTCAAACAGAACAGTTACGTTTACGACTACTTAAAAGACGAAGAAGAACTTAAACACTTCATTTCAAACAACATTGCCAAAGCGTCAGAAACAAGCAAAATAAAAATTGACAAGAACAATTTTATTCCAATTTATCTACGTTGGCTTGACATTGTAAAACCAATCATTGACGTTGGTTGGGACGACCTCAAAAAAGCAAATATTTTAGACAGTGACTTTTATTTAGCAGACATGTTTGTTGACGACAGAGATACAAGCAAAATTGAAGATGACGCATCAATCAGAGATAACTTATTTGTAATTTTTCAAAATCAAGGTTACAAAATTGCGAAAGAGAACATAAGACAAATGTTTGATGCAACTATCAACATTCGCAACAAAGAAACCTATCAACAGTTTTGGAAACGATACAAACGACCACCAATAAAGGAGTTTCAAAACTACATTATTGAGCGTAGGGACTTACTTGTTCCGCAAGATATCAGAGAACGAAAAGGAGCATTTTTCACGCCAAGGCAATGGGTGGAACTTTCTCAAAAATATTTGTGCGACTTGTTAGGAGAAAACTGGCAAGAAGAATATTTTATTTGGGACTGTGCCGCAGGCACAGGCAATCTTCTTGCGGGTTTAACCAACAAATACAACATTTGGGCAAGTACCTTAGACCAAGCAGACGTTAAAGTAATGCACGACCGTATCAATCACGGTGCAAACCTTTTGGAAAGCCACGTATTTCAATTTGACTTTTTGAATGACGATTTTTCTAAGCTCCCGCAGGGTTTGCAAGACATCATCAATGACGAACAAAAAAGAAAGAAACTAATCATTTACATCAATCCACCTTATGCCGAAGGCGATACTCACTCTGAAAATAAAAATACTCGAAGGGGCGTTGCGTTGTCTAAGACTTATGATAAATATAAAAATGATTTAGGTGAGGTTGTAAGTGAATTATTCATTCAGTTTTTAGGTAGAATTTATAAAGAAATACCAGATTGTACTGTTGCTACTTTTAGCACATTGAAATATTTAAATTCACCAAAATCAGAAAAGTTTAGAAACTTTTTTAAAGCAAAAGCAACATCAGGGTTTATTTCAATTGGAAATACCTTTGATAATGTTATTGGCAATTTTCCAATTGGTTTTATTATTTGGGATTTAAAAGAAAAAGAAGCCTTTAAATCAATCGAATGTGATGTGTTTGATAAAAAAAGCAACTTTATTGGAACAAAATTGTTTGTAAGCTATGACAATAAGCAATTCATAAATGATTGGCTTAAGTTATTTTACGATAGAAAAGGTACTAAAATTGGTGTATTAGGTTTTGTTGCAAACGATTTTCAAAACCAGAAATTGGTATTTATTACTACAAATGGGCGTGGCCACCACGAAACTACAATTACCCAAAGCAATTTAAAGCAAATTTTGATCTATTTCGCTGTTCGTCATTGTTTTGAACACACCTGGTTGAATCATAATGACCAATTTCTATTTCCAAATAATAAATGGATAGCTGATACTGAGTTTCAACATAACTGTATTACATACTCATTATTCTATGAAAAGAATCAGATAAAATGCTCCGATGGCATCAATCATTGGATACCATTTACAGAAAGCGAAGTGAATGCAAAAGAAAAGTTTGAAAGCAACTTTATGACTGACTTCATAAAAGGCAAATTGAAAACTGAAACTGTTGGTAACCTGTTTGGTAATGAAACATCTGACAGCAAAGCGTTACAGTTTTCACTAGAAGCCACAGACGTATTTAATGCTGGGCGTGAACTTTGGAAATATTATCATTCACAAAAAGACATTAAAGTAAATGCAAGTTTGTATGACATCAAATTACATTTTCAAGGTCGCAACGACAAAGGTCGAATGAAAGCAAAAAGCAAAGACGAAAAATATACGGAGTTAATCGGGAACTTGCGACAAACTCTAAGCATACTTGCAGACAAAATAGCCCCGAAAGTTTATGAATACAAATTTTTGAAACAATGACAAGAAAAGAACAACTGGTGCTAACAGCGGTTTGGCGTAATGGCGGGTGCAGTGCTTCGTATGACAATTTTGTCATTAATTAAACATTGGTTCATCGTAAGAACATTTGTGCAAAAAATCAATACTGAGACAATACCCGAAACGTTGTGTGCAATGAAGTCTTACAAAATTTTAAAACTAAGACATTTTTTTATCATACAATTGACATCTTAATATTAAGTTATAATTATGCCTTTAATTCCAAACGGATATCCAAGCAAAATTTCAGACAATGAACTCATAAAATTTATTGAAGTGTATTCAAATGCTGCGACAGTGGCTGGTAGATCAAGTAACTATAATAATGGACCAAACTATTGGAAGGAAATGGTTGATTTAGGCCAAAATGAAATTAGTTATAGAGTACAGAAAAATTTATTAACTGAAATAAGTAATCTAAAGCAAGAAATTACCTTACTAAAAGAGGATAATGAAAAATCAGGAAATACTAATAAACGACTTAACTACATAACAATATTTCTTGCATTGATTACAGGTTTTATTGGCTATTTAAGTTTATGTTCAACAAAACCTGAAAAACATAATGGTAGAACAATTCAAAACTTGCAATTAGAGCAATTAAAAGCTATAAATCAAACAATAGACAGTTTAGTAATTAAATTTACACCTTTTAGTAAATTTTAAGCTGAAATAAGAAAATACAGCACACAAAATGGGTATGTTCAAATTGGGCTGTCGGACTAAATCTCAACTATTTTATTACAATTTAACTTGACTTCTAGGTTGACAAGCATCCCTGAACTTTTATAGTTAATTTGTACATTTATTTTTTCAATCATCATGAGTAGGCTTGTAAGCTCCCCTTAAATTCGTTCCAATCAAAAGTATAATTTTTATTGATTAATATGGAAAACGGATTAAAAATATTCAACTGGCGGAACATAGCCCAGCGACTGATATGTAGGCTCCCCCTATTTGTTTATATACCTCAAACACTAAAAGCCCTGGCCTTTTTATTTAACCATAACAAATTATTGGTAATTAGTACTTCAAAATATCTCGAATAAAATTGTGATAGTCGTGAAAGGATGGAAGATTATTGTGCCCACCTCCATTAATACGAATAAGGGTAATGATACGGGGATTTAGCTGTTGCAGCGCCTCACTATGCCGAATGGGAATAAGCCAATCTTTGGTGCCATGAATGATATACGTATGACATTTTACTTGCTTTATCCATTTATCGGTACGTAAATGAAAACGAAGTACAAACCGAACCGGCAACATTGGCAAAAACCTTTCCACTACCTTTATAAAACTATAATAAGGTGCATCTAATATTAAATACCGTGGGCTATTATCGCAAGCAAGTTTAGTAGCAAACCCACTACCCATACTGCGCCCATACACAATAAGGTGCTCTTCTCCATAGGTATTTTTTAATTTTTCATAAATAAACTGCATATCGTTAAGCATGTCTATTTCGCTACGCTTACCGGTGCTTTTGCCAAAGCCACGATAATCTACTAGTAATACATCATAATCATATCGGTAAAAATCTTTTGCATACCTAGCCCAGCCTTTTATGCTTCTGGTATTTCCATGAAAGTATAAAATAAGACCCTTGGGATTGTCTCTAAAAAAATGTAGGCCATTAATGCTTACACCAGGCGCTATTTCAAAAAAATATTCCTTGAAAGGCGCATCGTACTTAAACTGAAAATTTCTTTTTAATTTTTCGGGTTTAAATATAAATCGCTCTTGTACAAAGTACGCTATTACCGATAGTAATGCAATACCAATAACAATATACCAGATGAAGGGAGGCAATTATGTAAAAATAAATATAAGCAATCGTTTACGGTAAGTTGTCAACTTTACCATTGTCTATTTTTAAATCGGAAAGAATAAGACCTACTATCATAAAACAGCAGCCCTACTTATTCTTCTACTCTTTTTAATTTAAGGTTGGTTACCGGCGCTACTATTAATGGAAATTTTTCTACGGTAACATTTGCAGCATCCAACCCAAACCCTTTTTCTTCTGAAAGACTATGCTCTTTTAACCAAAAATGAAACTTCATAATTACTCTTTCGAAAAAAGGTAGCTCATTATCCTGACTAAGGTATTTTTCCATTACCATAAATTGAAAATCGCCCACCGTGCCGCTATTAGCTAGGCTTTCGTACCGGCTGATGATATTTACTTCTTTATTGGCAACCAAATCCTCTACCACTTTTCGAAACATTAGGTTAATACGAGGCTCCATTCTAAATCCTAAACGAAAATCTACTCTAATAATATCGTTGGGTATTATATGCTCCACTTTATACTCGCAGGTGTAGGGATCGTCCATCGTATCCACATGCACAAACCAATAAATGTCTGCTCTTTTAGGTTTTCTATTTAGAATAGAGTACACAATTTTGTGTTCAATTTCTTTAGGGTTATTAGCACTGGTAAGGTACACTAAATGTGTGGCGTACTTTGATACTGATTTATCATTGCTTAACTCTTGAATTTTGGATACATAATGCTCCATCCTTACAAACTCTACGTATCTATTCTTAATTTTTCTGGCTCTATACCAAACATACATAACCAAAAACAGCAAACCACCTACTATTAGTGTTACATATCCGCCATGACTAAATTTATCCAGATTTGCAAACATAAACGATAGCTCTATGGAAAGATATACGACTAAGTAAATATAAATCCATAAAGATTTTGCTCTATGCAACACCAAATAGTTAGCAAATAAAATGGAGGTGGCTATCATACAAAGTGTAATAGCCAAACCATAAGCGGCTTCCATATTGGACGCTTTTTGAAAATAAAGGGTAATGCCTATGCACCCAAAAAACAATAACCAATTTACCCCGGGTACATATAACTGCCCTCTTTCTTCTGAAGGATAGGTAATGCGCATTTTGGGCCATAGGTTTAAGCGTATAGCCTCGCTAATAAGCGTGAATGAACCGGAAATTAATGCCTGGCTAGCAATAATGGCTGCCATAGTAGCAATGATGACACCCACAATTTTAAACTCTTGAGGCATTACGCTATAAAATGGATTGAAGCCAGCATCTACCATTTCTCCGGTAATTTTTGTACCCTTTAAGTTATGTAGTAGCCAAGCACCTTGCCCTAGATAGTTAAGGATAAGGCATGTTTTTACAAATATCCAAGAGTAACGTATGTTCCATTTTCCGCAGTGGCCTAAATCCGAATACAAAGCTTCTGCCCCGGTGGTGCAAAGAAAAACGCCACCCAAAATCCAAAACCCTTTACCCCCATCCGATTTTAATAGATTAAATGCATAATAAGGATTAAATGCCTTGAATATGGCTACATCATCAAACAAATGCATAATACCCATGCAAGCCAACATTACAAACCATATTGACATTAACGGGCCAAATAATTTGCCTATGGAGGCGGTTCCAAACTGTTGTAAAAAGAAAAGGATTGTGATAATAACTATTACCACCCCCACTATTTCCCATGAGGTAATTGACTTAAAATAGGAAATTTGCCTTAACCCTTCTACGGCAGATGTTACAGAAATGGGAGGCGTAATCATACCATCGGCTAGTAAAGCGGCCCCCCCTATCATGGCGGGTATTACCAGCCACTTGCGGCGCCTTCTTACCAATGTATATAACGAAAAAATTCCTCCCTCCCCCTTGTTATCGGCCCGCAGTGTAAGTATTACGTATTTGATAGTGGTTTGTAATGTAAGCGTCCAAATTACACAGGAGAGTGCCCCAAGGACTAACCCTTCGGTAAGTAACCTGTCTTTGGTAATAGCGTTAAGTACGTATAGCGGAGAAGTACCAATATCACCATAAATAATTCCGAGAGCGATGATAAGGCCGGCGGCTGTAACCTTGTTGGTTGATGTTTTCACTGTTGAATGCAGAATACCGTTTTCAGCTTTGTCGCCAATTAAATGAATAAGCAGAGGGGCGGCTAAAGGTCGGTATTCAAAAATTGCCTGTAAAGGTAATGGCAAAAAACAATTGTGGTACTATTTTTTCGTGAGGTATTTTTTATTGTCCCCAACGGTACGCTTTTACTTGTAAGCCTGCTAAATCTAGCACCCTATCTACAACGGTGGCGGCTACCTCTTCTATGGTAGCTGGTTTGCTATAAAAAGAGGGTGTGGCCGGACAAATAATTCCGCCGGCAAGCGTAATTGCTTCCATATTTTTTATATGGATAAGGCTGTAGGGGGTTTCTCTGGCTACGCAAATAAGCTTTCGTCTTTCTTTAAGTACCACATCGGCTGCCCTAGTTATTAAATCATTAGAAATACCAGTAGCAATACGGCCTAGCGTACCCATAGAGCAGGGAATAATGATCATGGTATTGTATTGACCAGAACCCGAGGCAAACGGCGCCGTAAAATCGGTGGTGCTAAAAAACTTATACCCGTATTTATTCCAATCACTGTTGTTTAATTCTGTTTGCCATACTTGCTTTGCGTTTTCGGTCATGATGATTGACACTTCCTGCCATTGCTCTTTTAATTGTTGAAGTTTTTTAAAAAGCAAATCGGCATAAATAGATCCACTGGCACCTGTAACTGCAATTACAATTTTATTCATATAAATATTAACAAAGTAAAGTAAAGAAAAGTTTAGCAGTAATAGTGGATACCGCAAACGTTAATTGGCTATTCACTTGTTTAAGATCAATGTTTATTATTGAGTAGCGTCAATAAATTGATGTTTCAACATTTTTTACGACTTTCTACTGAAAAAAAACGCTTCGATTTATTTTGTCATTACGTTTTATTATCGATATTAGCATTGAATTTTCATAGGATAAGGTTTAATGGTTAATGGTTTTTGATTAGGGTCCCCCGGTTTTACCGGGGGTTCTTTTTTTAATCCCTTTTGTAAAAAAAATATTTTATCCCCATAAAAAAAGCCTCCTTAAGCTTTCACTTTAGGAGGCTTTTTAATACGCTATATTACCCTTAAAAGCCTTTAGTAGCATTGCTATTTACCGCTTGTTTTTGGGTATTGGCATTGCCCATATTAGCCAGTATCCAATTGGTCATTTTACTCCATAAATGAAAGGAGGTATTATCCATTGTACCACTTATACCATGATTTTTATTGGGATAGTAGGCGCTTTCAAAATCGATATTACTTTTTACCAACGCCGATATCATTTGTGTGGCATTTTGAAAATGCACATTATCATCTGCCGTGCCATGTATAATTAAATACTTTCCTTTTATTTTATCGGTGTGGTTGATGGGTGAGTTATCATCATACCCTTTGGGGTTTTCCTGTGGGGTACGCATATATCTTTCCGTATAAATATTATCGTAATACCTCCATGAGGTTACGGGGGCTACTGCTACGGCAGCGCTAAATATGTCGTTTCCTTTTGTAATAGCCAAAGAACTCATAAACCCTCCATAACTCCATCCCCAATGGCCAATGTTTGCCGAATCCGCAAAGGGCATTTTACTAATCCACTTGGCTGCATCTATTTGATCTTCTATTTCAAATTTTCCTAATTGTAAGTAGGTTTTCTTTTTAAACTCTTCGCCTCTAAAGCCTGTACCGGTATTATCTACACTTACTACTATAAACCCTTTTTGAGCTAGCAATTGATGCCATGCGCTTACTGCACCAAATCGGTTGGCCACTTGCTGCGATCCGGGACCACCATAGTTACAAAATAATATGGGATACTTTTTTGTTGCATCAAAATTAGCCGGCTTCAACATCCATCCGTTTAGCGTATCTCCTTTACTATTGGGCACTTTAATAAACTCGGCCTTGCCATATCCATACTCTTGTAATTTGCCTTTCAGTTTAGTGTTTTCGTTTAATGTTTTAACCGGTACTGCTTTTACAAGTGGTGTTTCGTCCTCTATTTTGTAAAGTGTAACCGTTTGAGGGGTGTTTAAGTCGGATTTATAATCTTGAAAATGGGTAAAATCTTCTTTTACTTCTACTCTATGCCACCCCTCGCCTTGCGTAAGTTGGCGGCTGTTAGCGCCATTAAAATCAGCCACAAATAAATTTCTGTCCATTGGCTTGGGATAGGCCATGGTAAAATATACACGACGGTTTTTTTCATCTACCCCATTAATACCGGTAACCTCATAATTGCCTTTGCTTAGTTGATTTTTTGTTTTACCGTCTATGCTGTAAAAGTATATATGGTTAAAGCCATTTATTTCGCTAGTAAATAAATAGCCCGTACCATCTTTTAAAAATTGCCAGTCATCATTAATATCGATATAATATTTATTTTTTTCTTGATAAAGTGTTGTAGCCATCCCGGTTTTAGCATTGGTTAATAGCAACTTTAATTCATTTTGATGGCGATTCATCCAATACACTACTAATTGGTTATCATCTTGCGTCCATTTTATACGAGGTATGTATATATCTCCTTGCTCGTATTTGGCTTTTACTTTGGCACTAGTAGCTACATTGTATACATAAATATCCACTACCGAATTGGCATCGCCCGCCTTAGGATATTTGTAGGTGTACTGGGTATTATACTTATCATCAAAGGAGGTAAACTGGTATTCTTTTACTTTACTTTCATCAAAGCGGTAATAGGCAATATAATTACCCTTGGGGCTCCATTGGTAAGCTTGGGTAAATGAAAACTCCTCTTCGTATACCCAATCACAATTACCGTTTATTATTTTATTCCATTTGCCATCAGTGGTAATGGCTTTGGTTTTTTTAGTGGCATAATCAAACACATAAAGGTTGTTGTCCTTTACATACGCCACTTTAGTACCGTCTGGCGAAAAACTAGCATGCAAAAGTTTTGCCGTATCTAGTTTATGTAATTTACTACTAGCAAAATCATACACATAGGTATGTGCTTTGGAGGAGTGACGGTAAATACTTTCCCGATTATTAAAAATCAATACTTTTTTATTATCTGCACTGGCGGTATAATCGCTTACGTTTATTTTTTTATCTTTGTCTTTTATAGCAGCTGCGGCTAATAAACTATCTAGGTTTTCTTTTTCAAATCCGGGTACAAACTCGCCCCTAAAAGTGCCTTTCTTGTAAATATCCTCCAATGAAATTTGTTTTGTTTGAGCCGCCACCACCATCGGTGCTGCTAACAATAGCAATAAAAACGTACGCATATATTTTATTTTGTATGGGGTAAATGTAGTTTAAACAAAGAAAATAGCAAGGCCGCACACATAAAAAAAGCGGTTCAAAAGAACCGCTTCATATCGTTTATTTTACTTCTGCCATATCCGGTATAGCTTCTACCCTATAGGCGCCTGCATCTAATTTTTTCTTTGTTTCAGAAAATGCGGTCAATGTAAGTTCAATATCCTCATCGGTATGTATAGCCGATGGTATAAGGCGATAAATAATATGGCCCTTTGGAATAACAGGGTATACCACTATCGAAGCAAAAATGCCATAATTCTCTCTTAAATCCATTACCATGGCGGTAGCTTCTGGCACATCGCCTTTCATATACACTGGTGTAACCACCGAGTCTGTTTTACCAATATCAAATCCTCTTTCTTTTAATCCGCTTTGCAACTTCATAGCATTACTCCACAGTTTTTCTTTATACTCCGGATGGTTGCGCAGTAACTCCAACCGCTTAAGGTTACCTACTACTAATGGCATTGGTAAACTTTTGGCAAATATTTGTGAGCGAATATTGTAGCGTATATAATCTACAATTTTTCTATCGCCGGCTATAAAGGCACCGATAGATGCCATTGATTTGGCAAAGGTAGAAAAGTATAAATCTATCGCATCTTGACAGCTTTGTTCTTCACCAGCACCAGCTCCTGTTTTACCCAATGTGCCAAAGCCATGCGCATCATCCACTAATAAGCGAAACGCATATTTATCTTTCAGCGCAGCTATTTCGGTTAAGCGGCCTTGGTCGCCAGCCATACCAAATACACCTTCGGTAATAACCAATATGCCTCCAGCCTTTTGTTTTTCAATTAAAGCAGTGGCCCGTTGTAATTGCTTTTCACAATCCTCCACATCGTTGTGCTTAAACACATAGCGGTGGCCGGGGTGTAGGCGAAGGCCATCAATAATACATGCATGGCTTTCGGCATCGTACACAATTACATCATGCCTGCTGCAAAGCACATCTATTATACTTACCATACCTTGATAACCAAAGTTTAACAAGGCGGCATCTTCTTTCATTACAAAAGCGGCCAGTTCACTTTCTAACTGCTCATGCAGGTTACTGTTACCACTCATCATACGGGCACCCATCGGGTAAGCCAGGCCGTACTGTGCAGCGCCATCGGCATCTGCTTTTCTTACTTCGGGATGATTGGCTAAACCGAGGTAGTTATTCAAACTCCACACAATCATATCCTTACCTCTAAATTTCATACGGCTGCTTATTTCACCTTCCAACTTTGGAAAAGCAAAATAGCCGTGCGCCCTTTCTCTATGCTGGCCAATGGGGCCATAATTCTTTAATAAACGTTCAAAAATATCTGCCATAAATGATGACTTTTTAGTGCCGCAAAGGTAAGGTTTTGAGGGCTTTTTTAATCCAGCTATTTCGTAAAAGGGATTTTGTTACCAGCAGCATAGCTATGGGCATCGCCTGTTGTGTC
This sequence comes from Bacteroidota bacterium, assembly GCA_039796695.1. GTDB lineage: Bacteria > Bacteroidota > Bacteroidia > Chitinophagales > Chitinophagaceae > JJ008. The sequence continues at coordinate 33,801 of JBDKJF010000006.1, forward strand.
ACTCACTTGTACGTCCCGTTTGCATGGCAGCAATAAAAAGGCCCAGAGGTGCGCAGAGAAAAGGAGAGCTGCAGAAAATGTTATTCGCTTTAATGGTTTGTGTCTTCATACACCATGGAGACAACTAATAGATTTGTGGTAACACGAACCTTGGCTAAGAAAAGCATCGTAAAAGAAAATTCTCAGTGCAATTCTCTGTGGCTCTCTGTGGCAAAAAACGTTACTGAATACTCACAACTTCTGCTTCAACCTCACCACCATTTCGCTTTTCCAATTGGCAAAAGTTCCTTCCATAATATGCTTGCGGGCTTCGGTAACTAACCATAGGTAAAATGCCAGGTTATGCACACTAGCAATCGTATATCCTAAAAACTCTTGCGCCTTAAATAAATGCCGCAGGTAAGCCTTAGTGTAATAATTACTCACTTCACAATCCAACCCCTCATCAATGGGAGAAAAATCAAACTCCCATTTTTTATTATCAATATTAATAACCCCGTTGGTAGTAAATAGCATGGCGTTTCTTCCATTGCGGGTAGGCATTACACAATCAAACATATCAATACCCATACTAATGCATTCTAAAATATTCCAAGGGGTGCCCACCCCCATCAGGTAGCGAGGCTTTTGTGAGGGCAAATGGTCGCAACACCAATCGCATATTTCATACATCACTGGTTCTGGTTCGCCTACACTTAGGCCGCCAATAGCATTACCGGTGGCCTCTTTACAGGCTATGTATTCGCATGATTGCTGGCGCAGGTCTTTAAAAGTACCGCCCTGCACAATGGGAAACAAGTTTTGAGTGTATCCATATTTTGGTTCTGTACTATTAAATTGATTAAAGCATCTATCTAACCAACGATGCGTCAACTCCATTGATTTTTTAGCATAGTTATATTCACTTCCTCCCGGTGGGCATTCATCAAAGGCCATAATAATATCGCCACCAATGCTGCGCTGGGTATCCATTACACTTTCCGGCGTAAATAAATGTTTACTACCATCTATATGGCTTTGAAAGGTTACGCCTTCTTCTTTTATCTTTCTTGTTCCGGCCAGTGAAAAAACTTGATAGCCACCACTATCAGTTAATATTGGTTTAGGCCATGCATTAAATTTATGCAAGCCCCCTGCTTTTTCCAGCACTTGCAGCCCCGGCCGTAAATACAAATGATAAGTATTACCTAAAATAATTTGCGCTTTTACCTGCTGTAATAATTGCTGCTGCGTAACCGCCTTTACACTGCCCACCGTACCCACTGGCATAAAAATGGGGGTTAAAATATCGCCATGGTCGGTGGTTATTTTACCAGCCCTTGCCTTTGTGCTATTATCAGAAAGTTGTAATTGAAATTGTAGTGCTGCCATAAAAAGAGTGCAATTTACGCAATATACAATTGGCAATGGGCTGCTGATATGTGGAAAGCTTTTGCCGTTTGCTTATTGCCCATTGGCCATTGGATTTTACCTTCGCCGCTATGCCACCGTTGTACCTTGGATTGATTATTTTTTGTGTATTTGCCGTTGCCACCTTTGTGCAATTGTTTTATTACAGTTGGTTTTTTAGCCGATTGGCTTTTTATAAAGATAAAAAGAGGCCTAAAAGCCAGCAACACCCCGTATCCGTTATTATTTGTGCCAGAGATGAAGACGAAAACCTAGCCCGCAACCTGCCAGGAGCGCTGGTGCAACAATATCCCAGCACTTATGAAGTAGTGGTGGTAAATGACAACTCGTTAGACGATTCAAAATATATTTTGCAAGAATTAAAAAAAACGTTTAAAGAGTTACATATAGTAGAGCTAGCACAGGAGGCCGTTCATATAACCGGGAAAAAATACCCCTTATCTATTGGCATAAGGGAGAGCAAGCATGAAATTATTTTATTAACGGATGCCGATTGTGTGCCTGCTAGCGAACATTGGATAGAAAAAATGCAAGCCCCTTATCAAGAAAATATTGAAATTGTATTGGGCTATGGCGCTTATCATAAAAAGAAGGGCTTGCTAAATAAGCTGATTCGTTTTGAAACGTTTCATACGGCTTTACAATACCTTTCGTATGCATTGGCGGGTACGCCATACATGGGTGTAGGTAGAAACTTATCGTATAAAAAGGGGTTATTTTTTAAGGCTAAAGGTTTTTCTTCAATCAATCATATACCCAGTGGAGATGATGATTTGTTTATAAACAAGTCCGCTAACAAACATAATACCGCTGTTGTTATAGACCCCGAAGCCATTACTCGTTCTATACCTAAAACCACCTGGGCAGGATGGCTAAGACAAAAATCACGCCACTACACAACGGCCAAATATTATAAGCCCAAACATAAATTTTTATTGGGCTTGTATGTTACCACACAGTTTGCCTTTTATCCTTTGTGGGTGGCTGCTCTTTTTTTGTATGATTGGCGCATGAGCGTAGCCTTGTTTGCCTTACGCTTAGTATGGCAGGGTATTATACTTTACAAGTCTATGCAAAAACTTGGTGAAAAAGATTTGTGGCCATGGTTTGTAATATTTGATATATGGATGTTTTTTTATTACCTCATCTTTGCACCAGCTTTATGGCGCAAACCCAAAAAACAATGGTAACGCACCAGCATTGCCCACAGGGAAAAATTATTACATGACTGAGATACTCAATTATTTTAGCGATTTTACAGTAGGTCAAACGCAACAATTTAAACAGTTGCTTCCGCTATATAAAGAATGGAATGAAAGAATTAATGTAATATCTAGAAAAGATATAGAAAGCCTATATGAAAAACATGTGTTGCACTCTTTGAGCATTGCCGCCACTTTTCATTTTGAAGATGGTACAGAGGTGGTAGATTTAGGTACAGGAGGTGGTTTTCCTGGTGTGCCGTTGGCTATCTTTTTTCCCAATGTGCATTTTCATTTGGTAGATAGTATTGGCAAAAAATTAAAAGTAATAGAAGCTGTAGCTGAAGGTGCAGGTATTAAAAATATAACTACCCAACACAGCCGTATTGAAGATATTAAAAACAGAAAATTTGATTTTGTTGTATCAAGAGCAGTGGCTCCGTTAAAAGATTTATGGCAATGGAGTAAGCCTTTGTTAAAAACCAAACCTACTATTCAAAACGAAACAAAGCCCGGACTTATTTGTCTTAAGGGCGGCGATTTAGCTAAAGAAATTCAAGAAAGTAATACCAAACCGGGGGTAGTGGAGCTTTCTACATTATTTAAAGAACCTTTCTTTATAGAAAAATACCTTTTGTACATTACAGGAAAGTAAAAACGGTAACAGTTGCAGGTTTTTGCTGGCAGTCTTGCTTTTTTTTAAAAAAATACCCTTTAAGGGTTATTTTTTGGTGCAACCACTATACCTAATTTTACTACTATAAAGTATAAGGAGATTATTACCTTAACCATTAACCTTACCCTTATCTGCGAAAATGAGGGACCTTAATCAAACCTTCAAAGCAAAGATCCCCGTCATAAGCAAACGGGGATTTTTAATTTTTACCATTTAAGCACAAGCTTATTATTTTTTCGATCTACATCTGCCATTCGCAAGCTAGGATCTATTTCTACAATTGAAAAATCACTGATTTTACGATTGGTTTCAATAATGTATGATGGGTGTGTCCACTTCCAAGAAGGATAGTTATATCTTGATGTAGCGCTATCTTCTATAGGTTTGTTACCGTACATCAAATTCATGGGTATATAATGCGCTTCTTTACTGCCATCCTTAAAAGTTAACTGCACATCGATAGGCATAGGCATTAACCCAAGTTTTGTAATGCGCACTTTTGATTTTCCGTTTTCTTCCCAAAGGCTGTCGATAGCATAATCAATCGTTTTAATACCATTAATCCAATACTCTTTGTACCAATCTAGTTTCATATCGCTCACCTTTTCTGCTATGCGAAAAAAATCGCTAGCATTAGGATGCTTAAACCGCCATTGTTTGTAGTACTCTAATAAAATTTTATCTCTCGTTTTATCGCCCGTTATATAACCTAATTGCTCTAAAAAAACGGCCCCTTTGGAATATACGGCTGGACTATAGGCTGCATTCCAATTGTAATGATCGGCATGGGTAGTTAGCGGCTCTTCTTTATTACTTCTGGCTAATGCGTAGTAGCTTTTATAGGTATCATCTAGTGCAAAGCCGGTATAGCCCGAAAGAAAAGCTGCTGTTTTGTCTTCGGCATAAGTGGTAAACCCTTCATCCATCCAGCCATATAGCGATTCATTAGTGCCGAGCATTCCGTAATACCAATTGTGCAGCCACTCATGCAGCCAGGCGCCTGGGCCTACTAGCATGGTGGACATTGGGTACTCCATACCGCCATCGCCACCATGTATAAAGGAGAATTGCTTGTATGGATAACGCCCGAATTTTTTTTCGATAAAAGGCAAAGCCTGTTCTGCATCGGTTAACACTTGCTCCCACTCACCAGCGGTGTGGTTTGTTTTTTTATATAATAGATGTAAGGTTAAACTGTCTCTTACCACTTTACTTTTATGTATAAAATCGGGGTCGGCAGCCCATGCAAAATCATGCACATTGGGGGCTATAAAGCGCCATGTTAATTTATCGCCTGCAGGCCTGTTTACTTTAGCACCTTTAGTTTCGTAGCCATACCCTATTTGGTTAGGGTTTTGTAGGTAGCCAGTGCCACCTAGTAAATAAGATTTGTCAATAGAGATAGAAACATCAAAGTCGCCCCATACCCCATAAAACTCTCTGCCTACATAGGGTGTAGGATGCCAGCCTTCGTAATCATATTCACACATTTTAGGGTACCACTGCGTCATAGTGTATCGAACTTTGGAAGTGGGGTTGTCTCTTCCGCTACGACGAACTTGTAGCGGCACCTGTGCTTCAAATTCCATATCAAAAGTTACTTTTGCTTTTGGCAAAATGGGCTTAGATAGTTTTACCTCAAGTATTGTTTCATCTATCGTAAAGGATTGAGCCACTCCATTCATTTTTAAGGAATGAATTTTTTGATAGCCAATTTCGTTTGGCTTCAACTGTTGGATCCGATCTTTTACTCTTCCGTCCCAATCTGCTCGGCTACCAATAGTCATGCTGCCTTGACGGCGGCTGCGGGTATCCATCATACTTTCTGGCTGAAATGCGTTGAAGTATAAATGATAAAATACTCGGGTAAGCGTATCGGGCGAGTTATTTGTATATTCCAATTTCTGCTTTCCGGTAAAGCGATTGGCTTGCACATTCATATCTATGTTCATTACATACTTTACCCTTTGTTGCCAACGATCTTGCTGTGCTATACCGCTTATTGAGATTAGCGTAAGGAAAATTGAAAAAAGACTATTTTTTTTCATTGAATAATTTTATACTGTAAATGTCGGATTTCGATTGTAAGTATCTCCAAAAAGTTGAGGAATGGTAAGGCTACTTATGAAAGCCCTGCTACTACCAATACTATTTCTCCTTTGATATTTTTTTCTTTAAAATGGTTTACTACTTCTAATAAAGTTCCTCGTTTATTTTCCTCAAATAGTTTGGTTAGCTCACGACTTACACTGCATAATCTATCTTCTCCAAAATAAACGATCATTTCTTCTAAAGTTTTTACCAAGCGCATTGGGCTTTCGTAAAAAATCATTGTTCGTTCTTCTGTAGCTAATTTTTTAAAAATAGTTTGCCTCCCTTTTTTCAAAGGTAAAAACCCTTCAAAGCAAAAACGATTGGTTGGAATACCACTATTAACTAAAGCGGGTACAAATGCCGTGGCGCCGGGTAGGCTTTCTACTTTTACGTTGGCCTTTATACATTCTCTTACTAATAAAAAAGCCGGGTCAGAAATACCGGGTGTGCCTGCATCTGTTACTAATGCCATTTTTTTGCCTTGTTGCAACTGGGCTATTAAATGCTGCAGCACCTTATGTTCGTTGTGCTGGTGGTAAGGTGTAAGTGGTTTATTTATCTGGTAATGCTTAAGTAAATGAGAAGAGGTACGGGTATCTTCTGCCAAAATTACATCTACGTCTTTCAACACTTCGAGAGAGCGTAGCGTAATATCTTTTAAATTACCAATGGGGGTAGGAACGAGGTATAACATAAGCCTTTAATAGTAAGCTGCAAGCATTGAGCCACCATCTTGCAGCTCATCAATGATAGCTTGTAGCTGCTAATTAACAGTTACTTCAAAATACTCCATTACTGGATTGCTTAATAATTTTTTACTGGCTTCTTCCGCTATTGATATGGCGGCAGCTGGCGAATCTGCATTAACCTGTAACGTAATATTTTTACCCACTCTTACATCTTCTACTCCGCTTAGACCAAGGTTAGCTAAGCCACCTAATACGGCTTTTCCTTGAGGGTCTAACAATTCTTTATGGGGCATTACTTTTATTTGAACAGTATAGGTCATACTTTTTGTTTTTGGAATAGCAAAGATAAGGCAACGTATGCGATGATGGTTAGCGGTAAAGCCAACCATTTTAATACTATAAAACTGATAATAGCGATGGCCACTAACAAATATTTAGGTATATTATTTTTTATGCTAAAGTCAGTAAATTTTAAGGCCATTAAGGGCAAATTACTTACCATAAGGCCTGATAAAATAATTATTATGGCATACAAAAACCATTGATTGAGCAAAAGATTCAATACCCATTGCTCATTAATGTTCCAATATATAAGCGGCAAGGATGCAACAAAAATACCTACTGCTGGTACTGGCATTCCTTTAAAGGAATGTGACTGTGTGCTATCTAAATTAAACTTTGCCAAGCGCCATGCGCCTGCACAGGGAATAATAAAGGCTGGCAGTAGCCAAAAAATGGAGGTCTCTAATCCTGCCTCATTACCAGCTAAGCCAAGACGCAAAAATTGATAAAGAATAATTCCGGGGGCTACACCAAAACTTACCACATCTGCTAATGAATCTAATTGCTTACCCATAGCCGATGTAGCATTAAAAAGCCGAGCAACAAAACCATCTAAAAAATCTACAATGGCAGCTAAGCCAATAAATAGAGAGGCCATCCATATTTTTTCGGGTATATCAATTATTTGCGCACCGTTGGTATCTACCTTTACTACAAAGCCATTTTGCAGGGTAAATACAATAGCTAAGCACCCAAAAAAAAGATTAAGCAGCGTAAATAGATTAGGAATTTGTTTCATTCAAAAAGGGTTAATATTAAAAACCGGTTAATGCGGCATCAGTTAAAAAAATCTTTTACTTCTTTTTTTCTATACTTCAAAGCCAGGTATAAATTCTACTTGTTCGTCGTAATTCACACCGACAATATAAATTTAATTTCCCCCTAAATAATTTTTCACTAAACAAGGCGCCAAAATACTCACTTGCCTTTTCGGAAATCTCATTAATGTTAAAATAGTTCTTACGTTAAAATACAAATCAAGGTAATCTTTCCATTTGCTAAGCATGCCAAGGCCAAAAGTTTTCATTGCTGCTACATCAAGTAATCTTGGTATAGCAAGCCCATTGTCTAAAATTACTGGATGCGAAACAGGGTATGCATATTCAATAAAGGTAAATTTAGAATTTCTGCACACCCAATTAAATTGGCCTTCTCTGTTTAAAGCAACTTGTATTTTTTCATTACTCTGCTTAAATATAGAGCGTATGTTTAGGGGTCGAATCTTTGCTTGTTTAAATAAATCAAAATCGATAGAAAGTTTGTGCCCGATGTGTAAAGCTGTAGATGTGCCCCCTACCATGTAAAACTCTTTTTTGAATTTTGATAGTAGAGGCATCAACTGTTGCTGATCCTCGTTTAATATTTTATAATGCATACCGAGTAAAATACTGGGTAAAATAGTTTTGAAGCTCAGGAAAATAGTTAGACCTATTACCCCATATTTTGGTCTGCTCAAAAAAAACAGCCACTGCATTGTTAATCCCCACAAAATCAAACAAGGCTTTTAAATCTTCTTTATCAGCATTGTTGATAAAAAATCCTAATACCATTGGTAGTGGCAAATTTTCCTTCTCCGAATCTTTGCTATACCAGAAAAGGTGGGCATTTTTCGGTAGTAAGGGTTTTAACTTGAGACTGTTTTCCATGCTATAAAGATACTTTTTTTAGCCTACTTAGCGTTTCATGATGGCCTCTATCTCCTCCACCGTAATGGGGATATTTTTCATTAAATCCTCATGACCGTTTTTCGTAATCCAAAGATTATTTTCGATACGGATACCCATATTTTCTTCTTCAATATAAATACCTGGCTCTACGGTAAATACCATTCCGGGTTTAATGGGTTCGGTTCTGGTGCCTAAGTCATGTACATCAATACCTAAGTGATGCGAAATACCATGGTATAAATATTTACGGTAAGCTCGGTTTTCTTTATCCTCGTTTTTTACATCGGATGTGCGTAATAGTCCAATTTTTACAAATTGTTTGGTGGCTTCTTCCCCTACTTTATCTGTATAATCTAAAATGGAAATACCCGGTTTCAATAAACTTTTTGCATAATCATGTAAATGCAGACAAGCGTTGTACACCGTTTTTTGCCTACGGGTAAATTTTCCATTTACTGGTACGGTTCTAGTTAAATCGGCACAATAACCACCATACTCGGCACCAAAATCCATTAGTATTAAGTCGCCATCATTACACACTTGATTGTTATTTACGTAGTGTAAAATACGAGCATTATCGCCACTGGCTATAATACTATGGTAGGCTGGGCCTGTAGCTCTTTGCGAAAGGAAGGAGTGATAGATTTCTGCTTCTATTTCGTACTCTGTAACACCCGGTTGTATAAACTTTAATAACCGCCGAAAAGTTTGATCGGTAATATCTATTGCCTGTTGTAATACTGCTACTTCTTCTTTTGTTTTAATAGCTCGTAGCTCCTTCATTATTTTAGCGGCACGCATATAATGATGTAGCGGATATCTACTTTTCATTTCATCGATAAAGCGATATTCTCTAGTACGCAGCCAGCTTGCTTTGCGATCGTTTTCATTACTATCTAAATAGATGGTATCGGCTAAATGTATCCAGGGTTGTAGTAAGGCTTCTAACGTATCGAGCCATAAAATGGTTTGCATACCGCTAATGGCTTGCGCTTGCTGCACGGTTAATCTTTTACCATCCCATTTTTCCTTTAGTTCGTTTGGACGTACCAATACTAACACTTCTCTAAACTTAGGATCGGGATTGTCGGGAAAAAGTATCAACATAGTATCTTCCTGAACGATTCCACACAACCAATATAAATCGCTGTTTTGTTTATAGCCATGCAATGCATCACCATTACTTGGTACTTCATCATTACTGGTAAAAATAGCAATGGCATTTTTTTGCATTTGCTTTACAAAACGTTGTCTGTTTTGTGTAAAAATGGCATTATTCAGTGGCGTGTATTTCATACATCAACATTTATAATTAACTGTTTGAGCGCCGATAAAGATAAAACTGTAAAGGCATAAACCATTGCTGCTCAAAATAAAAATGCAAGTAACTAACAAAACCTTTTTGCAACTGCTAATATAATTACAAAAACTAACGCCCGTTTGTTTAGTGTTTTATTTCCTTATACCTTTGCCTTTTAATCACAAAGCTTGCTAACATGTCTGTTCCAACAGTAAAGACCGTATTCAAAAAATTTTCATCAACTATATTAGCCAACATTGAAAGTATACACTATCAGCGTACACCCGAGGAGTTGGTACAAGATACGCTTCGCATTGGCGAGGGCGAGCTTAATGATACTGGTGCATTAGTGATAAAAACGGGCACCTTTACTGGCCGTTCGCCTAAAGATAAATATATCGTTAAGGATGATATTACATCGCATACCGTTAATTGGAACGACTTTAATATTGCCATTGCCCCTACTTATTTTGATAAAATTTTTGAAACAGTAACCGCATACTTACATTCCCTTCCGGAATTATGGGTTAGGGATTGCTATGCCTGTGCCGACCCTCGGTACCGACTTAACATTAGAGTAATTAATCAAAAGCCTTGGAATAATTTATTTGCTTATAATATGTTTTTGCGGCCCACTGCTGCGGAACTAGCGCAGTTTGTACCGGATTGGCAAATTATATCTGTACCCGGATTACAACTTGACCCCGAAGTATGTGGTACTCGCCAAGGCAATGCGGCGGTAGTTTCTTTTAAGCATAAAATGATATTGATTGCCGGAACAGGATATACAGGCGAAACCAAAAAAGGCATCTTTACCATACTTAACTATATACTACCACACGAAAAAGAGGTGTTAAGCATGCACTGTAGTGCCAATATGGGTGCAGAGGGAGATACAGCCGTATTTTTTGGATTAAGCGGAACCGGCAAAACTACACTAAGTGCTGACCCCCTTCGAAAATTAATTGGCGATGATGAGCACGGTTGGTGTGATGACAATATTTTTAATTTTGAAGGCGGCTGCTATGCAAAAACAATTCATTTAACTGCAGAAAAGGAACCGGCAATTTTTAATGCTATCCGTGCGGGGGCATTGGTAGAAAACGTAGTATTTAAATCCGGTACCAACTCGCTCGATTTTGAAGATGCCTCTATTACGGAAAATACAAGAGTATCCTACCCGCTCTCCTTTATTAGTAATGCTAAAGAGCCATCCATTGGCGGTATACCTAAAAACATTTTCTTTCTTACTTGCGATGCATTTGGTGTTTTGCCTCCCCTTTCAAAACTTACTCCGGGACAAGCCATGTATCAATTTATATCGGGCTATACGGCCAAGGTTGCGGGCACAGAGCTAGGCGTTACCGAACCTAAGCCTACATTTAGTGCTTGCTTTGGCGCTCCATTTTTGCCGCTACATCCCGGCAAATATGCTGATATGCTTGGCAAAAAAATGCAAGCACATAATGTAAATGTATGGATGATAAATACCGGATGGACAGGCGGACCTTACGGAATTGGTAACCGAATACACCTAAAATACACGAGGGCAATGATAACCGCTGCATTAGAGGGCAAGCTAGATACCGTGAACTATACCACAGACCCTGTATTTGGAGTAGCCATTCCTGAAAACTGCCCGGATGTGCCAGCCCTTTTGCTAAACCCTATTAACACTTGGGCAGATAAAGCTGCTTATACCGAAAAAGCTACTTTTTTAGCCAACCTGTTTATTCAAAATTTTGAAAAATACAAAGCAGGGGTATCTAAAGAGGTAATAATGGCAGCACCTATTATCTAAGCAATAATAGCTGCGTTGAAAATTGTAAAGGCCAGCTCATTTTTTTGTTTGCTTTAACGAAGTACTTGGCATGTAATAAAATTTTGGCATAAAATTTTCGTTTAAGGTGCATGATGCGGCTATTTTTATTTTTACTTGTTTGTTTACCACTGTTGGCAATGGCACAGCCTAACCCATCCGATTATATTTCTTGGAATGCAAAACAACCACTTACTTGGAACGATTACCTAGGTAGCCCCGACCCTACCAGCGATGCTGCTGCCTCTACCAATACAAAAATTAGCATAGATTTTAACATGTCTAGTACGGGCTTTACTTATAAGGTAAAGTCATTTTTTTCGAAACAAAAAAGTTGGGCAATACACAAATCGGTATACATACTAAGCCATGAGCAGGGGCATTTTGATATTGCTGAAATTTTTGCCAGAAAGCTACACAAAGAAATAAGTGAATACCGGTTTAATACAAAAACATATCAAAAGGACTTACAGAAAATTTACCAAAAGGTAACGAATGAAATGTTTAAGATGCAAAGCTTGTACGATGCACAAACGAATCACAGCATTGATAAAGAAAAACAGGGTGAATGGATTATAAAAATTGGTGAATTACTAAAAGAATATAACTACTGGGCTAATTATTAAAGTTCAAAACTTAACTGTAAAACCGATTTTACACAATAACCACTTTGCACGGCAGGAAACCACTGTCCCGATAATTTTAATATATATACAACTTCTTCAAACTTTTGATTGGCTGCCCTGGTTAACAGGCGATAGTTAGACAAGCGACCCCATTCATCTACATCAACCGATACTCGAACCTCCTCTTTGCCTTTCAATTTTTTATTGATATTCTTTTTTACAAATCGTTTCCATTCTTCTTCTCCGCCGGGGTAGGCTGCTTTTTTTTCATTAACATCAAATGGCTTTATAGCTGGTTTGCCTTCCGTTACTATTTTACAAGTGCAGCTGGCGCCATTTTTGGTAAAGGTGGTGTCCATCTCCATTTGCGAGTGCAAAGAAGTTGAAAGCACAGATAAAGAGATGATTAAAAAATATTTCATATTAAAAAAGGCCGTATAATTCTGCGTCTACTTTACGAATAATTTCACCAAAATCTTCATCTCGCTCAGCAAACTTATTTTGATCAACATCGATGACTAACAACTTACCTTCTTTATAATCGGCAATCCATTTATTGTAGTATTCGTTTAGTTTTTTTAAGTAATCGAGTCGTATATTTTCTTCATACTCTCTTCCTCTTTTTTGAATTTGACCCACTAGCGTAGGTACAGAAGCATTCAAATAAATTAATAAATCTGGCGGCTGCACCAGCATTTTTAAGGTTTGAAAAAAGTGGAAGTAATTGTCAAAATCTCTTTTACTCATTAAACCCATTTCATGTAGGTTGGGCGCAAAAATGTTGGCATCTTCATAAATGGTACGGTCTTGTATCACTGTTTCGGAACCATGGTGTATATCTACCAACTGACGTACCCGGCTATTTAAAAAATAAATTTGAAGGTTAAAACTCCATCGGTTCATATCCTCATAAAAATCGTTTAAATATGGATTGTGATCTACATCTTCGAAATTTGGAATCCATTTATAATGCTTACTTAACATTTCTGTTAAAGTGGTTTTTCCGGCGCCTATATTACCCGCTACGGCAATATGTTTGGGTTTTAATTTAGCTGCTTTTGCCATAATACCTAGTATCTAATGTATAAAGTGTAATACGCCCCATTAGGGACGATGGTAAATATATAATTATCCGTTGAATTACTAAACGAATGAATAAGCCCTTTAAAAATAATTTAAACCAATGGCTTCTCTCACCCTATCTATAGTTTGTTTCGCACTCGCCCTAGCCTTTGCCGCCCCTTTTTCCATTACCTCTTTTAAATATTTTTCGTTGTTTTTAATGGCTTTGGCTTTTTCTCGAATAGGCGTTATAAACTGTATCATATCTTCTGCCAATTGCTTTTTCATATCGCCATATCGAATAGTGCAAGCGTTATATTCGTTTTCAAACCTTTCAATAACATCGGCAGGGCTTACTAGTTTCATTAATAGAAAAATATTTTCTATATAATCAGGTTTGTCAGCATGGGGCTCGGTGGGTCCACCATCCGTTTTCGCTTTCATAATTTTTTTACGAATTAACTCATCCTCGTCCGATAGGTATAAGGTGGCTAATTGGTTTTCGCTTTTACTCATTTTTCCAACACCATCTAGGCTGGGTACCTTTATTAGATCATCGCCGTAATTAAATGCTACCGGCTCTGGAAATACATCGCCATAACGGTGGTTAAACCTTTTTACGAAATTTCGTGCCATTTCTAAGTGTTGCTCTTGATCCTTACCTACAGGTACATAAGTAGCTCGGTGCAATATAATATCTGCTGCTTGTAACACCGGGTAAGTAAGTAGCCCCACATTTACATTATCTGGCTGTTGCCTTGCTTTTTCTTTAAAAGTGACAGTTTTTTCTAATTCGCCCAAATAAGCCATCATGTTTAGATACAGATACAATTCGGCGGTTTCATGCACATGGCTTTGACAGTAAAGGGCTGCCTTATCCGGATCTAAGCCGCAAGCAATATTTTCGGCCAACACTCTATGTACATTCTCTTTCAATTCCTTTGTATCTGGATGGGTGGTTAAGGAGTGAAGGTCGGCCACCATAAAATAACATTCAAACTCATTTTGCATACGTACATAGTTACGTACGGCACCAAAATAATTACCTAAATGTAAAAAACCGGTGGGCCTAATGCCACTCATTACAATGTTTTTCTCCTTTGTCATAATGCCATCGCTACTTGTTTTTGCAAAAAACACAATAGGTAAATGCTTGTGTATACAAGTAGGGCGGCGAAGATACGTAATGGCTCATAAGCAAACGGCAATCAATAAACAGAATATCTAAAGAAACCTTGCTGGCGCATTGCCTGGTACATACTGTATATTTGCTATATGGAAGTAAACGACCAGTTGATAGATAAATTGGCGAACCTGAGCCGCCTCACTTTTAATAACATAGAAAAAACAGCCATTAAAAACGACCTGCAGCGAATGATCGTTTTTGTAGAAAAACTAAACGAACTGAACCTTGCGGGCGTAGAACCGTTATTGCATATGAGTGACGAAGTAAATGTGCTGCGAAATGATGAAATTAAAGGTTCGATAGAAAGACAAGTGGCCTTGAAAAATGCACCCGCTCATAACGGCCAGTTTTTTATGGTGCCAAAAGTGATAAACAAAGAAGATTGATTGTAACATCAAGCTTTTATACATCAAAAAATAGTAGAATGAATAAACTCAGGCGAACAAATATTTTATGAGCATTATTCACCTTCAACATATTTGCAAAAGCTATTTTCTGGGCCAACAGGAAGTTTCGGTGCTACGAGGTATCTCGCTGCAAATTTTAAAAAATGAATATGTAGCCTTGATGGGGCCATCTGGGTCGGGCAAAAGTACCTTGATGAACATTTTGGGCTGTTTGGATACGCCTACTGCAGGTACCTATGTCTTAAATGGAGTAGATGTAAGCAAGATGAATGATAACGCATTGGCCGAGGTAAGAGGAAATAAAATAGGTTTTGTTTTTCAGCAATTCAATCTTATGCCACGCTTAACTGCTTTGGAAAATGTAGCATTACCATTAGTATATGCAGGGGTAAATAAAAAAAGGCGTATAGAAAAAGCCATGCATGTATTGGAAAGGGTACAGCTTACAGCACGTAGCCACCATAAACCTAACGAACTTTCTGGCGGACAATGCCAACGGGTAGCCATTGCACGGGCATTGGTTAACGATCCGGCAATTATTTTAGCCGACGAGCCGACGGGTAATTTAGACTCAAAAACCTCTGCTGAAATAATGGATATTTTTGGCACTATTCAACAACAAGGGAATACGGTAATATTGGTAACACATGAAGAGGATATAGCCCATCACGCTCAACGTATTATTCGGTTAAAAGATGGCATTATTGAAACAGATAAGAAACAAAATAGTTAACCATTTAATATGGCTTTTAAAATATATACAAAAACCGGCGATAAAGGCACTACCTCTTTAATTGGGGGCACCAAAGTGTCAAAATCGCACCGCCGCATTGAAGCGTATGGCACCATTGATGAACTAAATTCATTAATAGGCTTATGCAGCGACTATTTAACTACTAGCGCTATTGAAAATATTTTCGCTGAAGTACAGGATAGACTTTTTACCATCGGGTCCGCACTTGCTTGCGATCCAGAAAAAGAAACGAAATTAAAAATTCCTGACCTACACAACGATGATGTAACCTTATTGGAAAAAGAAATGGATAAAATGAATGAAACATTGCCTGTCATGCAATCTTTTATCCTTCCGGCTGGCCATGTTACTAGCTCTACCTTACATATAGCCCGCTGCGTGTGTCGCCGGGCCGAGCGCTGTATTGTACGCATGCATAGCAAAGGTGATGAAGTGCCCCAACTTATTACCATTTATCTAAACCGGCTTAGCGATTATTTGTTTGTGTTAGCAAGGTTTGCATGCCATAAACTAGGTGCTAAAGAAGTACCGTGGAAACCACGAGTATAGTTTTAACAAGAGGCACCCCACCCCCATTGTAAAAAGGCCGGCATTGCCTTGCCCCATGTGGCTACATCATGCTTACCATCAGGCAACTCCAAGTAATGGATATCGGCATCTTGGTATCCTTTACCTTTAAGTGCTTTAATTAAATCTAGTGTATCGTCTATAGAATCTATTATGCCATTATTATTTCTATCTTTTGTTTCATCCATACCCCCGCATTGAAAAAAGAATTGTTGTGCCGGGTTATATACGCCGCATTTTATCTGATGATGTATAATGCGATGTGTGTTTTCATCAAATAAAGGATCATCTTGATCCATACTGCGCCACCACAGAGAACCGGAGAACACTCCCACTTTTTTAAATAAATGCGCATGCTGCCATGCAATATCTAAAGCCGACAAACCGCCGAGCGAAAAACCTGCAAATGCCATTTCCTTAAATCCTGCTATGCAGTAGTGTAAATGTATATACGGAATAAGCTCCTCTACAATAAACGAAGTATACAAATGCGCTTTACTTCCCCTACCTAAATAATCAGGAAAATTTGCTACTCCATATTCTAACTTTCTTTCGTCGCCACAATGAATGGCAGCACATAGCAGGGGTTTAGGGGAGAATGAGGTGGATGAAAAATTATCTAACAGCTCTTTAAAGTTCATTTTCTCCAAATCTTGCCCATCATTAATTAATAACAGTTGCAATTGTGAGGGGTCCGGTACATTAGTAGGCAAGTAAAAATCAATCTTTACAGGCCGATGTAAAAAAAAAGAAGTGATGGTTATCTGCTCTATCGTCACTTTCGAAATAATCTCCCTTTCCATGGCTTCAAAAATAAGGATAATACCACTTGTCAAACAAGCCAAGTATAATTTGCTTATATTGTTCGTACAAGATAATTTTGAAAGAGGCAACAGGCTCTCATTAAAACCACCGCAGTATGAAGAAAATTGGCATTCTACACGGCAAAGAAAGATCTTTTCCCGAAGCATTTGTAGCAAGAATAAATAGTAAAAAAATAGCCGGCTTAGTAGCCGAACCTGTAAAAATTGATAAAGCCATGCAGGGCGTACATTCCGGCTATGCCGTTATTGTGGATCGCATATCGCAAGACGTACCTTTTTATCGTACTTGGCTTAAGAATGCAGCTGTTACCGGTACCGCTGTTATTAATAATCCATTTTGGTGGAGTGCCGATGACAAATATTTTAATAACTGCTTAATGACACAAATAGGTGTACCTGTTCCCAAAACAGCCATCATTCCCTCTAGAGATTTACCCGATGATACGTCCAACGATTCTTTTAGCAACCTTGCCTTTCCAATGGATTGGGATAGCATTTTTGCCTATACTGGATTTCCTGTTTATATGAAACCATTTGCAGGCGGCGGTTGGAAAAATGTATACCGATTAGAAAGCAAAGAAGATTTTTTTGCCAAACATGCAGAAACGGGACAGTTGGTTATGTTGTTTCAAGAAGAAATTGTATTTACTGAATATTATCGTTGTTATTGCATAGGCGGCAAGCATGTTCGCATAATGCCCTATGAACCAAGAAATCCACATCACTTAAGGTATGTAGCCGATTTTGCTCCTACACCCGAAAGGTTACAAGAAATGACAGACCTGGTTTTAAAAATAAATAAATACCTAGGTTATGATTTTAATACCGTAGAGTTGGCTATTAGAGATGGTGTGCCCTATGCTATTGACTTTTGTAACCCTGCTCCCGATGCGGATTTAAAAAGTGTAGGTGCCGAAAATTTTGAATGGGTAGTAGAAACGGCGGCCAATTATGCCATCGAAAAAGCATTAGCCCAAACCGATGGAAAGGACAATCTTACATGGGGAGAATATGTAAAAAGAGGAGCTACCAAAATGCCATTACAATAATTTAATATGAACCTTAATTATAAAAACTTTACGCTGGGTGTGGAAGAAGAGTATATGGTGCTAGATCCACACACTTATGAGCTACGAAGCCATGAGCAAAAAATAGTACAAGAGGGGCAAAAAGCAATTAAGGATAAGGTAAAGGCAGAAATGCATCAAGCCGTAGTAGAAGTAGGCACAGATATTTGTGCAGATATTGATGAAGCCTTTGAGGATGTAGCCACACTTCGAAAAACTATTTCGGGCATAGCCGATGGCTTAGGATTTGCAATGGGCGCAGCGGGCACCCACCCCTTTAGCCATTGGGAAAGCCAGTTAATTACCGACCATATTCGCTATAATGAAATTGTGAATGAATTGCAAGAGGCCGCTCGTAGTAATTTAATTTTTGGTTTACATGTACATGTAGGAATGGAGAGCCGAGAAATGGCCAATCATATTGCCAATAGTACCCGTTATTTTTTACCGCATGTTTTTGCACTTAGTACAAATTCCCCTTTTTGGGAGGGTAGAATGACCGGTTATAAATCCTTTCGAACCAAAGTTTTTGACAAATTTCCTCGTACGGGCATACCCGATGCCTTTGAAAGTATAGAAGCATACGATAACTATGTAAAGCTGCTTATTAAAACAAACTGTATTGATAATGCTAAAAAAATTTGGTGGGATTTAAGGGTACATCCTTTTTTTAATACCGTAGAATTTAGGGTGTGTGATATACCGCTTACGGTAGATGAAACCATTACTATTGCCGCTTTATTTCAAGCTATTTGTGCAAGAATATACATGCTACGTTCAAAAAATCTAAACTTCATTCAATACTCAAGAGCTTTGCTAAATGAAAATAAATGGAGAGCCAGCCGCTATGGTGTAGATGGCTATCTTATCGATTTTGGCAAAGAAGAAGAAGTAAATACCAGAGCTTTAATTTACGAATTGCTTGATTTTATTGATCCGGTACTGGATCATTTGGGTAGCCGCCATCGTATACAACACGTACATAAAATGTTAGAAAACGGTACTGGAGCAGATAGACAGTTGAAAAAGTATGAAGAAACAAAAAATTTAGGATTAGTAGCTCGATACATTAGAGAACAATTTCTTTCCGGCGTATAAAATTTTATAAATGGCAGAAGACTTACATATAATTAGTGGCACTAAAACAACCCAATACGAAAACCTACTACCGCAAATAAAAGGGCTACTAGAGGGTGAAACAGATTTAATTGCCAACTTAGCTAATGTAGCAGCAGCTTTAAAAGAACAATTTAATTGGCTTTGGGTTGGTTTTTATTTAGTAAAAAATAATGTATTAGTATTAGGGCCTTTTCAAGGGCCCGTAGCCTGCACTCGTATTAATAAAGGCCGAGGTGTGTGTGGCAGCGCTTGGCAAAATGGCACCACCTTAATAGTACCTGACGTTGAAAAATTTCCTGGCCATATCGCCTGCAGCAGTATTTCAAAATCAGAAATTGTTGTACCCTTATTCAATAAAAATAATGAGGTGGTGGGCGTTTTAGATGTAGATAGCGCCAGCCTCAACGAATTTGACGAAACTGATCAAAACTATCTAGTGCAAATAGTAAACCTTATTACCTTTTAAGGCAATTTTAAATTTCGTTTTCATATTCAATAAAGCGAAAAACACGGCACAACTTTTAACTACATTATTAATGCTACAAGCCCAAGTAGCGATGGCATTAATGGCTAACACAGGTTTGAAAGTTTTTTCGGCATTGCTTACGCTCCCCTTTTGTCAATAAAAAGTAGCTTGTTTGGTTTTCAAAAATTATCCCTCCCATTTTTGAAAAAGAATTGGTAAGTTTATGACAGTTATACTTTCCTATTTTTTTCGATATTAACCACTTCCATTTTTAAAATTAAACAAACATGAAAAAGACCATTTTTCAAAAAATTAGCAGCGCTATTTATTTATGTGCTGTTCTCCTCTCCGCATCTGTTTTTTTTAATAGCTGCAACGATCATAAAGAGCCAGACGCCGTAAAAACGCCCAATATTAATTGTGTAATAATTAATCGGGCCCAAATTCAGAACTGGGTAGATAGCGGCTGGACAAAGCCCGGCTCGAAAGGTAAAATAAAAGAAGTGGTACTACAATTTTCAAGCAGCGCTGGAGGCAACACTTATCAATTAATAGGCTACCCTGGTGATGGCCCCGCTTCGGTACACAGCACCGGAAAAATTTCCTTACAATCTGATACCGCTTGTACTGCTAAATCATATTCGAAAGAAATTGTATTGGGAAATAATATTTTAAGGTTTGATAATTTAAACATTATCAACGCCAGCGATGGCAGTTTAAACAAGTTTGATTATATACGCCTTACACCTGAGCAAGAGTATCCCCCATACATAAACTTTAAAGTTGAAGTAGTAGCGCAGGGGCAAGCCAGTAGAAGTGGTGGTAGTACTTTACCTTGCCCTACTTTTTGTGGTGATGAACCGAATGATGATCAATAAATTTATTTTTTACAACCTATATGAAAGCATTGCTGTATGAGTTTGCAACATGGGCGGAATTAATAGGGATATTAATTCCGCTTTGTTATATTATTATAACAAAACCTAAGAGCCGTGAAATACGCCCTTTGGTTTTGTATATATATGTTGCTTCCGTATTTATTATTTTAAGCACCACCATTTCGAAAATACATGAAAAAGCGCCGGTATTGGAGCAGGGAAATTTAGTAATTTACAATACCCATTCCATCATCAGAGTTTTGTTTGCTAGTTGGTATATTGCAGCGTTCAAAGGTTTGTGGTCATCTACGTTAATTAGGATAATACTACCTGTATATTGTATAGCAGTATTAATCAATTTCCTTTTCTTACATCAATCTTTCTTAAATTTTAGCGATAGGCTTCACTCAGCAGAAAGTGTTTTACTATTGTTTATTTGCATCGTTTATTTTTTGTCTACCATTATTGATGTTAGCGATACCATCTGGATGAACCATCCATCCTTTGTATTTGTAGCTGGTTTAAACTTTTATGAGGCCATTACTTTTTTTGTTTTTCTTTTTTTCAACTTAATAAATGTGCATGAAAGCTACCGGCATTCATTTGGAGAAGTATTGATGATACTATTTGCCTTTTCATACATTGTTTTTTGTATCTGCCTAACATTTACTATAAAAAAAAGTATCGCTAGTAATCGATCAGTCTAACTTATCTGCTTCGAAAAATGACTTTACATGCAGTGTAGGCTTTTTTTGTTTAAGTACGAATAGTGTTCGAGCCTAAAAATTAGTGCATTTTACGATTATTAATATGTAAAAAAATGGTTAGCAAACCAAGATCTTAACCTTAGGCAAGAAACCGGTAGATTCTACGCTAGAACAATGCTTTTTATTTATATTTATAGTACCTATTTTTTGGCCCGTTAATGATAAATCAAAGTGGAACAATTTAGCAGTGTAAAACATTTTATACTAATTGGAATTACTGTAATGTTTTTACTGTTTTTCAGCTTTTTGCTAGCCCTAATTTTCAGCCAGCGAAAAAAAACGAAGTATTTAGAAACCCTACGTAAGCTGAAAGAAGAACAACAAAATCAATTAATACAAGCAGCGGTAAGAAGCGAAGAAACAGAACGACACCGCATAGCCGAAACGCTTCATGATGAAATTGGGGCTATTCTATCTGCCACAAAACTGCACCTTTTTAGCATTAAAACAGGTTCGCTTACTGATAAAGAAAAACAGCTGTATGAAAAAGGTGGGGCTTTGCTAAATGATGTGATTAAAAAAGTAAGAAACATATCACATAATATGCATAGCAGCATTTTACAGGAATATGGTTTACAAGAAGCTATTATAGATTTTATTCCTAAAGTGGCCGGCAATACTTTTGAAGCTATCCATTACTATCTTGATAATAAATATCAAAGATTAAGCCATGAAGAGGAAATAAGTATTTACCGTACGGTTCAGGAGTTACTAAATAATATTATAAAGTATGCTGCTGCAAAAACACTTACCATTACTACAAGTGTGAAGCCGCCCTTGTATACACTTACCATTTTTCATAATGGCCAGGGTATTAACCAAACGCAGTTTGATGAATTAAGCTTTAAAAAAGAAGGACTAGGTTTAAAAAATATTAGAAACCGATTATTGATGATAAAGGGGCATATTCACTTTGTTCAAAGTGAGTATGGCTATACCATTACCCTTACCGCACCTTATTCACCCCCACAACCATTAAACCATGCAGAAAATTAAAATAGCAATAGCCGACGATTTTGCTGTATTTAGAGAAGGCGTAAAAATTATGCTGGAATTAGAAGACGACATGGAAGTAATAGCCGAAGCCGATAACGGCAAAGAATTAATAGCGCAACTAAAAACACACCTTCCAGATGTTATCATCATGGATTATAAAATGCCTGAAATGGATGGCATTCAAGCCACTAGTATCTTAAAATCAACGCACCCCACCATTAAAATTATTTTTATGAGTATGTACGAAGATGAAAAATTCATCCAAAGTTTTAATGATTGTGGAGCTGATGGTTATTTACTAAAAAATGCAGAGCCGGAAGAAATTAGAAATAAAATTCTAGCCGTGCTTAACCATTCGTAAACGACAATTTTAAATTTTCCAACATATCTTTTGTCATCGCCGATAAATTGTATTCTTCCTTCCAACCCCAGTCATTTCTAGCTACTGTATCATCTATACTTTGAGGCCAACTATTTGCAATAGTTTGTCGATAATCTGGTTTGTAATGTATGGAAAAATGGGGAAGGTGTTTTTTTATTTCAGCGGCAATTTCCGCTGGCGAAAAACTCATTCCCGAAACGTTATAAGCAGTGCGTACTTTAATTTTTGAAGCCGGCGCTTCCATTAACTCAATTGTTGCTTTAATAGCATCAGGCATGTACATCATTGGTAAATAAGCATCTTTTTCTAAAAAACAATCATACCTATTTTCTTCCAGAGCTTCATGAAAAATTTCTACCGCATAATCGGTGGTACCTCCTCCCGGTGCCGATTTATAGGAAATAAGTCCAGGATAACGCAAGCTTCGCACATCTACTCCATAACGCTGAAAATAATAATTGCACCAAAATTCGCCTGCATATTTACTTATGCCATAAACTGTGATGGGCTCAATGACTGTTTTTTGTGGGCAATTTTGCTTGGGGCTTGTGGGTCCAAATACAGCAATAGAAGATGGCCAATACACTTTCTTTATTTTTTCCTCCCTCGCAATATCTAATACGTTCAATAGGCCAGTCATGTTTAGGTTCCAAGCTAGGTTAGGATTTTTTTCGCCGGTAGCAGATAGTATAGCCGCTAACAAATATATCTGTGTTATGTTTTGCCGTATTACTTGCACATGTAGCATTTCTTTATTCATCACATCCAAGCTTACATAAGGCCCTGTACCTTCTAGCAATGGATTTTGCTCTCTTAAATCAGAGGCCACTACATTCGCATTCCCATAAATTTTTCTTAAGGCTAAAGTCAGCTCCACGCCTATTTGGCCAGAAGCGCCAATGACTAATATTTTTTCTTTTAGCATAGCAAGCAAATTATTTATGCAAGATACAAGGTTTACACAGTACCTAAAAGGCATTCGTGGTTGAATATACACTTATCACCACTTAAAAAAAACCTTTTTCAACCAACACTTTATTGCATTTACCCAATGGCCTAATCGGCTGCTTTAAACCCTACTGGTAACGCTTATCTTTGCAGCATGGAAAAATTTTTGACAGACCTTTTTGCAGGTCAGGAATATGACCAACAGCATTTCTTTTTAATGGCCGGACCATGTGTGGTTGAAAACGAAGAGCTACTATTTACAGTAGCCGAAAAAGTAAGCACCGTGTGTAAGCAATTTAGCATCCCTTACATTTTTAAGTCATCATATAGAAAGGCTAATAGAACCAGCTCCACATCCTTTACCGGATTAGGCGATGAAGTAGCTTTGCAATTACTTAAAAAAACAGGGGCCGCCTTTTCTGTGCCCGTTGTTACAGATATACATTCGCCAGAAGAAGCAGCTATTGCCGCTAATTATGCAGATGTATTACAAATACCTGCCTTTCTATGTAGACAAACAGATTTATTAGTTGCTGCGGCTAAAACAGGTAAAGTTATCAATGTAAAAAAAGGGCAGTTTGTAAGCGGCGATGCAATGCAATTTGCTGTCGATAAAATTAAAAAAGCCGGCAATGATAAAGTGTTACTCTGCGAAAGAGGCACTACGTTTGGCTATCAGGATTTGGTAGTCGACTACCGCAACATTCCGGTTATGAAAAAATACGCCCCTGTAGTAATGGATGTAACCCATGCCTTGCAACAGCCAAATCAAACCAGCGGTATTACTGGTGGCAATCCACAGCTTATTGGCACTATTGCTAAAGCAGCCATAGCTACCGGTGCCGATGGCTTATTTATAGAAACACACCCTAACCCAAACAAAGCTTTAAGCGATGGGGCAAATATGCTACAACTTGACTTACTAGAACCGTTATTAGAGCAGCTAGTAAAACTGAGAAAGGCCGTAATTGAAATTTAATTTTTTGATGAAGTAAACGGATACCCTTTTTTTAAAGTAGCCTCTAAATTATGTTATAGAGAATTAATAGCGTATTCATTGTTCGTTGAATTAAGAGAAGAGCGGTTATACACTTTCAAAGCACCTCGTGCAAAAGTGGCGTGTTATTTTCAGGTTATAATACTGAATATAGTTGATTCAACTGTCTTAAACATCTTCCGCCCAGCTGCGTGTGCCTACACATAGCAAAAATTTTGGAAAGCGTCTCTCCCTCCTAATCTCGTTCACAACAAACGTACACTGGTTTTAAAAGGTTACAATTAGGCCTCTTTACAGCAATTCATCGCCTCATTTTTCAAATATTCATTCGCATACAAACTAAAACGGATTTTCAGCAAGCTGAAAATCCGTTTTCAATAATTTTAAATTTGGTGATTACCTCAAATCCACTAACTCTACGCCGGGATATTTCTTTTTATCGAAACTAAACTGTGCGTCGGCAATAGCGGCATTAGTTTTAAGGCTAGTTACCGTATAAGTATAACGGTTGCCTGCATTTTCTAATACTTTAGTACTGGAAATAGTTTTAGCAGCCTTATCTACCTGCACATATACTTTATGAAAAGGTTTGCTTTTGTCAATGGGTGTCATTTCAATCTCTTGCACCGTTTTTCCAGACACGGTTTTTTCTCCATTAAGTATATAGCGAAAATCTTTATCGTAAAAACTGGTAAATAATTTTTGTGGCGTTATCATACCGCTACTGCCATCTAGCTTGCTGATGGCTACTTCGTTTGCTAGTTTATCATAATTCCAAACGGTGGCACCATCGCAAAAAATTTCTTGTCCACTAAAACTAATGCGGTATTTAGTACCCTTCATTGTAATAGTACCATTTTTGGTGGAGAGGGCTTTGCCGGATGCATTTTCTACTTTGTAAGTAAAATTGGCATTAACAGAAGTATAGGTTTTAAACTTGGCGCTTACCCCATCCAACACTGCTTTTGCAGCCGGATCATTTTTTTGTGCAATGGCCATTACACTCACGAATATGGTGATAACAAAAAAATAAAAATGCTTCATGATATAAATTATTTAATCCACCCCCTTTTAAAGGGCGGGCAAAGATACTTAATTATGATTATCAGATTGCCAATTAATAAAGAGGGTTGCATTACCGATTGATTCTTAACAAGCTACTAACAAGCTTTAGCCCAAGCCGTCTAAATGTTGCTGTAAGTCCATTTCTGTTTTAATTAATACATCCCTGGCTTTGCTACCTTGATTGGGCCCCACTATACCTGCAGCCTCCAGCTGGTCCATTAATCGGCCGGCACGGTTGTAGCCAAGCTTCATGCGTCTTTGTAATAATGAGGTGGAACCCATTTGATTTTGTACAATTAACCTTGCTGCATCTTCAAACAAAGCATCTCTATCGGCTATATCAAAATCTTTTCCTTCTAATTCTTTTTCATCCACATACTCTGGCAGTAAAAAGGCTTGTGGATAGCCTCGCTGGTCGCCAATAAATTCTACTATTTGCTCTACTTCTGGCGTATCTACAAATGCGCATTGTAAACGAGTAAGTTCTCCATTGTATGATATTAGCATATCGCCTTTGCCAATTAATTGCTCCGCACCGCCTGCATCTAAAATAGTGCGAGAGTCAATTTTAGATGATACTTTAAAAGCTATCCTTGCAGGAAAGTTAGCCTTAATAGTACCGGTAATAATATTTACCGACGGCCTTTGTGTAGCAATGATTAAATGTATGCCGATAGCCCTTGCCAACTGTGCCAATCGGGCAATAGGCATTTCTACTTCTTTGCCCGCCGTCATAATCAAGTCTGCAAACTCATCTATTACTAATACGATGAAAGGCAAAAACTGATGGCCTTTTTGTGGATTTAATTTGCGCTTTACAAATTTTTCGTTGTACTCTTTGATGTTTCTAGCCCCGGCTTCTTTTAATAAATCGTACCGGTTATCCATTTCTATACAAAGCGCATTTAACGTATGTACCACTTTTTTTGTATCGGTGATGATGGCATCTTCTTCACCCGGCAATTTTGCCAAAAAGTGTTTTTCTATTTGTCGGTAAATACTCAACTCCACCTTTTTAGGATCAATGAGTACAAACTTCATTTGTGAAGGATGTTTTTTGTACAACAGTGATACAAGAATAGCATTTAAACCTACGGACTTGCCCTGCCCTGTGGCACCTGCCATTAATAAATGTGGCATACTAGCTAAATCCACAATAAAATTTTCGTTGTCAATTTTTTTACCAATGGCAATGGGTAGGCTAAAGTTATTATGCTGAAATTTTTCGGATGATAAAAGTGTTTTCATGCTCACCACCGTTTTGCGCACATTGGGTACTTCTATACCAATGGTGCCTTTTCCGGGTATGGGGGCAATGATACGGATACCCAAGGCTGCTAGGCTTAAGGCTATATCATCTTCTAGGTTTTTAATTTTTGAAATGCGTACACCTGGCGCCGGCACTATTTCATACAAGGTAACCGTGGGCCCTACCGTTGCACTTATTTTTTGAATTTCGATGGAGTAGTTGCGTAGCGTATTAATAATTTGATTTTTATTATTTTCTAACTCCGCTGGGTCTTGTATTATTTTTTCGCTGCCATGTGTTTCTAATAAATTAGTGCTGGGATATTTATAATCTCTTAAATCAAGTGTAGGCTCGTATGGCTCCAGGTTTTCTACTTTTTTTATTGGGTCAGCTTTTTCTTCTTCATCATCAGCCAATGGATCCGGGGCCGTTTTGATTTCTAACTCCAATGGATCGTCGCTTATTTTTTTTGGACCTTGTTTCTCCTTAATGGGTATGGTTAACTCTTCCGTTA
The DNA here is from genome assembly GCA_039796695.1 of Bacteroidota bacterium. Taxonomy (GTDB): domain Bacteria; phylum Bacteroidota; class Bacteroidia; order Chitinophagales; family Chitinophagaceae; genus JJ008. Next base: position 60,874 of record JBDKJF010000006.1, read on the forward strand.
TGGCAACACCATGTTCTTCTTCTGGCTCCACTTCGGTTTTTTCTATTTCATCACTTTCATCTATGGCTTCCTGTTGATGTAATTGATCGCTTACTATTTCTTTTTCAATAGTGGGTGTTTCTATTGCTGGTTGTTCTTCTTTCTCCACCATTTTTAAATCATGTAATACTTGGGGCTCTTCTCCAGGAAAATTAATAATGACGGGAACATTTTTCTTTAATGAGTTGCCGGCTACTTTACCCACTTGCTTGGGCGAGTCGTTTATCTCATCCGTAGCGGATACATCGCTTATAAGTTCCTCGTTTTGGGGGTATAGCGCCTCCTCCTGGTTTAAGGCATCCACCATACGTTTTCTTTCAGGAATTTTAAAGGTGGGATTAAACTGCCATATAAAATAACCTATAACTAATAACAACAAAACGGCTGCTGTACCAAACGTACCCAATACACTAACCAGTTTTGTACTTAGCATATTACCTACACCCCCACCCCAAGCAAAGGCACTTGTACCCGCTAAAAAAGAAAGGGTGATAGATAACACTAATACGCCAACGGTTACATACTTTAGGTTACGCCAAATAGAAAAAATTTTTCTTCTAAATAACAAATTAACGCCTACTACAAAAAAGAAAGTGCATATTAAAAAAGAAGCTAAGCCAAACCCATTAAATATAAAAAAGTGCGATAATACCGCACCCAAATTGCCTAACACATTGGCGGCTGGCTTTTCTGTTCCCATTAAAGCTGTTAACCCTTGCTGCGCAATGGCTTGATCTTGTTTCCAAGTAAAAAGATAGGATAAGAAAGAGATGCATAAGAAGATGGCCAATAATATACATATAGTGCCAATGATTTTCCAGGTACGTTCGTCTTTGGCAATGGCCTTTAAACTAACCACAGGATCTTTCTCTTGAAGAAATGGCTTTACTTCGGCAGTTGCAAGTTTTTGCTCGGGTTGTTTTGTAGTTTTCTTTTTAAGCTTATTAGCCATAGCGGCAAAGATAGCATTTCGGCTATTTACGGCCTTTGGCGATTGTTAAAAATAAAAGCATCCAGCCGGCAATAAAAAATAAACCGCCAATAGGTGTAATGGGGCCTAAAAAACGAGGCACTGACACGTTGTACAACTTATAAGCCGTAATAGCGTAGAGAGAGCCAGAGAATAATAACATTCCCACTATAAAGGAACGGGCTGCCCAACGCAATAGCGCTGATGGAAAAGGCGAGTACAATATACCCATAGCTAATAAAGCTAGTGTATGATACATGTGATATTGTACTCCAGTTTGAAATACGCCGATAGCCGCTGGGTCTGTAACTCCTAATTTTTGCTTTAGCCCATGTGCCCCAAATGCGCCAAGTACTACAGCCACTGCACCTAGTAGGGATGCTATTTTTAAATACCCTTTATGCATTTTTGATTGTTTAAAATCTGTTTAATAATTTTTTGGCGTTATTATTTGATGCGATATCGAATAGTAAAGTTTGGCCTTTGTTATGACGGATTAAATATTTTTAAAATAATAGCATCAAGTGAAAGATCTTCCTCCTGCAATACCCGATGCGACTGTTGGTAAAATAATTTTCTATCGGCCAGTTTTTTGTTGATAAAGTCCAATAGTTGATTGTTTGATAAATCTTTTATTAACGGACGTTTTTCTTTTTCCTTGATTAACCGGTTAAATAAAATGGCCGTGGGTGTATTGATCCATACTACTACTCCCTGCTGTTTCATATACGCCATATTTTCAAAATAGCAAGGAGTGCCGCCGCCGCAACTCATAATAAAACTTTGATGGCTTTGCGTAATAAGCTGTAAGGTGTTTTTTTCTATTAAGCGAAAACTTTCTTCGCCTTGCTCCGCAAAAATTTCAGCAACAGATTTGCCAACATGGTTTACTATTTGCTCATCCAAATCAAAAAAAGGAAGACCAAGCTTTTCGCTTAGCTGCCGCCCCCGGTAAGTTTTTCCGGAACCCATAAAGCCAATTAGATAAATGCGAACTCCCATACCCTATACCCCTATTTATAGTTTTATATTTTAATTTTCTCACTCCCCTAATGGGGAGAGTTTGGAATTTTTCTATAGCGGAAACTTAGATGAATGATTTTACTATTCGCAAATGCTGAACAGAATTACTATCGTACAAGTGTGCGACCCCGTCTAAGGCCGGGGCACAGCGCAACAGAAGCTGATAGTAGTACTGCTGTTGGTATCACATAATTAAAATTAAATTCTTGAAAGAACTTTTGATCAATAAAAAAATTCATTGATATAAGTCCTCCCTTTAGGGAGACAGATGGCTACTTAAAAGCATTAAACCCTGTTACATCCATTCCTGTTATCAGCAAATGAATATCATGTGTGCCTTCGTAAGTAATCACACTTTCCAAATTCATCATGTGGCGCATTACAGGATACTCGCCAGTAATGCCCATGCCGCCGAGCATTTGTCTGGCATCTCTGCAAATGTATGTTGCTACTTCACAAGCATTTCGTTTTGCCATACTTACTTGCTGCGGTGTTACTTTTCCTTCATTCATTAATACACCGAGGCGCCAGTTCAATAATTGTGCTTTGGTGATTTCTGTTACCATCTCAGCCAGTTTTTTTTGCTGCAACTGAAAGGCCCCAATGGGTTTGCCGAACTGCTCTCTTTCTTTGGAATAACGCAACGCCGTATCATAACAATCCATAGCCGCACCAATGGCTCCCCAGGCAATACCATAGCGGGCTTTTGTCAAGCAACTTAACGGCCCCTTTAATCCTTTCACCCCGGGTAGTATATTTTCTTTGGGCACTTTTACATTATCAAATACTAATTCACCGGTAGCCGATGCTCTTAAACTCCACTTACCATGGGTGGTGGGAGTGGTAAATCCCTCCATGCCCCTTTCTACAATGATACCTTGAATTTCGCCGGCTTCATTTTTTGCCCATACGACGGCTACCTGAGAAAACGGCGCATTGCTAATCCACATTTTAGCACCGTTCAAAATTACATGGTCGCCTGCATCTTTAAAATTAGTAAGCATACTGCTGGGGTCGCTGCCGTGGTTGGGCTCTGTTAACCCAAAACAACCTAACCATTCGCCACTTGCCAACTTGGGTAGAATTCTTTTTTTCTGTTCTTCACTACCATAGGCATTGATGGGAAACATTACCAGCGAACCTTGTACCGAAGCAGTGGAGCGAACACCACTATCACCTCTTTCCAGTTCCTGCATCATTAAACCGTAGCTGATATAATCTAAACCGCCGCCGCCATATGCTACGGGAACAGTGGGGCCAAAGCAACCGAGGTCGCCAAGTTGCTTTACTATATGCTGAGGGAACTCCGCCTTCTGCGCATACTCTTCAATAATAGGCGATATTTCTTTTTTTACATAACTGCGAACAGACTCACGGATGAGTTTATGTTCTTCGGTAAGCAATTCATCTACACCAAAATAATCGGGACTTTGAAAAAGATCAGTACGAGCAGCCATCGTAGTAGTTATTTAAATTTTGTAGAATTTAATTATTGTAGGGCAAAGGTAAATGATTGGGGGGAAAGGGGGATATTTGAACATAAATCTGAGGTATATGAGAAGAATCCTTTTATTACTCTCTTCAGTATTTTTAACTGCTCAATTTACTGAAGCGCAAAAGAAAACACCTGATCTCAAAATCAACCAATTCTGGATGGTGGTATTAAAAACCGGGCCGAAAGATAAAGTGATAACCGATTCAGCGGAGCGAAGCAAAATCTTTGCCGGGCATTTTGCCAATATGGAAAGGCTTTATTATGATGGAGTGCTGAAAGCAGCCGGGCCTTTTGGTAAAAACGATTTTACCTGGCGGGGTTTGTTTATTTTGGATTGTGCTACAAAAGAAGAAGCTGAAGCCCATGTAAAAACCGACCCATCGGTAGAAGCAGGTGTTTTTATTTACGATATTGCGCCCTGGTACTCCGAACCGTCGGGAAGTTTTAAGCCGGGGAAACCGAAAAAGAAAAGGAAATGAGTAATAATGTAATAGCCGCCATTCTTGGAGTTATAGCTGCAGCTATTGCAGCCCTTATTCTTTCCCCTGTTGTTTACATTGTATTTAATGCTTTTTTTGAGCTATACATTTTTACAGAACCGCCAAAAGGAGCATGGATTAATGATGCTATTATTATTACTACAGTACTACTTTGGATTTTTGCGGCTAGTATGGCGGGTGGTTACATTTGCTCAAAATATAGTGAGAGGAAAGAAGATTTTTCTATTCTTTTATTTATAATATTTTCCTTCATCATTCTGCTATTAGTTTATGGCTTACATTTTTTGGATGAATGGATGATGGCTATCCCAATTGCTACTTTTATTATAGGGGCTCGCGTAGGCAATTTGCTTTGGCTTAGGAAAAAGAAAAGAATAGAAAAAACAAAGTCTGCTACAGAAATTGAATAAACAACTACCATTTTTCATTGCGCAGCCTTGCACTCAATTCCAGATTTACAATTTTTTGCAAAAATGGAATCGCTCAATTTATAGATAGTTACTCATTTCCTGTTGTACGCGTAAAGCCTCGGCCCTTGCCTTTTCGGCAAAATCATTTTTATTAGATGCATAAATAATAGCCCGGCTGGAATTGACGAGGATAGCACAATCTTCCGTCATTGCTTTCTCGGAAATATCTTTTAAACTGCCCCCTTGTGCGCCTACACCTGGTACTAATAAAAAATGTTGTGGAATAATTTTTCTAATATTTATAAACTCATCGGCTTGCGTGGCGCCAACAACGAACATTAAATTATCGGGTGTGCCCCATGTTGAAACAGTAGCTAATACTTTTTCGTATAATAGGCTGCCACCAGCCTGCTGCAATTCAAAATCAGTGGCACCTTTATTTGAGGTAAGCCCCAAAACAATTGCCCATTTACCAGCATGTTGCAAAAATGGTTTTACACTATCCTCGCCCATATAAGGCGCTACCGTAATTGAATCAAAAGGCATAGATTCAAAAAAAGCCTTTGCATATTGGTCGGAGGTATTACCGATATCGCCCCGCTTGGCATCGGCAATTTTAAAATGTTCATCACCAATATAGCTTACTGTTTTTTCCATCGCCTCCCACCCCTTTACACCCAGTGCTTCGTAAAAGGCAGTATTAATTTTATACGCCACACATACATCCTGAGTAACATCAATAATGGCTTTGTTGAAAGCAAATACAGGATCAGTTTCGCTTAAAAGATGTTGTGGAATTTTTGTAATGTCTGTATCCAAACCTACACAGAGATAAGATTTCTTTTTTTGTATTTGTGCTACTAGTTGTTGACGGGTCATGTTGCAAAAATAACAGTTGCATCTAATCTATTTTCAATTAACTTATTAATCGTTTTAATTCGTTAACCAAGCCCCACACTTCTTGAAATGTATTATACAGCGGCACGGGAGCAAAGCGAATTACATTCGGCTCACGCCAATCTACTATAAAACCTTTCTTCATTAAAGCTTCATACAGTTCTTTACCATTTTTAAGCATGAGCATGGATACCTGACATCCCCGCTCCGCTTCATGCTGCGGAGTAATAATTTCGATTTTATTATTTGCAATTAATATCAAATCATTCAATAAAAACCATAAATAATTATTTAGTAGTTTTCTTTTAGCCTGTATATTATCCCATCCCGCTTCTTCTACAATTTCTAATGCAGCTCTGTGCGATGCATAAAGTAAAAGTGATGGTGTACTTAATTGCCAGCCTTCGGCACCTGCCATTGGCACAAAACCCTTTTCCATTTTAAAACGAGTGTCTTTATCATATCCCCACCATCCTGCAAAGCGAGGGACGGATGCAGCATGATTTTTTTCATGAATAAATACTCCGCCAATAGCACCCGGGCCGCTATTCAAATACTTGTAACTACACCAGCAAGCAAAATCTACTCCCCAATGATGTAATTGCAACGCCACATTGCCGGCCGCATGCGCTAAATCGAAACCCACTTTAGCACCTGCCTTTTGCGCAGCATTAGTAATAGCCGGTATATTAAAGTACTGTCCTGTATAGTAATTAATACCGCTAAATAAAACAAGGGCGGTTTCATTGCCATGCATTTCGATTGCTTTAATTATATCTTCTGTACGTAATGTATGCTCTCCTGCTCGTGGGGATACCTCTATTATGGCTTCATGTGGATGATAGCCATGATGCTTTACATGTGTTTCAAAACTATATTGATCACTAGGAAAAGCTTTTGCTTCGCAAATAATTTTATACCGCTTTGCTGTAGGCTTATAAAAACTTACTAGCATTAAATGCAGGTTTACCGTAAGTTGGTTCATTACCACTATTTCATTAGGCTGGCTACCGATTATAGAAGAAAGTGGCTGCACAAATTTGTCGTGGTAATCCATCCACGGTTCTTGTGCATGAAAAAAAGCCTCCACCCCCAAATGTGCCCAATCTTGTAATATTTTTTCTATATACGCTTTCGCCATTTTGGGTTGCAAGCCTAATGAATTACCCAAAAAATAAGCTTGTTGTTTGCCATTTCTTTTGGGAATAATAAAACTGTCACGCATTTTTTTCAAAACATCCTGTTTATCCAAATGCTGCGCAAAAACGAGTGTATTTTCAAAGTGGGTTGTCATCATGTTCCCTATTTTTAGCTATAAATATGGTTTGAAATTAAGTTATAAAACGAGTAGTTAGTGCAAACAAATTTTTTCCCCCTTGTGTATAATGTAACCCGTTGGTATAAGGTATTTATGGTAATTTCAGAATAACCTTTGAAATTATTTATGTGGATAACCCAAATTTTTTAGTGGAAAGGCATAGCAAAAAAGTGGACAAAGAAAAAATTTCGCTATTCTGTTTTTCTACTCTCCACCGCCCTTATTTTCGCTTGCTGACTGTAAGGAAACATTCCGCCCATGATGAAATAACTATTTCGTAAATTATAAGTGGAGATGTACCCAAAGTCCTTTACACTAAACTGATGCTTTAAATTTTATCGCCCTAACTGAACAATGGAACTAACAAATCTGAATAAAGACCGTAAACAAAGAAGAAAATCAACACTGGATTTAGGCACGATGGTATATGGTAAAGTACCCCCACAGGCCAAGGAGCTGGAGGAAGCGGTATTAGGTGCCATTATGCTGGAAAAAACGGCTTTTGATACCGTTGTTGAAATTTTAAAACCAGAATGTTTTTATGTAGAAGCACATCAGCGTATCTACAACGCTATGCAAAGCCTGGCTAATAAAAGCCAGCCTATCGATATTTTAACTGTAGCCGAAGAATTGCGCTTTAAAGAAGAATTGGAAGTAGTAGGCGGGGCTTATTATGTTTCTAAATTAACCAATGCGGTAGTATCAGCGGCCAATATAGAAGCCCACTCTAGAATTATTCTTCAAAAATTTATTCAGCGAGAATTAATACGGATTAGCGGAGAAATAATTGGCGATGCCTACGAAGATTCTACCGATGTATTTGACCTGTTAGATGATGCGGAAAGTAAATTATTTGAAATCACTAATAATCACCTTCGCAAAAATTTCGATACCATCGACTCTGTATTAGTAAAAACAATACAGCGTATAGAAGATTTAAGAAATAAAAACGAGGATATTACGGGTGTGCCTAGTGGCTTTCCATCGCTAGACAGAGTAACCTACGGATGGCAAAATACCGACTTAATTATTTTAGCAGCTAGACCGGCCGTGGGTAAAACTGCATTTGCGTTAAACCTAGCCCGCAATGCTGCCTTAACTATTAGAGCGAGCAACGACAATAAAGCAACCGGTGTGGCCTTCTTTTCGCTTGAGATGAGCGCCGCTCAGTTAGTTCAGCGTATTCTTTCTGCCGAGAGTGAAATTTGGTTAGAAAAAATCTCCAGAGGGAAATTAGAAGAACATGAGATGAAACAGTTGTACGCTAGAGGTATTCAACGCTTATCACAAGCTCCATTATTTATTGACGACACCCCTGCCTTAAATATTTTTGAACTAAGAGCCAAATGCCGACGCTTAAAAAACAAACACAATATTGGATTTGTGATTATTGACTATTTACAACTTATGAGCGGAACGGGTGATGGTAGAGGCACAAACAGAGAACAAGAAATTAGTAATATATCCCGCAACTTAAAAGGGCTAGCAAAAGAATTAAGCATTCCTATCATCGCCCTTTCTCAACTTAGCCGTGCAGTAGAAACAAGAAGCGCCAGTAAAGACGGTAATAAAATGCCACAATTAAGCGACCTCCGCGAATCGGGAGCTATTGAGCAAGATGCAGATATGGTGATGTTTCTTTACCGCCCAGAATATTATGACATTACCCAAAATGAACATGGCGAAAACAACCGTGGAGAAACCCATGTACGTATAGCTAAACACCGTAACGGCTCATTGGAAACTGTAAAACTGAAAGCATTGTTGCATATACAAAAATTTGTAGAAGATGAAGGCGGCGATGGCTTCGGTAATGCATTGCCAAGCAATTGGAAACCAGTAAGCGATATTGACAGCGATGGCGGTGCAAAAGTTTTTATTCAAACGGGTAGTAAAATGAATGATATTCAAGATGATGAGGACAGTCCCTTTTAATATTGCATTATACTCGTTTGCTTAAAGCATAATCTTTACTACTTTTACAAATAGGAGGGCTATTTTAAGTACCGATTTTAATTAACCATTTTATTAGCACAGCTGCTACTAGCAAAGGCTTCTGGCTTAGCCTTAAAGGCAAAGCCCATACCTAAAATATAACCCATCGCTTCCTTCAGGGCATCATTACTTTTAAAATTAGGATTGGTATTGATATCTGCGTGTACTTCCATTTCTACATGGTAAATGGTAAATAGATTACATAATTCATAGGCTATTTCAATGCTTTTAGCCACTTCCATCAACATCCTTTCTTTAATGGAAAATTTTTGCAAACTTTTATCATTGTGTATAAACATAAAGCCTCCGTTTCCTTCTCTTAAAAAAACAATAACGGTGGCAAATTCTGTTTCCTTGCCTTTTACTTGAGAGTCGGTACCTATACAAACTTTTAGGCGATAGCCCTTTTCTGTTTCTCGCTTGATAGTTTCTTCAACGGCTTGTTTTATGGGATATTCCAATGTATCACCATTAAATTTTCTCCATAACATAAAAAAAGGTTTTCCTAAGTTAAGGAAAACCTTTTAAAGTGTAATAGGGGTACGGATTATTGTTTCAAATTATGAAACGGAAAAAGTTTATTGTTTTATAAATTTATCAGACCATGTTTGTCCATCTTTATAATATCGAATTATGTACATACCAGCTACACAGCCATTTAACGGTACATAATTTATACCAGCATTTAGTTTACCCTTAGCTATTGAGGTTCCAAATAAATCAAATACCGCATAATCAAATACAGCAGGGCTGGTAATGCCCACTTGATGATTATTAACATGGCTTGTAATCAATTTCGGTATTTCTACAATACCCGTTTTTTTGATGGCTACAATATTGGAATAGTATTGTTTGCCGTTATCGAAGGTTACATTTAAACGGTATAACAAGGTGCCGTTGCCAAGTGTAGGTATATAGTTATATGCCCTCAATGCCGCATCGGTGGTGCTATTAACGGGAATGTAATTTCTACCGTCTGCAGAAACTTCTAGCACCTGTGACAATATTTGCTCGTCAGCATCAACTATCCAAGTTAATAAATGTTTCTCTGCTGTAAGTGAACCCATAAGGCGCAAAACTCTAAGTGGCAAAGCACCAGGATCCGAAAGATGTGCACTTATTAAATACCGGCCCATGCTTGCATACTCAGGCGCATTAAGGTTGCCGGTGCCTTGTACTTTTATGTAATAGGTGCCCGCTGGTAATGTGGTATCAATAACCGCACTTAATACTTCTGTTGGGTTATAGGTTTTGATAAGCGCTTCATTACTTCCAAATAGATTCAATAATACATCTAAGTTGCTACCAGCATTTTCGCTACCAATACTAAAGGGTAAAGCATCTAATCTAATGCGCTTAAGGGCAGGCAGCGTAAAACGAATCATATCTTTATCGTAACTCTTTTCTATTTCTCCGTTAAAAACAAATTGATTGGCAGTAAACGGAATAACAGGAGCGGTAGCAAACACAGAATCTACATCATCTGGCCTAAAACTTATGCCATTACCTCTATCATATGTATTTATAGAATCTCTAGTAATAATAGTGGCATCATTTTGAATTCTGTTACAGCCGTAAGGATCTGGCCCAATATTCCAGGTGGTAAGATTTTTTGTGTAACCTACACCCATAATTGGAGCCCAGCTTGTTTCGCCTGTGCCTTGGCCATAGTTGTATTGATTAATGAGCGTGCAATTGGAAGTGTTCCAGTTAGCCTGGTGCAACAAGCCAAGTGTATGACCCGCTTCGTGAGAAGTAGCCTCTGCTATGTTTTTAACATTATTGCCTAGCAGCGATGTAAAAACAAAACATGGATCATCTGCAATGTCCGAAAAAGTATTAGTATTAGCTACGCCACCAGCAGTGTTACCAAACCACTCGTAAGAGCTGGTAAGTATTACTCTTTGCCTACGGGTAGTAGGGGCCGCTAAAAATACACTTGAGTCTGTTGTAACGTTAATAGTAAAGGGTCTAAAATCTTCTGCTACTCTTTCAAACACCAGTCGAATAGAAGCAGAATCAAGTGTGCAGGGAGCCACATGGATATCGCCATTGTAATTCCAAGTGGTGCCTGTAACTGTATGGCCATCAAAATCTAAAAATATGGTTGGAACAACCGAAGGATAGCTACTCATAACCGGCACTTGAGATTGCGCCTTGTTGATAAAGGTGAAAAAAAGTAACGCTGTTATATGGATACGTAAGGTAGTTTTCATAAGTAACGAAAATTTAAAAATTTTTCAATAGGGTGTATAGGGGTATGGAATAAAAACGGGACAGATAAAAGGCCGAAAAGGGGTTAACGCTATTCGTTAACTAGATCGTAAAAATTCTTTTTAATTAGATAATAGTCGTCCTTATGTTTTTCTAAAATGTAGGCATCACCGTGCTGAAAACTTAATATTCGACCAGCGTATTCTTTAGTACCATCTGCATGCGTAAGCTGCGTTAGTGTAAACCTAGCCCCTCCAAAAGATGGTAGTTGTAGCATGATTGATTTTAATTTGCTTTGCACATCATTAACAGAAAATAGGATGCTGCCCTCAAAACGCAATGCTTCTTGATTGTCCGTTAATGTTTCTACCGATGTAGTGTTGCCCGTTTGCTTTTCGATTAGCGCATCTAACGCTACTACCGATACTTTAATACGCTCTGGTAGGGCATTAAAAATTTTGGGTTTGTTAAGATCAGTTTTAGGAGCCAATGGGTGGCTTTCTTGCGCAGTTACACAAAGCTGAACGATTACTATGCACAGGCATAGCATAGGGATACGAAGGTTTTTCATTTTACTTCTTTTAAAAGTCAAAAAAAGGATATTGTTACTAACAGCTTGATTATTGCTGTAGTTTTCATAAGTGGGGTACGGTATCACAAGGTTCTTACATTTTTTTGGGCCTTGCAATAAATTATTAAAAAAAAAATTTAAAAAAGTGATAATACTTTCGGCGTTTTCGTAAAGTTCCGAAAGGATAAAAAATTAATACGTACCTACTGCTAACATTACTAATGTGCATGCTTCTATTACCTCAATTCCTTGCGCAGCGGCAAGTGCCGCCAGCTCATGATTTTCTGTACCCGGATTAAAAATAATTCGCTTTGGCTTTAAATTAATTAGGTAGGAATAATACGATGCTTGCAAAGATGGATTAATATATATGCTAACAGTATGTATATTTTCAAATTGCATTTGTGTAGTATAAATCTGCACTCCCGATACCACTATATTTTTAACACCAATTGCCGCTACGGGATGGTGGTAAGCTTGTAGTTTTTTTAGCGCCAGGTAACTATATCTATCTGGATTATTTGACGCCCCAATTAATAATGTTTTTTTCTCAGTCGACATTACAATTCTATTTTTGTAGCACGGATGTTCACCCATTCTTTACCCGTAATTACCGTGTAAAAAAGGGTGCTAATTGCTGCAGGAATGGCTGCAAAAATTAATGTTCCTAATCCATTCATTCTATACTTATCATCCTTATCGCCAGTAGATCCAATCATACTCCCTTGTAGAAAGGCTAAGGCAATCAATATAAAAACAATCATCATACCCCATTGATGTACCCGACGCCACTTTCTCATTTTCCAAGGCGCTACCCCACTCAAGCCATTTACCAATAAACTAATTATTTGCGTACCGGCATAAAATAGCATAAACCAACTGCCATCCACCATTTCTGGGCGAATAAAACAAATAGAAATAATTGTGCCAAACAGTAGCAAACATTGTAAATAAAAATCCACAGCCTTATAAATCCTCATAAACGGTCTATTTAAAAATTTTCATCAGCGCCCCAATAAACCAACTTTCTTCTGCCTTTATCATCGTATCCAAGGTTTTATCCGCTTGGCGTCCAAGCTTTTTTATGCCGATAACAGCGTCTACAAAGGCCCTTACATTTTTTTCCTTTTTATCACCTTCTACGTTTTCTAATTTGTCCAATAATTGTAACATGGGCTCCAGTTCTCGTTTCTTTCTTTCTTTAACGATTTGCTTTACCACTTTCCAAATATCTTTTTCTGCCAGAAAAAACTCCTTTCTTTCGCCTGTTACTACCACTCGATCAACCAATCCCCAATTAATTAGCTCTCTAATGTTCATGTTTACGTTGCCTCGGCTTATATCTAATTCTTCCATTATATCATCTTGCGTTAAAGGATCGGGGCTAACTAATAACAAGGCGTGTATTTGGGCCATCGTTCGGTTTATACCCCAATGGGTACCAAAGGCGCCCCAATTACTAATAAACTGCTGCTTTGCTTCTAATAATTTCATACCTCAAAATTAAACCAGGTCTTTTAATTTTCAAAAAATTCTGAAAACCTTGTACAATAAAAAAAGAGGGAATGCATGCTTTTTTTAAATTTATAGCTTATCCTTAATTTACAATCTTATGAGCGTTTACAGAAAATGGAAAAAAGATACTGCTTGTAATTGGTCAATGACAACAATAATTACTTTTAATAAAAATTCTACTTGGATTTGTAGATCAAAAAATAATAAGGAGCAATAGAGTGGGTTGCATTTTTGTTAGTTAGCTGAAAATTATTTTAACAAAAAAGCCCACCAACTGTAATTGTTGGTGAGCTTTTTGGGCTTTTACATATTATAAATTTATTGCGTGGGGAATGCTGTAGCCGTTTTTACTTCATTCATTTGTTGCGTATGCCTGTTACTATGCGCTCCAATTAATAAATACAACTGATAGCAATCTACCCATCCAAAAGGCATTTGAACTACATGATTTCGCATATCCTCTGTGGTAGTTTTCATGTATTGAATATGGGCCATTCTGCTTGTTTTAAAATCGGCCAGGGCTTCTGCCAGGTTTGTGTATTTAATATTTTCTGGCCTAAACTGTTCGGGTGCTTGTGCTTTATTGCTCCTATCCTTAATCATAGCTACAAATTGTTCATCGGTTAGTTTTATTTCCGCTCTTTTTTCAGGATTGGCTGGAGCTTTCATACTGGCTTCAAACCATTGCCATAAACCGTTTTCTGTAGCCGCAATATGATAAAAACAATTTCTTACCGACCATTTGTCGGAAGCTACTTTAAAATCTAGTTGTGCATCCGACAAGCCTTTAACACTTTTAATGGCTTGTTTATAGGTTTCCTTCATGAGGGCAGTGGCATACTTTCGTTCTTCTTTGGTTACAACATTGGTTTTAACGGTGCCCGCCAATCCCGTAATGACCAATAAAGAGAGTAGATAACGCCCCATTTTTCTTTTAAGCATAATAGGTAATTGTGTGTTACAAAAAATGATGGATAACAGCTAATCCAAAGGGGCGGGAAAGTGAAAAGTTACAAAAGGAAATTTAATTACCAAATAAAGTTTTGGTATAATTATATTTTCACAAACAGCACTAGCCATTATCTTTAGAAAATGAAGATTAATGAAATCATAAATTGTTTAGAAAAACTGGCACATCCATCCTTACAAGAAGGGTACGATAATGCCGGATTAATTACTGGCAATGCTGCTAATATTTGTTCTGGAATTATCTGCACCTTGGATGCTACCGAAGCGGTAATACAGGAAGCGGTTGAAAAAAAATGTAATCTAGTGGTAGCGCACCACCCTATTGTATTTAGCGGTCTCAAAAAAATTAATGGCAAAAATTATGTGGAACGAACGATTATAGCCGCCATAAAAAACGATATAGCGATATATGCCATACATACCAATTTGGATAATATTTTATCGGGCGTTAATGGAAAAATAGCCGCAAAACTGGGGTTGCAAAACATAACAACCCTTGCCCCTAAGGATAATTTGCTGAAAAAAATATACACTTTTGTTCCTATTGCCTATGCTGAACAGGTGCGTAATGCGCTATTTGAAGCCGGTGCTGGAGATATTAGCCGATATACCGAATGTAGTTTTTCCAATACTGGAATTGGCACTTTTCAAGCCGGGGCCGGTGCCCATCCGTTTGTAGGCGAGCTAGGTATACGGCATGTGGAAGAAGAAATGAAGTTGGAAGTCATCTTTCCCACTTGGCTGCAGCCACAAATAATGGCGGCGCTAAAAAAGGCCCACCCCTACGAAGAAGTGGCTTACGACATCGTTTCCCTTACCAATAGTTTTGCAGAAACCGGATCGGGTGTCATCGGTTATTTACCCGCACCCATGCAAGAAAAAGAATTTTTGCTATGGCTAAAAACCATATTTCAAGTGCCGGTTGTTAGACATACTGCTTTTACCGGCAAACCAATACAAAAAGTGGTTGTTTGCGGCGGAGCTGGAAGCTTCTTGACTTTCAAAGCATTAGGTGCTGGCGCAGATGCTTTTATAACCGCCGATTTGAAATACCACGAATTTTTTGACGCCGATGGTGGCCTGCTACTGGCCGATGTGGGGCATTATGAAAGCGAGCAATTCACTATTGAGCTGCTACAGGAGTATTTAGCCCAAAATTTCCCTACCTTTGCCGTCCTTAAAACCGGGGTAAAAACCAATCCGGTACTATATTTTGAATAAAAGGTATTGGCTAGCAGCAAGTGAGTAGTAGCGCTGTTAATAACAACAAAAAAAAAATTCAAACATCAAACTATACAATGGCAAACGTTAAAGAATTTTCAGTAGAAGAGAAATTAAGCGCATTAGTTACCCTTCAGAAAATTGAAAGCAAGCTGGATGAGTTGCACATCTTAAAAGGCGAGTTACCCATAGAAGTAGCCGACCTTGAAGATGAAATACAAGGCCTACATGCCCGTCAAACCCGCATTGAAGAGGAGATTAATGGGGTAACCGATTTTATTGAGTTACGTAAAGGAGAAATTAAAGAAGCCGATGCTTTAATAAAAAAATATGAAAAGCAAAGCAATGATGTAAAAAACAATCGTGAGTTTGAAGCTATAAATAAAGAAATAGAAACGAAACAGCTTGATGTAAAACTGGCTGAAAAGCACATTAAAGACGCTACTGAAGATATTGCTGAAAAAGCGGTAGCCTTAGAAAAGGTAAAGAAAAACATTGCCACCAAGCAAGGCGTTTTGACGAATAAAAAAGAGGAGTTAGAAAAAATTACGGTAGCCAACGAAAAGGATGAAAAACATTTTGGCAAGCAAGCCCAAGAGGCTCGCACACATGTAGATGCCCGCTTACTTACTAGCTATGATAAAATACGCAGCAGCTACCGCAACGGCCTTTCTGTGGTACCTGTAGAAAGAGATGCCTGCGGCGGATGTTTTAATGCCATTCCTCCTCAAAAGCAAAGTGAGATAAAACAGCACAAAAAAATTATGATTTGTGAAAACTGTGGTCGTGTATTGGTAGATGAATCGCTACACAATGGTATTGAAATAAAATAAAAATTCACAACATTATTCAACAAATCCCTTCCGCAAATATGTGAGGAGGGATTTTTTTTGGCCTTTTAATTTCTTTCGCTACAATCAATTAATTTGCCGTCATGTTAGCCAAGCTATCTATACATAATTATGCCATTATACAGGAGTTGGAAATTGACTTTTCCGATAAGCTAAATATCATAACCGGAGAAACCGGCGCAGGTAAATCCATCATAATGGGCGCCCTACATTTAATACTAGGCGAAAGGGCCGATACTAGTGCCTTAGTAAACAAAGAAAAAAAGTGTGTAATAGAAGGCGTATTTAAAAATGGACATAAAAAAGAAGTAAAAGATTTCTTAGCTGCCCATGAACTTGATGTAGAAGAGGAGTTGGTGATAAGAAGAGAGATTGGTGCCAATGGTAAAAGCAGGGCCTTTGTAAATGATACGCCGGTAAACTTAACACAACTGCAACAGCTTAGCAGTTTACTCGTTGATTTGCATCAGCAATTTGATACACTACAATTAGGAGAAACGGATTTTCAACGGCAGGTATTGGATGCGCTGGCAGGCCAACAAGCCGCTTTGGAGCAGTACCAAATAGATTATAAAAAATGGTTGTTGCTAAAAAAAGAAACCGATGCCTTAAAAATAAAGCAACAACTTTTTGAAAAAGAAGCCGATTATAATCGCTTTCAATACACCGAGCTAGCAGATGCTGGCTTTTACGCCAATGAATTAGAAGAGGCAGAAGCTGATTTAAAACTTCTCAGCAATTCGGAGGGTATTAAAGCCGCCCTTGATAAAGCATACTTTGAGTTAGCAGAAAGCGAAACCCCCATTGTGCAACAATTAAAAACGCTAATCAATCAACTTCACCATTACGAGACTTTTCATTCCGCATTACCAGCCTTACTGCAACGATTACAAAGCACACAAGTGGAATTACAAGATATTGGCGGAGAAATTGACCATATCAATCAACAAATTAATTATGATCCACAACGTATAGACAGCTTAAACGAAAGACTTTCGATGGGCTATAAGTTGCAAAAAAAACATGGGCTTAGTAGTACCGCAGCCTTACTTGAATTACAAAATCAACTGGCGCAAAAACTACAGGATGTTTTAAACATAGAAGCCGATATTGCAGCAAAAGAAAAAGAAACCCATGCCGCTTATACCCAGTTACAACAACAAGCAGATAAAATAACTGCCGCCAGAAAGAAACAAATAAAGCCTTTGCAGGATAATGTAAATAAATTACTACACCAAGTAGGAATGCCTAATGCACAATTAAAAGTAGCGGTAGAAGGCACTACACTTTGCGCCACTGGTGGCGATGCTATCGAATTTTTATTTGATGCCAATAAAAGTAACCGCTTTTTACCAATAAGTAAAGTAGCAAGCGGTGGAGAGTTAAGCCGTTTAATGCTCTGCATAAAATCGCTGGTGGCACAGTCGGTAGATTTACCTACATTAATTTTTGATGAAATAGACACCGGCATAAGTGGCGAAGCCGCCCGCCAAGTAGGTATTATTATGAAGGAGTTGGCTATGCGCCGACAGGTAATATGTATAACGCACCAGCCGCAAATTGCAGGTAAAGCAGATGCTCATTTTTTTGTATACAAAAAAATAGAAAAAGATACTGTTCAAACCTACATACGCCAGCTTACAACAGATGAAAGAATAATAAGCATTGCACAAATGCTAAGCGGCGAAAAACCCACTGCTGCTGCGCTAGAAAATGCAAAAGAAATGGTGATGAATTAAGCTACTAAATCTTATTTAGTTACATGGAAATAGAAGTACGACTTTATTGCGCTTACTTTAACTCCTTCAACATCCACAGCGGGCATCCAAAATGCCCACTACTCCCCATAGGGCCATTTAAATATTGAAACCCCAATCGCTGATACACTTTTAAAGCAGCCTTTAGCTCATTCATCGTTTCAAGATATACTTCACTAAAACCAAACTGCTTTGCCTGTTGTAAACAAAGTTCAATTAACTGTGTACCCAAGCCTATGCCTCTGGCTGCGGGCAATAAATACATTTTTACCAGCTCACAAGTAGCGGTGGGCAATCCTTCGGTAGGAAATATCCCTCCTCCGCCTACTATTTCTCCATCTAGCAATGCAATGTTATAAGCAGCCTTGGAAGTTTGAAATAGGGTAAATAAATCATCCGTAGTTGCATCGTAATAAACGGTGCCGGGGCGGTTGGCGCCAAACTCTTCCAGCGTAGCCCTAATAATTTTTGCAATAATGGGGTTGTCTACTGGCTGTATGGGGCGTATAGTTATCGGCATACCACAAATTTATATAACTGGCCGCATAACAATATGACAAACGGAAGCCCTATTTGTAAACCATTATTATAGCTTTACATTTCATCAACCAAACATTAAAAATGAAAAAAATAGTATTGCTTAGTCTGGCCTTATTAGTAATAGTTGCTACTAACACATGGGCACAACAAACTAATGGGCCAAAACCCAGCCCCCCTGCTATTGTAACTCAAAAAGTGGGCGATGCCAACATTAGCATTAATTATAATCAGCCATCAGTAAAAGGTAGAACCATTGGTACAAACTTGGAGCCTATGGAAGGAAAAGTATGGCGAACCGGTGCCAACAATGCCACGGTATTTGAAACGGATAAAGACATTGAAGTAGAAGGGAAAGGATTAGCAGCCGGAAAATATGCCTTGTTTACTCTAGTAAATGGCAAAGAGTGGACCATTATTTTTAATAAAACCTGGAAGCAATGGGGCGCCTTTAATTATAAAGAAGCTGACGATGCATTAAGGATAACCGTAAAAGCGGAAGAAGCCAACCCTTTTGCTGAAACATTGACCTTTACTATTTCAGAAAAAGGGAAAGTGACGCTTTGGTGGGGTGGTAGTATGGTGACGTTTAAAGTAAACTAAAAAAAGGGTATATAAAAAGTAAATCCCGGCCTCATCAGCCGGGATTTACTTTTTATGAAATCGCAATAATCAATTTCCTACTTAAGCTACTGCTTTCTTCACCAAATCTGCCGCTTCGCTTAATAAAATGGCCGACTGTACTTGCAGGCCACTCTCGTCAATTAATTTTTTAGCTTCTACTGCATTAGTACCTTGTAGGCGCACAATAATAGGTATGTTGATGTTACCTAAATTTTTGTAGGCATCTATTACCCCTTGTGCCACACGGTCGCAGCGAACAATACCACCAAATATGTTAATCAAAATAGCCTTTACTGCAGGGTCTTTTAAAATAATTTTAAACCCAGCCTCTACGGTAGTGGCATTGGCCGTACCGCCTACATCTAAAAAGTTGGCAGGCTCTCCCCCGCTTAACTTAATCATATCCATAGTGGCCATGGCCAGTCCGGCACCGTTTACCATACAGCCTACGTTGCCATCCAGTTTTACAAAGTTTAGATTGTATTGACCGGCTTCTACTTCGGTAGGGTCTTCTTCCGTTACATCTCTTAATGCAGCTAAATCGGCATGGCGCATCAATGAATTTTCATCCAAGCCCATTTTACAATCCACCGCAATTATTTTATCATCTGCTGCTTTAAATAAAGGATTAATTTCCAGCATAGCGCAATCTAAACCTACATAAGCATTGTATAAATTTGTAACAAACTTTACGCAGTTTTTAAAAGCTTCGCCACTAAGCCCTAGGTTAAAAGCTATTTTTCTAGCTTGAAAGCCTTGTAATCCACCGGATGGGTGCACCCATTCTTTGAAAATTTTCTCGGGAGTGTCATGCGCCACATCCTCAATGTTCATACCACCTTCGGTGCTATACATTATTACATTTTGTCCTTTGCTTCTATCTAATAGAATAGACAAGTAAAACTCTTTTCTTTCGCTAGGGCCATCATAGTACATATCGGCTGCCACATATATTTTATTTACCACTTTTCCTGTGGGGCCGGTTTGGATAGTTACCAATGTACCGCCTAATATTTTAGTAGCAAATTCAGTAACATCTTCTAAAGATTTGGCTACTTTAACGCCGTTTATACCATTTTCTTTTATAGCGCCTTTACCCCGGCCACCGGCATGTATTTGAGCTTTAACCACAGCAAACTTGCTGCCCGTTTGGCTATTAATTTGGCGATAAGCTTCTGTTGCTTCCTGTACGGTAGCGCAAGCATATCCTTCTTGTACGGGTACGTTGTATTTTTTTAGTAATTCCTTTGCTTGATATTCGTGTAAGTTCATTGCAAACTATTTTTTGCGAAGATAAGGATTGAGGGGATTAGGTGCGTATAAGCGCAACGGATAATCCGCAGTTATGACATAATTATAACCGTTTGGTGGTATAAGAATTAACAATTTTTCATCCGCTATCAATACCTTTGTCTACTATCTTGCAACATTACTAAAACTAGCTATTTGGCTTCTTTAATTAAATACTTCGCCTTGCTTTGTTTGGTTTTTGCGTATACGCACGGCTTATCGCAAGACGACCGTATGCGTGGCATAAAAAATCGCTTTGGCCAAATGGGCCGCTCCATGGGTAATAATGCAGGCACCAATGATAGTTTAAAACATCGTAATAAATTTGAAGACTCCATAACCCTTACTTTTCGGCTATTAGATAGTACCCACCCGTTTACCCTCGATACTTCAATTGCAGATTTTACTCGGCGGTTTCCTATACCGGCCACGCATATTTTTTTAGGTAACACCGGCACGGCGGCCCGCTCCCTTTTATTTAGCCCAACACTACAAGCCGGGTTTGATGCCGGTTTTCATTCATTCGATATTTATAGATTAAAAATGGACCAGGTTCGATTTTTTCAAACTACCCGTCCCTATTCAGAAATAAACTATTTTTTAGGCAGCCGCACCGAACAGTTAATAGAACTGCTACATACACAAAATATTAAGCCCCATTGGAATTTTTCATTCCAATACAGATTAATCAATAGCCCTGGTTTTTATAAAAGCCAAAAAACAAATCATAATAATTATTTGCTTAACTCTCGGTATCAAAGTAAAAACCAGCGCTACACAAATTATTTTGTATTGCTGGGCAATAAATTAATGAGCGATGAAAACGGTGGCATTATAGACACCAGCAGCCAGGTGCGAGCATTAGACAATCCCGATTTTGACGATCGATTTATTATACCTACCTACTTAGGGCAGCAGCAAAGTTTTTCCACCAATTTTTTTAATGGCAGCCAAACAACTGGAAATACTAGTAGTTTTTTTACAGCATTGGTAAGGCAACAATATGATTTTGGTAGAAAGGATTCTATTGTTACCGATTCTACTGTTATCCCCTTGTTCTTCCCACGACTACGGTTTGAACATACGTTTACTTTAGATAAACAGCAATATCTTTTCAAAGATTTTTTTGCCGATTCTGTTTATTACAAAACAAATTATGATACCACGCTTCGTTTTAGCAAGGATACTTTATTGGCCCAAGAAAACTGGCAAACCGTTAATAATGATTTTTCGATTTACCAGTTTCCCGATGCAAAAAATCTGCATCAGTATATTAAGTTAGGAGTGCAATTTCAGTTTATAAGAGGTGATTTACCAAGCGGCAGAGAAACATTTATTAATACGGCTGGCCATGCAGCGTATAGAAACAAAAGCAAAAATAAGCGGTGGGATGTGGCGGCCAACGGACAATTATTTTTTACTGGTTTTAATGCCGGCGATTATGATGCGCATATTAGTATAGAAAACTTTGCGGGTAAAAAGGCAGGATATATTAAACTTGGTTTTGAAAACACCAGCCGCACTCCTTCTTTTTTGTACGATAATCGTAGTGGGTTTTATTTTCAGAAAACAGCATCCGTTTTAAAAAAGGAAAATAATACGCACCTTTTTGCTTCCTATTTTTTGCCAGCTTTTAAATTCAGGCTTACAGGGCATTATTATTTATTGACTAATTACACCTTTTTAGAAAAATTTTTTCGTGTTAACCAATCCAGCAGCTTGTTTAATGTTTTGCAAATTGCCTTAAATAAAACTTTTAAAATTGGCAAAAAGTGGAATTGGCATACAGATATTTATTTTCAGCAAGTAATAGGAAATGCTCCGGTAAATGTACCCACGCTTTTCTCCCGTAACCGCTTTGCTTATGAAGGCAATTTGGGATTTAAAAACCTGTCGATAGCAATGGGGCTTGAAGCTAGGTATAGGATGGGGTATAATGCCGACCAATATTCCCCTGTGTTAGGAAATTTTTTCTATCAAACCTCACAAAAGGTTCGTAACCCCCTTCCCGATATCTCTGCTTACGTTCATTTTCGTATAAAGCTCATCAAATTTTACATTAGAGCAGAGAACCTTAATACTGCACGGGTTACGGATGGTTTCGGATTTACCAACAACAACTTTATTGCACCCGGCTATGCCTTGCCTGGCCTACAAATTAGAACAGGGGTGTATTGGAGTTTTGTAAACTAAGGCCCTTTTTTTGTTAAAATTTAGGTTGGGCTAGCGGTTTTCAGCATTTCATTTTACCTTTAGGCCTACATGCGTAAAGCTATATTTACCCTATCTGTTTTTTGTTACTTGATTGCCAGTAGTGGAATGGTAGTCAATTATCATTACTGTATGAAAAGATTGGCCTCGGTCGATTTTTTTGAAACTAGTAGTGAGGTATGTGGTATGTGTGGCATGGAAACACACGATTCAAATGGCTGTTGCCACGACGAAGTAAAAGTAGTAAAGCTTACACAGGAGCAAACTAAAGCTATCTCTACTTATTTTAAGTTTGATACTACACCTATGCCATCTATTTGTTTTGGCAACTTTATTACCGCCAAACTTGTAGATCGTAATGGCGAGTGGCTAAAAAAATATTACCCTCCTCCTCTTCTCTCTGCACAAGATACCTACTTGCAGATAAATGTATTTAGAATATAAAGAGTAAATAGTTACACACTAACTTTATATACTATATTTATTTTTCTTATTTAATTAATCATCATGAAATTTATTAAAATATTTTCATTGGCTGTTGTATTTACAGCCCTATCCTGCACCAGCAACGCACAGTCTAAAACTGAAACTTTCAAAGTAAATGGAAACTGTGGTATGTGTAAAGCTAAAATAGAAAAAGCGGCGATAGCAGCCGGCGCTACCGCAGCAAACTGGCAGGCAGATAAAAAAGAACTTACTGTTACCTACGTTAGCAGTAGTACGAATGCCGCAAAAATTCAACAAAAAGTAGCCGAAATAGGCTATGATAATGCAGGATTTAAAGCTACCACAGAATCTTACAATAAACTGCACGGCTGCTGCAAATACGATCGTACTGCATCTCCAAACGCTGAGGTAAAAGCTGCTTGTTGCAGCGCAGGTACTCCATGTGGGCACCATGAAGAGGCAAGTGCCGAAAACAAAACAAAGAAATGCGCTACAAATGAACAATGCACTAAAGCCGCTAACGGTGAAAAGAAATGTTGTAAAGAAGGGACCGATGCAATGAACTGCTGCAAAGACGGAAAATGTACGAATGAAGGAAATTGCGATAAACCCTGTTGCAAAAAATAAAGAATAGTTGTATGAAAAAGTTTATCATTTTTCCCATTTGTTGTTTACTGTTTTGCCTGTGCAGTATGGCACAGTTTACGAAAGCTTCATTGCAAGCCACTGGCCTTACTTGTGCATTATGTAGCAACGCAATTAATAAAGCAGTAAGCCAGCTACCCTTTGTAGAAAGTGTAAAATCGGATATTAAAAACTCATCTTTTGCTATTCATTTTAAAGGGAATATGTATGTTGAATTTGACGACATAAAAAAAGCAGTGGAAGATGCTGGATTTTCCGTTGGCGGACTTAGCATAACGGGCCGCTTTGATAATGTACAAGTAGAAAAAGATAAGCATATTCAAATAGGTGCTACCGTTTTTCATTTTTTAAACAATGCAAATCAAATACTATCGGGCGAGCAAACCATAGTGATCGTTGATAAAGATTATTTATCGGCTAAGCAATTTAAAAAACTAACCAGTGCTACTAAAATGAGTTGCGTACAAACGGGCAAAGCAAATGCAGACTGCTGCACAAAAGATGGCATTAAAGCTGGTACAAGAATTTATCATGTAACAATTTAAATCCTAAGGCTGTTTCAAAATAATTATAGCCATTTATGGCTTATTTTGAAACAGCCTTTTATTTATTATGAAATATTTATTTTTTTTATTTCTTGTTGTTCTTGCCACAAAAACAAATGCACAACCTAAGCAAGGCGCAAAGGCATTTGAAATTGCCTTGCCAAGTTTAAAAGGCGACACGGTAAAGCTATCAACTTTAAAAGGCAAAGTAGTACTATTAGATTTTTGGGCCTCCTGGTGTAAGCCATGTAGAGCATCTAATAAGGAATTAGTAAAAATCTATGCCAAGTTTAAAAACAAAGGGTTCGAAATTTTTGCCGTATCATTAGACGAGGAAAAAGCGGCTTGGAAAAAAGCAGTAGCAGCGGATAAAATTACCTGGATACAAGTAAACGATATGGGAGGTTTTGATGCAAAAATTGCGGAACAGTGGGATCTATTTGCCATACCTACTTCTTTTTTAATTGATAAAGATGGTACTTTAATCGCAATGGATTTAACAGGAAAGCAATTAGAAAAAGCACTTAAATCACTTATTGACAAGTAAAATCTATGCGTTTTAATATTATAATTTTTCTTACACTAGTTGTGAGTACGAGTAAGGCACAAGAACTATATGTATTTTCAGAACCTGCATCAAATATACCAGCACATGCAATTAGTGTAAAATTGAAAGAACATTTTGTAGCTACCGATAATATTTACAGCCGTTTTTCGCATCGAATAATGCCGCAAGTATTTTTTGGACTTAACAAAAATTGGATGGTACGTATAGGGGGTTCCATTGCTAATATGCATACTGCTGCTTTTAGATACGAGTCGATTAATTTATATGCTAAATACCGTTTTTTATCAAAAGATGGTTTACATAAGCATTTTAGAATGGCCGCATTTATTGAAGCCGCTGCAAATAAGCCGCCTTTTCATTACGATGAAATTTCGTTAATGGGGGATAAAAGCGGGATACAGGCCGGCCTTATAGCCACGCAATTATGGCATAAGTTTGCCCTTTCTGGCACCATAAGTAATACCCAGGTATTTGATAAGTCAAGGGGTAATAAAGATGTAATATATGTGCCTGCAAGAAAATACCAAGCCATGCAATATAACGTAGCCACTGGTTACCTTTTATTTCCCAGAAAATATTCTCATTACAAACAAACTAACCTCAATCTTTATGCAGAAATAATAGCACAGCAAACTACGGATGTGGCTTCGCACTTTATAGACTTTGCACCCGCTATTCAATTAATATTTAATAGTAACAGTAAATTGAATATAGGTTATAGAACTCAAATAGCAGGAAATATGCAACGCATGAGTAACGACAGTTGGTTAATAAGCTTTGAACGAACTTTTTTGAATGCGCTTAAAAAGAAATAAATTATTTTTTTGCTTTTACTGGTAGCCGAAAAGAAATACCTATTGCTGCATAATGATCAACCGCCGCTTTTGAAATTCCAAAGCCTGCCGAAAAATCAATTTTCGTATTATCGGAAAAATAATAGGCTATGCCCCCATCTAAGGCATGAGCAGGTTTTTCGCTTTTTCGCACTTCGCCAAACACTTCTACATAGCCGTACCATTTTTTTCCCAAATTAAATCCTGGCGCAAAAGTATAAATCCAATAGGGCTTATTACTTTCCCCATCCCACTCCGCTCCAAGATTATACCCAATACCAATGTTTTCATTAATTGAATTTTGCATCACAAACCTAAAATTGGGAGCTAGCTTACTGGCTTTAAAAAAAGCACTAGCTACTTTGGGCAACCCTACATGAAAAATCAAAGAAGTTTTTGGCAACAATCCTTTTTCTTCGCTTATCAACAATTTGCCTCCCACTTGTAAGGGTAATAATCCGCTTTCTTTTTTATAGCCAATAGAAGGAGAAATGAAGAAAGGTAATTCCTGCGTTTGTAGTGCCGTAATCAGCCGTAATTCAAACTTTGTTGTAAGGCCATATTTCCAAAGTGCTGTTGGATGCACTAACGTTTTTAATCCATTATGCTTTTCTGTATTGAACCCTATTTCGGCCTGTAAAAAATGTTTTTTTGTAAGGTAGGGGGATTCGGTTTGGTCTGGACGGTCAGTTTCCATACGCCCAGATTGTTGGGCGATAAGTGTTATCGGCATAAATAAATACAAAAAAATAAAATATTTCATTTTTTAAGCTTGACTAAAGTTGAATCAAATATACAACAATGGAAAGTTGCTACTCATGCACCCCATAATCGCCAATTAATTTACTTGCTCAATAAAACAAATTTTTTTTCTGAAATTGCCCTTTACTTTTGTTGCCCCAAATTTTATTACATGGAAATTCGTTATTCACAATACATTGCCCATACACTCCAACTTACTTTAAAACAAATAAACAGTGTGTATGAGCTACATAAGGAAGGCGCTACTATACCGTTTATTTCCCGCTATAGAAAAGAAGCCACGGGCAATTTAGATGAAGTAGCCGTAGGCAATGTTATAGAACAGCTTACTTATTTTTCCGAGCTAGAAAAACGTAAAGAAACGGTTTTAAAAACAATAGAGGAAGCTGGCAAACTTACCCCTGCATTAAATCAGCGTATATACGACTGTACAAACGCCACTGAATTGGAAGATATTTACCTACCCTTTAAACCAAAGCGTAAAACGAAGGCTACCGTTGCTATTGAAAAAGGGCTTGAACCATTAGCCAAAATTTTATTTGAACAAGGAAATGTAAACCCTGAGGAAGAAGCCTGCAGCTTTATTAATGAGCTTGTAAAAGATAGTACAGAAGCATTGCAAGGTGCTAGGGATATTATTGCAGAATGGATATCAGAACATGAACAAGCTAGAAACTTAGTGCGCAAATTATATACGCAAGAAGCGGTAGTAGCATCACGAGTTTTAACTACAAAAAAAGAAGATGAAGAGGCGCAGAAGTATAGAGATTATTTTGAATTTAAACAGGCATTAGCCGATTGCCCATCGCACCGCATACTCGCCATGCGTAGAGGAGAAAAGGAGGGCTTTCTAATAAAGACAATCACCATCGACAAAGAAGCGGCACAAGAAGCGTTAAAAAGTCTTTTTGTAAAAAATGGAGCCGCTGCTAAGCAAGTAACGTTAGCTGCAGAAGATAGTTATGTGCGATTGTTACAGCCCTCTATTGAAACAGAGTTTAGAATGAGTAGCAAAACAAAAGCCGATGAGGAAGCTATAAGAGTGTTTGCAGAAAACCTTCGCCAATTATTATTGGCATCGCCCCTAGGACAAAAAAGAATAATGGCTATCGATCCCGGTTTTCGTACCGGTTGTAAAGTTGTGTGCTTAGATGAGCAAGGAACATTTTTAAAGTACAATACTATTTATCCGCATCCGCCACAGAACGATAAGGTGGCAGCGTTAGCAACAATTAAAGAATTAGTTGCTACTTATAATATAGAAGCAATAGGATATGGCAATGGTACGGCCAGCAAAGAAACTGCTGATTTGGTAAGGAGTATTGACTTTGGAAAGCCGGTATCAATTTTTATGGTCAATGAAAGTGGTGCGTCTATTTATTCTGCCAGCGAAGTAGCTAGAGAAGAATTTCCTAATGAAGATGTAACCGTACGGGGTGCCATTAGTATTGGCCGCCGTTTATTAGATCCGCTAAGCGAGTTGGTAAAGATAGATGCCAAAAGTATTGGGGTGGGTCAATACCAACATGATGTTAATCAAAACCGCCTAAAAGAATCGTTAGATAAAGTAGTAGAAAGCTGTGTAAACTATGTGGGTGTAGATGTTAATACAGCTAGTAAACATTTATTAACTTATGTTTCGGGCCTTTCTGGTACCGTGGCTAAAAACATAGTGGACTATCGCACCAAGCACGGCGCATTTAAAACCCGTGATGAATTAAAGAAAGTATCAATGCTTGGACCAAAGGCGTTTGAACAAAGTGCAGGTTTTTTGCGAATACCCAATGCTATTAACCCTTTGGATAATTCGGCAGTGCACCCAGAAAGCTATCATGTAGTAGAAAGGATGGCTACAAATGCCAATTGTTCGGTTACCGATTTAATACAGCAAGCCACCTTACGGGCACAAATACAAGCGAAAGATTTTGTAACAGCAACAACTGGGCAATTTACTATTGAAGATATTTTGAAAGAATTGGAAAAGCCCGGCCGTGATCCACGCAGCCCTATTGAAGAGTTTCGATTTGCCGAAGGTATTAGTAGTATGGACGATTTGAAACCAGGTATGAAAGTGCCCGGAATTATTACCAATATAACCAACTTTGGTGCGTTTGTAGATGTGGGTGTCAAGCAAGATGGATTGGTTCATATATCTCATTTATCCAATCGCTACATCAGCGACCCTAATGAGGCGGTAAAGCTAGGGCAAAAGGTAATGGCCACTGTATTGGAAGTGGATGCATCTCGTAAACGTATTGCGCTTTCCTTAAAAGAAGGTAGTACACCATCCCCCGCACCAGATAGAAAAAGCGGAGCTGTACACAATAACCCTGCCCTAAAAAAACAAGGTTCGTTAAATCCCTTTCAGGCAAAACTAATGGAATTAAAAAAGAATTTTAAAGACTAAATTATTTTGCAATTAACTGCTCTAACCAAATCAGTTTACCGTTAGTTGTAATACCTTCTATTACTACTTTAAATGATTGGGTGCGGTTGTTATTATAGAAACTAAAGGGAATACGGGGGTTAACGCTATTGACAAATACTGTTGGTCGCCAATCAATGGTATGTCTTACATCTGTTGCTAACCCTTCATTGCTTAACTTATAATTAGGAGCAAAAAATTCTTTGGTTATACTATATCCCTGGTAGGTTTTAATGTTGGCGAAAGTAGTATTACTTACGTAATCAGTACCTTTTTTGGTATAAATGGCTAGCACACCACCCGGCGCATTGCCCCACCCTCCTGCAAAATTATTATACACTTTTACTAATGCAATTTGGCTTGCATGTATTGTAGCCACTACCGTGGGGTCGGTTTCTATCTCATCTAAAAAAACGGTCATGGGTATATTACCCATTGAGCTGATGGAGGCTGCCTGACGGTAATACAACCCATAGTCTAAACCATCATTCACAATAGTTAAACCATTAACCCTGTTTTGCAAGTAATCAAAAATGTTCATGTAGGTGCTGGCATCATCCGTATTGATTAAATCAATAGCCTTTGTAGCATCGCCTGTAAACATACCTGTAGTATATTTTTCATCCACCACCTGCAGGGGCGTTTTTTTTATAGTGGTTACAGTTACGCCTTCTAGCATTAAGCCATTTGCTTTTTGTAAAGCTTCATAATCTGCCTGCCATTGATGAATAAGTTTAGTGGGGCCGTTTATACTTTTGAGCTGTTTTCTTAATGAAAAACTTTTGTAATCAAACAAGCTATCCCTTTGCAGCTCCACATCTATAAATTGGCTTTTTTTCCCTCTTACATCTGTAAATAACAAACGGTTTTTATCTAATAATATCAATGAGTCGATGCTAAAAAAACCATCCTTACCTGTTTGCAAAAAATGCGTACTATTCTTTTTTTTGTTATTGACATTGGTAATCATCAATAACAATTGTTTATCTGCAAACGGCCTTTTTGTTTGTTGTAAATAGGTCTTCCCTTTTAATGTTATAAAAGGATCTATTTTTTTGGTTGGCGCCGGCAGTGTGGGGCTTGCCCAGTTATAGCGTCGCCAGCCGTTGGTCATCATTACTAAATCTAAAGCGTTTTTAACCGCCTCATCATTTGATAAAAAATACCAACTGGGGTTATGTACATAGCCTTTAATATCTGCCGTTAATAATAAAGTGCTTAAAATATTATGGTTACGTTGGCTTGTCATTTCCATTGCCGGGTCTGTTACTGCTATGGATAGCTGCCCCTGTACCGTGTCTTTTAATTGAATGGAAAATTTATTTCGCCCACCGGCCACAAAACTAAGCGTATCTGTGTTGAGGGTTATTGATTGCAGATTAGTTTGGTTATGTACAAAACAAAGTCGCTCGGCCAGGGGTATATCATCTTTATTAAAAACGGTAACCTGCATAATGCCAGAACGTAAAGTAGAAGTATTTATAACGCCCTCCCATTCTGCCCGTATATTGGTAAATGTTTTTTTGAACACTAGTTGATGTTGCATTTGGCCAATCATATAAGCAGCGGTAAATCTATCATCTCCTACCTTTTGTTTTATTTCAAAAAAACTGCCTTGCGGATGTGGCATTATGGTTAATACTAGTCCATTTTCAATTACCATAGGAAGCTCAAATGTTTCAACATATCCATTAAGGGTGGCGGTATATTTTTCGCCGGTAATAGGGGTAATATCAAACATGCCCATACCATCATGCTGTGTGGTTAAGGTGGCTATTATCTCGCCAGCCTTATTCAACACCTTTCCCGAAATTGTTTTAGGAACGCCATCTTCTGTACAGGCTTTAAAGGCTATAGAAGTTTTCAATCCCCCTACCAAATTTCCTCCCTCAGGAAAAAAATGCAGGATTATTTTTTCGGGCTCTGCTTGTTCCACCTCGTTAGCTGTTTTTCCATACACAAAATAATTTTGTTGAAAAATAAAATCATTGCCAATGGCTAACATTTCTGGTGTATAAGATCTAATTTGAAAATAGCCAGTGGGTAAACTATCTGGCAAGTCTATACTTCCTTCTGCCCCGCCAAAAAGCACAGGTACAGTAATTTTTTTGATGAGCTGCTGTTTTTTTAAATCGAAAAACTCAATATACAGAGAGGTACTGGTAGTATCTGGTAAATGAAAAGTGGTAATATAGGCTTTAAAAAAAATAGTTTGTCCGCTTACAAAGTTTGCACGGTCTGTATGGAGATAAACTTTTTGGATGGGTTGCTTATCTACTAATTGTTGCAAAAAGGAAATAGGTTGTTGCGCTATGGTACATTTTCCTAAAAAAAAGAAAACTCCCCAAAAAAGTTGTTTTGCCTGCATACCTTAAAAAAAATGATTATTAATAAGTTGAAACACTAAAGCTCGGTATTTCGATGAAACAAAATCAAAAAAAATGATAACTGGCCATTAGAATAAGCCATTTGAAAGTAGTAAATTGTGCGCTATTACTTAGGCATGAAAAAAGCGATCATTTTACTACTATTACCCTTCTTATTTTTGAACTGTAAAAAGACAATTCAAAACACTCAGCAAGATCTTGTTGTATTAGCAATGACGGATGGGCAATGGGCCGTAACAAACTTTACGCTTAACTCCACAGATATAACCAGCGATTTTTCTAATTACAAGTTTAAATACTATAGTAATAAAACGGTAGATGCTATTAAAGCAGGCGTAGTAGAAAAAAGGGGCACTTGGGATGGAAATGCCGCTACAATGTCTACATCAGCCAATTTTATTACCCCACCCTACCCCCTTGATTTAATAAACGGCCATTGGCAAATTACCCGCAATAGCTGGACTTACGTAGAAGCGAGCCAAAATATTGGAGGCGTTGTAAAAAATATGCGGCTGGATAAACAATAAATTTCTATTTCGCTACGTACTTGTTATAATAAAATCCAATTAGCTCTGTTTTCAAATAAGATAATTTCAAGCAAAACAATAAAGTTTGGCATGAATTAATCTTTAATACCACTCGGTATAAACTATTTGTACCAGTGTTAACGGCCCACTCGAAAGGGTGCCCATTTGAAGGCAGAGAGCCAATAAATCCTTATGAAACAACTACTTGCACTCCTGCTTATTTTTAGCAGTTTGGGCACCATTAATGCTCAAGCACCTGTTGCTGTTTTTACAGCGAATACCACAGCTGGGTGTTCGCCATTAATTGTAAATTTTCAGGATCAATCTACTGGCAATCCCACGGTATGGAGCTGGGATTTTGGGAACGGCAATACATCTTCCTTGCAAAACCCTTCAGCTACTTATTTTACTCCTGGTACTTATACGGTAACACTTACCGCTCAAAATGCAAGTGGTAGCAATACCTTAACTCGTACTCAATATATTACCGTGTATGAAAATCCAACGGTAGATTTTACTACGCCCATACGTACTGGTTGTTTCCCATTTAGGGTTCAGTTTACCGATTTATCTACACCGGGTAGTGGTAATACGAATACCACCTGGTCGTGGGATTTTGGCAATGGCGTTACCTCTTCGCTTCGAAATCCAACAGTAACTTATTCTACTGCGGGCAATTTTTCAATAACGCTTCGAGTTACGAACGATAAAGGCTGTACTAGAATTATTACAAAGCCGGCCTATATTTCGGTAACTCCGGGCGTAACTGCCTCCTTTACCCACACACTACCTTTGGTATGTACTGCACCCGCTACTATAAATTTTACAAACCTGTCAGCCGGGCCCGGCACCTTAAGTTATTTGTGGAATTTTGGAGATGGAAATTTTTCTAGCGCTGCTAACCCTTCACATATTTATACAGCAAATGGAACGTACATTGTAACATTAGTTGCTACAAGTTCGCAAGGATGTCAAGATACCGTACGAAGCAATCCAATTAATATTGGTTTAAACATAACCAGTTTTAATGCTCCACCTAACGCATGTATAAACGAGAGCATCAATTTTACAAATGCTTCTACCCTTACACCTGTAAGTACCGTTTGGGATTTTGGCGATGGCTCAACTGCCAATACAATTAACGCAGCCCATAGCTATGCGGCTACGGGTACTTATGTAGTAAGAATGTATAATACTTATAACAATTGTATAGACTCTTCTATACAAAGCATAACCATTAATCCCAAACCAGTAGCCGACTTTAGCGCCCCTATAACCTCAAAGTGCGAGCCTAATTTATTGGTAAACTTTCAAGATTTATCTACCGGAGGGGCAAGCGCATGGCAGTGGGACTTTGGCGATGGAAGTCCTATTTCTACATTACAAAACCCTACACACAACTATACATCATATGGAACTTTTACAGTTCGATTAATAGCTACAAATAGTTTCGGTTGTAATGATACTATTACAAAACCCGATTTTATAGTAATAAGAAGAGCAAACATCAGCATACCACAATTGCCAGCTAGAGGATGCGTACCGCATACCATAAACTTTAATCCTACCATTAGCACCGTGGATGCCATTACTTCGTACCAATGGGATTTTGGCGATGGAGGCACGGCAACTGTTAGAAACCCTTCCTATACCTATACCACACAGGGCACATACACCGTTAAGCTTTTTATTACAACCAGTAGTGGTTGTACAGATTCCATTGTAATACCACAAGCAGTAAGAGTAGGCAATAAACCAGTAGTTGATTTTAGTTTGTTTCCTAATCCTGTATGTGGTAAGCAGCCGGTACAGTTTAACGACCTTACCAATGTTGCCGATGAATGGTATTGGAGTTTTGGAGATGGCAACACTTCCACTATGCAAAATCCTACCCATCAATATGCAGATACGGGTTATTTTACAATCCGTTTAATAGCAACAAACAATGGATGTCCGGACACATTAGAAAGAATAAATTATATGCGGGTAGAGCCCCCCATTGCTTTATTTGATATAACACCGGACTGTACGAATAGACTTTTTTTCTCCTTTACAGATAGATCTTTAGTAGATGTAGCCAAAACCCCTGTTAGTTGGGAGTGGGATTTTGGTGATGGCAATACCTCTACCTTACGCAACCCAACACATACTTATGCTGCCTTAGGATTTTATCCCGTAAGGCTGATTGTTACCAATGGTACTTGTAAAGATTCTATTATCAATACTGCTAGAGCAATTGATGAAGATCCTACGTTTACAGCTAACATTACAATAGCCTGTAAAACAGCC
Organism: Bacteroidota bacterium; assembly: GCA_039796695.1. Taxonomy (GTDB): domain Bacteria; phylum Bacteroidota; class Bacteroidia; order Chitinophagales; family Chitinophagaceae; genus JJ008. The sequence continues at coordinate 94,709 of JBDKJF010000006.1, forward strand.
AACATAGCCTTTACAGCTACGGTAGGCAACCCTAGCAACATAGTACAATATCAATGGAATTTTGGGGATGGCAATATTGTATCCTCCTCTCAAAATACGGTGTCGCATACGTATCCTACATCGGGTAGTTACACTATTCGTTTAATAACTACGGATTTAAACGGCTGTAGAGATACTTCTACACGCACCAATTATATACGCATTAATGGGCCAATAGCCAATTATACCCCTGCTAATACAGGCGGTTGTACTGGGCTTACCTCTACTTTTACCGACAACAGTATTACGGATGGCGCAAATTCAATTACCAATTGGAGATGGAATTGGGGAGATGGCTTATCTAATAGTTACAATTCATTACAAACACCATTTACACATCAGTTTAATACTACTGGCAACTTTTCGGTACAGTTAATAGTAACTGATGCAGCCGGATGTTTGGATAGCATCACCCTTCCAAATGTAATTACAGCTGCCGACCCCATACCTGATTTTTTTACGGCCGATACGCTTACTTGTCCTAATGCCAATGTGGCCTTTACCAATACTTCATTACCGGCAGGTATGAATGTATTTTGGGATTTTGGAAATGGCAATACCTCTAATAGCAGTGCCCCCAGTACTACCTACACCGCCACAGGACAGTACGATGTAAAATTGGTGGTTACCGATAACTATGGATGTACCGACTCTTTAACCAAAAATTTATATATAAGAGTGGCGGAAACAAATGCTGCCTTCTCTGTAGCTGATTCGGCCAGCTCCTGTATGCCTTTTCTAGTACGATTTACTAATAACTCTGAATACTATGCTACCAGTAGCTGGGATTTTGGAGATGGTGGTACATCAAATACAACCAATCCTACTCACTATTACTCCAACCCTGGAAGTTATGTAGTAAGATTAATTGTAACAAGCCCCGGCGGTTGTACAGATTCTTCTTTTTTCACTATTAATACATACGACACAATAGGTACTAGGGTAAGTTACTTGCCAATATCTGGTTGCAAACCAGTACAGGTGGCTTTAAATTCTTTTACCACTGGCCCTATGGCCTCTTACTTCTGGGATTTTGGTGACGGTAATACACTTACTACCACTACACCTTCTATTAACCACACCTACACTACCTTTGGTAGTTTTTTACCAAAGATTATTATGAGAGATCCATCCGGTTGCTTAATACCGGTTGAGGGTCTTGATACCGTAGTGGTAACAGGGGCTAATAACAAATTTGGATATAGTGATAGTTTATTTTGCAATATTGCCACGGTAAACTTTATAGATTCTACTACGTTTAACGATCCAGTTCTAAGTTATAATTGGAATTTTGGTGATGGCAATACCTCCTCACTTCAACACCCGTCGCATACCTACACTACCCCCGGTTTTTACACGGTAAGTTTAGCCACAGAAACCGTGCAAGGTTGTAGAGATACATTAACAAAACCATTTGTAATGCGGGTAATGCAAAGCCCCCATACAGCTATAAATGGAGATAGCATTTTTTGCATAAATTCCAGCAGAGCTTATACGGGGCAATTGGTACTACCCGACACTAGTGCTATACGCTGGCAATGGAGGTTTCCAAATGGCAATACTTATACTGCTCAAAATCCACCGCCGCAAACCTTTAACACAGCAGGCAACTTTACCATTACGGCGATAGCTACTAATAGTTCTGGTTGTATTGATACTACCATCAAAAACATTGTTATTAACCCATTACCAACGGCTAACTTGCCCGGCCAAATAACTGTGCAGGCTGGTTATCCTGTTGCCATACCTGCTACTTACTCGCCAGGTACCATAGCCTGGCAGTGGTCGCCTACGCAAGGGCTTAGTTGTACTAATTGCCCTAGCCCCAATGCCGACCCCAATTTTAATACGAATTACATTGTACACTTTACCGATGTAAATGGATGCAGTAACACTGCTAATGTACAAGCAACAGTTATATGTAAAAATGCCAACCTTTTTATGCCTAATACGTTTACCCCTAATGGCAATGGGGCTAATGAAATATTTTATCCTAGAGGCAGGGGCATAGATCGAGTAAAAGCCATGCGAATATTTAACCGATGGGGTGAAGTAGTGTTTGAAAAATTTAATTTTCAACCCAATGATGCTGGCGCCGGTTGGAATGGAGCCTATAAAGGAAAACCACCTCAATCAGATGTATATGTTTATCAAATAGAAGTGTTTTGCGATAATGGCGATATTATAAAACTTAATGGCAACATATCCTTAATCTTATGATGAAAAACTACTTAAAAATAGCATTGATTATCCTGCTATGTGGGGGTTCTACGGCAAAAAGTCAGGATATTCATTTTTCGCAATTTTTTGAAACACCCCTCTGGCGAAACCCCTCGCTAGCCGGAATTTTTAAAGGCGATGTAAGGGTGCAGGCTGTTTACCGCGACCAATGGAATAGTGTAACCAATGCTTATAAAACAGGTTCTGTAAATGCAGAAATAAAATTGCCTTTCGGTAAATTAAATGATTTTATTACGGTTGGGGTACAAGTTTTATATGACAAAGCAGGTTCTATTGGTTTATCTACAGTGCATGCACTGCCAGTTTTAAATTACCACAAATCGCTAAGTAGCGAGAAAAACCGATACCTGTCTTTAGGTTTTATGGGCGGTATGGTGCAGCGCAGTTTTGACCCTACTAAGATAACAACCAATAATACTTATGATAATGGTTATATAGGCGAAAACTTTTCATCGCAACGTTATGCGTATGTAGATGGAAGTGTTGGCATGAGTTATAATTCTGGTTTTGGAGAAAATGAAGACAACAATTATTTTTTGGGCGCCGCTTACCACCATATTAATAAACCGAATAAATCTTTTTTAGGCCAAGGTCAATTTGAACTAGCGCCTAAATGGGTGCTTTCTGGAGGATTACGTTTTGGTGTTTCAGATTATGCTTATATAACCGTTCAAGCCGATCATACTAAGCAAGGAGCCTTTACTGAAACTGTAGCGGGCGGCATGTATGGATTAAAATTAGGAAACGACCCCACCAACCCTACCTACACCATACACGCAGGCGGATTTTTAAGGCTAAATGATGCTTTTGTTCCGGTAGTGAAACTGGACTATAACCCCTTTGCTATTACCCTAAGTTATGATGTAAACGTATCGGATTTAAAACTTTCTAGCTATGGCCGAGGAGGGTTTGAAATTGCCGTTTCTTATACTGGCTTTAGAAAACAAAAAGGAGATTATTTATTATGTCCAAGGTTTTAAATCATTTCTTCTAAAACCTACAAAACCATTTTGTTTATTTAGTGTTTATTTGCAAAAAAAATAAACAACCATGGGTATTCAAATTGGGCAACCAGCCCCCGATTTTACATTATTTGATAGCGACAAACAAAAGCTAACCTTATCTGATCAAAAAGGAAGTAACGTTCTACTTCTTTTCTTCCCACAAGCATTTACTGGGGTATGCACGGCAGAGCTTTGTAGCGTGCGAGATAATATTGCGGCTTACAATAATGTAAATGCAAAAGTATTTGGCATTTCTGTAGACTCTGTTTTTACTTTAGATAAATTTAAAAAAGAGCAATCCTACAATTTCGCTTTATTAAGTGATTTCAATAAAAAAGTATCTACGCTATACCAAACTATATATGACAATTGGATTTTTGATATGAAAGGCGTTTCTAAAAGATCGGCCTTCGTAATAGATAAAAATGGAACTATACAATATGCCGAGGTATTAGAAAACCCAGGAGAACAGCCAAATTTTGGTAAAATAAACGAAGTTTTGGCAGCTATTAACTAAAGTTTTTTATCTAATATTTTGATATTCAATACTATTAAAATACCAAGTATTTTTACGCTTGGTATTTTAATAATTTGGCCTACTTTTAGGATAATAAAAGTAAATTTCTTTCGTTGAGGAAAATTTTGTCCATATTAACTTTTGTATTACTCCTTGGTTTGCAAGCTGCTGCGCAAAACAGATCGGCTATTGCTGCTAACCCAGCAGACAGAATTATTAAAACTTACCCTAACCCCGCTCAGACTTACATTACATTTGAATTACAAGCTGGACAAAAAAGCGCTTATACTTTAAAAGTATTTAATGCACTGTTAGGTAAAAAAATGTACGAAACACAAAATATGCCTGCTAAGGTTACCCTTAACCTAAATGATTTTGCAATGGGCATTTATATTTACCAGTTAGTAGATGGCAGTGGTAAAATTGTAGAATCGGGTAAGTTTCAAGTCTCTCACTAATTTATTCTTCTTTATTATTATTGTACCTGCACTATTAAGAATTTCAGGTACTCGGTATTTTCCATTCCCCAAATAATAGGATGCTCTGCGGCTTGTTTTTGAAAAACCACCTGCCTCAATTTCCTTCTGGCATCTTTTGCCGCCATCTCTATAATTTGTAAAAACATTTCAGGATTTACTAAGTTGGTACAGGATGATGTAACTAAAAAACCGCCTGGCTTTACTAGTTTCATGCCTCTTAGATTAATTTCTTTATAGCCTGTAATGGCTTTCTGTATTGTTTCCCTGCTTTTGGTAAATGCCGGAGGATCCAGCATTACTACATCATATTGTCGTCCTTCCTTACCCCATTGTTTCAATACATCAAATGCATTGGCGGCTTCAAACTTACAACGATCGGCCACACCATTTAAGGCGGCATTTCGATTAGCCTGCGCTACTGCATTTTCCGATATATCTAAGCCTAAGACGGACTTGGCACCATAGCCTGCCGCATGCACTTCAAAAGTACCTGTATAGGTAAAGGCGCCTAATACATCCGCCCCTTTTACAATATGCTGTATAGCTCGGCGATTGTCTTGCTGATCAAGAAAATACCCCGTCTTCTGCCCATTTTCAATATCTACATAAAATTGAAACCCGTTTTCGTTAATAATAATATTGGTATCAAAAGGAGCCGATAAAAAACCTTTTTGCTGAGGCAGCCCTTCCAGTTCTCTTACTGGTACATCATTTCGTTCATAAATGCCTTTTGGCGAAAAAATGGTTTCAAGCGTTTTCACAATGGCTGGTTTCCACACATCTATACCCAGGGCCAGTGTTTGAATAACAAAATAGTCGTTGAATTTATCAATAATCAACTGTGGCATACTATCCGCCTCGCCAAATACCAATCTACAGTTTTCGCTATATCCCAATTGCTGCCGGTATTGCCAGCACTTATTAATTTGAGAAAAAAACCAGGCTTCATTTATTTCCTCATTTTTTTGACGGGTAAGTAGTCTTACAATTATTTGAGATTTAGGATTGATATACCCTTTGCCAATAAATTTTTTATCATGCGAAAACACTTCCACTACCTCACCCCCGGTTACATCTCCATCAACTTTTTCTACTTCATTATTGAAAATCCAAGGGTGCCCATTGGCTACCCTTGGAGCTATTTTTCGTTTTAAAAAAACTTGTGCCATAAGGGCTGCAAGGTAAGAAAAACGGGGATAGGACTAGGGTTTATGCGGTAAGTATTAAGGTATTATGGAATTTAATATCCGTTACATTTCTAAATTCACCGTAACCCCTAACCTATAAACATATGGGCCTTTGCCATGCTTACGCCAATTTGTCCCAAAATATTGCCTTGGCAGTATTATTGCCCATCGTACCTTTGCAAACAATTTTATAAAAATGGCAGAAAAAGACCTAAACGAAAACAACCTGACAGATGAAACCGGGAGTATTGATATTAATGCCGACGATAATGTAAGTGGCACCAATCATCTTAATAACCCCATGGAAGAGTCTGAAACCGATAAGCTACAGGCCGAATTAGATGAACAAAAAGATAAATACCTGCGCCTAGCTGCTGAATTCGATAATTTTAAACGTCGCAACGCCAAAGAAAGAATTGAACTGATGCAAACAGCCGGTAAAGATGTAATTATTAGCCTGCTGGATGTACTGGATGATTGCGATAGAGCCCAAAAGCAATTAGAAACCACCGACGACATTGCCCAACAAAAAGAAGGCATTATGTTGGTGTTTAACAAGCTACGTAACACACTTCAATCCAAAGGAGTTAAGCCAATGGAGACAGTGAACCAAGCTTTTAATTCCGATTTACATGAGGCTATTACCGAAATTCCAGCACCCAATGATGAGCTGATAGGAAAAGTAATGGATGAAGTAATGAAGGGATATTATCTAAACGATAAAATTATTCGCCATGCAAAAGTGGTGGTAGGAAAGTAATAGTATTGTATCCAAAAAGAGATACGTTGATGAATGACGTACTAAAATTCGGATTAGTTCTTTAACGTAAAGGTTTATGATTTTGTTACCAGCTTTTGTAAAACTTTCAACGGTAGTTGCGTGTCATTATGCATCCCGTTTTCGGCAGTACACTTCATATTCCTGTTCCCTAATCACCTGCTTTGTTTTTACAATAAGGCGAGGTAGATTAGTCAACCATATTATTTAATCAACCTTTAAAGTGCTATTCACTTTAAGGTAAAAGCCCTTTAGGGTTTGGCGTTTTATGTCAAAAAGAGATTTTTACGAAATACTGGGTGTAAGCAAAAATGCCAGTACGGATGAAATTAAAAAAGCATACCGTAAAGTGGCCATGCAATACCACCCCGACCGAAATCCAGGCGATAAAGCGGCCGAAGAAAAATTTAAAGAAGCGGCCGAAGCATACGAAATATTAAGTGATGCAGATAAAAAATCGCAGTACGACCGCTATGGGCATGCCGGACTAAGTGGCGCAGGCCGTGGTGGATTTGGCGGCGGCGGCGGCATGAATATGGATGACATATTCAGTCAGTTTGGCGATATTTTTGGCGATGATGTGTTTGGTAATTTTTTTGGTAGTGGCCAACGCAGTCGTGGTGGTGGCGGCCAACGTAGCCGAGGCGTAAGAGGTAGTAACCTTAGGGTAAAACTGAAGCTAAACTTTGAAGAAATAGCAAAAGGCGTTACAAAAAACATAAAGGTAAAAAAGTATGTAGGCTGTACCTCCTGCAATGGTAGCGGAGCAAAAGATAAAAATAGTGTGCAAAACTGCGGTACCTGCGGCGGCAACGGGCAAGTACGAAGAGTACAAAACACTTTTTTAGGACAAATGCAAACAGTTACCACCTGCCCTACTTGTAATGGAGAAGGTACAACGGTAACCGCCAAATGCAGTAGCTGTAAAGGCGATGGCAGAGTATATGCAGATGAAACAGTAAGTATTGAGATACCGGCCGGTGTACAAGAAGGTATGCAACTTAGTGTAGGTGGTAGGGGTAACGCTGGCGAAAGAGGCGGCCCTGCCGGAGATTTAATTGTATTGATAGAAGAAGAACAACACAAGGAGCTACATCGAGAAGGTTTGAATGTGGCGTATGAATTATTTCTTTCCTTTACCGATGCTGTGTTTGGAACACAAGTAGAAGTGCCTACCATTGATGGGCGGGCTAAAATAAAAATACCAGCAGGCACTCAAAGTGGTAAAATATTGCGCTTAAAAGGCAAAGGTTTTCCGGCGGTAAATGGCTATGAAAAAGGAGATCAATTAATACAAGTAAGTGTATGGACTCCACAACATTTAAGCAATGATGAAAAAGCAATTTTAGAAAAATTAAGCCAATCTCCAAACTTAAAACCCCATCCAGAAAAAAGCGATCGTAATTTTTTTGATAAGATTAAGGAGATGTTTTCTTAATGCATTTAATACTTCTAAATAATAAAGAGGCTATGTGGCCTCTTTATTATTTAGAAAAAACTTATTTTAAAATAAAGGTTGTGAATAGCTACAGGCAATTAAAAATTCAAACTATCCCCTTCTTTTTTCCCTTTTGGTTTTTGCGTAAATCAATTTTGCTTTTTGCACTAGCATTAAAAATTCCTGCTGTAATAAATCAGTAGCATTATAACTTTCTGTTGTTAAATTTATCAACTGGTTCCAATCGCTGTTTTTTATAAAAGAGGAATTGCGTAGCATGCAGCCCATAAGTGCCACCGCAGCAGAAAATCGATGATTTTGGTGTAGTACTTTAAATTCAGTATACTGAAATGGTGAGCTAAAGTTTTGTACACTTACTTTATTTATATTGGGCTTATTGTACGAAAGTTTAATTTGTGCTAGTGGCTCATTGGTTATTTTATTTTTTACTGCGCTCAAATTTGCATCTGTGGGTACTATTTCAAAAAGTGCCATCATAGAGTAGCCAGAGCCTACCTCACCACCTTCTATTTGTGAAAGGGTATCTTTTAAAGCACCTACTTTGTTATCGAACCCAATTAGTCGGTAATGCTTTATGTACTCCGAATTAAATTCCACATTCATATACACATTATCTGCCACCGCATATACCGTTTGTGTAAACTCTTTAAGCAACACTTTTTCAGCTTCTCTATAATTATCTAGGTAAGCAAAATTTCCATTGCCACGAGTAGCCAGTGTTTGAATTTTAGAATCTTTATAATTACCCATACCCACACCCAAGCAAGTAAGGTATATACCCGACAGGCGCTGTGTACTAATCATTTCCTCTAATTCCGTATCTGTTTTTAATCCAACATTAAAATCGCCATCGGTTGCCAATATCACTCTATTATTACCCCCCTTTATAAAATGATTATTGGCTACACTGTACGCCAACTTAATACCAGATTCTCCGGGGGTAGATCCGCCTGGCACCAATTCGTCAATCACTTTTAAAATTTTTTCTTTTTGGGCTCCGCTAGTAGTGGGTAACATAATACCCGTAACGCCGCCATAAACCACTATAGAAACAGAATCTTTTTCTCGTAAATTATTTACCAATAATCTAAATGCTGATTGTAATAATGGTAGTCTATTGGGCATGTCCATGGAGCCAGATACATCAATTAAAAAAACAAGGTGGCTGGGTGGTAGGGTATCTAAGTTTAACTTTTGAGAGTGAAGATTAATGTAGAATAATTGATTATCGGTATTCCAAGGGCAATTTGTTAATTGTGTTTCCACTTCAAAAACTTTATCTGGCGGTGGTGGTTGATAGCCGAGGTTAAAGTAGTTCAACATTTCCTCTATGCGAACTGCATCAGGCGGTACCGTAGTGCCTTGTGTAATAAAGCGACGTATATTACTGTACGAAGCTCTATCTACATTTAAAGACATACCGGTTACGGGTGTCTTTTTTGCATTTACAAAATGATTTTCAAGTAAAGTGGCATAGGTTTCATCTCCACTGTACCAGCTTCTTTGATCTTCCTTTTCTAAGTTTTGTGTATAGGAGGCCAGTTTCCCCCTTCTACTGCTCGACATACCGGCAGATAATTTCTTTAACGTAATGGTTTGATATTTATCTGCAAAGGCTAAAATGCGTTGCACACAAAATCCATCTAAAATAAAACTTAAACTATCGGCCGATTGCTGCGCAAGAATGCCAAAACTACCTTCGGCACCGGTATTAAAAAGATAACCCGTCTTATGTTGAAGAATTTTTACATTTTGTAACGCATTGCCCCACTCGTCCTTTACTTGGCCCCGCACATAAAATTGCTGGGCATGGATGGACAAATGAACGAATAATAGATGTGCTAATAAGATATAAGCCTTCAACAGGTTGTTTTAATTCGATAAGGTACAAAAAAATGTACATTCTACTAAACGACCTGGTATATTTCTTTTAAGTTGCGGCCAAGGCCATCATAATCGAGGCCATAACCTACCACAAATTTGTTTGGAATATCAAACCCTACATAATCTAAAACTAGGGGATATGCAGTGGCTGCTGACTTATGCAATAGTGTGGCTATTTTTAATGAATGAGGTTGCTGATGGTGCAGCTTTGGTAAAAAATTATGCAAAGTTTTACCCGTGTCTACAATATCTTCTATAATTATTACATCTTTTCCGAATAGGTCTTCATCTAATCCAATAGAAGTAACCACCTCGCCAGTTGATTTCATGCCTTTATATGAAGCTAATTTGATGAAACATAATTCCGCCTCAATGTTTAGATGTTTAAACAAATCTGAAGCAAACATAAAAGAGCCGTTCAATATTGCAATAAAATAAGGTCGTCTGTCTTTATAATCAATACTTATTTGCGCAGCTAATTCTTTTATTCTATTTAATAATGTTGCTTCATCCAAATAGGTTTCAAATAATTTATCATGCACTTTTACGGTAGCCATTATTAATACGTTTTAGTTCCAGAAATGGTATAATTTGTTTGTAATACTAACTTTGGTATAGAAGCTGATTTTTTTTTGAGACTTAATACTTCTCCCAGCGAAGGTACTTCATGCTGCGCAAGCCAATTCAATTCTCTTAAGCTTTCTAAACGTATGCCTTGCTTTTGGGCAATATCATGCATCGTTTCGCCCGGCTGTATGGTATGGAATTCATTGTAACCGGTTTTACGTTTACGTTGCAAAAAAATCAACATGTCTTTTGGCGCCTCCTCGGCAGCAGGCATGTCATTAAACTCAAACAGGCGGGCTAAATCTACCTTATGTTCGGATGCGATTGCAAAAAAAGAAGCACCCTTAAGTATAAACACTACTTTGGTGTCATTAATTAAAAAAACACCACTGGGGTAAGCATTAATAGTGGTAGGCACCGCTGCAGGTTCCGTGATTTTTCTTTGTGTTGCTGTAGATTGTTCAACAGGTTTTTCTTGAGGGGCTGTGGGCAATGTTTGTAGTGCAGATAATGGTGGCGTAACTGCACCCTCGTCCGGGGGCATCGCATCGGGTATTTTGCCTATGGCTAGTAGGGTGTAATGTTGCAATCCGTACTCTTCAATTAATTTAATTAACACTTGCGGATACTTAGGATTGGTTGCATAGCCTGCCTTTTTTAGGCCATTAGCCCAGCCTGAATAATCTTCGGGATCAAGATCAAACAAAAAAGCATAGCGCTGGCCATTACGTAAAAAATCCGAATGGTCCATGTATGATTCTATCACGGCTGAATACTTTCTAAAACATTCGCCACGGGCATCATCGTCGTGATAAACCTTATCACCCGTCCAGTTGGTTTTGCATTTAATACCAAAGTGATTATTTGATTTATTAGCCAACTCACTTTTGCCGGCTCCGGACTCATGTATGCTCTGTGCTAATGTAATGGCTGCCGGCACCCCAGTTCGTTTCATTTCTGCCATGGCCACCTGTTTATATTGGTAAATGTAGTTGGCAATAACTTCCGACGATTGTCCAATTCCTTTTATGGAATGGCAACTGAGGGCTATGGTTAATATAGTAAGAAGTTTGATTTTTTGCATACACCTTCTATCTTTTACGCAGCAGGTACAACCCGTCGCGGATGGTTAAAACACACTTTTCAATATCGGTTCTTTCATTTATGTAGGCGTTAAAGGCTTTCATTCCTTTTGCACTTTTACCTTTTACTTCGCTTTGGAATACCTGCCCATGAAAGAAAATATTATCTGCTAAAATAAAGCCGTTTTTTCGTAACCGAGGAAAAACGAGGTTAAAATATTCTATGTATGCGGGCTTGTCTGCATCTATAAATACTAAATCCCAGGTTTCATTTAAATGTGGAATGATATCTAAAGCACTGCCGCAATGAGCCATAATTTTTGAACTATAAACCGATCTATCAAAATAGGATCTAGCCAGCTGTACGTCATTTTCTCTAATATCAATAGTATGCAGTTGTCCGTCATCCGTTAATCCTTTGGCAAGGCACAATGCACTGTAACCGGTAAAAGTGCCAATTTCTAAAATACGGCGGGGCTGTATCATACAACTTATCATTTCCAGCACCTTGCCTTGTAAATGCCCACTTAACATTTGCGGCTCCTGATGCTGCTTTGTGGTATACTCATTAATTTCTTGCAGCAATGCATCTTCCGCAGAACTATGCTGCTCCGCAAAGGCTTGTACTAATGGATGAATTAATTCCACTTAAAATATTTTAACGAAGATAGAATACCGCTCTTTCATATTTGCCCCGAGCAATAAAATTGTGCAATGCTTGTAGGCATTAGTTAGAAAAAAAACACTGCGGACTCTATTATGTGTAAATCACTGGCATTGGTGGCAATAATAAAATTAGCGTATGATTATACGGCCTTTAATCCACTTGCGGGTTTAGAAATAAACCATAAACCCACAAATGTAAGTAACCCGTTAATGATTATTAATTCGTTGCCTATTTTATACCCACTAAAAATACTAGCCGATAAATTATCAAGGCCCAACTTTACATGCAGCTTAGCCTCGTACCAAGCAGGATTGCTTAGCATATCGATACCCAATGCAAAAAGGGGGGCAATGATACACACTGTCCAAATAAGATTTTTGTTCAATACTTTTTTGGTTAAAATGCCGAATGCGAACAAACCTAATAGTGGACCATAGGTAATGCCTGCAAACTTGAGGATGAAATCAATGATGAGTTTATCATTAATAGCTTTAAACAGTAAAACCATTAAAAAGAAAATAATAGCGAATGTAAAATGCACCCGAAGCCTTTTACTCTTTTTAGCTTTCTCGCTGTCGGTGGATTTATTTAAACCTAAAATATCAATACAATAGCAAGCTGTAAGCGAGGTAATGGCGCCATCCACACTCGGGAACAAAGCAGAAATTAAGGCAATGATAAAAATAACACCAATGGTGCCGCTAAAGGCATCACTTAATGCAATGGTCGGAAAAAGATCATCCGGTGGTACACTTAAACCCTTTGTACTGGCATACAAATAAAGAACGCCACCCAATACTAAGAAAAGAAAATTGACTACCATTAGAACGGCAGTAAACGTCATCATATTTTTTTGCGAATCTTTTAATGTTTTTACACTAATGTTTTTTTGCATCATTTCTTGATCAAGCCCCGTCATAGCTATAGCAATAAACATACCGCCCAAAATATGCTTTAAGGCAAATGAACCCGCCTTTACATCCCAATTAAAAATGCGGGTATAGCCTTTGTCGCTCATCATTTCCATAGCGCCACCAATATCTGTATTTAATGCTTTGATGATTACGATGATGCATACTACTAACCCTACCAGCATACCTGTAGTTTGCAGCGTATCTGTATATATTATTGTTTTAACCCCCCCTTCAAAAGTGTATAATAAAATTAATAAGAGAATAACCAAAGCCGTTACTTCAAAGGGTATACCCATCTTATTAAAAATGAAAGTTTGCAACACGCTTATAACTAAATACAACCTAGCGGTAGCACCTACCGTTCTGGATAGTATAAAAAAGAATGCCCCGGCTTTATGCGCATTTACACCAAATCGTTTTTCCAAATATGTGTAGATGCTGGTTAAATTCATTCGGTAGTACAATGGCAATAAAACAAAAGCAATAACCATATACCCTAATAAATAACCCAGCACTATTTGAAAATAAAAAAAATTGCCGCTACCCACCCCACCCGGCACACTTACAAACGTAACACCGCTAAGCGAAGTACCTATCATACCAAATGCTACCAGCATCCAATTACTATTTCTATTGCCGATAAAAAAAGACTCGTTATCTGCATTACGGGAAGTGTACCAGGCCACACCCAATAACAAAACAAAATATCCAATTACAAAGGCAAACAATACTTGTGGCGACATAACAGCTACTTTCGTTGAGTAAATGTGTTAACTAAAAAATAATGTACTTCAATTTTTGAAGGTAAAGAAATTTCACTTCCCTTTGTTGCAATATTACTTAATACCGCGTATAAATAGTATTGATTGATGAAACCCAATTTTGGCGGCATTCTTCACTACATTAAATTTACAATAACATTATCTTATAAAACGATCATCATAATTGATAATATATGCCTATACAATCTTTAGCGGTTTTTTGCGGATCCAAAATGGGTACCAACCCAATTTTTCAAGCGCATGCCCTGGCATTGGGTAAACTAATGGCTGCACATAAAATAAAGTTGGTATACGGTGGTGGTAGTGCCGGACTAATGGGCGTAATTGCCGATAGTGTAATGGAGCAAGGCGGAAACGTAATCGGCTTTATACCCAAAATACTGTTGGAATGGGAAGTACAACACCGTGGCATTACCGAATTAATTATATGTGATGATATGCACGAACGAAAGAAAAAGATGTATGCCATAAGTGATGCAGCTATTATTTTACCCGGCGGCTTTGGCACCTTGGATGAGTTGTTTGAAATTGTAACCTGGAACCAGCTGACCATTCATGATAAGCAGATATACATTTTAAACTCTGTCGGTTTTTATAATCACTTACTGCAGCATATTGAGCTAATGAAACAAGAAGGTTTTTTATACGAGGAAGCAATAAAAAGGATCACCTTAATAGATGATCCTGCTTCGCTTTTAAAATATGTATAAAAAACTATCTATTTTTTCTTCCACCTCCTTGAAATAAGGGTATTTGAAACCCACCTCTTATGATTGGTATAGCTCTACCCAAATTATCTGTATACGGAGAAGAAACTTTAGCCGATATATCAAACATTACTGAAACATAATAAAACGGTTGGCCACCTCTGCCCTGCCTTCCACTACAATAACCACCACCTACTAGTAAGCTACCCGCATTGCTTTTAACTGACTCTGGAGGATTGCCATTTACGGGTTTGTATTTTTCCTTTACATAATTTCGTTCTACTTGCCCTTGCGCAAATAAAAATTTAGCAGGGTATAGTCGTACAAAAGCACCCCCTCCATAAGTATACTGCCTTAACCTATCATTTATATCATACACATCTCTTTGCGAAGCATAATTATAATTAATTAGTACCGCTACATCGGCCCAGTTGGTAACGCTATAACCAAACACCGGGCTGGCACCAATAATAAATGAGTTATTGAAAAAAGATAGGTTAACACTACCACCTGTAAACAAGTTTTCCTTTTGAAAACCTTTGGGTTTTTCGTCCTCCTTATCTTTTTGCGCCTGTACATTTATAGATAACAAAAACAACAGCGCTGCTAATAATTTTTTTTGCATTTTTTTATTTTGTTGGATTAAAAAATTTTACCGGCGTTTAAAATGCCGTTAGGATCAAATGTTTTTTTTATTTCCCGCATCAACCTTAAGTTGGTTTCACTCATTACAATATCCATAAAAGGTTTTTGGATAAGCCCCACCCCATGCTCCCCACTAATGGTGCCGCCCAACGCTTGCGTAAGTACAAACATTTCTCTTAAAATTGTTTTCATCGTTTCATTTTCATAGCTATTAGGTATACCTTCTTTTCTTATGCGAATATGCAGGTTGCCATCACCCGCATGACCGTAACACACCACATCAAAATCATATTTCTTACCCAAGGCTTTTACACCCATAATCAGCTTAGGCAATTCTGCTCTTGGCACTACGGTGTCTTCTTCAATAGTATAGCCAATAAGTTTCACTGCTTCCGCCACCCTTCTTCTTAGTTTCCACAGCTCCGCCTTTTGTACAGAATCGTCTGCAAAATAAATTTCTCCAATGTCATATTGTGTTAACAGGTTGCCAATAGCTTCCATTTCCTGCATTAGCACATCCAAATTATTTCCATCTACTTCAATAATTAAATGGGCAGCCGTATCCGCCGTTACAGGCACCGCCGTACCTCCCAAAAAATTATCGGTTATGGTAAGGGCATCTATCTCTACCAGCTCCATGGCACTCGGCACAAAGCCCGCCCTAAAAATGGCGCTAACTGCTTCCCCTGCCTGTTCTAAATTTTTAAAAGGCACCAGCATTAATAAATCATGCTGCGGATGGGGTATTAACTTTAATACAATTTTGGTAACAATGCCCAAGGTTCCTTCACTACCCACCAGTAATTGGGTAAGATTATAGCCTGTTGAGTTTTTTAATACATTACTGCCCGTCCAAATAATTTCGCCGGTGGGCAACACTACTTCTAAATTCAATACATAGTCTTTTACCACTCCATACTTTACTGCTTTAGGGCCGCCGCTGTTTTCGGCAATATTACCACCGATAAAACAAGAGCCGCGGCTACTCGGGTCGGGTGGATAAAACAAACCTTTTTCTTTTACCGCATTTTGTAGCACTTCTGTAATTACTCCCGGCTCGGTGGTTACTTGCAGGTTGCGTTCATCAATATTCAAAATACTATTCATCCGCTCGATAGAAAGTAATACACCACCTAAGTGTGGTAGTGCCCCACCACTTAAGCCAGTGCCGGCGCCACGGGGGGTAACGGGTATTTTATGTTGATGACAAAGGTTTAGTATTTCACTTATTTCTGCTGTTGTGCGGGGCTTTAGTACCACCTGTGGTAAAAAGTGCAGGTTCTCCGTTTCATCGTGGGCATAGTGTTGTAAAGATTCTTGGTCTAAAAAAACATTGGCCTCTCCCACTATTTTTTTAAAAGCTTCAATAGTTTCAATGGATAAACTCATCCGTTCTTGTGTTTTTGATGGGGCAAAATTCGGGAATGTGGGGCAGATAATTTGCGATTTTTAGTTTTGCTACTACACCAACAAAAGAATGTAGAAAATCTACACCGTTGTGCAGTTGGTGGCTTACCTGCACATCTATCTATACAGAAGACGTAATATTGGGGTAATGCATTTACGAAACAGCTGCAATGGCTAATCGGTTAACTAAAAATTAAGATACTGTGTTGCTTTGTAGCAGCCCAATGTCGGTTGCCGCACACCTTTGCCACACACGGCCTTACATGGGCAGGAACGTATACCAGTGGGGAGGTGGAGAAAGGGTGGTGGGGAAAAATAAAAAACCGCCAATTACATAACCAGCGGTGCATTACCTATTTTACGGCGAGTCCGGCAGCCAACACACAAAAGGCTATGCGCCGAGACATCGTCTCCTATGTTTGTAAACAAAGTAGAGATTCTTAAAGCTTTTGATTAAAAGGTAGTCATAGATTTGAAAAAAGTGAAAAGGGTGAGAGCACAACTTCGCCTAAGCAACTTTAAAGTATGTTGATTCATAGGATTCGCCTCACCCTTTTTTTATCTCTTCGAGTTTGAACAGAATGTAAGGAATAAGGCAATGCTTTATATCCAGAATATCCAACAAGGAGACAAAATGAAGGGAGATTTTCACTTTACATTATTTCACTTTTAAACCTATTGGTATGCAAACTATTTTAAAGCAAGTATGCGGAATTGATGTAGCCAAGAATGAACTGGTAGTTACACTGGGAAGATTATTAGATAATTTAACCCCAGAATTGTGTGCCCACAAGTCGTTTTCAAATTCAGATAAAGGGTTTAACTCCTTACTGGATTGGGTAAACAAACAGACGAGTACAGCTATTACAACGCAGTATGTAATGGAAGCGACTGGTGTTTACCATGAGCGGCTGGCTTACTTTCTTCATAGTAAACAGCAAGCG
The DNA here is from genome assembly GCA_039796695.1 of Bacteroidota bacterium. GTDB lineage: Bacteria > Bacteroidota > Bacteroidia > Chitinophagales > Chitinophagaceae > JJ008. The sequence goes on from JBDKJF010000006.1 coordinate 112,012, forward strand.
TTAAGTATTGTGCTTCCCAATAAAATCAGCAACTACCTCCGCACCTTAGATGTAAAAACTGAAACCGAAAAAACAGCCAGCGAAGCCATTGCCCGATTTGGGTTAGAAAGAAAGTTAGATAACTGGCAACCGGCCAACCCGCTTTACAAAAAACTACGGCAACTTACCCGTGAAAGAGACCAAATTATACAAGCCAGGACAGTAGCTAAAAATCAATTACATGCTGAACAAGCAGAAGCTGAACCCAACAAAACTACTATCCGAAGAGTCAGTAAATTGATTATCCTGCTTGAAAAACAGGAACAAGAAATAAAGATTGAATTAGCGGCACTGATTAATCAAAATGAAACAGTAAAAAAGAAAGTAAAACGTATTACTTCCATCCCAGGAGTGGGAGTATTAACTGCCGTAACTGTTTTAGCTGAAACAAATGGTTTTGAGTTGATACGAAGTAAAAAGCAGTTGACTAGTTATTCGGGCCTGGATGTAAAAGAAAAGCAATCGGGAACCTCCGTAAAAGGTAAACCAAGAATATCCAAAAAGGGCAATAAGTTTTTAAGAAAAACCATGCACCTACCTGCACTAGCAGCCATAAGGCATGACGAAAGGTGTAAAGCAATTTTTGTCAGACTGGTATCCAAGCATGGAATAAAAATGAAAGCGGCAGTAGCAGTGCAAAGAAAACTTTTAGAGTTGATTTATATTATCTACAAAACAGAAAAACTATATGACAAAGAATATTCACAAAAAACCAGGGAGCAACAAAACGCTACTCCCTGAACAGGCTGGCTTGAAGCTGCCTAAAACACAAAAATAAATAATTCAAATCATTTGATTCTTAACACAGAATCTATGAAGTTGGCTGAACGGACACACGGGAAGGGAGAAACTTGAAATTATAAAAATGAGTATTTTACGAAAAAGTATACAGATAATACTGAACCAATTAAACCTCCTATTACTAGTCCTTTGTTAACTTTCATTTTGACTCTCGTCAGCCCCCAATTATCGTTTCCACTTCCATCTTGCACGCCGCTGATATACAGTGCACGAAGGTTAAACAATATGTACGGCATTAAAATCAATGAAATTGGTAATAAGTTGTATTTATTCACAGAATTTTTGTTCAATAATATTTTTGAAACTAAAAAAACTACTGCAAATGGTATTATTAATCCAGCTATAAATCCTCCAATTTTTGATTTTTCAGCTTTAAAAATAACACCTATTATTCCTCCAATAATTACGGAAGTTACCCACCCAGAAAAAAAAATCAGTAAGTATTTTAAGTAAATCATACCCTTTTTTGGTTTTTAATTATTCAATTCGTCTCGATTTCGGCAAAATTACTGCCAATTTTTGAGGCTTTATTAAGGCTGGAAAATTGACTTACAAATGTTCAATTTAGCGCCAAAGTTTAATAGAAGTGCAATGCTCAAATTTACCACAATTACCCATTTTTGCAAATACATTCTTTTACTCCCCACCCGAGTTTCTCAATTTACAATTTCTCAGCCGATGTCTCACCCCGGACTTGTGTGATGGCCTTGAACTCGGCGGCGTTTGTTAACACAACTGTATTTACTGAAGAAATTAATCTTTCAAACTATATAAAATCTTCTGAAAGTCTGCTTTAAACTTGGCTTTGTTTTCCAAGGTAGAATAGCTAAGTACTTTGTAAAAAGAGGTTTTGGTTTCTACAATGCCTATCAAATAATAAATATCTGTTTCTGCTTCTTTATCGTAGTAACTAATATCAGCTTCTATAAAATTAATCCCTCCTTTTTGTGAAGCGATAGGTTTGCTTTGTGTTGTTTTTTCTTCTCCTTCTAAAAAGTCTTTGATAAACTCCTCGTAAAATTCATTAATACTTACATAATTCAGCTCTGCTAGTTTCAGCTCTTCTTTTAGGTCTTCAATTACAAAGCCATACACATCCTTAACCTCGCTTTTGTATTGAATAAGGGCACTACTGTTAATACCCACCGTGCGGTTCATATAATCGGGTATGCTAATGGTTACCGGATGGCCAACTGTAAGTGGTTTAGTACCTATTTGTGTAAAGGAAAAAGTAACACTGAATAAGGAAACGGCTAGGACGATATTCTTTAACATGGTATCATAAATTTTACCGAAAGATAAAACTTACTACTTAAACGAAGGGCACATACCATCTTGTTTATTACCACGATAGTAATTAAACAAGCCCGTTTTTACCAAAGAAAGTTCTACCCCGCCCCGGGCTCCATTAAAAGTACTTAATGACGAAGTGGTAGCATCATAAGAGAAGGTAAATGAATAATCTTTTAGGCCCAGCCCTACCATGGGAATAACAGCATCTTTAAAACGATAGTATAATCCGGCTATTAATATTTTCTCCCCATCGCCCGATAAATTGTAATGCACATTGGCACCGCCCACAATTTCGTAAGCCTTTGCTTGAAAGGAGGCATACACATTGGGGTTTACAATTACCCTATCATTTAATTTAAAACTGCCATTTAAAAAACCGGTATAGCGGGGTGCAATGCGGTTACTATCTGCCGAACTGGTAAAGAAAGATTCTTTTGGCCTGTTTACATGCATGGCAGAAAAACCAGCATTGACATACACATTATCTGTGGGGAAAAAAGCATAGTTACCACCTACCTGCATGTCAAAATAAGTAATGCTGTTGCGGCTAAGTTTGGGTGCAGTGCCAATGAGGTGGGTATCAAAAAAGCGACCATTCCACTGGCTGGGAAAAGTAAGATCTGTTGTGCTAATACGTTTATTGGCAAAGCCTACATTAAAACCTAAACTGGCCAAGCTACTATAGCCCAACATTTGATGATAAGCCACTGATGCATATCCTTTAGTAGAAGTTAATACACTGGTGCCAGCTACATCTCTCAACAACATACCACCTACCCCTAACCACCCAGTTGACTCTTCGTTTTGTAGGGTTTGAAAATCGCCCCATACACTCATGGTTTTATAAGGGAAAGCGGTAAGTGAAGCCCATTGATTTTTGTAATTGGCTCCCAACCTAAAATCTCCTTCGGGAATAAAACCCGTATTGGCCGGATTGGTAAGCAAGGGTGCGTTCATGAATTGGGAAAAATGCAAATCTTGGGCAATGGCAGAAGGTGAACCGCCAAAAGCAAACACAACTATTATCCATATTCTCTTTATCACTATCATAAACTCTTTATCAAATTATTCCTTCATCAAATCAGCACATTATCGCATCATCTTATCAACGTTAAATCTCCCTTTTTGGTGTATTTCTTACCGTCAGAAAAGTCAACCGATAAAGTGTACGCATACACATCCATGGGCTGCACCACTCCTTTCAATTTACCATCCCAACCTTGTTTTTGATTGTTGGTTTCAAATACTTTTTGTCCCCAGCGATTGTAAATAGTAAACTGCATTTTAGCAATACCAAAACCTCGTACATACACAACACTATTTTCATCTCCGCTTAGCGGGGTAAAGGCGTTGGGCACTCCTGCCAATGGTTCTATAAGATTACTAATGCGCATGGGTAATGTATCACTACATCCTGCCTGATTAAAAGCTATTAGCTTCGCATTAAAAGTACCAGTGGCATTATATTGATGCGAAACAGATTGCAGCGAATTAACTTCTAACGAATCACCATCGCCAAACACCCACTTATACCTTACTGCATTTAAAGATGTGTTAGTAAATACTGTTGGTGTATTTACCTGCGGAGGCACCGGTGCAAAAGAAGCCAACGCCGTAGGTGTATCAAACACAGTAATATTAAAGGTGCGGGTATCGCTTCCGTTACATGAGCCTGTATTGAAGACCGTAAGCCTTACTGTAAATGGACCCGCGGTAGTATAAGTATGTACTGGATTTTCGTCGGTAGAAGTAAAGCCATCACCAAAATCCCATAAATAGGTTTCCACACCGGTGGAAGTGCTGGTAAACTGCGCGGGTTTATTAATACAAACAATAGAAGGGGCCGCTATACCTGCCACTACATTAATAGCTACCTGTAATCGCAATACAGTATCCTCTGGCGAATTACAATACGTAGTATCGTTTAATAATAATCGTACGTTGTACGTTCCGGCTGCTGCATATTGATGACTAATGGCGGGATTTTTATTGGCTTTTATTAATGGAGAACCATCACCAAAATCCCACACAAAACTTGTGTCTTTAAAAGGATGGGTGGCAGGCTCAATAGTAGTATTGGTAAATAAATATCGAAAATCTGTACAAGGCAATTGGCGAGTAGCGGTAAAAACGGGTATAGCTTGCGTAACGCCAATTTTTATGTTCATGTAAGAACTATCTCTTACATTACAAGTATTTGGATCAATAGCTACCAGCATTACAGGGTGTATGCCTGCAGTAGTAAAAGTAAACTGCGCATTAGGGGTAGTGGTAGTTAAGTTTGGTGGATTACCTGGTACATAATCAAAGTACCATTCATAGCTCTGTGCATTGGCAATGGTGTCGCTAAAGTCCACCGTTTGTGGTACACAACCAGTGGTATCTCTAATATTTCCATTAATGGCTGATTGTACTCCGCCTGCTACACCGGCAAGGTTCATCGCAATTTTTACCATTGCTAAATTACACCCTGCACCATTATTAGCCTGCGCGGCTCTGTTTATGGTGGAAAAGGCACCAGGCGTGGTTGGAAATAGGGGTAAAGGGTTGGTTAAATTACAGTTTGCGCAAATAGCTTGATAGATTGTTCCATTTCTATCAAACCTACTAGTACCACCATCCACATGATCGCCACCGGCATTGGATGAATTATTTTCTCCAAAAAAACTACCAAACAATTGCGAAGCAGCATTTTTTCGTAATACAAAAAAATAAAAATCCTTCCCGTCGGAGGTAGCTCTAAACGCATCTGGGGTAACGGGCAAGCCTGTAGTACCAGCACTGTTAAATGGATTTGAGTTTTCATAATGCCCTCCCCAGCCAGAGATGTACACATTCTCACACCTATCCACCAAAAATGCTACGGGGGAGATATTGGGTGTGGCAGCACCAGTGCCAAACATGGTGGAATAAACATAGGCCGATAAATTAGGCTGTAGCTTAGCAATAAATTGTTTTCCGCCGGCATTACTATAAATAGTGGGTGTGCCCGGTAAATTATTTACCACAGCCCATGTGCCCGTTGTTTGCCCCATTATATATGGGTATCCATTATTGTCAAATTGTATTCCAAATACTTGATCTAAGCCTGTGGTACCAATATAAGTGGCTCTTATTAAGTTGCTCCCATTATTTGATATTACCGCTACATAGCCATCAATACTGGTGGGACCAGTACTGTTTGTAAAACTGGTGCCAATAGTACCGGCTGTGTTGGCTGCGTTAAATATATTAGGGCTGGAGGTACCGCCACCTACATATATATCTCCATTGGGGGCCAACGTAAGTGTGTAGGCTGCATCGTCTGCATTTCCGCCAATATAGCTTGCAAATAGTAAAGAAGTTAGAGAGGCATTAAACTTTAATACCACTCCATCCTGGGGTGATCCTCCGCCTCCAAAAGTGGTTTTAAAAGCACCTGCCGTAACAGGAAAATTATTGGATTGTGTGTTGGAGGCTAAATAAATATTACCCGCTGCGTCGGTAATTACTTCGCTTCTACCATCATCGCCATAATTACGTTGTAATGAGCTAAGTGCCCTATTGGCTACAATATTTACACCATCATCACCCGTACCGCCAATACGCCTTGAGCCAATGATGGCTGTACCCGAAGCATTTAATTTAGTTATCACAATATCATAACCGTCACCGGCTAAGGAGCCATTGCTAATAGTAGGATATGCTCCTACACCAGCTGCTGGCGAGTTGGTTCTTCCTGCTATTATTAATGCGCCTGTATTATCTACCACTAAACTTTGTGGCTGCTCCAGCCCATTTCCTCCAATATAAGTGGCATAAATTCTTGTAGCGCCATCGGGCGATAATTTTATAATGCCTATATCATATTGTCCTCCGGCAAATGAGCCCTGCGAAGCACCTGGGCTTACGGGAAAACCTGAACCATAAACTTGGCCGCCGCCAAACATACTACCATCCGGACCATAGGTGGCCGTAAAGCCCCAATTATCGGCAGGGCTACCCGCAAAAGAACAAAACACTATGGTGGGGTCTATTACTAAGGTAGCAGTGGGGTCGTAATTTTTAATTTCAAACCGTAGCACATTATTGTCTACTACATAGCGGCAGTGTACTTCATTTCTTCCTGTTAAGCCAGCTTGATAGGTGTAGGGTTTGCCCTCTTTCATTTCACCTATAGAAGTACGAATAGAGAGTTCTTTATTTTTTACTGTTATTCCATCTACCCCTTCGTATTTTAATGCTATGTTAGATGGATCGGCGCCTGGCTTTACAATTAAATCATACTTTAAAAAACCATTATCCGTATAGTAACGAGCATCAATACCAGGATAAATATTTTCCATGGTAATAACTTGATAACTTTTGCAATCGCTGCCCCATTTCGCTGCATCATTGCCAATAAAATAATTACTTACCCCCGATAATTGTTTGGTGGCCGTTAAGTTAGGTGCGGTATTAGCCCCTACAAAATCTACATTCCAGCTATGTGATCGTATTTGTTTGGCGGTAACGGTTTTGTTTAAGAACATACCATCCCCCATTTGGTGGTGCAGCTTTGCCATTTCGGCAAAATCTACTGCATGATGTTGTACTAATGTAATACCACTATTTCTTAAATAAACAGCGCCGTTGCTTACATCACCCTTATACTTTACACGGCTGTCCCACTGTCCTTTGTTTTCAGTAAACGCTATGAAGCCCTGCCCCATTAGTGAGGGGGTGGCTAATATAAGTGCTATTAAAAATTGATAGGGTTTCAGAAGAAAAATGTTTGTAGTAAAATAACTCTTTTTTATGGACATTGGTTTCAAATGTTGTGTTAATAAAGTCATTTTATACGTCATTTCTTTGTCAGGTTATTCAAATTAGGAGATTTTGCTCCAAAGGATGGTCGATTTCTGCTGTTGTAAAAATTTTTTTAGGGCTTCATTATCTACTAAACTTAAGTCTGGATCGTTTTCAACAATGGCGCTTGCTTCAAACTTTGCTAATTCTAAAACGTCACGGTCTTGGACAAGGCTTGCCAGCTTAAAGTTTAATGCGCCGCTTTGTTTTGTGCCATCTATTTCGCCAGGGCCTCTTAATTGTAAATCTTTTTCTGCTATTTCAAACCCATTATTTGTTTGTGTCATAATCTGGATGCGCTGTTTGGCATCATTACCTAATTTAGAACCTGTCATCAAAACACAATAGCTTTTTTCGGCGCCACGGCCTACTCTACCTCTTAATTGATGCAATTGAGATAGGCCAAACTTTTCGGTGCTTTCAATAACCATTACAGATGCGTTGGGTACATTTACCCCCACTTCAATAACGGTGGTAGATACCATTATTTGTGTATCATTTTCTACAAAGCGCCGCATGTTTATTTCTTTTTGCTCCGCCGGCTGTCGTCCGTGTACCATGCTTATCCAATACTTTGGCTCTGGAAAATAGGCTTTTACATTTTCGTACCCCTGCATTAGGTTTTCATAATCCAACTTTGCACTTTCTTCTATAAGGGGAAAAATAATATAGGCCTGTCTACCTTTAGCAATTTCTGCTTTCATAAAATCCATCACCTTGCTTCGTTGGCTTTCAAAACGGTGCACGGTGGTAATGGGTTGCCTACCAGGTGGCAATTCGTCAATTATACTGTAATCCAAATCGCCATAAGCGGTCATTGCTAATGTACGGGGTATAGGGGTGGCCGTCATTACTAATACATGCGGTGGTATAGCTGCTTTTTGCCAAAGCCTGGCCCGCTGCGCCACACCAAAGCGGTGTTGCTCATCAATAATTACCAAACCGAGGCTTTTAAATTGTACTACTTCTTCTATAACGGCATGGGTGCCAATTAAAATTTTTATAGTACCCTCTTCTAATTGTTGCAATATCTTTTTTCTCGCTGCAGTTTTTGTGGAGCCGGTTAATATTCCTACGGGTACATCCATTTTTTGCAGCAAGCCACTAATGGTTTGGTAATGCTGTTGAGATAGAATTTCTGTAGGTGCCATTAAGCAACTTTGGTATCCATTATCGGCGGCCAGTAGCATTATAAGTAAGGCTACAATGGTTTTTCCACTACCTACATCGCCCTGTAGTAACCGGTTCATTTGTCGGCCTTTGGCGGTATCGTTTCTTATTTCCTTTATCACTCTTTTTTGAGCGCCGGTTAAGGTAAAGGGAAGATGATTTTTAAAAAATTCATTGAATAGATGGCCCACAATATTAAAAACTACTCCTTTTGAAAATCGATGACGGCTATTGCGGATTAAATGCATGCGCATTTGCGCTATAAAAAATTCTTCAAATTTTATTCTCTTTACAGCTGCTTCGTAAGCGGCTGTAGTAGCTGGAAAATGCAAATCATGATACGCTGTCCATCTATCTACCAATTGTAATTTTTGCAACAGGGTGGTGGATATATTTTCTTGTACATCCTTTTCCTGCAGTTGCATAAAAAGTTGTGCCGTTAGCTTGGCCATTTGTCTAGCACCTAATCCTCTTTGCTTAAGCTTTTCCGTAGTAGAATATACAGGTTCTAAAAAGTTTTTTTGCAAAGCAGATCCTGGCGCTAAAACTTCAAATTCCGGATGCACCATTTGTGGCATACCATTAAAGAAACCTGTGCGGCCAAAAACTAAATAACTTTGTCCTATTTCTAATTGTTTTTCTACCCAATTAATACCTTGAAACCAGGCTAGTTCAATAATGCCTGTCTTATCTTTTAGCTGGGCCACTATACGTTTGCCCTGCTTTTGCCCCACCAAATCTTTACTTTGTAATACACCCGCCACTTGTGCAAACTCGGTGGTAGGTGTAATTTCTGCAACCCTATTCAATTGGGTGCGGTCAATGTGCCTGAAAGGAAAGTGGCTGAGCAAATCGCCAAAAGTATAGATGTTTAATTCTTTTTTTAGCAAATCGGCCCGCTGTGGGCCCACCCCTTTCAGGTATTCGATAGGACTACTTAATATGTGGGATAGTGTGCTAATGTGCCTAGAATTTAATAAAAGAGTATAGCTAACGAAATAGCGACAGCCTTCTTAATATAGGAAAACTACTATTTTTTTTATCGTTAATCCCGCAAAGTTAAGGAGCACTTACCCTCTTTTTTAATTTTCACGGCTTATTAAATGGAGTGTTTATTGCAAAAAAGATACTGTGTTTTTATCTTGTTAACACCAATTATCCTAGTAATGAATAGCCATCAATCCTTGATAGACGTAACCATATTGACGGGATTTAAGTCAGCGATGCTTTGTTTTATATCTGCATTTGTAATGGCGCTGCTTGTTATACCTCCTGTTATCAGTTTTATTAAGAAAAACAAATTATTGGATAAACCGAATGCTCGTAAAGAACATACTACACCCGTACCTACAATGGGGGGTATAGCTATTGCCATTGGCATGTTAGTTTCATTAGCCATTTGGTGCCCATTTCCCAAAACAACTGCGCCCATCAGCTTCTTTTTTGCGCTAATCGGTTTGATAATATTAGGTATTTATGATGATTTAAAGGATTTATCTGCCAAGTACAAGTTTGTTGTACAGTTTGCGTTAGCAGCGTTAATCTCCATAGCCGGATTACGTATTAATAGTTTTGAAGGATTATTGGGTTTAGAACAATTACCCATACAAGGCCAGCACCTTTTAACTGTGATGGCTATTGTAGGCATTACGAATGCCTTTAATTTAATAGATGGAATTGATGGCCTAGCGGGAAGTTTAGGTTTTATGAGTTTAATGGTACTAGGTATTTTTTTAACACTTGCTGGCGATGCCAATACGGCCCTTATCGCATTTGCCTTAGCGGGATCATTAATGGCTTTTTTATACTTCAATTTAAACCCAGCGAGAATTTTTATGGGCGATACAGGGTCGTTACTGTTAGGGTTTGTAGTAGGCGTTTTGAGTGTGCGTTTTATGCAAGTAAATGCCGTAAGCGCCAATCCGGTGGTACCTTTTTCGCCTGTCTTTTCGTTATCCATAGTATTTATTCCAGTATTTGATACACTACGGGTATTTGCTACCCGTATGTGGAATGGCCGCTCTCCTTTTCATGCAGACAAAACCCATATACATCATTTATTAACCAACCAAGGATTTAATCATGCCTTTGCGGCCAGAAGTATTTGCTTTTTACATGCACTCATTCTTCTTACAGCCTATTGGATGAAAAATGTAAAACAAGAGATTGTATTACTAGTATTATTATGCATTATGCTAATTGGTTTGGCTGTGTTAAAAAATTTAGGTACAGCTTTTAAAAACAAGCGCCTTTCCATATTTCAAAAACCTACCCTTTAAAAAATGCTTACACTATTACTCATACATACAATAGTTAGCCTTATTAAAAGTAAGCGGCGGCAAACATTGCAGCCCCGTTGAAAGCAATTACTTTTGCGCCACATTGAAAATTATTGTGTCGCATGAAGGAGCATTTGCAACTATTAAGCAAACAACTACAAGGAGATTTATACTTTGATACAACAATGCGTACCTTGTACGCTACTGATGCATCCGCCTATCGAGAAATGCCATTGGCAGTGGCGCTGCCCAAAAATGAAGATGATATAAAAAAACTTATCGCTTTTGCCCGCCTTCATCACACTTCTTTAATTCCACGTACCGCCGGCACCTCCCTAGCAGGACAAGTAGTAGGCAACGGTATAGTGGTAGATGTATCAAAATATTTTACAGCTATTCTAGCACTTAATAAAGAGGAAGGATGGGTAACGGTACAACCCGGGGTTATAAGAGATGAGTTAAACATGTTTCTTAAACCGAATGGGCTTTTTTTTGGCCCAGAAACTTCTACCGCCAACAGGGCTATGCTGGGCGGAATGGTAGGTAATAACAGTTGTGGTAGTAACTCGGTTATTTATAAAAGTACTAGAGAACATTTATTAGAAGTAAAAACGTTATTAAGCGATGGTAGTGCCGCTACCTTTAAAGCTATCGGCATAGATGCCTTTCATGAAAAATGTGAAAGGAAGGATTTAGAGGGCGCCATTTATCGTGCCATACGTAGCATGCTTAGTAATTATGATAACCAAGTAGAGATTAGGAAAGAGTTTCCCAAAAAATCAATTGAACGAAGAAATACGGGTTATGCTATTGATGTTCTGCTAGATACTGCACCGTTTACTGCTGGAGAAAGTGATTTTAACTTTTGTAAGCTTATAGCTGGTTCCGAAGGTACATTAGCTTTTATTACAGAAATAAAACTAAACGTAGTGCCGTTACCCCCAAAAGAAGTGGGGCTTCTGTGCGTGCATTTTAACTCTATCGATGAATCGTTAAGGGCCAATCTTATTGGCTTACAATACAAACCAAGTGCTAGCGAGCTGATAGACCACTACATATTGGAATGCACAAAGGAAAATAAAGAACAAGCCAAAAATCGTTTTTTCGTACAAGGCAATCCTGGCGCCATTCTCGTTATTGAATTTGCTAAAGAAACGAGAGAAGAAATAATAGCCATTGCAAATAAAGTAGAAGTTGAAATGCGGGCAGCAGGGCTAGGCTATCATTTTCCATTATTGTTTGGCGAGGATACAAAAAAAATATGGACACTTCGAAAAGCGGGCTTAGGCTTATTAAGCAACCTACCAGGCGATGAGAAGGCAGTGCCGGTAATTGAAGATACCGCCGTAGATGTAAATGATTTACCTGCCTTTATAAAAGACTTTAATCTTATTCTTAAAAAACATAACCTATACTCCGTACACTATGCCCATGCTGGTAGTGGCGAAATACATTTACGCCCTATAATTAATTTAAAAACAAAAGAAGGCAATCAGCTCTTTCGCATAATTGCAGAAGAAATAGCAACATTGGTAAAAAAATACAAAGGCTCACTAAGCGGCGAACATGGCGATGGTAGATTAAGAGGAGAGTTTATTGAACAAATGATTGGCGAAAAAAATTATAAACTGCTAAAGGAAGTAAAACGCACTTGGGATCCGGAAAATATTTTCAATCCAAATAAGATTGTAGATACGCCACCCATGCATACCATGCTGCGCTATATACCCGGCCAACAAACTGCTGCGTTTAAAAGTATTTTTCGATTTCATCAACAAGATATTTTACAACATGCGGAGCAATGCAATGGTAGCGGCGACTGTCGCAAAACACATTTAAGCGGTGGTACCATGTGCCCATCCTTTATGGCCACTCGCAATGAAAAAGAAACTACAAGAGCAAGGGCTAATATTCTTCGTGAATTTTTAACTAACTCCACTAAGACTAACCGATTTGACCATCAAGAAATTTATGATGTAATGGATTTATGCCTAAGTTGTAAAGGCTGTAAGTCCGAATGCCCGAGCAATGTAGATGTAGCTAAGCTAAAAGCTGAGTTTTTACAGCATTATTATGATGCTAATGGAGTGCCTTTTCGTTCTAAGCTAATTGCTAATTTTTCAAAGACTGCTAAGTTAGGCGCTATTTTTCCAAAGGCTTACAATTTTGCCATCACTAATAGTATAATTAGTAAATTGATTAAGCAGGTTTCTGGATTTGCTACACAAAGAAGCCTACCTAAAATGCATGCTACAACCCTCAGAAAATGGTATGAAAAGCGAAAAGTAAATGGCCAAAAGCATATTTCAGAAAAAAGCGCTACGGTCTCATCTGCCATTTCTCGCATCTATCTTTTCTGTGATGAGTTTACTAATTATAACGATACCAGCATTGGCATAAAAGCTATACAACTTTTAGAAAAACTAGGCTATGAAGTAATACTACCATCACATATTGAAAGTGGAAGAGCCTGGCTTTCTAAAGGGCTAATTAGAAAAGCAAAAGAAATTGCTAATATAAATATTGAAAAACTATATCCGATTATAACTGCTCACACACCATTGATAGGTATTGAGCCATCTGCGATACTTACTTTTAGAGATGAATATAAAGATTTAGCTACCGATGAAAATGTAGATAAAGCAAACACCTTAGCTCAACATGTTTTTTTGATTGATGAATTTATAGCTGCAGAAATAGAAAAAGGAAACATTCGTAAAGAACAATTTACTAACGAACCTAAAAAAATATTACTGCATGGGCATTGTCAGCAAAAGGCCTTATCATCCGTTGCCGCTTCTGTAAAACTATTATCACTACCGGCAAATTATACGGTGGAAACTATACTAAGCGGCTGTTGTGGTATGGCCGGCTCGTTTGGGTACGAAAAAGAACATTATGAATTATCGATGAAGATTGGCGACTTGGTTCTTTTTCCGTCCGTAAGAAAGGCAAACCCCGAAACAATTATTGCAGCACCAGGAACTAGTTGCAGGCATCAAATAAAAGATGGCACTCAAGCCCAAGCGCTTCATCCCATTGAAATATTATGGCATGCCTTAAAATGATAAAAGAGCCTGTACATTACAGGCCCTTTTATAAAAGATCAAGTAGTAAAGTACTAATTAATTTTTTCTATCCATATACCAGGTACCATTGCCAGTGGCATTACTGCCGCTACCCCAAGTACCATTGGTCATTTTACCGTCATTACTCCAATCTGCTTGAATGCTAAAAGTACCTCCGCCGGTATAAGTATAGGTAGCTTTAAATACATTTCCCGTAACCGTCCATGTGCCAGCTGCTTTGGATGAGGTGGTAATATTATCACCATCAGCTACCGTTATTTTACCGCCAGTTTCAATTACCATAGAAAAGCCTGAAGCTGGTGTAGCCGCACCACTACCGTATTTTCCTACCCATAATCCTTCCATAGGGTAAGTGGGGGCTGGTACTTCGTCTTTAGAACAGGAAACTAAAAATAGGGTGAGCATGGCCACAAGGGCTGGGAAGAAGTTCTTCTTCATAAAATTTGTTTTAATGGTTAAATAATGAGCGGCAAATATAACGCAATGAATCTTTCAACATATTACCCTTTTGGGGTATTTTTTTTAAAAATATAGTAGCGGTTGAAATGGAAGAAATTTCAATCAATTTAAAAAATACTGCGGCGCCATCTGCTATTGCCGTGTTGTAACTGCTGTACTACTGGAGCAAATTTTACATTCGAATGAGGCAAGGAGAATGAGCCTAAAGCTTATTTTGTTTACAACATACACTTTTAGAAAGAATTATTACGCATAGTATGATTTGCCGAATGGAATAAATGTTCATTTATATTCGCTGCAGCAATACTTACTTTTTGAAATAATAGTAAGTAGCACCATCGCTACTTCATTCTGAAGGGCCTTTTTTGGGTTGACCCTTTTTTCGCAAGCAATAGTTATTTCACTAAATCATCGGCTGCCTTATCAATAGTAGGAAACATAAAACGATACCCCGATTGTAAAATTTTTTGTGCGCTAACAGTGGTACTTTTTAGCACCTCAATACTCATTTCACCTAGCATCAACTTTAGTAAAAAAGATGGAACAGGAAAGGAGATGTAAATTTTTTTTCTAGCTTTTGCTATGGCTACAATTAATGCTTTATTAGCAACGGGTGTGGGCGCTACCGCATTATAAACACCAATCCAGTTTTCATTTTCAATAGCGGTAATAAAAAGATTTACTAAATCCTGTAAGTGTATCCAGCTTACAGTTTGTTTGCCGCTACCCAAAATAGCTGCTACGCCAAACTTTAAAGGCTTTTGAAATGCATGAAAAGCCCCCGCCCCCTTGCCCAATACAATTCCTATTCTTAATTTAACCAATCGCTTTTGCAAATGGGTAACTGGGGCAATGGAATCCTCCCATTGTTTACAAGTGGCACCCAAAAAATCGTGGGCGGGTGGCGCTTCTTCTTTAAAAGGAACTGGGTTGGGCATTTGTACATCTGCACCATACCAACCAATAGCGGAGGCGCTAATTACAGCTTTTACTTTATTATTAGTAGTACGAAGCGCCTGTACCAATAATTGACTGCTGGCAATACGACTTTGCAATATTTCATTTTTCCTTTTTTTTGTCCAACGCTTATCCGCTACGCCGGCGCCAGCTAAGTGTACTATATAATCAGCTTGCTGTATAGCTTCCTTATCAATGTATTGTTTTTGTACATCCCATTGCGCATAGTGCAGCCCTGGCGTAGCAGGTGGATTATTTTTTGTTCTACTTAATATAATGACTTGGTAGCCCTTTTCCAATAATGCTTGCGTCAATGCGCCACCTACAAAACCAGTGCCGCCTGTAATTAGTATTGTTTGCATAAGTGAATAACAATTTAATAGGAAGTTAGTTCATCCTTGAATATGAATACTTCATCACAAAATTTTATTCAAAAAGATTGAAAGGGCTATCTTCATTGTAAAATTTTTAAGTATGAGTGCTGTACTCTCGGTAAACAATCTTTCCAAAAACTACGGTTTTGTAAAGGCGTTAAACGGTGTATCGTTTAATGTACCTAAAGGAAGTGTTTTTGGGATATTAGGGCCTAATGGCAGTGGTAAAACAACGCTGTTGGGAATAGTAATGGAAATACTAAAAGCAACAGGTGGCAGCTACAGCTGGCAAGGCCAACCTGGTGATGCAGTGCAACGCCGCCAAATAGGAACCCTTTTAGAAACGCCCAATTTTTATCATTATTTAAGTGGCGAAAAAAATTTGGTGATAACGGCTGCGATTAAACAAAAAACAACCGACGACATACCCCAAGTTTTAAAAGCTGTGAATCTGCACGAAAGAAAGGGGTCAAAATTTAGTTCCTATTCGCTAGGCATGAAGCAGCGTCTTGCAATAGGTGCGGCCCTACTAGGAAATCCAGATATTTTAGTTTTTGATGAACCTACGAACGGCTTAGATCCTGCCGGCATTGCTGAAATAAGGGAATTGATAAAAGATTTAAATCGTCAAGGCAAAACCATTATTATGGCTAGCCATATTTTAGATGAGGTTGAAAAGGTGTGTACCCATGTTGCTATTATTCAAAAAGGAATATTAAAAACTGCAGGACCCGTTGCTGACGTATTAAATACCGCTGCCGATAGCTCTGTAAGTATTAGCATTGGTGCAGATGACAATATTCTATTAGAAAAAGAAATAAGAAATTTAATGGGCGTAATAAGTGTTATCAATGTAGATGGCATTATACAATTAGAATGTGATAGCACGCTTAGCCCAACTACTATCAATCAGTTTTGCTTTTCAAAAGGAATCGTACTAAATCAACTGATTATGAAAAGAAAAACATTGGAAACAAGGTTTTTGGAAATTACTGGTGGCAAAAGTGATAGATAATTTATTACAAATTTTACAATATTATATACATGCAACACTTACTAAAAATTGAATGGCTTAAGGTTAAAAATTACCGAGCATTTTGGATTTTATTACTCCTTTATGTTGTAGCTATATTGGGCGTAAATTTCATTGCTTATACCATTAATAGCCAAGTAAAAGACGCTACAAAAATTATCCCTTCTTTGTATAGCTATCCCACCCTTTGGAATATGGCTACTTATGTTTCAACGTTTTTATTTCTTTTTCCAGGCTTATTAATTATTAATAATGCGGGAAATGAATTTAGTTTTAAAACTAGCCGTCAAAATATAATTGATGGATGGAATAGGGCTGATTTTATAACTGTAAAATTAGCTTTTGCTGTTATTGTTAGCTTGATAGCCACGGCCACTGTTTTTTTAACCGGCTTATTACTGGGTATAATTGCCGATGAAGGTTCTGGAAGTTCCATATTTAATAATATACATTATCTATTATACTTTTTTCTGCAAACACTACTATACTGTGTTGTAGCTATTTTTATAGTGGTATGGATACGTAGGGCGGGTTTAGCTATTGGTATTTATTTTGCCTATAGTTTGGTACTAGAAAATCTTTTTTCAGGTTTAATTTTTTGGGGGCTTAGAAATAGTAATAACACTAAGTTCAGCAATATATTACCATTGCAATCTTCTGATGCTTTAATTCGCACACCCAAACTTGATCAAATTCTACCGGGGCAAAACTTTAATGATACTGTGTACATTTGCCTTACCGTTATTTATATCTTATTTTTTTCTTGGTTGAGTTATAGAAATTTTATCAAGCGAGATTTATAATCTACACAAAAAAAGCCACACAAAATTTTACGGTGTGGCTTTTTTGTTTTTACAATTTTTTATTGGTGTGCACTTCGCCGCCCATTATTGCGGTTGGCCGATTGACCGTTATTACCATTTGATGGCGAGGCATTTTTTCGTTGTTGAAATGCACGCTGGTTTTTTCCCGCATTTGCATTATGGTTACGATGTGAAGATGATTGTCTTGGCTGTTGCACTGTAACCGGTGCCACTTCATCCGCATTGGCCGAAAATGGATGCTCGGCTACTACTGGAATGTTTTTTTTAATAACCTTTTGTATTTCTCGTAATTCATCTTTTTCTTCTACACAGCAAAAAGAAACCGCAATGCCCGAATTACCAGCACGGCCTGTACGGCCTATACGGTGTACATAGGTTTCTGGCACATCTGGCAAATCAAAATTAATTACATAGCCCAACTCATCAATATCAATACCGCGGGCAGCTATATCTGTAGCAACTAATACACGAAGCGAGCCACTTTTAAAATCTGTTAAAGCTGCTTGCCTTGCTGATTGCGATTTGTTGCCATGTATGGCAGCCGCTTTTATTTGATGTTGCGCTAAAATTTTTACCACTTTATTGGCGCCATGTTTAGTACGAGTAAATACTAAAATAGATTTGATAGCCACCTCTTCTAAAAGATGAAGTAATAAACCTGCTTTCTCTTTTTTATTTACAAAGTAAAGTTGCTGTGTAATTCTATCCACGGTAGAAGAGGGCGGAGTAACTTCAACTTTGGCTGGGTTAGTAAGTAATATATCTGCTAATCGTTGTATTTCGGGTGGCAAGGTAGCCGAAAAGAAAAGCGTTTGTCGCTTAACGGGCAGTTTTGCTATTACTTTTTTTACATCATGTATAAAACCCATATCCAGCATTCGGTCTGCTTCATCTAATACAAATATTTGTAGCTTATCTAATTTTATATAGCCCTGCCCCATTAAATCCAATAAACGGCCGGGTGTAGCCACTAATACATCTACCCCACTTTTAAGTGCATTTGTTTGGTGCAATTGCGATACACCACCAAAAATTACGGTATGTCGTATTTGAGTATGCTTACCATAAGCAGCAAAGCTTTCATTTATTTGTATGGCCAACTCTCTTGTGGGTGTAAGTATTAAAACTTTAATTCCCGCAGCCATAGATTTTTGTTCGTGCCATAGCTGAATGATTGGAATGGCAAAAGCTGCCGTTTTACCGGTACCTGTTTGTGCACAGCCCAGTAAATCTTTTCGTTGCAATACGATGGGTATAGCCTGTTGTTGTATAGGTGTGGGTGTAGTGTATCCTTCTTCGGCTACTGCTTTAAGAATAGGATCAATAATTGATAATTGTTTAAAATCCATTATAGGTTTTATAATTGAATGCGCAGGTTTTCTGCGGATGAAGCTGGCAAAGACGTTGTATTTTCTGAATCAGCGAAAGTTTATTCTAATTTATCCTCCAAAGCTATAGCGAGGGAGAAGTACCACCGGCTTACAACCTACCGTGTTAGTTATGTGGAGTAGGCGGTAAAGATACGTTTTATTTATTTGATATAGGCATTGATGGTTTTGGTGGGCCAAGTACCGCTAACGAATGGAATGTATTTATGTAGGTAGTATATAAAAAAACCCTCCCGAAGAATCGGGAGGGAACAACTAAAAAACACCAGTTTACTTTTCTGGAGATTTCACTGGGCGAATTACTTTAGCTTTGCATTGACGAAACAAAAATGTATGCATTCACATGCTTGGCATTACGTATTATATCAATCAGGCTTTTTACCTTCTAAAAAAGAATTGATGGAACTAATTTCACCTTTTGTACCATCAGATTTTACTTCATAACTACTGTAAAATTGTTCGATATGTGAATTCGTATTATACAATTCCATGTTACGGCGGATATAAGCCGGCACAGTTTCAAACTCATTATTGGGGTCGGCTGCATTTATATTATATGATAAGTTTCTCAACTTATGTAATCTTTCAGCTGCCCTACGTTGTTGCTCCTCGGTTTCGTCTACATTAGGTAAATCCTCAACTCCGGTTGCAAACGCTGTTTGTGCTTGATAGGCGATTGGCATATCCGCCGCAGGAATGTCATCCCTCTCTACAATCTGCATTTGTAAATGATCTAGTGCTTCATCGTCTTTGCTAGTATTGCATTGAGGAACCGGTTCTTCTTTAGCGGTTTTTGGGGTAGTAGCCCCTGTTGTGCCCGCCGAATAAATATTGGATGGTGGAGCCAACTGATATCCTCCCGTAGCTTTAGGCTTTGGTAGCACCACATCCATGTTTGCATGGTGGCTGTTGGCGTTATTTAAATGACTATTTACTTGTGCACCTGCTTGTTGAATGAATGGGTAAGTTGGTTGCGTATGGTTATATACATTATTAGCGTGTGCACTTTCTACTTTTGCCTCGTTATTTGCGGGCTGTGCACTAGCACTCGTATACTTCGTTACCTTCTTTTCTTCTGGTTGCAGCTCCCAATGTATGATGGTTTCGTTTTGAGTTATCATATCCGATAAATCTGTTACCGGAACCTGGGGTAAAGCTGGTACTTCTTCTACTAACGTGGGCATTAGGTAAGCCAGTTTATCTGTAGTAGTGGGTGTTAGCGGCTCCTCCATCGCTGTGGGTTCATTTTCTGCCTTAGGTGCGGCCGAAGGTAGGGAGGTAGGTAAATGATGGGCGCTGACTTGCTCTTTTTTCTGCAACACCATTACTATTTTTTCCTCCATAATAGGAGTTTCTTTTTTAGCTGCGGGTTTTGCAAATGGATCTTTATGCTCAAATCCGGTGGCTATTAATGTAATACCAATTCTATTTTCCAAGGTATTATCATAGCCCATACCTAATATAACATCGGTCTCTTCGCCAGCCTGTGTTAGTATATAGTTTTGAATTACTTCTACTTCATCCATGGTAAATTCATGCTCGCCTCTGGTAGAGTTAATATTTATCAAAATCCATTTAGCCCCGCGAATTTCGTTATCATTTAAAAGTGGCGAATTCAATGCTTCTTCTATCGCTAGCTGCGCTCTATGTTCGCCAGCGGCTTCGGCATTACCTAATATAGCGACACCGCCATTGCGCATTACAGTGCATACATCTGCAAAGTCTACATTAATTTGTCCTGTAGTGTTAATTACATCGGTAATACATTTAGCAGCAGTGGCTAATACATTATCTGCTTTTTCAAAAGCTTCTCGCACTTTTAAATTTCCAAATTGATGGCGTAGTTTATCGTTGCTAATTATCAGCAGCGTATCAACATACTGTTTTAAATTTTTGATCCCCTCTTCCGCTTGTATCTGTCTCTTTTTTCCTTCATAAGAAAATGGAGTGGTTACAATACCAACAGTTAATATACCTAAGTCTTTACAAATTTTTGCTATAATAGGAGCACCACCAGTACCGGTACCACCGCCCATACAAGCGGTTATAAATGCCATTTTGGTATTTACTTCCAATATGCGTTTTATTTCTTCTAAAGATTCCTCTGTAGCTTGCCGCCCAATTTCAGGATTGGCTCCAGCACCGAGCCCCTGCGTTAAGTGTGGCCCTAGCTGCACTTTATTGGGGATATCACTATTTACCAAGGCTTGTGCATCGGTATTTGCTATAATAAAATTTACCCCTTCTATACTTTCACTATACATGTGGTTAACAGCATTGCCGCCGCCACCGCCTACACCTATTACTTTTATAATAGATGATTTTTCTTTAGGTAGATCAAAATGAATCATAACATTAAGTTTAATGGCCTTCGTAGGCGTTATTTTTTTTTAAACGAATGATTAAAGTGCTTTATCTTCTTCTTCTTTAAACAAATCAATTATACGGTCTTTAAATTTGCCCCAGAAGCCAGTAAGATGTTTTCTTCTTGCCATTTCTGATTCGCTAATTACCTCCTCTTCTACTACGGGCACTTCTTCCGCCATTACTTGTTTTAATCCTTGTGGTACTTCTACATTTTTAAAGTCTTTCTCAAATTGTTTTCTGTTGTGCTCATAATCATCATAGCCCTTTAGTATTAAACCAATGCAAGTTGAATAAGTTGGCTTAGCTAATTCTTCTATATGGCCAGCCGCCAAATGCTCATTTGGATAGCCAATGCGTACCGGCAACCCTGTTACATATTCTGTTAACTGCACTAAATGTTTTAATTGCGATCCACCACCCGTAAGGATGATGCCACCATTTAACATACGATTGTCAAGGCCCACCTGCTTTAAGTGATAGGTTACAAAATCCATTATTTCACTCATGCGAGCTTGGATAATATTTGCCAAATTTTTTACACTTATTTCTTTTGCTGGCATGCCTCTTAAGCCAGGAATAGTGATGTACGCATTTGCTTTTGCCTCATTGGCCAAGGCACTACCAAATTGCAACTTCATTTGTTCGGCTTGTGTTTTTAAAACACCAAGGCCGGTTTTAATATCGGCCGTAATGTTTTCGCCAGCAAAAGGTATTACGGCGGTGTGCTTTAAAATTCCTTCGTAGAAAACGGCAAGGTCGGTAGTGCCACCGCCTATGTCAACAATGGCCACACCTGCTTCTAAATCTTCTTGCCCCATTACTGCCGAAGAAGAGGCTAATGGTTGCAATACTAAATCTTTTGTATGCAAGCCCGATTTATCTACGCTGCGATTAATGTTGCGGATGGCGTTTTTATCGCCGGTAATTATGTGAAAATTGGCGCCGACTTTTACACCCCCATAACCAATTGGGTTGGGTATATTTTGAAAATTATCAACCGTAAATTCTTGTGGTATGACGTCGATAATTTGATCGCCTGCGGGTATATATGTTTTATATTGATCAGCAATTAATTGATCAATATCCCGTTGAGAAATTTCTTCGTCCGTTGTTTGACGAACGATATCTCCACGAGTTTGCAAGCTTTTAATATGATGCCCTGCAATACCTACATAAACTTCGTTTACTTCTAAATCTGGGTTAGACTCATAGCAATTTTCGAGCGCACTGCGAATAGCTTTAATGGTTTCATCAATATTTAATACCTGACCATGCTTTACCCCATTGGAATTAGCTTTACCAAAACCAAGAATTTCTAGCTTGCCATACTCGTTTTTTCGACCAGCAATAACAGCAATTTTGGTGGTGCCAATGTCAAGACCGACAATAATGGGTTGTTCGTTGTTCATATCTGTTGTTTTTAGTTGTTGTATTTTTAGTTCAATCGTTTTTAGTTGTATGTTGTTTAACTTTTTTGCTAATTGGCATTCCTGTTATTTTGCTTCGGCATCACGGCTTTAGGCATTTTTTTTCTTGTTCATTTTTCTTTTTTACATCAGCGTTTGCTGGGTTGTTATCTTATAATCGATCATCCATAACTATCTTCTCATCTTCTACTAATGGCGCTAATGGCTTTATTAGTCGTACGGCAGTATCCGCCTCTGCTGTTTGTTTTATTAGCTTGCGAATATTATCTTTTAGCTGAGCTGCATCCACCTCATCGTTGCCCTGGTTTTTGGAAGCTACTATTTGGCCATTGTATCTTACATCAATAACCTTATAGCTATCAAAGCCTGTTTTGCTTAACACCTGTTTATAAAACAGCTTTAATTTTTTAAATTTCATGAAAACATTTTCAGCACCTCCTAGCTTTACAATATGATTGCCCACTAAGGGTACCATTTCAAAATCTTTTTGTGGCGTTATATTTAATTGAGCTACCTGAGCAAGCCAAAAACTATCTTGCATGATAAGACTGACTATTACCGATATTTCTTTAAGTAAACTACTATCTGTTTTCGTTAATTTTTTTACATCTGTAAATCCTGTTACTACAGGCACTCTTGCACTTAATTTATGAGATAGCGACATTTTTGATACGCTGCTATCGATATAAAATGAATTTCCTTCTTTAGTAAATACCCTGGCTATCGGTTGTCTTTCTGTAATTGTAATATGTAGCACATCTTTATTATCAAAATACAGTTCTGTGGCGCTTATCCAGCTATTTTTTTGTAATGCGTTACTTACATCTTGTAGTTTAATACTTGCAATAGCTTCTCCTTTTATTGTTCCGCCAGTTACTTTTTTGATTGTCTGTTCTACTTCTTTTGGATCTATAAATAAAAGTGATGGTGCTGTTTTAGAAGCTATTGAATACCCTTTGCATACTCCTTTATTTTTTTTAGTAATGGCTGCTAATAAAAGTAATATCATGCCTGTGCCTATGCATAGCCATACCGCAATAAATGCAACTTTTCGTATTTTATTATTCGTATTCACTTATATTATTTCTTCTACAATTTTTTTAATGGCTGGCAATAAACTGTCTATATCCCCAGCGCCAGCTGTAATAATAACTTCGCCAAACTCTTTATCTATACTATCCTTAAATGTGTGTTGCAACCAATACAACATTTCCTCCTTTAGCATTACCGCTACCATCTGTGTATTCATTTTTGCCTTTATCATATCGCTACTTACCATTTCAATAGGCAATTCTCTTGCTGGATAAATAGGGAGTAAAATTACCCTGTCGGCTAATTGCAATGCTTCCGCAAATCCGTCAGCCAAATCTCGAGTACGACTATATAAATGTGGTTGAAAAATAACCGTACATTTTCGCTGCTTAAATAATGTTTTAGCACTTGCAATTAATGCACGCAATTCTTCGGGGTGATGTGCATAATCATCAATTAAAACAGGTTTTACCCAAGCCTCTTTTACTTTTTTTTCTATTGGCGGTATTATATATTCGAACCGCCTTTTTACACCTTTAAAATTAGCGAGTGCACTTTTAATTTTAGCTGCATCTATTTGTAATGCACTGGCTATGGCTATGGCCGCTACAGCATTTTCCACATTATGCATACCTCCCATATTTAAACGTAAGTGAGAGATGATACCCGTTGGCAAAATAACATCAAACACATATCCGCCATTATCTATTTGAATGTTGTTGGCGTAAATATCTGCGCTTTCATTTTGCAAACTATACGAAACATAATTATTCGACTTCAAATCTTTACTACGTTTTAAACCAAATTTGCCAACTACCCAACCACCTTTTTTTACTTTTTGGCTAAATGCAATAAAAGCGTCTTCTACGGCTGTGGCTGTACCATAAATATCTAAATGGTCGGCATCCATTGCGCTTATAACAGCGATATCAGGATTTAATTTTAAAAAACTTCTATCGTACTCATCAGCTTCTATAATGCATATATTTTTTTGGCTACTCCAAAAGTTTGTACCATAGTTAGCAGCTATACCACCCAGGAATGCATTGCCACCTATACCACTATCTCTTAACAAATGAGCTGCCATACTAGTGATGGTTGTTTTGCCATGCGTACCAGCTACACAGATGTTGAATGAATCTTGCGTTATTAATTGCAACACCTCACTTCGCTTCATAACGGTATAGCCATTTTGGATATAGTATTGCAACCCGGCATGTGTCGCTGGTATGGCTGGTGTATATACAATTAAATCTACCTGTTTGGGTATAAGCTCCACTTCATCTTTGTATTGTATTTCAATTCCTTCAGCCGCTAACTCAATTGTAAGCGGGGTTTTCGTTTTATCATAACCGCTAACTTTTATTCCACCTTCATTAAAAAATCTTGCTAAGGCACTCATGCCGATACCGCCAATACCAATAAAGTATATACCGCCACTACCAATAGTGGGGTACTTATACTTTTCAATCATTTTTGTATCGCTAATAGTCATGTTACCTGCTATAAATTTTTTACTATTTCTTCAGCTATTCTTTCATCTGCATTGGCAATGCCAAGCGGTGAAATATTTTTAATTAGTATTTCTTGTGCTTCCTTATCGTTTACTAATGCTAATGCCATATCCATTAATTCGGTGGCGGCATTAGCGTCTTTTACCATTTTGGCCGCTTGCTTATTTACCAGTTGCATGGCATTTACCGTTTGATGATCTTCCGCAGCAAATGGATAGGGTACAAAAATTACTGGCTTTTTTACTATACATAATTCGGCCACAGTCATCGCTCCTGCTCTAGCAATTACTACATCTGCCGCACTGTAAGCATACTCCATTTTACTTATAAAATCGCTAGCCCAAATTTCTTTCATATCAATTACATCTGCTATCGCCTTTTGTGCAAATAATTTACCCGTTTGCCAAATAATTTGCACACCTGCCGCTGTTGCTTTTTCCAATCCAGCATGTACTGCTTCGTTAATTGATTTTGCCCCTAAGCTACCTCCCAATACCAAAATAGTTTTTTTGCTTTCTGCTAAAGAAAAAAAATCAAGGGCCATTTTTTTTGTTACCTGCCCGTTTGAAATACTATTACGTACTGGATTTCCGGTAACAATAATTTTATCTGCTGGAAAAAAATTTTGCATACCATCTGTACCTGTAAAAACTTTTATCGCTTTTTTGCCCAGTAGAATATTGCTTTTTCCGGCAAACGAATTAGACTCATGAATAAACGTTTTTATACCCTTAGCTTGCGCAAAACGCAAAACAGGAAAACTTGCATATCCTCCAACACCAATTACCACATCAGGACTAAATGTTTTAAATATGCTACGCACTTGCAAAAAGCTTTTGATAAGTTTTAAAGGAAGTGTTATGTTTTTTATCAAAGAACTTCTATTAAAACCTGCAATGTCTAACCCCTTAATATTAAAGCCTGCTTGAGGCACTTTCTCCATTTCCATTTTTCCCTTTGCACCTACAAATAAAAACTCGATGGTGTTATCAACTTTTTTTAATGCATTGGCAATAGCAATGGCGGGGAAGATATGTCCCCCGGTTCCTCCACCTGCTATAACAATTTTTTTTGCCATTTTTTTATACGTTTTCAAATGCTGCTGCCTGTTTTCCCTCTTGCTGCTCTACATTTCGTGCCACACTAAGGATAATGCCTATAGATAAACAAGTAAAAATAAAACTACTGCCGCCCATACTTATTAACGGCAAGGCCACACCCGTTACCGGAAATAAGTTTACAGCTACGGCCATATTAGCCATGGCTTGTATAACTAATGTAAAGCTGAGCCCCAATGCTAAAAAAGCGCCAAATGCATATGGGCATCGCTTAAATATCCGAATACATCTATACAGAAAAACGACATAGATAAACAAAATGAATGCTCCACCCACTAAACCATACTCCTCAATTATTACGGCATAAATAAAATCGTTATAGGCCTGAGGCAAATAATCTCTTGTAGTACTATTACCTGGCAATACACCAAAAAAACCACCTTTAGAAATGGCAATTTTTGCTTGTGTGCTTTGGTAATCGTCGTCGTCAGTATCCCCTCCACCATATATATAATTTTCTACTCGCCCAATCCAAGTATCAAGCCTTACAAATAATCTAACCGTTTTTTGGGGAGCATGCGCTTCGTCCTCTACGGCTGACTTTTTGTGTCGAATAACCGCAGCGGCGATAAGAAACAAAATAGGAATCATGGCCGCCCCTATTACCAGTAGCAAATGCTTAACACTAGCCCGCCCAATAAACATTAGTAGTAAGCAACTGGCGCCAAGTAACAAAGCTGTAGATAAATTAGCGGGAGCTATTAACAAACAAACGATAAACACCGGCACAATGAGCCACAAAAATCCCTTTTTAAAATCTTTTATTACAGCTTGCTTTTTACTTATTATCCTGGCTAAATACATAAACAAAGCCAGCCTTGCAAAGTCGGAAGTTTGTAAGGTTAAATTAATAATGGGTAGTTTAATCCACCTGCTTCCTTCATTCATTTTTACACCAAAGAATAAAGTATATACAAGAAGTGGCAATGATAGCAGAAAGGCTATTTGTGCTATTTTAGAGTAATAGGTATAATTAACCAAATGGGCAAAGTATATCAATACAATACCGCTTATGATAAACATAATTTGTTTAATTAAATAAATCTCTGTGTTACCCTTGTAGTTTTTATAGGCCAATGATCCTGTAGCGCTATATACAGCTAACAATGAAAAAAGGGTAAGCGATATCACCAGTGCCCATATTACTTTATCCCCTTTGGTTTTTTTCAAAAGGTTATCGGTGCTGAAGATATTCTTCAACTCATTAGTTTTTATATCTCTGGCTACTTCCATTACAAGTCTCTTACTGCTATTTTAAATTGCTGTCCCCGATCTTCATAATTTTTAAATAAATCAAAACTGGCACATGCTGGGCTTAGTAATACTACATCGCCTTTAGCTGCCGCTTGAAATGCAGCTTGTACCGCTTCTGCAGCTGAGCTGGCATCTACAATAACCTGTACCATATCCTTAAATGCTGCTTGTATTTTTTTATTATCGGTACCCAAGCAAATGATGGCTTTTACTTTTTCTTTTACCAAATCGTTGAGTAACGCATAGTCATTCCCTTTATCTACTCCTCCCAATATTAGAATGGTAGGTTTTGTCATGCTTTCTAGCGCATACCAAGTGGAGTTTACATTTGTTGCTTTACTATCATTAATAAACTCAACACCGCGGATGGTGGCTACCGGCTCCATCCTATGTTCTAAATTTTGAAAATTCTGTACGGCATCTCGTATTTTATCTTTTCGAATATCAATGGTAGTGGCTGCCACACAAGCCGCCATAGTATTATATTGATTATGCTTTCCTTTTAAAGCAAAATCATATACACTCATACTGGTAAATTCATTTCCTGTTCTTACATACATCTCTCCATCTTTAATAAAAGCACCGTTGGGTAATTCTTTTTTCATACTAATTGGCAGTTGTTTAGAGTGAATGGTAAACTTGTTTATATTTTTTATAGTTACTTCGTCATCTGCTGTGTAAATAAAATAATCTTCGGCAGATTGATTTTTGGTTATGTTAAATTTGCTACTGATATAATTTTCAAATTGATAATCGTAACGGTCTAAATGATCTTCGGTGATGTTAGTAAGTATTGCCACATTGGGTTTGAATGTTACAATTCCGTCTAATTGAAAACTACTTACCTCTACTATATAAAGCGGTTTCGGGTTTTCAAATACTTGTTTGGCAAATGAATCGCCAATATTTCCTACTAATGCACAATCTAATCCTGCTTGCTTGCAGATGTGAAAAACAAGTGCGGTTGTAGTGGTTTTTCCATTACTACCTGTAATAGCGATGATTTTGCTATTGCCCTTATATCGATAAGCCAATTCTATTTCACTAATAATCGGTATACCCTTTTCTCTAATTTTTTTTACAATTGGAGCCTTGTCAGGAATGCCAGGGCTTTTCATTACCTCATCTGCTTTTAGTATTACATCTTCTGTATGTCTCCCTTCTTCAAAGGCAATACCAGCTGCCACTAAATCATTACGATACTCAATTTTCAAAGAACCTCCGTCGGATAGAAAAACATCATACCCCTGCTGCTGTGCAAGCAGTGCTGTCCCTACTCCGCTTTCGCCACCACCAAGTATGACAAATGTTTTTCGCATACGTTTTTCTTATACCTTTTTAAGTGTACGGAACACGGTTTTTCATAAGCATTAGAAATATTACAACTGCCCCATAATTCAATAAATCAGCCTTTAGCTCGATCATAGCTATCAATAGGATTTGGAGGTTTTTCAGTCATATTTTTCAAGCCATCCGGCTGTTTATCTCATTTTTAACGTTGCTATACTTAGCACAACAAGTAATACAGTTACAATCCAAAATCGAGTAACAATTTTTACTTCATGTATACCCTTCATTTGATAATGATGGTGCAGCGGTGACTTTAAAAAAAGCCGTTTGCCTTGTCCCCATTTTTTTCTCGTGTATTTAAAATACCCAACTTGCAACATCACACTTATTGTTTCGGCAAAAAACACTCCGCAGAAAATGGGTATTAATAATTCTTTATGTACGATAATGGCTAATGCGGCAATAATGCCCCCTAATGTTAAACTACCCGTATCGCCCATAAATATTTGTGCTGGGTGCGAATTGTACCATAAAAAACCAATGCATGCCCCAATCATAGCAGCTATAAATATGGATAACTCATCAAGTCCGGGTATGTATAAAATATTAAGGTATTCTGCAAAGAATAAATTGCCGCTGGCATAAGCAAATATGCCGAGTAGCATACCTATGATGGCAGAAGTACCAGTGGCCAGCCCATCTAATCCATCTGTAAGATTAGAGCCATTTGAAACGGCAGTAATGATAAAAATTACAATAAGGATATAAAGCACCCACGAATACTTACGCAAACCCTCGGGTAATAATTTTGAGTAATTAAATTCATGCGTTTTTACAAAAGGAATTGTTGTAACCATTTTGGCTGGCGCAAAATATTTTTCTTTACCCCCTACTTCTTTTTTTATAATTGTACTATCTGTTGTGGGTATATGCCCTGTATATTCTCTATAAATTTTTACCTCGCTATTAAAGTACAAGGTGGCGCCTACTAACACTCCAATACCTACCTGTCCTAATATTTTAAACCAACCTGCCAAACCATCGTTACCACTTTTTTTATAAGTTTCGCCACGCTGTTGGGCCAATCGCTTACCTCTTAACTTTAAATAATCGTCAATAAATCCAATGCCCCCTAGCCAAATGGTACTGATTAATAAAACTTGTACATACACACTTGTTAAATCTGCTAACAATAATGTAGGGATAATAATGGCCAGAATAATGATTATACCACCCATGGTAGGAGTACCTTTCTTTTTTTCTTCTCCAGGTAGTCCTTCTTCTCGTATGCTTTCTCCGATTTGCTTTTTTTGTAAAAATTTGATCAATTTTTTACCATAAAACATGGTAATAAAGAGCGATAATAAAACCGCCAATAACACACGAAAAGTAACAAAGCCAAAAAGCCTGCTTCCTGAAAAGTTAACCCCCTCTTCTCTTAGCCATTCAAATAAATGATACAACATGCTGATGGTGTTACGTTAATTAATAATTATTTCGTTGTCTTATTTTTCAAAAAGATCAAAAAAATCTTGCGCCATTTTTTTATCGTCGAATGAACTTTTTTTCCCTTTTATTTCTTGATATTTTTCGTGCCCTTTTCCTGCAATAAGAATTATATCTTCTGTACCTGCTAAGCTGATGGCGGTTTTGATTGCTTCTTTTCTATCTACCACGGCAATATATTTGCGCCTGTACGCTGGTGCTAATCCTTCTTCCATATCCAATATTATCTGCGACGGATCTTCACTTCTTGGATTATCGCTAGTAAATATTACTCTGTCACTATGTTCGCATGCGGCAGCAGCCATCAAAGGTCTTTTCGTTTTATCTCTATCACCTCCACACCCCACCACCGTTATAATTTGTTCAAATCCTCTTTTTAATTTTTTTATGGTAGCCAACACATTTAATAAAGCATCGGGCGTATGGGCATAATCTACAATGGCCATTACTTTATTTTTTTCAGAAACCAAACATTCAAACCTACCCTCGGCTCCTGTTAGCT
This sequence comes from Bacteroidota bacterium, assembly GCA_039796695.1. Taxonomy (GTDB): domain Bacteria; phylum Bacteroidota; class Bacteroidia; order Chitinophagales; family Chitinophagaceae; genus JJ008. Next base: position 142,555 of record JBDKJF010000006.1, read on the forward strand.
CGCTTAATGCAAGCAATGTGGCTTGTGTATCCACGCCCAAACAAATGGCGCCACCATATACGGCTAATAAGTTGTAGGCATTAAACTCACCTATTAATCTAAAATGAACTTCCACCTCATTTACCATCATTTGCAAACCGGTAAGGCTATTGTCTAATATTTTTCCTTTAAAATCTGCTACTGTACGCAAACTGTAATAATGCTTTTTAGCCTGTGTATTTTGCAGCATTACCGTTCCCCTTTTATCGTCTGCATTGCTAATTGCAAAAGCGTTAGATGGCAAGGCATCAAAAAAAGCTTTTTTTACCCTAATGTATTCATCAAATGTTTTATGATAATCTAGATGATCATGGGTAATGTTACTAAATATGCCTCCGCTATATTGCAGCCCGGTAACTCTATGTTGATGTATAGCATGCGAGCTAGTTTCCATAAAAACATGCGTGCATCCTTTTCTAACCATTTGCTTTAATAATGCATTTAGGCTGATGGCATCTGGTGTGGTATGTGTGGCTGGTATAGTAGTTTCTCCAATTTTATTTTCAATGGTGCTAATAAGACCACAGGTATACCCCAGTTTTGAAAAAAGCTTGTATAATAATGTAGCAATAGTTGTTTTACCATTTGTGCCTGTTACGCCTACCAGTTTTAATTGTAATGATGGATGTTCATAAAAGTTACAAGCCATATAAGCTGCAGCAGCTGCACTATCGGTTACTTGTACATACACTACCGCAGGCTGAATAATGGTGGGTAGCACTTCGCAAATTATTACTTGGGCTCCGTTTGCAATAGCATTGTCAATGAACTGGTGACCATCGGATTCGCTTCCTTTTACTGCTATAAATGCAGTGGCCTTTTTTACTTTTCTTGAGTCAATTTGCACATCACTCACCTCTATCGTCGTAGTTCCTATTAATTGGCGTACACCTACTTTATATAATAAGTCAGACAGTAACAATGTGTATCTCTTTTTTTATTTTAATTTAATTCTATCATTACGGTAATGCCCTTGGCAACTAAAGCACCAGCTGGTAAGGACTGAGCCTGTACTTTACCTTTACCTTTTACATTCACTCTTACTCCCATCGTTTCTAATACATACAATGCATCCTTTAAGCCCATACCTTTTACATTTGGCATTACCTGCTTTTGAATTACCACTGGTTTTACCACCGGTTTATAATTATCTGCCTGCACACTAGCCCATTGTTGTTGCTTAGTTGAATCTGTATATTTTATATGCAGTTGGCTGTACACCTGCTGTATATCTTTAGTAAAGCCAGTATAGAAATAAGCAGTGCTATCTTTTTGCTTTTGATAAGGCATTGCCGCATCTTTTTTATCAACATACATTGCATATAGCTTTGTAGCAATTTCTCTAAACACCGGAGCTGCTAATGTGCCGCCAAAATGAGATGCTGCATGTGGTTTTGTTCTTATTAACACAATACAAGTATATTTTGGCTTATTGGCTGGGAAATAGCCTACAAATGTGGCTTGATATACACCATGTTCATATTTAATTGGCCCATCGGATACATGTGCTGTTCCTGTTTTTCCTGCTACTGCAAAAGGCATATCCTTAAAGGGCCTTCTGGCAGTGCCATCAATAACAACTTGTTCCATCGCTGCTCTTGCATCTTTAATAACAGAGGCTTTGCAAAAATTGTCCGTCATTACGGTTGGCTCAAACTTTTTAATTTCTACACCATTGTCCATAATGCTATTTACCAAATATGGCCTCATCATTTTCCCATTATTGGCTACTGCATTATATAAAGTAAGTGTGTGGAGCGGGCTTACTTGCAAGCCATAACCAAAACTCATCCACAACATATTTCCTTCGGCACTTCCTTTTAAATTTAATGGTGCCGTTGTTGGTTTAGGTACATTCGTTAAATCAATCGGCGAACGTTCATCCAGTTTATAGCGATGTAAATATTCTTTTATTTCATCTGGCTTTTTACCAAAAGCTTTTAACGCCAATTTACTCATGCCTACATTGGAACTATGGGCAAAACATTCTTTAACTGTCATTACGGCTTTTGGCGATCTTTCTGCATCTGTTACCATTTTAGATCCTACTTGTAACCGTCCTGCACCCCCTACTTCTACCATATCATTAATCGTACTAGTACCTTTATCTAATACGGATAACAAAGTAGCTAACTTAATAGTGGAACCAGGTTCTGTAGCTCTTAATGCATAATTATCATCTTCCCAGTAACTACCATCGGGCCTACGTCCCAGATTTGCCATTGCTTTTATTTTACCGGTAGTGGTTTCCATTACAATAGCAGTGCCGTAAGGGCCCTCGCATTGTTGCATCATACGCAACAACGCTGTTTCTGTAATATCTTGAATGTTTACATCAATGGTGGTGTATATATCTTTCCCGTTTATTGGATCAGTTTCTAAACCTTCAAGGGGTACTGCTACCCCACCGGCTAAAAAGCGCACCATTTTTTGTCCATCTTTTCCGCTTAGCACCGTATCATAACTTTTTTCGAGGCCTACATTTTGCTTTTTAGATTTGTTATCTACATCTTTAAATTCTCTAGCTAACCCTATTACCCTATTTGCCAATAATCCAAACGGTGTTTCTCTTTTTGTATTTACTTCTACAATTATTCCGCTTTTGTTTCTTCCTAGTCTTACTAATGGAAAATTTCTAAACTGTTTGTACTCTTCAAAACTCATTTTTTTGTGTAGCAAGTAGTACCGATCGTGCTTTTTATATGCGGCTTGTAAATCCTTTTTATATTGGCCAGCTGTTTTATCTTGAAAAAAAGTAGCTAGTGATAAAGAAAATGAATCTAAATTTTCAAAAAATGGTTTCCCATTTTTCTCTCGCAGCCCCTCTGCCTTAAAGTCCATATACACATCAAAAGTGGGGATAGAAACGCTAAGCATTTGGCCATCTTCGCTATAGATAGCACCCCTTTCGGCATTAAGAGTTATAAATTTTTGGTGAAGACTGTCACTCATACTACGCCAGTGCTTCCCTTCTACTTTTTGTATGTAGATAGCTCTGCCAAGTATTAACAAACTCAGTACTACAATACCGAGAAAGCCGAGATATACCCTCCAAAGTATGTCCCTTTTTACATCCACTTTGTTGAATGCTGTTATTTTAAACAGCAAATTTTTAGTTGTTCTTTAGTTGTGTATCTGTTTACCTTTTTTTTAAAAAGGATTTTTAGCCTTTGTTCTGTTCTTTGGGCATCGTCTTTTGCGCTGTGTCTCGGCCTTAGACGGGTTTGCATTGCAAATCCCGTTTATAGCGGTACAATTCATCATCCTAATCGTTTCTCATCTTGCTGCTGTTTCATCTTTTACTTGGCTTTCTCTACCCCCACTCACTTCAAAATATCAGCCAGTACAATTGGGGCTTCTGTTAATTCTTTTAGTCCTAATTGTTGTATCGCTTCCGATTTTAGCAATTCGCTTTGCTTACTTTGAAACATTACTTTGCTTTTTACAGCTATGTATTCATACTTTAGTTCCTTTACCTCTTTGCTAGTTTTATTAATTTTTCGCAACATTTTATCTGCATAATGTCCGTTATATATGTACACGATAGCCAATGCAGTTAAAAAAATAATAAAAGGCACCTGTTTTACAATTGACTGATAATTCAGCCATCGTTTCCAATTAATCCATTTTACAGTGGCCTCCTCATTTAATGGATGGTGGGGTTGCTCTTCCATAATAAAATTTTTTTGTACTGATAGCCACATTCGTAGGCTTCGGGTTACTTTCAAAGGATATAGACTTACAAAAAATGCTTGTATAAAACAGGGTTTTTCTAGATTGACCTTTTTTCTGCCACCCTCAATTTTGCACTCCGACTACGGCTATTTTCCTTTTGCTCCGCACTTGACGGTAGTATTGGTTTTTTGGTAACTACCTGCAGTTCATTAATAATTTTGGTATTGGTAAAGGGGTTTTCTGCTGGCTCATCGAATGATCCGCGCCGAAAAAAATTTTTCACCAATCTATCTTCAAGAGAATGAAATGTAATGATGGCTGCACGGCCACCTGGCTTTAATAAGGATGGAATTTGTGCTAGCATTTCTTTAAGCGCTCCTAATTCATCATTTACCTCAATTCGTAATGCTTGAAATACCTGGGCGAAGTACTTATTGGGATTTCCTTTTACCACTTCTCGGATGGCATTTTTAAACCCATCAATTGTTTTAAGCGAAGCAATGCTTCTTACCGTTACCAGTTTTTTGGCCAGTGTTTTTGCATTCGTTACCTCTCCATACTGTTCAAACAGCTTATGCAACCGCTGCTCCGTATAGGTTTGCAACACATCAAAGGCGGTAAGTGTTTGCCGCTGATCCATTCGCATATCCATATCTGCATTAAAACGAATAGAAAAGCCTCTTGCAGCTTCGTTAAATTGATGACTACTTACACCTAGGTCTGCCATTACACCATCCACTGCGGAAATACCTTCTAACCGAAGAAAACGTTGCAAATGCCGAAAGTTTTGTGAAACAAAAACTAATCTTTCGTCGGCAGGTAAATTATTTTTTGCATCCGCATCTTGATCAAAGGCGATTAACTTTCCACCAGCACCTAGTTTTTCTAATATGGCTTTGGAGTGCCCTCCTCCACCAAAAGTGCAGTCGACATAAAAACCATTAGGCTTTATGGCCAGTGCTGCTACCGTTTCATTTAATAAAACAGGTATATGGTATGTATCACTCATTTTTTTATTAATAATTAATCATTATTAATATTACCGCCTCCTAGCACCTGGCTCCCTAAATCGCTCAATGCATCCGAAGAAATTGAATCAAAGAACTGTTTGTACTTATTACTATCCCAGATTTCTATTTTATCGCCTGTTGCCATCAACACAATGTCTTTTGTCATATCTGCATAGGCCTTCAAATTCGGCGGCAACAATATGCGCCCTGCAGTATCCGGCTCCACATAAGTGGCGCCGTTTAAAAATGCCCTTCTAAACTCTCGCTGTTTCGGATCAAATTCATTAAGGCTCGTAATTTTTGCAAAGAGCGGTTCCCATGTTTTCATGGGGTAAAGCGCCAAACATTTTTCGAACCCTCTGTTAATAACATACTTTCCCCTTTCCGCTTCCGGCAGTTGGTTTTTTAATCCTGCTGGGAGGAGGAACCGCCCCTTGGCGTCCAAAGTAGCCTCGTATTCTCCGAGAAAGCCTGTCATTATCAGCGAATTGGTTCAAATGAATTTAATTAACACAAAATAACACTTTTTACCACTTATTAACCAAATTTTTCCGTTTTTCTTTTATCCCCACTTTATTACACATTGAAATCATTGTCCAGTAAGGCTTTTAGCTGTAAATGGATAAGTTTTTGAAAAAGGAGTGTTAGTTAGCTGTGGATTACGGTGGAAAAGGGGTGGATAAGGCCATCTTGCATGTAGATTTGCTTTTTGTGTCAAGCAGTCAGTTTTACTTTTTATATATTGGGCTATTATAAAGTGTGCGGGAGTAGAGATAGATGGGGTGGGCTGAAATTGGGAGTAACGAAAGAGAAAGCTGACATTTTTTTTTACTTACCTTTAGCGTAAGTAATTTAGCATTACAATATGATAGTTTCATTTAGTTCAAAAGAAACAGAGAGGATTTGGAATGGAGAAAGTGTTAAAGCGCTGCCAAACGAAATACAAACTATTGGTCGTAGAAAATTAAGGATGTTGAATAACGCTCAAAATTTAAAGGACCTGCAAATACCTCCTTCGAATAGATTAGAAAAGCTGAAAGGAATGTTGAAAGATTTTTTTTCAATCCGTATTAACAACCAATGGCGGATTATTTTTAAATGGGCTAATAATAACGCATATGAAGTTGAAATAACTGATTATCATTAAGATATCAATATGAAAAAATTAAAAAATATACACCCTGGAGAAATACTAAGTGAGGAGTTCTTAATTCCGCTTGGCATTACAGCATACAAGCTTTCAAAAGATACCGATATACCACAGACAAGGATATCGGCTATTTTAAAAGGCAACAGAAGGATTACAGCAGATACTGCTTTAAGGCTATCAAAATACTTTGGCAACTCAGCAAAGTTTTGGCTAGGCCTGCAGGATGATTTTGATATTGAAGAAGAAACAAATACATTAAAAACAACATTGAAAAATATTAAACATTTTCAAGTAACCGCTGCTTAAGTTAAGTAAATACAACAGTTAGTTGTGTTATGAAACATCCCAAAGAAATATCCATACAAGATTACACCTACTCTCTCCCCGAAGAAAGAATAGCCCACTACCCTTTAACAGAAAGAGATGCCTCTAAACTATTAGTGTATAAACAAGGCAGCCTAGCAACTGATGTGTATAGAAACCTTTCTGCGCATATTCCCGAAGACGCTGTATTGGTATTTAACAACACCAAAGTAGTAGAGGCGAGATTACTATTTCAAAAACCTACCGGAGGCACTATTGAAATATTTTGCCTAGAGCCACATCAGCAATATGCAGATATAACAACTGCTATGTTGCAAAAAGAAAAGGTATGGTGGAAATGCCTGGTAGGCGGCGCCGCTAAATGGAAACCGGGGCAAATACTAGTAAAAAAAATAGATGATGGAACAGTACTAAATGCCGCTTTAATCGAAAAGCAAAATGATAGTTTTATAATTGAATTAAGTTGGCAACCTACCTCACTCAGCTTTGCAGAAATACTACATGCTGCTGGCGCCATCCCTTTACCGCCATATATTAAAAGAAAAGCAGAAGAGAGTGACAC
>JBDKJF010000007.1:0-139835 GCA_039796695.1 Bacteroidota bacterium
TGTGCCGTCATGGCTGTTTTAATATTGCTACCATCTTTTTGCATAACCATATAAATAGTAGCCTCATCTTTATCCTTACGGCTTTTACGTTCTACTTTAAAAAAATAATCGAGGCTGGCCGCATTGGCCTCTGTTAAATAAGCTGCTTTATATATTTTAAAGCCTTTGTTTTTATTTAAAAAGCCCTTTTCTTCTTTTGGTTTATAGCCTAATTTTTCGAGTTTAGCAATAAGCGCATTTTCAGCCGCTTCTGGCGGAAAAGGGTAGTCTACTACAAATGCTTCTTGTTTCTTTTTATCGTACTCAATTTTTCCTTCGTAGGATTGAGCAGGTACACATTGGTTCAACAGTAATAACGATACAAGTATAAACGCTAACTTCTTCATAACGTAAAAAAATTTATACTAAAGATAGGATAAGCGCTTGAAGGGTTGTAATAATTAGATAAAATATTGAAATGTTTCGGCTAATTGGTTTTTTGGGTGGCTATCAGTTACTTTTGTTAACAAATTTCAATGCGTTGAGTGGAATAAAAAAACTGGCAGGACAAACATTGTGGTATGGCTTACCTACTATTGCCAGCCGTTTTTTAGGCTATTTAATGAACCTAAGTTTGCCCTTAATTTTTAAAGAGCCTGCTAGTACAGCAGCGGTAACACAAGTGTATGCCATCATTCCTTTTTTAAATGTATTATTTACGTATGGATTAGAGACGGCCTACTTTCGATTTTCAAAAGAAGTAGATGAGCAGAAACTCTATAATACATTATCGGTATCCATTATCATATCTACGTTTTTTTTTACAGCGGTACTGTTACTGTTTGGTCATCAAATAGCCTTGGTAGCGGGCTTAGAGGATCATCCATCGTTTACGCAACTAATGGCAGGTATTATTTTTTTTGATACCATAAGTACGCTAGCTTTTGCCCGCTTGCGCAAAGAGAATAGACCAAAAATGTATGCCTTTGCGCGGCTATTAGGGGTGGTAGTAAATGTGGTAGTGGTTATTCTTTTTTTAGGCGTTATTCCGAAAGTATTGCAGGGAAATCCTGATAGTTTTTTAGCGAGCATTTATAATAAAGAAATAGGCATAGGGTACTACTTAATTGGAAATTTAGCAGGCAGCATACTTACTTTTATATTGCTGCGCAAAGAATTTGCCCAGGTAAAATTTCAATTTGATACGGCACTTTGGAAAAAAATAATGCGGTATAGCTATCCGTTGGTATTTGTGGGCTTGGGTGGTGTGGTAAATGATATGCTGAGCAGATTGATATACCAACATGCCGTTGACTTACCTAAAGATCAGGCCGAAAATGAGTTAGGAATATTTGGCAATATTATTAGACTGGCTATATTAATTACCGTTACTATCCAAGCATTTCGAATGGCGGCAGAACCTTTTTTCTTTAGCAGAAGCAAGGAAGAAAATCCGCAGCGGGTATATGCTAGGGTGATGAAGTTTTTTGTACTTGTATGTTGTTTTTTATTTTTGGGTATAAGCTTGTATATAGATGTTGTAAAATGGTTTTTTGTAGCCATTAATAGAGAGAAATGGACAGCAGGGTTGCAAGTGGTGCCATTGTTTGCGATGGCTAATATAATACTTGGCATATATTATAACCTCAGTATATGGTATAAGCTTACCAATAGGAATATGACAGGTGCTTGGATTACCATTGCAGGGGCTATTATTACCATACTGCTGAATATAATTTTAATACCTTTTTTACATTACTTAGGAGCAGCTATTGCTACTTTTGTATGTTATTTATTTATGATGGTGGTAAGTTATAAGCTTGGCCAAAAACATTACCCAGTGCCCTATGCTAAAAACAAATTAATGGCATATTTGGTTTTGGTTACGCTGCTATATTTACTACATCGGGGGTTGGTATATTGGTGGAACAATCATTGGTATTACTTGATAACTGCTACTTTGCTTTTTGGTTTTTTTATTTGGTTTGTTGTACAAATTGAGAGAAAAGAATTACAAAAAATTCCAATGTTAAGTAGGTGGATTAAGTCCGTTTGATTTTAGCATTTTATTATTTGCTAGCTTCGTATTTTGCCGGTTTAAAATTTTTATATGAGTATTGAAAAAGAAAATTTTCTGCGCACCAAATTTGTTACTCATTTACAGCAATTGAATGCAGCCACACCTCCGCGGTGGGGAAAAATGAGTGTGCAACACATGGTAGAACATTTTGCAGGCGATGCATTGCGAAATGCCAACGGCCGACTTACTATTGATAAAATAATAACCCCGCCCGAAAGGTTAGCGGCCATGCGTGAATTTTTGATGAGCGATAAGCCTTTTAAAGAAAATACTAAAAATGTATTAATGGGTGAGGAACTAACACCCCTGCGATATAAAACACTGCAGGCAGCCATAGGCGCATTACAACAAGAGCTTATTTATCTTTTTGAGGGCTATGCAGCAAACCCGCAAAAAATGATACGAAACCCATTTTTTGGCGATTTGAATTTTGAGCAAAATGTACAATTGTTATATAAGCATGCATTGCATCACCTTAAGCAATTTGGTGTAGAGCCTTTACAGCGTTAAAGTTTTGCTTTTAATAAAGAGTCAGCTTTAGCAAGGCTGTTTAAAACAGCCTCTTTCATTTTATTAACCTTTATTTTTTCTTCGGTAAGATATTTTATACGCTGTTCAATGTTATTGCGGGCTGAGTCAAATTCAAATTCCACCATCCATTTGTCCATAGCGTTGTAGGCATAACTAAGATCGGCGGCGAGGCCTTGTAGTTTTTGAGTAAGCGGGGCGGCGGTTACTTTGGCGTTGGCTGGTAGTTTTTCAATAGAATCCAGCATGGCTTTTACCTTTTTTTCTAAATCGGGTATCTTCATTGATTTTGGCATGGCTACATCATGGCCAAGCATTACTTCATCTTCTAAGGCCTTAGCTTCTTTTTGTAGCGGGTCTTCTTTCTTGGTTTCTTTGCAGGCAAACAAAACGGTGGCAAGTATAAAGGCAAATAATATTTTTTTCATTTTTAGTTAATTGTAGATGAATTATTTTTTAACCATTCTAGTATTTGTGCTGAATTTAATTCGCCGGTTGAAATGTGAATTACAAACTCGTAGATGACATCATTAGTGGGAACAAACATTAGGTCGCTAGTTTTTTAAAAACATCACCATATTTAGCCGATGCTTCATTAAAGAAAGCTTCAGCATCAAAGGCTTTTTTTTCAGTGACTGAAATTTTTCCAAATGTTCCAATATTTCTTTTACGCCAGCCTCTGTATGTAGCTTGCATATTTCAGCAATAGCTGCCAGTTTCATTTCCGCTACACTCATAACTTAAAATTTAGTATTTCAAAATTACACAAAAACTTCAACTAATTTTACAACACTAATTTATGCTTGCTATGTACAAACTCGAAAACTTTATAAACGGAAATTGGATAACCGGCGATGGCGACGGACAATTATTGTACAATGCCGTAACTGCCGAACCCATTGCAACAGCCACTACAAAAGGACTAGATTTTAAAAGCATAACTGATTATGCCAGAACAGTTGGTAACCCTGCGCTGCGCAAAATGACTTTTCACCAACGGGGCAACATGCTTAAAGCGCTGGCATTGCACTTAAGAAATCATTTGCCCAAATTTTACGAAATAAGTTATAAAACTGGCGCTACAAATGCCGATAGCTGGGTAGATATTGAAGGCGGCATTGGAAACTTATTTGCTAATGCATCATTGCGCAGAAAATTTCCTGATGATGTTATTTGTGTAGATGGGGAAAGCCACAACTTTGGCAAGAACAATACTTTTATGGGCACACATATTTTAAGCCCTAAAGAAGGTGTTGCCATTCATATCAACGCATTTAATTTTCCGGTGTGGGGCATGCTGGAAAAAATTGCAGTGAATTTATTAGCTGGTATGCCAGCCATTGTCAAACCTGCGTCTGTAACTTCTTATTTAACCGAAGCCGTGGTTAAAGAAATTATTGCAAGTAAAATTTTACCCGAAGGAAGTTTGCAACTCATTTGCGGCAGTGCCGGCAATTTATTAAATCATGTAACATCACAGGATGTGGTAACATTTACCGGAAGTGCTTCTACCGGTTTAATGCTAAAGCAAAATAAATTTATTTTAGAAAACAATGTGCCTTTTAATATGGAGGCCGACAGTTTGAATTGTATTGTGCTGGGCAACAATGTAAACCCCGGCAATGCAGAGTGGGACATTTTTGTAAAAGAAGTGCGGAAAGAAATGACGCTGAAAGCAGGACAGCGCTGCACCGGCATCCGCCGCATTTTTGTACCAGAAAATAAAATGGAAGATATGTGGAAGGCAATTGGTACTGCTTTATCACAAACTGTAATTGGTAATCCTTTAAATGAAAAAGTGCGGATGGGTTCACTTGCAGGAGAAACACAACGCAGTGAAGTAAAAGAGCAGGTGCAAAAATTACTGGCATCATCACAAATTGTTTATGGAAGTTTAGACAGTGTGGAAGTGGTGGATGCAGATGCAAGTAAAGGAGCTTTTATTTCTCCCGTATTATTAATGAATGATACACCTTTTGCTGCAACAGCAGCGCATGAAGTGGAAGCTTTTGGCCCCGTAAGCACCATCATGCCTTACAAAAATTTAGACGAAGCTATTGCATTAAGCAAACTGGGCAAAGGCAGTTTGGTAAGCACTATTGTTAGTGCCGATTATAAAGAAGCAAGGCAATATGTAATTGGTGCAGCTACACACCACGGAAGAATTTTAGTCTTGAATGAAGAATGTGCCAAAGAAAATACCGGCCACGGCTCACCTTTGCCGTTACTGGTGCATGGCGGCCCGGGCCGTGCCGGTGGCGGAGAAGAAATGGGTGGCATAAGAGGCGTAAAACACTATTTGCAGCGCACTGCTATACAAGGAAGCCCAACTACACTTACAGAAGTTACACAAGTTTATCAACCTAACGCAAAAGGTAAAACCGGCGATAAACATCCGTTTAAAAAATTTTTTGAAGAGCTGCAAATTGGTGAACAAATCATTACAGAAAAAAGAACCATCACTGCTGAAGACATTAATAAGTTTGCCGATTTAAGTGGCGACCATTTTTATGCCCACATAAAAACAACTGACTTTACCAGAACAATGTTTGAACAGCAAGTGGCGCATGGCTATTTTATTATGAGTATTGCCGCCGGTTTGTTTGTAGATAGTTACGAGAAAAATCCGGTGCTGCTGAATTATGGTATTGATGAACTTCGTTTTACAAAACCTGTTTACCCCGGCAGCGAAATTTACATTCGCTTTACCTGTAGAGAAAAATTACCCAACGATAAACGGGTAATTGAAAAGCCTGAAGATTTTAAAAGAGGCGATGATATTGACAAAGGCATTGTAAAATGGCTGGTGGAGTTTTTTGATGAAACCAATGAGGTTACAGGTGTGGCAACTATATTGACGATGGTGGCGAGAAAGGAGTAAATAAAAAAAGGCCAGTCATTATTTAGACGGCTGGCCTTTTCACAAATAACATCCTAAAATTATTTCACCTTCGATAATTTTTCTGCAAACGCTTTTTTCTTCTCTTCCGTTCCAAATGCCAAAGTAAACTCCTCATCCGCATAACTACCAGAAGAGCCGCTTCTGGTATAGGTCATTGCTTTTCCTTTTAAAATCAGTCCAGAACCCGTTCTGCCCACATGGCCTGTTTCATTAAATTTTTCTTTGCTCAAGGTTTTGATTAAAAACACAAAACCTTTCAGGCTGCCTGCACTTTCGTCGTTTTCAAATACCACCACTAATTTATCGCCTTGTATTTCTGCAGTGTATTTATCTACAGAATAGTCAGACTGCATAATGCCCTCATAATGGTTATTCGCCGTAAAAGTAAATGTAGTGTCCTTCATCTTTACGGTACTTTGAGAAAAAGCATTTAACGACACGGCAAGGGCAAGGATAAAAACGATACGTTTCATGTTGACAATTTTTATAAAAAAACAATATCCGCTTGTATTAGCCTTGCTGCATTTTACCTAACCTGCTTTTGATTTTATATACTCTTTTTTTAATAAAGCTGCTATAAATGCGGCACCCGGTTATGTATTATCGGGTAGTTCATCTTTCCCTCCAGTGGGTCGTTGTATCTTTTTTCATAAGCGCCGTCGCCTTTATCAAATTGGGTTATGGTTACTGTATCACATACGATGGAAAAACCATACAACTCTTTTTCGCCACCGGCTATTGGCATATGCAAGTAAATATCCAACAACGTTTTATTAGTTATATCTATATCCTTGAACGAACTGGTAAACGAACGCTGGTGCCCCAGCCGCAGAAAATTATCGGTAGCTATATCTGTATCTCGCCAGCTTTCGGGCAGGTTAAAAAAAGTTACACCACTAAATGCCAGCTTTAGGTCACGGTAATAAATGCGGTCGAAACTGGCCGAAATGTCCAGCACCCCATCCGCAAAATCATTAATCCAGAAACCATCCCACAGGTAGTTTTTAGGAATTTGCTGATTAATATTGTCAATTTGCTCCTGTGTTAAAACCATTTTATTTTAATTATGTTCTAAGATATCAGTTGCGCTTTGTATTGTAAATTTGAAAAAAATAACGATATGATGGATGCGTATGTAAAAACAGAGACCCATAAAGGCGTTACCACCATCGAGTTCTTTCACCCACAAAGTAATTCGTTGCCCGCAAAAATATTAGAGCAACTGGCACAGGCCATACATGGCGCTGGTACCGATGCCGAAACCAAAGTAATATTATTGCGCAGCGCCGGTGAAAAAGCCTTTTGTGCCGGTGCCAGCTTTGATGAGTTGGTGGCCATACAAAACAAAGAACAAGGTCTTGATTTTTTTAGCGGCTTTGCCCATGTTATCAATGCCATTCGCACTTGTACTAAAATGGTAATTGGCCGTATACATGGCAAGTGTGTGGGTGGCGGTGTAGGCATTGCTGCAGCGGTTGACTATGCCATTGCTGTTGAGGGTGCCGAAGTAAAGCTGAGTGAGTTGGCTGTTGGTATTGGTCCCTTTGTAGTAGGCCCCGCCGTGGAAAGAAAAATAGGAACATCTGCCTTTTCTCAATTAGCTATTGATGCCGCTATGTGGCGTAATGCAGATTGGGCTCGTAGAAAAGGATTGTTTGCAGAACTGCATCCAGATGTGGCAGGCATGGATGAATCTATTAATCGCTTGGCCGATACACTGGCACACTCATCACCCGAAGCCATGGCTGAATTGAAAAAAGTTTTTTGGAAAGGTACCGAGCATTGGGATAAGCTGTTAGTAGAACGGGCTGTCATCAGCGGACGGTTAGTGCTCAGCGATTTTACTAGAAATGCTATTGAGAAATTTAAAAAGAAGTAAATTATTTATCCAACTGCATTACTACTATCAACTTTTATTAAGTCGCATTGTAAATCCCGTCTTCAGCGGGACTCTTCATCGTCCGGTAATTCTACTCAGCATATGCAAACATTTCACAAAGATAACTTTACTCACTTATGCGATGTGCTGAGTAAAAAAGATAAACATCTACAAGCCATCATCAAAGAGCATGGCTATCCACCCATGTGGACAAGACCGAATATTTTTCAAACCTTAGTGCTTACTATTTTAGAACAACAGGTTTCATTAGCTGCGGCTTATGCCGCCTTTAAAAAACTGAAAGAGAAAATCGGCTACGTCACACCTACTAAATTATTAGCATTAACAGACGAAGAAATGCGTGCCTGCTACTTTACCCGGCAAAAAATGGGTTATGCTCGGGGCTTAGCCGAAGCAGTTTCAAAACGAAAAATCAATTTTAAGAAATTAGCTGCACTGCCGGATGAAGAAGTACGGGAAATACTCATACAACTAAAAGGCATCGGCCACTGGACGATTGATGTGTACCTGATGCATGCCCTGCAACGAACAGACTTATTTCCCCTCGGTGATATTGCTCTGGTAAATAGTTTAAAAGAAACGAAAGGCCTGCCCAAAGGCACAAGCAAAGAAGCTATGCTAAAAATAGCCGAACCCTGGCGGCCATACCGAACCATTGCCAGCATGATTTTGTGGCATAGTTATATTAAGAAGCGTAATATAAAATTGCAGGGTTAAACTAAATGTTTAGCCCCCCACAAACACTCAAGGTCTGCCCGGTTACATAAGAAGATAAATCAGATGCGAGGAACAACGTAGCATTCGCAATATCTTCTGCGCTGGCAAATTTTCCTAAAGGAATACCCGCTTTGTACTTATCCGCCGCTTCGCCTTCTTTTAAGTAAGAGGTCATATCGGTTTCTACAAAGCCGGGTGCAATCGCATTGCAACGGATGTTGCGGCTACCCAGTTCTTTTGCCACACTTTTGGTAAAACCAATAATACCGGCTTTGCTGGCAGCATAACTACTTTGTCCGGCATTGCCTATTTCACCAATAATAGAACTCATATTAATAATAGAACCACTCTTGGCCTTCATCATCGGGCGGATGACCTGCTTGGTCATATAAAAAACACTGTTCAGGTTTACCTGTATCACCTCATTCCACTGCTCCGGTGTCATACGGAGTAGTAAGTTGTCTTTAGAAATTCCGGCATTGTTTACACAAATATCTACGGTGCCAAATTCTTTGAGCACATCATTTACGAAAGCTTCGCATTGGGCAAAATCACCAGCATTGCTTTTATACGCTTTTGCTTTTACACCCATTCCGGTTAGTTTGGCCTCTAGGGCTGCGGCTTTTTCTGCACTGCCATCACTCACATAGGTAAAGGCCACATTAGCGCCATGCTCGGCAAATTTAATAGCAATACCTTCTCCAATGCCTCTGGCAGCACCGGTAACAATAGCAACTTTTCCATCGAGTAGTTTCATATTAGTTGGTTTATATTGGCAAAAGAAAGAAAATTATGGGATAATCCACAAATGGTTTTTTGGCCACTAATTACACGAATCACACAAATAAAATCAAATACGAATGATTCGCCTTCGGTGAAATAGTTTGCCACCGATTACACGGATTTTTTGATATGCAAAATGAAAACATAACACACGAATTTCACAAATAAAATCAAATACGAATAATTCGCTTTCGACGAAATAGTTTGCCACCGATTACACGGATTTTTTGATATGCAAAATGAAAACATAACACACGAATTTCACAAATAAAATCAAATACGAATAATTCCTTTCGACGAAATAGTTTGCCACCGATTACACGGATTTTTTGATATGCAAAATGAAAATATAGGAAGGTGTTAATTTGATGGAACGGAGAACCCTCCTTCGGATGGCAGGAAAGCTTTACTCCTTCCACACATAATATACTACTCCGTTTTTATCATCAGAAATAAAGAAAGCATTGCTGCCCCATTGCATTACATCGCAAGGCCGGCCAAAGCGTTTGTTTTCTGTAGTGCCTTGCAAAAAGCCGGTTACTATTTCCCGGTATGTGCCGTTAGGTAGCATTTGCACCACCGCATTGCCCCGTTGCCGGGTAACAGTAGTGCTACCATGTAGCGCAGTTATAAATGAGTTGTTCAGCATTGGGTCTGTAAAGTTTTTAAAATAATCAAATCCCAATGGGGCGGAGTGTGCTTTAATGCCCCATTTACTTATGGGCGGCCGCTTTACCCATGCAGGATGTACTACATTCTTAAAAGCGGTGTCGGCAATAATTTTTTTCTTGTATTGATAATAATAAGGCCAGCCATAAAAAGCACCGCTTTCTATTTTCATTAATTGTTCTTCGGGCATATCTGGGCCACGGTTATCCCGGCCCATATTGGTAGCCCATAGTTCATTGTTGATGAATTTTAAACCTACCGCATTACGTACGCCTCTCGCTATAATTTTTTTATCGCTGCCATCCATCGGTTTCATTTCTGTTATGGTAGCCCTTATTTCTTCTTTCTCCACACAGGCATCGCAACTGCTGCCTACGCTTACATATAGTTTATTATTGTTAAAAGCAATGCTACGGGTTAAGTGCCAGCCACCGTATTTGTAGCTAAGGCCATAGTCGGGAAAAGTGGCAATGGTAGTGGTTACGCCTTGTGGCTTGTTATCGCCGCTGTTGTATTTGTAATACGTAAGCTGATGTGTTTCTGCTATAAAAATATACCATTGGTTATTGTACTGGTAAAAAGCCACCTGGTTAGGGTTACGCAGGTATTCCATAAAGGTGGTTATTTTTTCAAACCGTTTGGTGTTATCGTTCCATTTATCGAGAATGTATATTTTACCTTTGGTATTATCGGTTTTGTCGTACATATCGGTAATAAACAACCGGCCATCGGGGCTTTTGGCAAAAAAACGGCAGCGGTTAAGGCCTTCGGCAGTGGCAGCTATTTTATACCCTTCGGGGATTTTGAGTTTGAAGGAGAGATTGTTTTTTAATTGGATGGGGTGCTCTTTTAGTTTGAGGGTGGTTTGGGCATGGGTTTGCGTTGCTAGTAGGAGAAGGAGGACGAGTTTGAATTTCATAAGTTTTGTTATAGGTCAAAGTTGTGGTTTTCTTTTTTGTCTTGATACAAAAAAGAAACAAAAAAATCAAGGACAAACAAATGCTCCGCTGTTGGTCCGGCGAAAAACTTTTAGACCGTATTTTCAAAAATATTAGAATATATACAATGATGCTTTAGTAAAGCGGGGTGGGTTGCTGAGTAGCGATATGCAGTACAAGTGTGCGACGCAACAAAAGCTGATAGTAGCACTGCAGCTGGCAACATAAATTTAATTAACAACTGGATTTCAAAATAATAAACGACCTAACTCCTCCACATCGGGGAGGTTGGGAGGGGCTTCTCTAAAATCTCCTCCACAAACTTTCGCTCATTACTCAGCCTTGGTACTTTATGCTGCCCGCCGAGTTTGCCTTTACGGCGCAACCAGTCTTCAAAGGTGCCTTTGGGCATGGCATGTACAATAGGCAGGCGCAACGCAATGCTTTTATGCCGCTTGGCTTCGTAATCGCTATTAATGTTTTTAAGCGCAGTATCTAATTCATGAATGAATACTTCTAAACTGGCGGGGGCTTTATCAAATTCTATTAGCCACTCATGGGCACCGTTGCTGCTATCGGAGAAATATACCGGTGCTGCGGTATAGTCGTTCACTACGGCATTTGTTTTTTCAGCTGCAATAGCAATGGCCTGGTCGGCGTTGTCAACAATTACTTCTTCACCAAACGCATTCATATAGTGCTTCAACCTTCCCGATACTTTTATGCGAAATGGCGCAAGCGATGTAAACTGAATGGTATCGCCCAGCAGGTATC
This sequence comes from Bacteroidota bacterium, assembly GCA_039796695.1. GTDB lineage: Bacteria > Bacteroidota > Bacteroidia > Chitinophagales > Chitinophagaceae > JJ008. The sequence continues at coordinate 11,271 of JBDKJF010000007.1, forward strand.
GCCACAATCCACCATTGGTACTAATGATGGGTGCATAGTTTTTACCCAACTCCACATCAGCAAGCCCAATGGTAACCGGTTCCTTTTTTCCATACTCACTCGCCGGCATAAATTCGTAAAATATACCATGGTCTGGAAAGAGCAGCATACCATCGTCACCAATTTTTTCCTGCGCTGCAAAAAAACCTTCGCTGGCATTATACATATCCAGGTAGTTAATTTCTTTGCCAATTATTTTTTGAAACTGCTCTTTATAAGGTGTAAAGGAAACGCCTCCGTGCATGTAGAGTTCTAAAGCAGGCCATACTTCGCTAATGGTTGGCTTGCCGGTAATTTCTAAAATGCGTTTAAATAAAACAAGCGTCCAGGTGGGCACACCCGATACGGAGGTTACATTTTCTTTAATAGTGGCCTCTGCAATTTTTTCTATTTTACTTTCCCACTCATCCATTAGTGCTATGCTAAGGTCGGGTGTACGCAGCCAATGTGCCCAGAACGGTGAGTTTTGAAACAGTACGGCACTCAAATCTCCAAATTGGGCCTCTGCATTTACGGGGTTAATATTATGGCTGCCGCCAATCAGCAAACCTTTACCGGTAAGTAATGCCGAATCGGGTTTGTATTGATAGTACATACTCAGCACATCTTTCGATGCTTTGTAGTGGCCATCTTCCAAACTCTCATCACTAATAGGGATGAATTTACTTTTATCGCTGGTGGTGCCGCTGCTTTTGGCAAACCAGTATACCGGTGTATTCCAAAGCAGGTTTTGTTCGCCTCGCATCATTCGGTCTATGTATGGCTTCAGGTCGTTATACTCATGAATGGGTACGGCATTTTTAAAATCCCGTACATTAAACAGGTTGGAGAAATTATACTTACGACCAAACTCAGTGTATTGGGCACAGGTTACCAAATCCTGCAGTACTTCCCGCTGCGCATCCAGTGGATTTTTTTTCCACGCATCAATGCGCCAGAGCCGCATACGGGCAAGCGATGATATGGCGGGGGAGAGTAAACTCATGGTGAGGGCAAAATAAGTATTTACTGCCACTAATTACAGGAATATCACTAATGAATTTTTTGTACACAGATGGACACAAATAAACACAGATTTTTTGTTACCAGCTTCGGTTCCCTGCGCATCGTCTGTTGCGTCGCACTCTTCATCGTTCGGTTCGCTATTCAGCAGCCCACCCCAGTTTTCCAAAGCAAATAGATAACTACGTTCGCCCCGCCCAAGGAGGGGATGAGTATGAAAGCCGTTTGTTTTTTTTGGTGAGGGTAACCAATCTGTGCTAATCCGTGTAATCCGTGGCAAACCATTTCACTGCGAAGCAGCAAAATTCGTCCTTTATTTTTCGGGGTATTTGTGTAATAAATGGCTAAAAAAATCAATCAGCATACGCCTCCAAAATCTGTTTTCTCAACTTTTCTTTTGTGGCCTCGTCACAAAAAGCATGGCGAATAGCTTCGAGATTACATTTTAAGAAATGTCCCTTCTTCCAATCAAATACTCTTTCTAGTAATGCATATTCAGCAGCCAGCGTAGTAGGAGTTATTGTACGACTATCGCAGTTTACACTCATAGAAACACCGGCCTTATATATTTTATCAGCCGAATGATTTTCTATTACATCAAACACATTGGTTTGTATATTACTGGTGGCACATACTTCTAAGTGTATATCTTTTTCTTTTAGATAGGCTAGTAACTTTTCATCTTCGGCACTGCGGGTGCCATGGCCAATGCGGGTTGGCCTAAGGTCTTCCAGAATTTCCCATACACTATCTGCCCCTCTTGCCTCGCCACCATGTGCGGTACAGTGTATGTTGTGGGTGTGTGCATAATCAAAAGCATCCATATGATTATCTACTGGGTAGCCCACTTCATCGGCAGCAATATCAAACCCCACTACATTAGTGCCCTTAAACTTTTCTATCAGCTTTACTGTTTCCATGCTCTGCTCCTCCGTATAATGGCGCAGAGTGCAAAGAATAATGCCTGCTTTTACCCCAGTATTATTTATTCCTTCGGTGGCAGCCTCATTTACAGCTTGTACTACTTCTGTGGGTGTTAATCCGTTGGCAATATGTAGTAAAGGCGCAAATCTAATTTCGGCATAAATAACATTATCGGCTTTCAGTTGATCAAATAAATCCAGCGTAACCAATCGTAGCTGTTCTTTCGTCTGCATTAATTCAAAACCTTTTACAGAGCGGCTTATGTAATCGAGTAGATCGGTGCATTTTGGCGGGGCAATGAAGGAGGCAGTATATTCTTCATACGTAATTCCAGGGTTTATCTGCTGCACTACTTTATAGCTAAGGCTACAATCAAGATGCAGGTGTAATTCTATTTTGGGAAGATTTTTGTAGTCCATAATTTTTCTACTTTTATTAGAGAAAGACAACAAATGTAACCTGAATTTTGAAAATGGAACAATTGTAGCTTTTTGCCATCAATCATAAAATAAAACGAAAAAAATACGTTTTAAATCACTTACAAAAGCCCTTTCAAAATATCTTTTATTTTGTCCGCTTGTTGAAAATGCGGATGCTCAATGCTATGCTCCACCACCTCATGCGCCCATGTAATATGATAAGGAATATGAATAGCATGGCCGCCAACTGCTAAAACTGGCAGTACATCGGATTTTAATGAATTGCCCAACATTAAAAACGCTTCAGGTTGAATATCTAACTGCTTTATTAATTTTTGGTAACCTGCTTCATCTTTCTCACTCATAATTTCTATGTGATGAAAATAATGTGCGAGGCCTGATTTTTTAAGCTTACGTTCTTGATCCAGCAGATCGCCTTTGGTAGCCACTACCAGCCGGTATTTTCCTTTTAGGGCTTGTAAGGTTTCTTGTACGCCTTCTAAAATTTCAATGGGCTTATCTAAAAGGTCTTTTCCGTATTGTAAGGCTTTTTCGATAACCAAAAGCGGTACGGTGTTGTTGGAAACCCGCATGGCTGTTTCAATCATGCTTAAAATAAAACCTTTTACGCCATAACCATACAAGGGAATATTTTGCAGCTCTGTTTTAAATAATTCTTTGGCTACGGAATGATGCGGCAGGTAATCTTCCAGCAAAGAACAGAATTTATCTTCCGCCTCCCGGAAATAAGGTTCGTTTACCCAAAGGGTATCGTCTGCATCGAAGGCTATAGTGGTGATGGGCATGAAACAGCAGTTAACTTTTTAAGGCTTTAAGGAACAAAAGAATATTGTTAAGTACACCATATGAACCAGCAGGGTCGTTGCTTATTGAAGAACCTTCGGCTAAAAGCTCCGGGTATTTATTTTCTTTTGCAAAACTGGTAATGGAAACTTTTAATTCGTTGATGAATTTTGAATAATCATCAAGGCCTAAATCAGATACCTCATGTTCATTGTGTAAACCTGTAGCAAGGGAGCCAATGCCATGTTCAATATTTTTTTTATGCCCGGCAATATTATCCGACCAGTTAATACCACTTTGTACAGCATGTATCAGGCTGTCAAGAGTAACTTTTCTTTCACCTCTTGCCTCTTCATGCAAATAATCCTTCCGCTTCAATTCAAAGTTTCTACCTAGGTATAATCGTTTTACTTCTTCATCTGCTGCCAGCTCTTCTGCGGTACCATCTTTATAAATCTTTCCATCAATCAATAAATAAGCCCGGTCGCAAATGCTGAGTGTTTCATTTACGTTGTGGTCGGTAATGAGTATGCCAATGTTTTTATACTTCAGTTTGGCAACGATAGCCTGTATATCTTCCACGGCAATCGGATCAATACCGGCAAAGGGTTCATCCAGTAAAATAAAATTTGGATCCACGGCTAAGGCTCTTGCAATCTCCGTACGTCTTCTTTCGCCGCCACTCAGCACATCGCCATTGCTTTTGCGTACATGCTGCAAGCGAAACTCATTCAGCAGATTTTCTAATTTATCCCGTTGTTCGTGGCGGCTTAGTTTCGTCATTTCCAGCACTGCTTTAATATTGTCTTCCACACTTAGCTTACGAAAAATAGATGCCTCCTGCGGCAGATAGCCAATACCCATTTTTGCTCTTTTATACATAGGCAGTTTGGTAATATCTTCCTCATTCAAAAAAACCTTGCCTTCGTCGGGTTTTACTAATCCAACTACCTGATAAAAAGAGGTGGTTTTACCCGCACCATTGGGGCCAAGTAAACCAACTATCTCGCCCTGTTGTACATTAAACGATACATGGTTTACCACGGTTCGTTTGCCGTATTTTTTTACTAAATCCTTGGTTGTTATACTTACCGACATACCCTGCAAAAGTAAGGTAGCAAAGGCTTTATAGCTTTACTGTTTAGATATTTATCAAATTGTTGTGTTTCGGGCAATGTGTAGTAAATTCGCCCACTTATTTTAAACAAACAATGAAAGTAACCGATCATATAGCGCAAGCTAAAAGTACATTAGTGTCTTTTGAAGTATTGCCCCCACTTAAAGGCAAGGGAATAGAAGCTTTATATAAGCATTTAGACCCTTTAATGGAGTTTAAACCGGCTTTTATTAATGTAACCTACCACCGAAGTGAGCATATCTTTAAAAAAAGAGCTGATGGAAGTTTTGAAAAGGTAGTGGTACGTAAAAGGCCAGGCACTGAAAGTATTTGTGCCGCTATTATGAACAAATATAATGTAGACACGGTGCCGCACCTTATTTGTGGCGGCTTTAGCATTAACGAAACAGAAGATGCCCTAATTAATCTACGATACTTGGGTATTGATAATGTATTAGTGCTAAGGGGTGATGCCGCTAAAAACGAAACGGCTTTTGAACCAGAACCAGGCGGGCATCGCTATGCCAGCGACTTGCTGAAACAAGTGGCCGATTTAAATGCAGGTATATATTTAGATGATGAATTAAAGGGCACCCAAAAAACAGAGTTTTGCATTGGTGTAGCCGGATATCCTGAAAAGCATTTTGAAGCGCCGAATATGGATACTGATTTGCAATACTTAAAAGCCAAAGTTGACGCTGGCGCTGATTACATTATTACACAAATGTTTTTTGACAACGCCAAGTACTACGCATTTGTAGAAGCTTGCAGGTCTATAGGCATTAATGTGCCTATCATTCCAGGATTAAAACCTATCTATAATAAAAAACAATTGACCGTATTACCAAAAACCTTTTCTATTGAATTGCCAACTGACTTAACCAGTGCTATTTTAAAATGTAAAACGGATGAAGAGGTAGAAAGAGTAGGGCAAGAATGGCTATTGATGCAATCAAAAGATTTAAAAGCTAATAGAGCCCCTATTTTACATTATTATACGCTCGGCAAACCCCATGTAATAGCCAACGTAGTAAAGGCTCTTTAGCCAATACATCTGCGTAATTAAAAAGAGGAGTGTTGTGCTTTTATGCCTACCCTCCTCTTTTTATTTTGGTCTAGTTTATTGTTTGCTAATGGCAGCCAGCACTTGTTTGTTAACCACTACCGGATATTTTTTTGCTAATACATCGTCGAACTTCTTTTCCAACTGTGCTTGGTATTCATTTATAATGAAGCCTAAGGCCTCGTGGTATTTTTTTTGAATGGGTTTGCTATCGCTTTTTATTATATAGGTAAAGGAGCCGGTATAATCATTTACATCTATCAATGGGTGGGTTAACATACCATCAGTAGGAGTTGTTTTTTGTAATCCAGGTAGCTGCGACCAATCGTAGCGTGCGGAATCGGCTAATACTCTGTCGCCAAAATTATCTACTATGGTTTTCCATTCGGTAGGATTGGCTTTAATCTGTGTGTATACTTCTTTTAGAGTGATGCTATCTGCACAAAAAAAGATAACAGCTTCCGCACTTTTTTCCCATTTATATTTCCCCATATACTTGGCATACATACTTTTTAATACTGCAGTATCGGATTGGGCTTTGTTCCAAACATCCTTTTGCATAATTTCAAAAAAGAGATTGCCGTCGGCAAATTCTTTCATTTGAGCGGCAAATTCTTCGTTAAAATCTTCCAAATGATTTCTGTAGTAGTGGTAAAAGCTATTCTTTACCCACTCATCCCAAATACGCTGGTAAGGTTTTATTGCATTTCCTTCGGGTTGGTATCGATTGGTATGGGCATAGCTAATCCAATTTTCTACGTTATAATTTTCGGTGCCTACAGTAAACAAAATGGAATGGGGGGTTAATTGTTTGCCTACCTCTACCAGCGGTTTTCTATCCAATAAACTATCAGTAACTGCCCATAAGGCCGTATCATTTAACAGTACTTTTTGGTAAAGGCCTTTGGCGATGATGGCTTGGTAAATAAAATCTTTGGACGTTTTCCATCGGTTATCATTTTCTATTTTATCTACTATTTCTTGTTGAAAATTTTTATCATCTGTACTGGCGGGTACCGGTGTTATGGCTACTCTTTTTACAATATGCCAACCATGGTCAGTTAAAAAAGGGGTACTTATATCCCCATCTTTTTGCAAGGCCCAAATATTATTTTCAAAAGTGGCGTCATACTGGCCTACGCTTATGTCTGGCATGGTGCCGCTATTACTAGCCGATATATAATCATTACTATAAGCACTGGCCAATGCGCTAAAATTGCCCCCCGCCGCTAGTACTTTGTATAGGGAGTCTGCTCGGATGGCTAATTCGTTTTTTACCATCTCATCTGCACCGGGTGGGGTGGCTAATAGTATTTGTTGTGCTTTTATTTTACCCATTGCTTTACGCTCACCCATATTTTTAAAAACATGGTAACCACCTGTGGAGGATATTACGGATGAATAGGCTCCCAATGGAGTGTTGTAAATAGCCGTTTCAAATTCATACGGCAACGTAAATACAGTAATAAATCCTCCATCTCCTTTATTCGTTTTAGCGGATGGATCGTCGGATAGCTGCTGCGCTACCAACAAAAAATCTTCTCCTTTCTGTAACCGGGCTATTAACGCTTCTTTTTTTAGGTTAGCATTTACCGTATCAACTACTAAAGCATTATTGGTAAACGAAATAAAAATATGAGCAAAGTGAATATCTTTTTGGCTTCTCTCGAAAGCTTCTTTACGTAACCTAGCTTTCAGTAGGGGGTCTGCCATATAATTATCTACTATCTGGCTGCGTAAGGCTGCAATTTCCATTCTAATATTATGGAGTGTATCGTAGCCCCTATCATATGCTTCGGCGGTTTTTAACCGTGAGCGAATGTACTGGGTTAAGTAATCATTAATAGCCTTAGCCTTATCGGTAGTAGGCTTGTCAAGATTGTTTTTTTGAAAGGCTCTTAAAAATTCTTTAGTGTCGGTTTTTTTTCCCCCATAAGTAAAGAGGATTTGTGCGTTTGTGGATGGCTGGCAAATAACAGCAATGAATAAAAACACAAAAAGGGTTCTTACATGCATACAAAAGGATATTGGTTTTACTATACAAAGATAATAGTACCAAGTTGAGTATGCAATACCCTTTACTCTCCTTTCAGTTTTAGTTGTAATATTTCGTCTATCTGCTCAAAACTCAACTTTTTGGCAATGATGCGTTTATCCTTGTCTAACAAATAAAGTGTCGGAAAAGACTGTATATCAAATAATTGTGAGTAACTGGGTATCCCATTACTAGTTCTTAATTTATCATCTTCTTTAGCGTAATAAACATGGTACCAATCGGCAAGTTTATGTTTGGCAATAAAATCAAGCCAATCTTTCTTATTTCCTTCAGTTTCTTTTGCTAGGGCAAATATTTTTAAGTTATAACCCTTCCATTTTGCATTATAGATGGAGTCTAGTTTGGGAAGCACCTCTTTGCAATGCCCACAGGTGGGGTCCCAAAAGGCTACAAGTGTGTAACTGGCTTTTACATCATAAAGCCCCACCACAGTGTCGTTTATATCAGGTAACACAATATCCGATGCGGGGGTGCCCATAATATTGGCCATAAGGCTATACGCTCTATCGGTAATTATTTTGCGCCCTTCCTTAGTTAACCATTTGTATTCTTTATTAGAGAAATATTTTTCAAATAAGTGCACAAAAACCGCATCCTCCCACATATATTTCTGATTGAGGTAACGGTTGATAAATTTAATTAAAAGAAACCTCGTCATTTCTTCGTTTGCACTGGCCTCGCCCAGCATACGGTCTATTTCCTTAATTGTACTATCTGGATGGGGCTGTACTAATTGCGAATAATACTTTTCTACTTTATCTTCAAAAAAGGGCGTATAGGCTAGCCGTCCATCCCAAAAATAAACACCATCCCAAAAATGAGTTTTAAAGTAGTTGTAAGAAGCAATGGAGTCTTCTTTATTGATGGGGTTTTTTAATCGGCCCGTTAGAATAGGCTCCTTCATACTTATTAAAAATTGACTGAGGATGTTATCAGGATTGTTTTTGATAATTCCATCGCGGTATGCCATTACTTCTTTATCGTGTGCTGTTATTTTTTCGGTGATGATGCTGGAGTCTTTTTTGGTAGTAGCCGCTTTCAATTGTTGTTGCATAGCTGCAAAAGCCCTGCCTTTTTCTACCATATTTTTCTGATAGGCGGCAAATAACACATTGTCTGCAGAGTTTTCAAATTTTATACCAGTAGGTAAAGAAGCGGTATCTGCGGTGATGGAGAATTTTTGATTTTTATCAACCAATATTTCAAAAAAGCCCGCTTTATTAGGGTAACCTATTAAATATATGCCGCCTTGCAAATTTTTATTGCCTTTAAAAACGGCGGTGCTATTGGCATCTAATAATGCCGAGTCTATAATGGGATAAGTTTTTCCAAAATAATGCCCCAAGTAAACATATTGATTTTTGAAGGGCTTAAACGTAAGCTTAATTTGATACCCCCCCTGCGCAAATGCAGCGGCCGTAAAGAGTGTAAGCACCAATGAAAGTTGCAATCCTTTAATCATAGTGGGTAAAGATATTGTAAAAAAAATCGCCCATTCATGGCATGTTATAAGTTTTTTAAAGAGGCTTGCTAAGGCAAAACAGTTGCTTTTGTAAGAGCATAGTTTTGAGGCATTCTACTACCTTTTAGCCTTTACCCTTACTTTTGTTGCATGCCGAGGAAAAAGAAAAAAAATACCGTTTTAGAACAAATTACAATTGAAAATTACGCTGCCGAAGGCAAGTCGCTAGCCCGATGGGAGGGCAAAGTGGTTTTTGTAGAGCGTACCGTGCCGGGCGATGTGGTAGATGTGTTTTTATATAAAAATAAAAAAGATTGGGCAGAAGGTTATCCGCTTCGTTTTCATTCCTATTCGCCCCGCAGAGTGGTGCCTTTTTGCCAGCACTTTGGCGATTGTGGCGGCTGCCAGTGGCAAACCATTTCGTATACAGAACAATTAGCATTTAAGCAGCAGCAGGTGCAGGATGCGCTGCAACGCATTGGCAAAGTGCCGCTACCAGAATTTTTGCCCATTATTGGTTGTGATGATGATAAATATTATCGAAACAAACTGGAATACACTTTTGGCGCAAAAAGGTATGTGCCAGAGGGGGAGTATAGAGCCTCCCTGCCCTCCGAGGAAGGGTTCTTGGATGCTGAAAAAAATGCGATTCCCTCAATAAACGAAAACGCTAAATTATCGGGTTCTGAAATCCCCCCTTTGGGGGGTGGGGGGGCAGGCTTTCATGCCAAGGGCCTCTTTGATAAAATTGTAGATATTCAAGCCTGTCATTTACAGGCTGCGCCGAGTAATGAGGTTAGAGAAGCTATTCGAGCCTTTGCTACCGAGCATAATTTATCTTATTACGATGCAAAAAAACATACAGGCTACCTACGCAATGTACAGTTGCGCATTTGTACCACTGGAGAGGTAATGGTAAATGTAATAGTGGGGGAAGACAACGAAAAAACCACCCTTGCTTTATTACAATATTTAATGGAACAAGTGCCCGCCATTACCACTTTACTGTATACGGTAAACACCAAGTTGAACGATACTATTTATGATTTAACCCCCATCACATTTAAGGGCAACGGTTACGCCATTGAAAAGCTGGAAGACTTTCAATATAAAATTGGACCTAAATCTTTTTTTCAAACCAATACTAAACAGGCTGAAAAGCTGTACCAGGTTACCAGAAATTTTGCCGAGCTAACGGGTAAAGAAACTGTGTATGATTTATACTGCGGCACCGGCAGCATTGGCATATTTGTAAGCCAGGAGGCAGCCAAAATTATTGGGGTAGAAGTAATAGAAGCTGCTATTGAAGATGCCAAAGAAAATGCGGCACTCAATAACATTACAAAGGCCACTTTTTTTGCGGGTGATGTAATTAAAATTTGTGATGATGCTTTTTTTGCTACCCACGGCAGGCCCGATGTAATTATTACCGACCCGCCCCGTGCCGGTATGCATGATAAACTGGTACAAAAAATTTTAGACATGGAAGCCCCCATAGTGGTGTACGTAAGCTGCAACCCAGCCACACAGGCCCGAGACTTAAACCTGCTGGGCGAAAAATACGAAGTAACCAAAGTGCAACCGGTAGATATGTTTCCACATACACACCATATAGAAAATGTGGTGCAGTTGAAGTTGAAAAAATAATATCCAATTTCTATTAATATTTTTGCCCCATGAGTTATCAACGATACAGGCCAACGGACATGCCCCCAGTGGTAAAAAATCTAATTATCATAAATGTAATTGTTTTTATAGCACAATTAGTATTGGACAAACATTATGATGTAACCAATAAAATTGGATTGTGGCCTTATGGGGCAGAGCCTTTTAAGCCTTATCAGATAGTTACAAGTATGTTTGCCCATTCTCCGGCACTCATTTTTCATATTGTTTTTAATATGTTCGTTTTATACTCTTTCGGCCGTGTGCTAGAAATGGTGTGGAAAGAAAAGCGATTTTTATTTTTTTATCTAGCTTCTGGTATCGGCGCAGCATTGGTTCACCTCTTAGTCATATATCTCAAGTATGGCGATATGAGCCAATACGGCTTTGAATTTTTAGGCGATGGCACCGTACAATCTTCCTATGCAGCGTTTGTAAATAATCAAGATAAATTTGAAGCTACCGTAAAAGCCTTGGCTCCTGCAGTAGGTGCTTCTGGCGCCATTATGGGTATTATGGCGGCCTTTGCTTATCTATTCCCCAATACAGAATTATACATCATGTTTATACCAATGCCTGTTAAAGCAAAATGGGCCATATTGGGTTATGTAGTAATTGACTTATTTGGGGGCTTTTATCAAATACCAGGCGATAATATTGCCCACTTTGCCCACCTCGGTGGCGCTTTAACAGGTTTCTTACTGGTACTTTATTGGAACAAAACAAACCGCAAAACGTTATACTAATTTGTTATACTATGGCTTACTCTTACAAACGGATGAATGAAGCATTTGATCATAACAATGCAGTATTGCGGCTGGTGGTTGTAAGCCTTGCCCTTTTTGCCACCATGGGGGTATTGTGGGGTATTTGGTTATTTTCTTATCCTAAACAAGAAGTGTACGCCGTTTACCGCCATCAAATATTACATTGGGTAACGGTACCCGCCAGCTTTCAGCCATTTATTACCAAACCTTGGACCATTATTACGTATGCTTTTGCCGATCCTAATTTTTTAAGCGTTTTCCCTAACCTGTTTTGGCTTTGGTGCTTTGGCTATATTTTACAAGATGTGGGTGAAAACAAAATGGTTATTCCCTTGTTTATACATGGTATTATTGTTGGCGCTTTATTCTATTTATTGTTTAATGCGATAAGCCCAATAGCAATAACAAATACAACAGGCTATTTAGTAGGCGCTGGTCCCGGTGTAATGGCAGTAGTAATAGCCACGGCCATCCGCACACCAGAGTATCGTTTATTTCCTTTGTTGGGTGGCGGTATGCCAGTATGGGTGTTAGCGATTATTTATGGGGCGGCCACGGTTTTATTATTTGGGTTGGATAATTTAGATATGCTGATGGCGCAGGCAGGTGGCTTAGTAGCAGGAGTTGTTTTTATCATGGCAAATAAAAACGGTGTAGATATGGGAAAATGGGTAAACAATTTTTTAGATTGGGTAAACAATCTCTTTAATCCAGACAGACCTAAAAAGGGTAAGGAGTTAAAAGCACAATTATTCTATAAGGCTAATCAACCTCCTTTTATAAAGTACGAAAAACCTACGGAGGAAAAAATTGATGCTATTTTGGATAAAATAAGCAGTAAGGGGTATAGCTCTCTTAGCGAGGTGGAGAAGGAGCTATTAGAAAGAGCATCGGAGGCGGATGTGTAAAGGGTGTTAAATAGCTACCGCCTATCTGCATTACTAGTTCAATACAACATTCTATTTTGTAACTTGCGGCAATGGCCATACTTTTTCGCCGCATTACCAAGCGGTTTGTTATATATGCTAACCTAGCGGTGGTTTTCGTTTTTCTACTGGCTTGTTTAGTACCTTATTTAAATCCTCAAAGCTGGTGGTTCATCTCTTTTTTGGGGTTGGCTTTTCCTTTTTTATTGATATTGGTTATCGTTTTTTTAATTGGCTGGCTAATATTAACCAAATGGAAACCGGCACTCATATCTGGCATTGCTTTACTGCTGGGGCTTAACAGCATTACCATTTTATTGGCCTTTCATAAACCGGTAAAATTTAAGTACGAAAAGCAGCCCGGCACTTTACGGGTAGTAAGTTGGAATGTGGCTCGGTTTATTGAATGGAAAAAGAATAATAATAAAGGCAGCCAAACCCGCTTAAAAATGTTTGACCTGCTAAAGGAGCAAAATGCAGATGTGCTTTGCTTGCAAGAGTTTCATACATCCACACATCCGGAGTATTATAATAATGTTGAGCATATTCAAAAAGAGCTGAACTACCCTTACTATTATTTTTCTTTTGAAGAAGATGGCGATTTAAATTACTACAGCTCCATTATTTTTTCCAGATACCCTATTATTGATAGCGGCAAGGTTCGTTATTCTAGACCATCCTATCCAGATGTGTTGCTGGAGGCCGACATAAAATTCAACAACGATACTGTACGCATCTTTACTACGCATTTACAATCCCTTCAATTTGGTAAAAAAGATTATGAAAAAATAAACCAAATAAAAGAGGGAGAAGATAGTTTAGTATCCAACTCCCGCAGCATACTTTCTAAACTAAAAAAAGGGGTGGTGTACCGCAGCTTACAGGCCGATGTAGCACATGAAGTAATGAAACAAAGCCCCGGCCCGGTGCTTTTTTGTGGCGATTTAAATGATGTGCCCAATTCCTACGCTTACGAAACGGTAAAGGGGGATATGCAAGATGCTTTTTTAAAAAAAGGATTTGGTATTGGCCGCACTTTTTCTGCATTATCGCCCACCCTGCGTATAGATTATATTTTTGCGGATAAGCGATTTAAGGTAAAACAGTTTGCCCGCATTCGAAGAAAGCTATCCGACCATTATATGCTGGTGGCCGATGTGGAGTTGAAAAATTGAAGAAAATAATTTACTTTTGAATAAATGAAAAGTATTTTACTTAATACGAGCTGCTGCTGCTGTCCCTTGGGGACTAATTAAGTTTTGCCTGGCCGGGCCATCAATACGGCTATTTCAATCTTATTATTCATCTTTGCTCATCTGTGTTACTGCAGTCGAAGTGTGCGACGCAAGGGACGATGCTATGAAATACGGAAGCTGGCTACAAAAAATAATTACTATGTCGGAACTTAAAGTTTATAATTCTTACACAAGACAAAAAGAAATTTTTACCTCCATTACTCCCGGCCATGTGGGTATGTATGTGTGTGGCCCCACCGTTAGCGGCGAAAGCCACTTGGGGCATGCCCGCCCTTACATTACGTTTGATGTAGTGTACCGCTACCTTACACACTTGGGTAATAAGGTGCGTTACGTACGCAACATAACCGATGCTGGCCATTTTGAGGAAGAGGGTAGAGAAGCGGAAGATAAAATTTCGAAGAAGGCGGTGCTGGAAATGCTAGAGCCTATGGAATTGGTAACCAAATACACCAACCTTTTTCATTGGGCGATGGAGCAGTTTAATACGGTGAAGCCCAGTATAGAACCTACGGCCACCGGGCATATTGTAGAGCAAATAGAGATGATTAAAAAAATTATCAGCGAGGGGTATGCTTATGAGGTTAATGGCTCTGTATATTTTGATGTAAAAAAATACGCTGCCAGCCATGATTATGGCAAACTAAGTGGTAGGGTAATTGATGAATTGTTAGAAACTACTCGAGAGCTGGATGGCCAGGCAGAAAAAAGAGATACGGCCGATTTTGCACTATGGAAAAATGCGGCACCAGAACATATTATGCGTTGGCAAAGCCCCTGGGGGGTAGGCTTTCCGGGCTGGCATATAGAATGCTCCGCGATGGCTACAAAATATTTGGGGGCACAGTTTGATATTCATGGCGGTGGTATGGACTTACAATTTCCTCACCATGAAAGTGAGATAGCACAAAGTACCATATGCAACCATAGCAATCCTGTTAAGTATTGGATGCACAACAATATGATTACCATTAATGGTAAAAAAATGGGTAAGAGTTACAATAACGTAATTAAACTTACTGAACTGTTTAGTGGCAATCATCCATTGTTAGCAAAAGGATATCATCCAATGGTGGTGCGGTTTTTTATTTTGCAAACACATTATCGTAGCACATTGGATTTTAGTAATGATGCGCTGGCAGCTGCGGAAAAAGGATTGAAGAGACTGTGGGACGCCTATGAAAAACTACAGGCCATGAGTTATGAGCAGCAAGAAGGATTGATAGACTCCGAACTCGATACGAAATGCGGAAAGCTGATAGCGGAGTTTCCGGAGTTTATGAATGATGATTTTAGCACAGCAAAAGTGCTGGCCAATATGTTTGAAATAGTACCCGTTATTAATTCTATCAAAGATGGGTTAATAAAAGTTTCGGCACTTAGTGCCGCCACATTTGCGTTGTTGAAAACACAAATGAAATTGTTTCTGGAAGATATAATGGGGTTACAATCTATAACCGAGGCAGATAATGAAAAGTTAAAAGGCGTTATGGATTTGCTAATAACTATTAGAAAGGAAGCAAAAACAAAAAAAGATTTTGTTACCAGCGATAAAATAAGAAATGAGCTAACCAAACTGGGTATTGCGTTAAAAGATGAAAAAAGCGGAGAAGTGAGCTGGAGTGTGGAGTAAGTAATATTTTGTAGTAAGCCACGAATGCACCAATAAATTATTAGTGTATTCGTGGCTTTTGTATTTAATTTTGGAATACAAATTTTTTTATGTCTTCAATACTTTTTGAAATTAAAGATGCTATTGCATTTATAACCTTAAACCGTCCAGATAAATTCAATTCGTTTAATCGGGAGACGGCTTTACTGTTACAAGAAAAATTAGAAATTTGTAAAGATGATGCTATACGAGCAGTGTTTATTACTGGTAGTGGTAAGGCCTTTAGTGCCGGGCAAGATATTAGCGAACTTATCGGTGAGCATAAAATAGAAATAAAGCAAATTCTATCTGAACATTACAACCCCATCATACGCCAAATACGCAGCTTGGCCAAACCAGTGGTGGCAGCTGTAAATGGTGTGGCTGCAGGTGCCGGCGCAAATATTGCGTTATGTTGTGATGTGGTAGTAGCTACGGAGGCCGCCTCATTTATTCAAGCATTTAGTAAAATAGGGCTGGTGCCTGATAGTGGAGGTACTTATTTTTTACCCCGTTTAATTGGCTGGCAAAAAGCATCTGCCTTGGCTATGTTAGGAGATAAAGTAACGGCCACAGAAGCAGAAAAAATGGGCATGATTTATAAAGTGTTTAATGCAGATGAGTTTGAGACAGCCAGTAAAAACATAGCGCTTACGTTAGCGGCTATGCCTACTAAAGGTCTGGCCTTTACAAAAAAACTGTTTGATATGTCAACGCATTCTTCCTTAGAAGAGCAATTAATGGAAGAAGATGTATTTCAACAGCGGGCAGCAGAAACCGAAGACTATGCAGAAGGTATAAAAGCTTTTTTGGAAAAAAGGCAACCCATCTTTAAAGGAAAATAAATTTATATAATGGCAGCTACTACACACCAGCAGGTTGTAAACCACATGATGGAGAACGATTTGTTTTCGCAATGGTTAGGCATTAATGTGCTTGCGGTGAAAGAAGGGTATAGTAAAATTAAAATGACGGTACGCCCAGAAATGGTAAATGGTTTTGGTATAGTGCATGGCGGTATTGCCTTTTCCTTAGCCGATAGTGCATTTGCCTTTGCCTGTAATAATCGTAATCAGCTTTCGGTAGCCTTAGATACCTCTATCAACTTTATTAAACCGGTACAGGTGGGCGATGTGCTGGAGGCCGAAGCAGTAGAAATGCACAATGGCAAATCAACCGGCTTATACACTATTACCATTACCAATCAAACGGGGCAAGTAGTAGCCATCTTTAAAGGCCTCTGTTATCGAACCGATAAAAAATTGGTGAATGATTAAATCCTTAAACCGTACTTAGAAATTTTTTTGTAAGTATGGATAGAAATCATGACCACCATTACAACCATTTAAAACAGCGTTATGTTTTATGAATTCAATGGACATAAGCCAGTGGTAGATGTTACCTCATTTGTACATCCACAGGCTGCTGTTACGGGTAACGTTGTTATTGGCAAGCATTGTTATATTGGTCCCGGTGCGGCATTAAGAGGCGATTGGGGGCAAATAATAATTGAAGACGGATGTAATGTGCAAGAAAATTGTACGGTGCATATGTTTCCCGGTGTAACTGTTTTTTTAAAAGAAGGCGCTCATATCGGGCATGGGGCTATTATACATGGTGCTACCATTGGGAAAAACTGCTTAATAGGAATGAATGCCGTGGTAATGGATAATGTATTATTAGGGGATGAGTGTATAGTAGGCGCATTAAGTTTTATAAAGGCAGATGAAGTTTTTGCAGCAAGAAGTTTAATTGTAGGTAACCCAGCCAAACGAATTAAAGAAGTAAGTGCGGAGATGATAGCATGGAAAATAGAGGGAACAAAATTGTATCAACAACTGCCCGAAGCAATGGCCTTACATTGGAAGGCATGTGCACCACAAGCATTCAACGAAGTTTCGAAAGAGAATATTGAAAAAATGAAATATAATAAAACATACAAGCCATTTACACCTTAAAGTTTTAAACACTACTGTCAAAAAAAATGACGTAGTGAAAACAAAAGAAAGTATTAAATTAAAAAAAATATATTTTCACATTTGGAAATATAAATAAAACTCCTACTTTTGACGTCCATTACTAATAACCTTATCCACTCTTCTCTGTAAAAGCCACCATTAAACTTTTCCAATCCTCCTCGACAAAGAACCCCTAAATTTTTTATCCTAAATAGAAGGACTGACTTTTCCATGCCTGTAATAACCGAAAATTTTTTTTCGACCAAGTTTCTATTACCTAAACAATAAAACCTCAGAGCATGAAAAAGTTTACTCTTTTTTTCATTTTCGCTATTATGGCGATTTTCTTTTCAAGCATTACAACGAATGCACAAATCACTCAAATTTCAGGATCTCCACAAACTGCTACTACGGCTTCTACCACGCTAACCATTAGCAAGCCTACATCATTGGCTGTGGGCGATATTATGATAGCTAATATTGTTCAAAGTGATAATGATGGAGCCGATGGCGGCGATCTTTCCAATGCTACTTTAGCTGGATGGACTTTAATTGCTGGCAATCAAACCGGTGTTACTGGTGGTGGCGGTGACGAGTGGTGGGGTACATTACTGTATAAAGTAGCCACCGCAGCTGATGTAGCGGCAGCAGACTTTTCGTTTAGCCTAAGTGGAAGTGCCGACGATGGTTCTGGAGCTATTATGGCCTTTCGCAATGTGGACCTTACAGGTGGTGTAACCGTTAGTGGCGCTCCTGGTGGCCCTTTCAATGCTACCCCTTCTGCTCTTTATCAAAATGTGAATAGCGACCAACAGTTCAATGCAAATGCGATAACAAACGCAAATGCAAACGCAGCCATTATAATGTTTGGTGTACTTGCTAATGATGTTAACCTGTCTAACTGGAATACAACTACCCCTGGTGCACTAACAGAAATCTATGATCTAGCCCATAATGCCGATTTGGATATGGGTAGTGCAGCCGCTTGGGCTTTAAAAGCAAATACTGGTTCTACCGGTGTGGGTACGGCAAGTATAGCTGGGGGTGCAAATGTGTTCAACGCATCGCTTTTAATAGCTTTAAAAGCCGCTCCAACCTCAGTAAGCATTACACCTGCTACTACACAAAACATTATGCCTGGCGAATCAGTTAGCTTTACAGCATCAGCCATTAACTATCCAGCCGGTGGCAATTATACCTACTCATGGTCAGTATCACCAGCAGCAACTATACCTGGTACCAACCCCAATGTAATTGCGGGTGCTACAGATACAAAAGCAATAACTTTTAATACACCTGGTTCTTACACCGTAAGTGTAAATATAACAAGAGCTTCCACCTCTACTAATTTAACCACTGCTACTGTAACGGTTAATGTATTGGCTCCAAACCTATGGTCTGCTTCTGGTACAGCTCCCATAAGAAAGTATGTAGTAGATCCTAATGCAGGTGCAATTATTGCAGGACCATCGGTGGTGGCTACCCCCCTTACTTCTACCGCTGCAGTAGCCAAAAATCATCCTACTAGCACAGATGCAGAAGGATGTATTTATTATTTGAATAGAGATGAAAATGACCTTCTAAATGGCGTAGTAACTATTTATTCTATGAGGCCAGATGGTACCAACAATGGTAGCCGCGGCACTATAGATATGAATGGACCTGCTAATGATGGCGATTTTAGTTTTGTAAGGTTTGGATTTGATGCCATTGGTAGAGGATGGATACTAGCTGGATCAGATGCAAGTAACAATATCTTTATAGCTTCGTTTACCGGTAATGGTATTAATGCAATTAGTGGTATTAATACTTTTGGAAACACTAGCCTTACAGTAGCGGCTCCAGGTACTGCTACCGAATTTCAAAATGGAGATTTAGCTATTACGGCTAATGGTACTCTTTATGTTTTGGCAAACGTTACCGATGGGGCTACTCACATTTATACTTTAAATTCATTAGTTACCCCAACTACACTTACTCGTAAATGGACGGTGGTACCAGCAGCTAATACTATTTTTTCTGGAAGTGTAAATGGATTAGCATTTACGCAAGCAGGCTCGCTCTATTTTTCTACCAGTACCGCTATGTATTTTATCGACCAAAATACAGTAAACAATGCGGGTGCGGGCACAGTACAAGCTACATTAGTTCCCAACACTACCGGGCTTGCATTAACGGATTTAGCATCTGATAAGTTTCCTGAAAGAACCACCTTGCCTATCACATTATTAAGTTTTGGTGGTACTTATAAAAATCAACAAACAGTATTAAATTGGACAACTGAAAATGTAAAAGATTTCGCCAGTTTCGAAATTGAACGTAGCGAAAATGGAATGAACTTTAACGCTATCGGCACCAAAGAACCTATTAACACTTTAGAAAAAGTTACTTATCAATATACAGATAACATAGCTTCATTGATAGGCGGCGTATTCTATTACCGTTTAAAAATGGTTGACCTTAATGGCGCTGTTAAATATAGCCATGCCATCTTAGTAAGAAGAGATGGTGCTATCAAAGATGTTACCGTTAGCCCTAATCCTATCTATACAGGAGCTATGGCCACCATACGTTTGGAAGCCAACAGAAAGGGTATGGCATCTTTTAAAGTTGTGGATTTAAGCGGTAGAACCTTACTAACACAAAACAGCATTCTTGCAGAGGGAACCAATAGCATTTCCTTAAGCAACATTAATCGTTTACAAACGGGCATGTATATACTTGTAGTGAATGACGGTGTTACAATGCAAACTACCAAGTTTCAAGTAGTAAAGTAATTCATTAAAAAACCTACCATATTAAGTTTGCTCAGGGTTTATTTAAAAACTCACCCCCTCTTGGTTTGTCCAGAGGGGGTTTTTTTGTGCAAATATTTATGGCTTCGGTTTTAAAAAATCGTAACTTAATGTTTCAATTACCTTCCAAACCTTAATTAATTAGCTATGACAAAAAAATTACCCCTTTTTACATTCTTAGCAGTTTATGCTTTAGCGCCTTTTTTTATAAGTGCACAGTCAACCGATAATCATGCATACGCTATTACCGACGCTGGCCATGGATCTTCGTGGACTTTTTTGCGAAAGCTTAATCTTGAAACGGGTGTCTTTTCCGAAATTTTATTAGATGGAAATGAAGCAAAACAAGCAGCCTACAGTGCAACTAATAAAAAGCTAATTACGCATTACCCACAAGCGAGAGGAATGGGTTTTAATGAGCAACCCGCTTTTAGTGGGGGCGTAGCGGCAATGGCATACGATAAAAAAAACAATCGCTTATACTATACGCCTATGTTCATAGATCAACTTAGATACATTGATCTTAAAACGATGAACGTATTTTATGTAGATGACATTGTGTTTTCTGGTAAGTCTCAAAAATCCCCCGATCAAGGAAACATCGTAACCCGAATGGTAATAGCGGATGATGGGTATGGTTACGCTATTACAAATGATGGCACACAATTATTACGATTTACTACCGAAAGAAAAATTACCGTACAAGATTTAGGTACATTGATAGATGCACCTGAAAATAAAGATGTTTCTATTCACAACTCCTGCAGCAGTTATGGTGGTGATGTAATTGCGGATGACAACGGTGGGTTGTATATACTTTCTGCCCGCAATCATTTGTTTAAAGTAGATATCAATACAAAAATAGCTACCCACTTAGGCGTAATTAATGGATTGCCCGCTAGTTTTACCATTAATGGAGCTGTAGTAGCCGCGGATAATAAAATTGTAGTAAGCACGGCCCAACAAGCGGCTTCTTACTTTGTGATAGATTTAAAATCGATGCAGGCGGCAAGTTATACATTGCAAGGAGCGGTATGGCAATGCGCTGATATGGCTAATGGAAATGTGTATGCCACAGGAAAAAAAGCCACCCCTTCTATACAAGAAATGAGCCGTGGAAAATTAAATAATACAGATAATGGAATGGTGAGTGTATATCCCAATCCGGTTACAGATAATCGTTTTACCATGCATTTTAGCGCATTAAAAGCAGGCATCTATGTAGTGCAATTAACAGATGCTATGGGCAAGGTGGTGCTGCAGCAAAACATTGTAGTAAGCGGCGATAATAGTACAGAGCAAATAAATATAAGCCCTGGTGCCGCTAAGGGAATCTATTTAGTAAAAGTGCTAAACAGCGCAAAACTAATAGCCTATTCCACCAAAATTATTGTACAATAATTAATATGTTATAAAAACTTTAGCATAAAAAAATGCCCCTTTTGTAAGGGGCATTTTTTTATAACACAAAAGAAAAATTTTTAAGCAAAAATATCATCTATCTTAAACTTCAAAATGCCGGCGGGGGCTTGCACCTCGGCGGTATCACCTACTTGCTTTCCTAATATGCCCTTACCTATTGGCGAAGTAACAGATATTTTACCTGCTTTTAAATCTGCTTCGTTTTCGCTTACCACTTTATAAGTAACTTGTTTTTTAGTAGCTAGATTAGTAAGTTTTACGCTGGTAAGTATGGAAACTTTACTGGTGTCAATACTAGCCTCGTCTAGCACTCTGGTATTAGCAAGTGCTCCTTCCATAGCGGCTATACGTGCTTCTAAAATTCCTTGCGCTTCTTTTGCAGCATCATACTCGGCATTTTCTTTTAAGTCGCCTTTTTCTCTGGCTTCTGCAATGGCTTTGCTTGCCGCGGGTCTTTCTATTCCCTTCAATCTTTGTAGCTCTGCCTTCATTTGTTCTAGCGTATCCTTCGTTACATATTGAATACCACTCATAAACTCCTCCTTTATTGTATTAAATAGAAAAAAATAGCAACGCCTCAGCGATTAACTGAAGCGTTGCACTATTGTGTAATTACAAATATAGAAAAATATTTGAAAAATTAAATGCTAAAGACCTAGCTTTTGTATTAGTATATCGGCCATTTTATAACTGGCTTCATAGCTATAACCTGCAATATGCGGAGTAATAATTACATTCGGTTGGTCTAACAGCCAAATCAGTTGCTCTTTTTCGATAGGGGTATAGGTATGTAGCTTTTCGTTTTCTAATACATCTAACCCTGCGCCGGCTATTTTTCCTTCTACCAACGCATTCACAAGGTGTTCCATCTTTACTACTTTTCCTCGGGAGGTGTTTAAAAACCAGGGCTTTCTTTGTAAAGAGTCAAAAAAAGAGGCACCCGCCATATGAAGAGTTTCATCGGTTAATGGCACGTGTAAGCTTATAACATCTGCATACTTAGCTATTTCATCTATTGTGGCTTCTTTGATGTAGCCATTACCAAATCCCTTTTTATATTTATCGCAAGCTAGTACGGTAACTTCAAATGGGGCTAATAGTTTGGCAAATGATGAGCCAGTATTTCCATAACCAATAATACCAACTGTTTTGCCATGCAGCTCAGTACCGCGGTTTTCGTCTCTGCGCCACAAGCCTTTTTTTATTTCGTTATGGGAGGAGTAGATGTTATTAAGTAAAGAAAGTAATAAGCCAAGTAAATGCTCTGCTACTGCATTGCGATTTCCTTCGGGGCTGCTTACACAGCGTATGTTTTTGGCAGTGGCGTAAGGCACATCTATTAATTCCATTCCACTACCTAACCGCCCTATCCATTGCAGGCGCTGCGCTTTATCTAGTAAATTTTTATCTATAGTAATGCGTGTGGTAACGATTAATCCCTCGGCTGCTGAAATAATTTTTTCTAAATCCTGATAAGAAATGGCAGGAGCATAATTAACCCCCATGCCTTTTTGAATAAGATAATCCAAAAGATATTGGTGGGCTTTGCCGGTGATGATTACTTGATTACTCATTGGGTAACTATTGCATTTTAAAAGTTAACGCAGCAAACTGTGCCACTGTTAATTGTTCTGCTCTTTTGTTAAACAGGTCATCTTCTAATAGTGCTGCATCAAACAATCCTCTTACGGCATTTCTTAGCGTTTTTCTGCGTTGATTAAAGGCCGTTTTTACTAACAGAAAAAACTTTTGTTCCGATTGCATTGCGGGCACTTCTTTTCGAGGTAGTAGCTTTATTACACCACTTTTAACTTTTGGAGGCGGGTTAAAACATTGTTCATGCACATCAAACAAATATTCTACTTCAAAAAAAGCTTGTACTAATACGCTCAATACACCGTAGGTTTTATTACCTTCTTTTGCAGCCGCTCTTAATGCCACTTCTTTTTGAAACATACCAACCATACATTCCACACTATCTCTCCACTCCATTATTTTAAAAAGAATTTGGGTAGATATATTGTAAGGAAAATTACCAATGATGGTAAAAACACTGTCAAAAGGTTTTTCTAGGTCTAAAAAATTCTCATTAATAATTTTACCATTTAGGCTAGGGTAAGTATGGCATAGGTATTGAACCTTCTCATTATCTAATTCTACCGCTTTGAATTGTATTTGGGGTATTTCAATTAAGTATTTTGTAAGGGCTCCACCACCAGGCCCTACCTCTAATAATTGATTGTATGATTGCTCGCTTAAAGAAGAAATTATTTTTTGGCAAACATTCTCATCCGTTAAAAAATGTTGACCTAGCGATTTTTTTAAGGTATACATGGTACAAAAGTAACGGTAGCTCACCAACAATCACAATCATTTGAGGGAGTAAAGCAACTTTGATAAACCAATGCGTGAAAGGGGATAAAATATGCAATATAGTTAGCGTCTTTTTTAAACAGGGAAAAATTAGTAGGCGGTTTATCACCCTTCTTGCCCCATCCATAAAGCACCGCCTACGCTATTTCTAATGGCACCGGTTACCGTTTGTAGGGTAGTATTTTCTTCTCTCCATCGCAAAACGCCAAGTAAAGCCATTATCATTGCTTCTTTATAATTTACAAGTAATGCATCTGGCACAATTACCTCTTTTCCTACAGTGTGTAATTGTGTTTTGATGCTTTTCACCAAAGAAAGATTAAAGGCGCCGCCACCTGTAACTAATAGCTTGCCACCAAGAGGTGTATTTTGTAAAGAACGAAATACTTGATAGGCTATATGCTCTGTAAAAGTGCGTAAGGCATCTGGTATGCTAAGCTGGGCTTCTTTTATAAGAGGGTAGACAATGCCCATACCAAAATCATTGGCAAGCGATTTGGGGTAGGGTTGATGGTAATAATCAAGGTTATTAAGTGTATCTAATAAAGGCATATTGGCTGTGCCTGCCGCTGCTAACTCTCCGTCTTTATCATATTCTTTACCAGCATCATTAGCCAGCAAGTTCAATACTTTATTGGCGGGGCACACATCAAAGGCTACCTGTGTATCGGTAGTGATAGAAATGTTTGCAATGCCTCCTAAATTTAAAAAATAGTCATAGGTGGGCAGCAATAATTTTTCGCCCAAGGGTACTATAGGCGCACCTTGACCACCTAACGCCACATCAAGCGCCCTTAAATCGGTAACCACCGGCAATCCTGTAACGGCAGCAATGGCTGCTCCATCTCCTAATTGCGCAGTAGTTTTTTGCGCTGGCAAATGAAACGTAGTATGACCATGCGAAGCTATTAGGGCTACTTGGTATTGTAATTTTTTATCCTGAATAAATGTATTTACTTGCTGCCCAAGGTAATGCCCATAAGCAGTATGCAGCAGTAGGTATTCTTTAGCAGGTAAACTTGTAGCATTTAATAAACTACTTCTCCATGCTTCCGAATAGGGGTAGCAGGCAGCTTCTTTTATTTCAACACTCCACTTAGCGCCTTGTGCTGTTAATTCAACAAACGCAATATCCAGCCCATCTAAGGAGCTTCCACTCATGATGCCAATTACACGGTATATCATATTATTTTATATTGAAGATTTTATAATTTAGATTTGCCCTGTTTCAACTTTTGCAAATGTTTTGAATGTTCTTCAATATTCAATCAAAAACAATAAATATTCAATTTTTATGGTGATTAATTTGAGCGAGCAGCATAGCCTCGTTACTAACTGGGTGGCGGAACTAAGAGATGTGAATGTACAAGGCGATAGAATGCGTTTTCGCCGTAATTTAGAAAGAATAGGCGAAGCCACGGCTTATGAGATTAGTAAAATACTGCCTTATATAGAAAAAGAAGTGCCAACACCATTGGGAGCGGCTACTCACAAAATACTAAGCGAGCAACCAGTACTAGCTACTATTTTAAGAGCCGGATTGCCACTTCATCAAGGATTATTAAACTATTTCGATAAAGCCGATAATGCATTTATATCCGCTTATCGCAAACATCATAAAGACGGTAGTTTTGAAATTAGCCTTGACTATGTTTCATGCCCGGAGTTGGAAAATAGAGTAGTAATTATTTCTGATCCAATGTTAGCAACAGGCTCCTCGTTGGTAAAAACCATTCACTTTTTAAAAGAAGAAGGCCGGCCTAAGGCTATACATGTAGTGGCTGCTATTGCTTGTACCGTAGGTATAGAATATGTGTTGAGAGAAGAACCTTCAGTAACTATTTGGTGTGGAGATATTGATGACGAATTAACGGCAAAAGGATATATAGTACCGGGCTTGGGCGATGCTGGCGACCTAGCCTTTGGCACTAAGGTGCAGATGTAAGGCAATTTGTAAATAGAGAATATTAGAGAAATGTTAAAGCCATCAATGGGCACCTATTTTTCATTAGTTACTACTTTTAAATACTATTGAGAAGCAGCAGGTTTACAATTTTAATAGTCTTTAAAAAAAATCGTATTTTTCCAATTCGTACCGGCGGCAAGGGATTAATTTGTAAAAAAAATGGTTATTAGAGCGATAAGGCATAAGAAGGCTGCTGCATTAAAAACAGTTTATCTACATGAAAAAATTACTACTGATTGTTGGGATTGCATTCGTTGCAGTGGGTAATGTGAAGGCACAGGATATTCACTTTTCCCAATTTTTTACTTCGCCTCTTACTTTAAATCCGGCCCTTACGGGAAAATTTGACGGACAGTTTAGGGCTGCTGGCAACTATCGTAATCAATGGCCTACTATTTATGATGCCTTTGTAACCAAATCGGCTTCTATTGATTTTGGGGTAATGAAGAATCGCATTCCCGAAATTGACCAAATGGGTGTAGGT
Organism: Bacteroidota bacterium; assembly: GCA_039796695.1. Lineage (GTDB taxonomy): Bacteria > Bacteroidota > Bacteroidia > Chitinophagales > Chitinophagaceae > JJ008. The sequence continues at coordinate 37,420 of JBDKJF010000007.1, forward strand.
GTGCTGGGCTTTACAGATAGGGCTGGAGATGGCGTACTGGTTACCAATTCTGCGGGCTTATCATTAGCCTATCATAAAGGATTGGATGAAGATGGTTTTCATTCCATAGGGGTGGGCTTTCAGGGTTCTTATACTAATAAAAGGTTAGACGTATCCCGTGTAACTTTTGCCGATCAGCTTACACCTTTAGGCTTTACAGGAACTACTAGCGAGGTTTTTAATAACAAACAAATAAATGTAGGCTATGCCGATATAAATGCGGGTATTCTTTATAACGGTAGTACGAACGGCTATAATAATTTTTACATTGGCGCATCCATGTATCATATTAATAGACCTAAAGAAAGTTTTCAAGGCACTAACTTTTTATTAAGCCCCCGCACTACTTTACAGGCTGGTGCTAAAATACCTTTGGGCAGTACATATAATTATTTTCACTTTGCTTCCATTTATAGCATACAAGCAGGAGCAAAAGATATTGTAATGGGTGGCTCGGTGGAGTACAATGTAAATCATAGTGAAGATGATCCTACCAATATTTATTTAGGAGCTTGGACAAGGTTCAATAACGTTAACGATGCTATTATCCCGTATATTGGCTTAGAATTTAAAGGCTTACGTATTGGTTATAGCTACGATGTTAATATTAGCCAATTGAATAAAGCATCAAATATGCAAGGAGGAAACGAAATTTCTTTAATTTATATTAAAAAGCCAAGCGATCCAAATGCTAAAAAACTCAATTGCCCTAAGTTTTAAGGATATGATATAAATTGTATCAAGGGGTGCAGGCGCACCCTTTTTTTATGCAATAAAATACAATGCAGGCAAAGGTTATAAACAATACTTACGTCTAATTTCGTACATATTTTTATTTTTTATGAAGCATCTATTAACCATCATTCTACTCGTTTTTGCAATTAGTAATTATGCCAATGCGCAAAAAGCAGATGGCGTTATAAAAGGAACGTTGTGGGATACGGCCAGCAAGCAACCGATAAGCAATGCAACTGTCACGGTGCTTAATATCAAAGACTCTTCTATAGTAACCTACACATTGTCCAATAAATCGGGTGCTTTTGAAATTACGATGCTTGCATTGGGCGGTTATCAATTAGTTATTTCTCATCAAAGCATGGAGACAATAAAAAAAAATGTTAGCATTTCTGCCGAAAATAAAATGGTGGATATGGGAAAGTTAAGTGTGCATAAGCAAATTAAAGTATTAGATGGAGTAGTAGTTACCAATGATGCGCCCATTGTAATAAAAGGAGATACTACACAATTTAAAGCAGATGCTTTTAAAACAAGGCCTAATGCTACGGTAGAAGATTTATTGAAAAAAATTCCGGGTATGCAGGTGGATAAAGATGGCAATGTATCCTCTCAAGGAGAAACTGTACAAAAAGTAATTGTAGATGGGAAGGAGTTTTTTGGTAATGACCCAAAATTGGCTACCAAGAACTTAACGGCCGATATGGTGGAGAGTGTGCAAGTATTTGATGACATGAGTGAGCAAGCAAAATTTACCAAAATGGACGATGGCACCCGTACCAAAACCATTAATATTAAATTAAAAAAAGATAAAAATAAAGGGCTATTTGGTAGGGCATTAGTAGCTGGCGGTAGTAGTACAGAAAATGGGTTTAGATACGAGGGAAATGTAAGTCTTAATAAATTTAAAGGCGATCAACGCTTTTCTGTTTTATTCAATACCAATAATATCAACAAGCAAGGATTTTCGTTTTCAGATATCATTGGTGCTATGGGTGGGTTTAGTGGTTTTGGCGGCGGCGGTGGTAGTGGTATGGGGGGTATGCAAATTGCTGGTGGTCGTAGCGGTGGCGGTGGATTTGGCTTTGGTGGTTTGGGTGGCGGTAGTACCGCAACAGGTATTATTAAGTCGCTATCAACCGGTATAAACTATACCGATTTATGGGCAAAAAAAATAAAAGTTAGCGGTAGTTATTTCTTTTCTAATTCAGAACCCAATCAAGAGAGCAGTAGCTTACGACGGTCCACTTTTAAAAGCCGTACTGGTGTGGATTCGTTAGAAACGAGAGATTATGAGTCTATATCTGCCAACAAAAATCAAAATCATCGATTTAATTTTCGCTTCGAATACCAAATAGATTCTGCTAACTCAATCATATATATTCCATCCATTACCCTTCAAAATTCGAATAACTACAGCGAGGATACAACGAATAGGGTGGCCACTGTGGCGGCCGGTACCTATAAAACCATTACCAGTTTTACTAAAAATAACAATGAAAGAGAAGGGTTAAATGTGGGCAACAATTTATTGTTCCGACATAAGTTTGGAAAAACAGGTAGAACGGTTACATTAGGCTGGAATAGCACTATTGGTAATAGCGAAAGCAATACGTTTACCATTTCTAATAACGATTATTTTAATATAGGCGGTGTAAAAACGGGCGCTATATATCAGAACAGACAAAGCAATCAAAAAACAAAAACAAATAACAATGTGCTTAGCGGATCTTATACCGAACCGCTTGGCCTAAACAAACTTTTAGAGTTTAACTATGCTTATACGCATAATTTAAATAGCTCTGACAGAACAACATTTGATTACGACCCCGCTACAGATAAATACCAAACACCTAACCTAGCATTAACCAATAGTTTTGAAAACTTATTTACAGCCCATCGAGTAGGTGCCAATTTTAAGGTGCAAGAAAAAAAGTATAATTATCAATTTGGGTTGGCTATGCAGCAGTCTACATTAGAAAGCCAAAGCCACCAAGCACTTAATAATAAGGATACAGTTATCACAGGTAATTATGTTAATTATTTTCCTACAGCCAGTTTTAATTATTCTCCCGAACGTAGTAAGCGCATAAACATTCGTTATAATGGCCGCACTAATCAGCCCACGGTATCTCAATTGCAAAATGTATTGGATGTAAGCGATCCTATTAATTTGCGTACGGGCAACCCATCATTAAAGCAAGAGTTTACGCATAATTTTAACTTCAATTTAAACAAGTTCAACATACTTACATTTCGATATTTTGCCGCCAATGCCAGCTTTACCGCTACTAATAATAGAATTGTCAACAGTATCGATTCAATTCGCTTTGACACCAGCAATCGATTAGTACAGCTAACCAAACCTGTAAACTTAAATGGCGATTACAGTGGTAACGTATTTGTTACCATCGGGCTTCCTTTTAAAAATCCAAAAATGAAAGGCTTAAGTTTGAATTTTACAAACCGTATTGGGTATGATAATAATGTAAGCTTAATCTATCAAGTAAAAAACATTACTCGTTCATTCAGCTTAATGCAAGGTGTAGGGTTTAATTACAATAAAGAAAAATTAGACTTTGCCATACGAGCTAATCTTACGTACAACAATGTTCGGTATACCGTTAATACTGATTTAAATGAAAGCTATTATACCCAAACCTACGCTGCCGATTTTTCGTACACATTTAAAAACAGCTTTATCATTTCAACCGATTTTGATTATTATATTAATACAGGCAGGGCCGAAGGCTTTAACCAAAGTATACCTTTGTTGAATGCCAGTGTAAGCAAACAAATATTTAAAAAGAAGAATGGCGAACTAAAGTTTTCTGTGAATGATATTTTTAACCAAAATCAAAGCATCAGTCGCACCACTACCGAAAACTATGTACAAGATACCCGCAGTATGGTATTGCGCCGGTACTTTATGGTAAGTTTCCTCTTCAACCTAAATAGGATGGGTGGTAATAATCAAAATGGCGGCATGCCCGCTGGTATGCCCCGCTTTATAGAAAGAGGAATGAGGGATATAAGGGTAAACTAAAAAAATACGACCACACTTATTTAGCATCCCGGCATCAATAGCCGGGATGTTTTATTTTATAAATATTGGAAGTACGTAAGTGCAGAATAGTGTAATGAGTATGAGTGCCACAATGTTCATAATAAACCCAGCCCTAAGCATTTGATTTAGTTTAATATGGCCACTGGCAAATACAATAGCATTGGGCGGAGTGCCCATTGGTAGCATAGAGGCGCAACTAGCGGCCAATGTCATACTCATACCTAATACAAGTGGATTCATACCTATTGATTCAGCAAGGGCACATACCACTGGCGAAAAAACAATTACCTGCGCCACATTACTCATTACTTCGCTTATAAAAATAGATAGTAGCGTAACAATGAAAATTAATACAATGCCGCCGCCAGCGTATTGCGCTAGCCAGTTACCTAATTGTTGTATTAGGCCGGCTTTTTCTAATGCATCGGCAAGGGCTATGCCACCTCCAAATAACAATAAAATGCCCCATGCCATTTTACCAGTATCCTCCCATTCCAGTAGGTTGTTATTTTCTTTTTCGGTATTACCAGATGGGCATATAAATAATGCCACCGCCCCAATAATGGCAATCATATTATCATCTAATTTAAAAGTAGATTGACAATTATTAATTACTTGTTTAAAAATCCAAAGCAGTGCAGTGCCAATAAATATAATTAACACTCTTTTTTCGGCAGGTTTCCATTTGCCTAATAATGTTAGTTGTGCTTTAAGGTATTCGCCCGCCTTTACATCTTTTTTTATGTGGTTAGGAAATAAAATTTTTACAGAAATAAAATACAATGTAAGCATTAATAAAATGGCTAAGGGGGTACATACCAGCATCCAATCTATAAAGTCTATCGAAGTGTTATATTTTTTTTCGAAAAAGCCAATAAACTGTGTATTGGGTGGTGTGCCTACTTTAGTAGCTATACCTCCAAAATTAGAGGAGTAAGCTATAGCCAACATAAGGCAAAGGTTGAAATTAGTATAGTTGGCTGCGGGTTGTTTTCCTTCATTAACTACCTGTATTACCGATAGGGCAATGGGAAACATCATCATAGTAGTAGCCGTATTACTTAGCCACATACTTAACACACCGGTTGCTAAAATAAATCCGAGTACAATACGATTACCACTAGTACCGGTAAGCTTTACAATATTTAATGCAATGCGGCGATGCAAATTCCATTTTTCTATAGCCAGCCCAATCATAAAACCGCCCATAAATAAAAAAATAACTTCGTTTCCGTAACTAGCGGCCGTTTTTTTAATATCATTAATTTGAAGTAAAGGAAAAAGTATAAGGGGCATTAAAGCTACCACCGGCATGGGCAATGCTTCGGTTACCCACCAGGTAATCATTAATGCCGCCACCGCTAATACCCGGCAGGCAGGTTCGCTTACAGCAAATGGATTGATGAAATACAAAAGCAGTGCAATGAAAAGGCCTGCGGCTAATGAAAAAAATTTCTGTTGATCTTTGTTCAAATGATTCTTTTGCCGAAAGATACAAGTATCTTTTTTTTCAGCAATCAGTTAGAAAAAATCATTTAGAGCTGCACCAGACGTTCCTATTTTTAATGGACAATGGTTTAAAAAATGTGGTAAATGACATCAGCTCGATAAAGCGTTCAATTCTTAAAGACAGTTTTTAAATTTCTTTACAAAAAATTCATAAAAAATGTTTATTAGAAGTTTTCGTTACCTCATTGTTGTTTTTTTATTACCGTAAATAAATACCGACTTACGGTTTAATATGTAAGGACTAAACACGACATTAAGTATAAAAGCGGATAACGATGACTTGCCTAAGCATTTAGACTTATGATTTCATTTGAACAAAAATAATTTCTTCCATTTTTCTATTATCATACAATTTTTTCTTGCATATCCCCGTTCGTTTCTTTGTATGAGTAGCTATTGAAAAATAGCTATAATTTAATTATCACTTTTACTTTTTAAAAAATTCAATGTATGAAAAAATTTATTTTTGTTCTATCGTTTGCTTCCTTCTTTCAAACCATAACTGCGCAAGTAGGAATTGGCACAACCACCCCAGGTACAACTTTAGATGTAAATGGTGGTTTTACAATCAGGGAAACAGATGTTGCTATAACGGCAAATGCAGCTACCATATCTGCCAATGTATCTGTTGTAAAATTAACAGGTAATGCTACAGGAACCATAGTGGTAACGGCATCGGCAGCACCCAATGCAGGACAACGGCTTACAATTATAAATGCTACTTCGGGAGGTTATCCGGCAGTGCTAAACGGAGTTAATGTGCCTGCAGGTCGTGCTGGGGAATTTGTTTTCTCAGGAAGCGCTTGGCAGAGTATGTTAGCTATTGGCAACTCGATGGTGCCATATGCATCTGGAGCACCTTCCACGGTAACGACATCGGTAGTAGGTGCAGTAGGTACTGTTTCCTTAGTAGGGTTTGGTAATACCGTCTCTGGCATTTCCTTATCCGGCGGTAATATTGATTTAACAGGAGGGATTGGTGTTAACACAAATTATGGATTTACTATACCAAGATCAGCTACTGTTAAATCAATATCAGTTGTTTATACTAACGTTGTGGGGCTTAGTTTAATCGGTTCTACTATTACTTTAAGGGCACAATTATATATTAGCGATAATTCAAGTAATACCTATACTCCCATTACTGGTGCATTTGTCGATTTATCGCCAGGGCTAAGCGGAACTATATCCCTTGGTTCTCTTCATACTGGTACTGCTAGTGGTTTATCCATACCAGTCGCAGCCAATAGTCGCTTAATATTTGTTGTATCTGCTACCGCTACAGGTAGTAGCCTTGCTAATACAGTGGTTGGCTATATAAGTGGGGGGGTCTCATTTGATTAAGAAACTTGAAAGAATATGATAAAATGAGAATAAGTTTTTTAGAACTAAACCTGAACCAATGAAAAAATATTTTATTTATATGGTATGTGCTGCTTTTTCTTTTCTTAATGTAACAGCGCAAACAAACCTTACTAATACCGGACAATTGTACCTTACTGCCAATACCGATACCGTTTTTATTTCTGGCTCTTTTATTAACAGTTCTAGTGCTAGTCTTTTTAATGGAGCAGGTAATTTATACGTAAAACAAAACCTCACTAATCATGAAGCCGCTATGTCTGCAGCTGCTGGAAAATTATGGCTTACTGGCACATCTTTGCAGACAGTAGCGGGAACAGAGCCCTTCCGTACCTATTCTTTAGCATTAGATAATAATGCTGGAGTGCAGTTACAAAATAGAATAGGAATAGGAGATGGCAGCGGTGGTACACTTGATTTTATTAATGGTGTTATTACTAGTGGCACAAATTCTCAGGATGTTTATTTTTATTCAGGTAGTAACTATTCTGGTTATACGGATGCCTCACATGTTGTGGGCTATGTAAGCAAACGGGGTGCTACTAATTTCACTTTCCCAATCGGTAATGGCATTGTAAAAGCCGACCTTGATATTGCTAGCTTATCTACTACCGCCGATTTTCAATGTAAATATTTTGAAGCTGGCTATGGCACTTATCCTGCAACGGCACCTCTAATAAGTGTTTTTGCAAAAGAATTTTGGACTTTGGATAGAACGACCGGTACCGCATCGGCACAGGTTACGCTTAAATGGAATGATGCTCGAAAATTTTTAAACCATAGTGTACCAGCAGATTTAAGAGTAGGGCATTACACAGGGGGGGCATGGATAAGTGAAGGTGGTACCGGCAGTGGTAACGCTGCTATTGGTAGCGTAAGTAGCGGTAGTATTAGCAACTTTAGTCCATTTACATTTGCTTCCGAAGGAGTTGTGTTACCGCTAAAATTGATAAGTTTCAATGCTAGTCCAAATGAAGCCTGTAATGTAAACATCAAATGGACAGTACAAGAAGAAACAGACGTAGCTGCTTTTCATATACAACGCTCTACTGATGGATTTCAGTGGAATGATGTTGAAATAATACAGGTAAGAAACCCGACAGTGAACGAGAAAGCATATGCCACTACTGATAATGTAGCGGATAAAAGTATAAATTGGAGATATCGGCTTAAAATAGTACAGCATAACGGTCAATCGGTATATTCTACAACCAACTCAATAAAACTTAATTGTGCTATCGCAGTAGTAAAAGTATATCCATCTGTTACTGAAAATAAAGTAACCGTGGAGAATCTTAATGTTTCAAACCCACTAAAAAGTATAAAACTTTTGTCAGAAAATGGGCAATTGTTATCACAAGTATTTTTGCCCGCATCCATCAACCAAATCGATTTATCGACATATCCATCGGGAAGATATGTGGTAACAGTGGAAACTAAAACACAAAAGCAATCGGTAATAATAACACGACACTAAGAAATACCTAGTCAGGGTTTGGTAGATAATAAAATGGCCTCCTTCTTTTCTGAAAGAACAGAATTAGAGGGAGGTTTTTTCTTTGAAAAACACAATTTGCTATTCGCATAGCAAATAAAATTAGAAAATAATTTTATGTAATATTATTTTAATTACCAATGTTGAGTCAGGCGATACATTTGGCGGGTAGAATTTTCGTTTTACTAAAGTAGGTGATGCAATTAACGGTTTCGGGCTTGGTGAAGTTGGCGATTTTCACCACAAATGTTGATGCGGAGAACCAAACTTTGATTAACCACAAATGTGTCTGCGGAGCACTGAACCGCCACTTTTGCCAAACCCGTGTTATGCCTTCGTTGTTCTTTCTCGGTCGTGCTGTGCCCATCCATAGTTGCATAGTCTTGGTGCGGTTGCTTGGTAGTTCTTTTGCATTTTTTTGTTTGGCTTGTGTATTGGCAAAAAATGCAAATGTGCTACCAATAGGGTTGGCTGTCTGCTATCGTTGTGCAATATGTGCAATTAATGTGCAATTTATTTTTGTCATTTGAGCCATTTGAGCCAATTATGAGCCAATTAAAATATAGTTCGTTCCTGCACCAATGTCGCCAGTTCTTTTAAGTATTTTATGATTTTCAGTAAGTTCTGTCAAGTCCCGTGTTGCTGTTGCTTTAGAAACATCGTTTAAAATTTGATAGTCGCTATTCGTTATTTTCCCCTTGTCCTTTACAAACAAAATAGCCTTTACTTGCCTGTCGCTAAGATTAAGAGTTTTAAGATATTTTTCGTTGTAAATATCTTTTCTAAACTCAACTGATATGTCGTTTGAATCATAAGTAAAAACAGGTTCGGGAATACCTGCTTGTTTGCATTCTCTAATAATTTTTATCGTTCCTCGTCCCCAAGATTCTATGTAACCGCTACGAAACAAAGCATTTGCAATGTCGGGGTTGTATGGTCGAGAGGCGTGTTTTTCCAAAAGATTTTTTACTGTCCAGTTTTCGGGCAATTGACCTTCGTTCCAAATAATAATTTTGTCGCTGTAAACACTTATTTGAATGGGAACACCACCCGAATAATCTTTATGTGCAATGGAATTTAGCAAGGCTTCACGAACTGCATCTTTTGGATACTCATAGGTTTCTACTCTGTTAATACCTTCGTAACTAATTGGAGCTTTAATGTATTTGGTAAAAAGCAAATCCATAGTTTTCTCTATTTGCTCAAACAAGTTCCCGTGTATTTCATCCTGAAATTTCAAATCATCATCGGTTTCAAAATACCCGATTTTGATATAAGCACCTGTTACAAACTTTTCGGGGTTAGAATAAAACAAAAGTATAGCTGCTCGCTTTAAAAATTCATTTTCTTTTAGCTGTAAATTTTCAAGTAAAAGTTCGTTAGTATCAGTTAAAATACCTTCTTCTATTCGTTGACTTTTAAAGGCTCGTTTGCGAAAAAAATCAAATGTTTCTTGTTTTAAATCTTTGCTTGAAACTTTTGGAACTGGCACACCGTCCCAGCGTTTACCCTTTTTCTGTAAAAGAAATTTATCTAAAGCCGTTCCTTTCAATTCTTGTTTGGTGCTACCGCTTCTGTAATGATATTGTCCTTTGTAATTAACTGGATAAGGATAACCTTCAACTATTATTTCCATAAAATCACCTTGGGCTGTGGTATGTAAATTCACATCTGCCAAAATCCCTAAAACATCTCTCACTTTATTAGGTATTTCTTCCAATAATCTTTTTGCATCTGTTACGCCAACTATATTTCCATTATCATCTTTGCCTATAAAAATTCTGCCGCCATTGGCATTAGCAAAACCGCATATCCATTTCAGATATTCGTCTCGCCAACTTTGTTTGTATTCTATGTTTTGAGTTTCGGTCATTGTCTTTTTGCACTTTGAATTACGAATTTTGCGAATAGCTTAATTAAGTCTATAAATAACCAAATTGATAAAAATGTCAAATACCAAATAATACCACTCAATATTGATTTAAGGCTCACTTTAGTTTGCCAAAACTCGAAACTTTTTAACTCAATTGGTTCAATAAAGGAATAAATAAGGATTAGAGTTATTGCCAAGGCAAAAGCTATCGTTGCATTTGAAAATTTCCCAACTAATTGGTGAAGCAAAGTTTTTGAATTGTCTTTTGGTGCTTCTTGTTTATATAAATCTTTTGCAAAACTAGAAGTAGCAATTATTGATAAAGCAGTTATGCTAAATCCAATTGTTACAGACAAAAAGGTTAAAATATTTTCAAATGTTTTTGAATTATCAAAATGCAAATAGGTAGCAAAAAGGAATATTATCCCTAATGACAGAATATAAAGTGTTATTTTTTTAGCTATTTGCATTTACTTCCGCTTCAATTTTGGCAATGATTCTTTGGAATACATCACTTGGGTTAAACATCTCATTTTCGTCAATGGGTGCATCAATATCAATCTTCCTTGTAAATAAATTGTTATTGAAAAACATACCTAAGTTTTTTTCATCTCTCCCCGAAATCATTATTCCATTAAAACTTGACCTGTTTTTGAAAATACTTTTTATTTTAGCTTGTAAATCCTCACCTACAAATCTGTCTTTATATTTTAAATGTAGTATAGCTTCATAAGCTCCATACATTTCATCAACGAGTGCTTTAGAAACAGAATTTGATTCGCTAAATAAACCTGGAGCCGCACTAATTTTAATTTGGTCAAGTGTTTTTAACCCTTCAATAAATTTATCTTCATCGTAAACATCTTTTAAAACAATTTTCTTGTTTTTGAATATTTTTTGGAAGTAGTCCAGTAGTAATGATTTCTTTTTTGTATTACTAAGCCATAAGTAACTACACGACAAATCAAAAATGGCAAAATATTCTTTTGGTTCTATTTGGTCAGAATCTCTTGGATTGGGTTCAAGTTCTTGTTTAGCTTTGTTATAAACTTTTGGATTTCTTGGCATTGCCGAGCCATCGGAAAAGTTGATTTTTAAAAAATGTTTTTCATACTCCAATTGAAAAATATGCACTCTGTTTCCGCTTAGTTCGTTATAGTTACCTGCGATAACCGCTTCTGTAAAGGTATCAATGTTGATTTTGAAATCATCAATAAAACAAACCATTCCGCTAAAAACAAGTGTTCTTTTTTCCATTGCTTTATCCTTCAATTAATTTTTGTTCTTCTGCTGTAATATGATAAAGTTCGTAAACCATTTTATCAATTAGCTTTTCATTGTCGGCTGTGCTTTCTCCCTTTTGTTTTTGGGCAATTATTGCATCTACCAATTCATTCATTTTGGTTTCTTGTTCGGGTGTTGGAATTGGTATTTGTAAAGGCGATAAGGCTTGAACGCTAATAATTAAATCGCCTGTTCCTGTTTTTGGTGCAAAACGGTTTAACTCGTTTTCAATGAGTTTGGAATTTAAAACGCCAACCAAATATTTTAAATGTTTTCCTGTGGCAATACAAGTGCTGTCTAATGTATATGTTCCGCTTTCATCGTAACTAAAACGTAGCCTTGAACCTATTCTTTTCCAAATTAATTTTGGCTTTTCAAATTCCGCCCAATATGCTGTTGCATCTTGAGTTTCAAACCATTTGTTTGAAGTCTTCTTTCTAGAACCTACTTTGCCCGATTGCTCTAATTTGGCTTTGCCAAATGTTAGCAAATGATTTTCAATTGAAGGATATTTTTCAATTTCTAATTTCAAGGAAGGAAAGGTTGCAATGATATATGAGGGAGAAGATTTTGAAAAATACTTTTCTGTTTCTCGCCCTCTAAATAAAGGTTTGATGAGCTTCTCAGCACTTTTATCTTCTTTTATTAAGCGGTCTTTGGTTTCTTCGTCAATTAGAAATGCTTCGTTTAAACCTGTTAGCAAACCTCTATAAATTTCTAAATCCCAATCAGACAATGCCGTTCCGTGTTCACTGATTTTATTAAAAATTTCCCAAAGGTTTTCACTTTGAAAAATCCATTGCCCGTTGTTGAATAATGCTTGTTCGTATTCTTTGCCTTCTTCATTTACAACGGTTTCTAAATTCTCTGGCATTGCCAAAACATCTAAGTAGGTAAATGTTTTAGATAGTTGTTCTTTTTTAAATTGAATGATTGCCGCTTTTACGGTGGCTTCATCAAATACATTCACTTTGTCAAACTCAATTATTTGTTGCAATAATGTGTTTTGAATCAAGTAAGAACGCAAGTTGTCGCCATAACTCACTTTAAAAAATTTGTTTGAAACAATGAAAGATAAACCGCCTTTTGGTCTTAGTATTTTGTTGCCTAATTCAAAAAAGTAAGTTAGAATATCTGCACTGCTATTGAAAACCTCAAAGTCTTTTTCTAATTGCGGTTTAAGGTGTTTTATTTCTTCGTGTCTTATGTATGGCGGATTTCCAATAATTAAATCAAATCCTTCAAACTCGCCTTTGTTATTGATTACTTCTGGAAATTCAAAACGCCACTCAAAGGCATTTTTATAAATAACATTGTTTTTAATTTCCTCAATTTCTTTGGAAAGTTTTGTAATGTCTGCTTCTAATTTTGTTTGTTTTTCCTTTCTTAATTTTTTCTCCTTTGGTGTAAGTTCAAAAATTTGTCCTTGATTAAGTAAGGTAAATAATTCACCGCTGAGTTTGCTTAATTTAACTTGCTTAGGGTCGTTGTTGCTAATTTCAGTTCTGAAATCGCTTTTAATACTGTCAATAATTTGTTGCAAGCCTCTTTTTACATCTCGGCTTTTTTCGTTTTTATAATCGTTTACAAAACCTCTATATGCAGTGATGTCATATTTAATACTTTTTAATGCTTTGCTCAAATCTGCATCTAAATCAAAACGGCTTAATAAACTGTTTCCGCATTTTATATTGATGTCAATATTTGGTAGCGTTTCAAGTTCTGTATAATTGGTTTCTGCTTTATAGTAAGCGTTTTTCAAAAGTTCTATCCACAAACGCAAACGGCATATTTTTACAGAATTTGGGTTGATGTCAACGCCAAACAAACAGTTTTCTATGATGGTTTGCTTTTCTTGAAATAGCGTTTTTTGAACACGGTTACTTTCTATATTCTTTGGGTTGTAAGCAATGATGTTTCCGTTTTCATCGGTAATTATCAATTCATCATTTACAATTTCTATTTCATAATCTCTTAGTGTTTTTCCTTTCTCATCAATCAAAATTCCTAACTCACTTTTTACTGCAATAATTTCGTTCAATGCCGAAACTAAAAAGTGTCCGGAACCTACCGCTGGGTCACAAATTCTAAGTGAATTGATTATTTCGTTTGCTTCTTTTTTATTGTCAATTTTATTGTAGAGTTCATCAAATTGTTTGATGTTCCATTTTTTAGTTTCGTTGAATTTTTCAACTACAGCCAAGCGAATTGACTGTTTGCACATATACATTGTGATAAATGCAGGTGTAAAAACTGAACCGTCTTTGTAGCCATTTATTTTCTCAAACACTTTACCAAGCACCGAAGCATTGATAATTGTTTTGTTATCCTCTTGCACATCCTCCGCACCTTCACTGGCAAAATCGTAAGCATCTAAAAACTGAAAAAGATAATCTAAAGTTGGCAACGTAGCTGCCTTCTTTTTGATTTCCTTTAAAATTGTTGTGCCGATAAGTTCTAACTTACCACCATTGTCCAGCGAATTTATTTTTATGGTTTGGTCTTCCAGTTCGCTGATTTCAAAAAGCGAACTATTTAAGTATGGAACTCGGCTGTATTTACTTTTTATTGCCTCGCTTCTGTCATTGAGATTTACCGCTAAAACTTTATGAAATAGTTTAAATAGTTCGTCAAAGTCATTTATGGTTTCGGTATTTAAGAAACGATATTCTTTCCTTCCTTGATGATAAGTTATGAGTTGTCCTTCCAACAACTTCAAAAACAAAATCCTGTTTATCCAAGTAATACCAAGTTCTAAAGCAATATTAAAAATTCGTTCATCCTTTGTTGAACCGTAAATTAATTGGTCAGGCAAGCGATGTAAAACATCTTCTGTTTGCAAAGCCTCAATAGTAGCTTCAATAAGAGAAGCTGCGAAGCGGCTTTCCTTTTTTCTGCGGATTATGTTTTTGCCGTTTTCTTTGGCTTCTTCCAGTCCAATGATATGTAGCAATTCTTTGTAGAATTTTTCATTGAGTGAATTGCTGTCGTTTGGCGTTGCAATTTTTAATAAATGTTGTGACGAAAGAATTTTAAATAATGCAATTAATTCTTTGTCGTCCTCTTTATTGTTGTTGCGTAAAACTTTATCATATTCTTTGATGTCGAAGTAAACGCAAGGAATTTCAACATCAATTTTGGAAACTATTTTAGCAATTTCCTCATAAAAAAATGGGTTGTCTTTTTTGTCGTTGAGTTTGGTTTCATACAATTTTTTGATTTGCGTATTTCTGTAAATATGCTTATCAAAATAGTTTGCGTCAATGATAAACCACTCGTGAACATTGGTCATTACCAACTGTTTTAATTGGTTGTTTCCAGCTTGGTTTCTTTCGTCTAAGTAGTAAAGTATAAGTTCGTGAAGTGCTTTTTTGTTGGGATTGTCAGCCGTTACCATTTCTCCAATGTTGGTTGGTCGTTTGGCTTCAATAATTACGCCTACTTCGCTATTCGTTGTTTTGTCTAAGTGAATTACAAGGTCTTTTTTGTCTTTGGTGTTGATTGCGTTGGTGTCACGGTAGTAAGTGTCCCGCAAAAAGTCCCGTAGGTCGTTTTTTAAATGTTCTTCGGTTTCGTCCTTCGGCCGTTTTTCTATAACGCTGATTTTGTCGAGTAAAGCAATGAGGTTTGTTTTGAAAGCGTCAATTTCGCTTCTCAAAGGTTTTTGCTTTAAGAAGGCTTTTAATGCTTTTTTCGGTGTCTGCGTTACTAATTTCATCAAATATTTTCTGTCAATTCTTTAGGTCGCTAAGTTAAGTTTTATAACCCTTTTTCTGTCCAAAGTTGCCGTCAAATTGTCAAAGGTCTGAATGTACTGCGGTGCGGTTGGGCAAAATTGAATTTGTTGCAATTTCGAAAGGCTTGTGTGTTGGCATTGAAGCTCTTTTAATTTTGCGAAGCATTGGCTTTTATCGTGCGATGTCAGCACGAATGTTGATAGTTGCACGGTTGTCATACACTTGCTTGTAACTATCTTACTTCGCCCACTTGCATGCCTCTTAGTCCTTCATCTACAGCGGTAGTGGCCTGATTTCCGCCTATCAATACCTTTACGGGTGTTTTAGTGCTCTCGTTGGAGTATAAAACGGTTCCATCTAAGTAAGTTGTTGTTTCGAAAATCAATACTTCTTTTCCCGGTTCTGTGGAAGGCCCCGTGCCAGGTAGTAAAATTTTATATTTAAGCCCAGATGCTGTAGTTGTATAACCATCAATAGCGTTTGATTTTTGTAATGAATGCTGGCTGCAGCAGCTAAAAATTAAATGAGAGATGAATAAAAGTATTAAATATTTCATGGTTCTATTTTATTGAGTAAGGTATGATCATACATGTAGTTGTTAAGAAGATCAAATATTCCAGTATATTAAATTGTTTAATAACTATTCTTCCTTACCTTAAAATGTAAACTTACGAATAAGCCCCTTGCGAAAACAAGGGGCTTATTTTTTAAAACGCTTTCTTTTTCCAGTTATTATTATCCCGTTTGTAGTCGGGCAATTGTTTATCAGGGTCCAATATCACTTCTTTTAATTCGCTGGTGCTAGGTACCGTAAACTTCCATTCGGCACCACGTTGCCATACTTCTACCGGTAGGTTAATTTTATGTTGTTTGCCATTACTTTCTTTTACAAGTACGGTTACTGGCATGGGCATTTTTTCTAACGATTTAATGGTGATGGCTGCACCATTTGTAGCTTTCTCCTCTATATATTCTACTTCTTTTACGGTAAAATCTAATTTCCAGCTATTGAGTACCCAAGCTCGCCAAAACCATCCTAGGTCTTCTCCACTTACATTTTCCATTGTATGAAAGAAGTCCCAAGGTGTGGGGTGCTTAAAAGCCCAGCGGTTTATATATTCTTTAAAAGCGGCATCAAATCTTTCTTGTCCTATAACAACATTGCGTAAGGTGTGTAGCATATGTGCCGGCTTCATATATGCGGCAATGCCCAAATTATCTTGTTGTATTACATCGGGTGTGGTATAAAGGCCATCCATTTTTTCGTTAAAAGAATACTTAACCATAAATTCGGAATTAGGATCGCCAAAAAAGCTAGCATCTTTAAACTCTCCTTTGTTAAAAGCGGCGGTAGATAAATCATTGATGAAAGTATTAAAGCCTTCATCCATCCATGCATATTTACGCTCATTACTACCAACTATCATCGGAAACCAGGTATGACCAAATTCATGATCGGTAACACCCCATAAGCCATTGCCACTATCCTCCGCACTACAGAATACGATGCCCGGATACTCCATACCGCCCACGATGCCGGCTACATTAATGGCAGCAGGATAGGGATACTCAAACCACTTATTAGAATAATGCTCAATAGATCCTTTGGTCATTTCGGTGCTTCGTTGCCATCCGTCTTTTTTTATACTCTCTACGGGATATGCACTAATGGCCATACATTTTTTTCCACTTGGCAAATTAATTTTGGATGCATCAACCACAAATGCACGACTGGCCGCCCAGGCTACATCTCTTGTATATGCTATACGAAACTTCCAAGTAAGATTGGGTTTTTGAATAAAATTATTTTTTAATCCTATTTCTGCGGCACTGCGTATAACCACCGTTTTATCACTTTTGCTAGCTGCTTCCCAGCGAGTAACTTGCTCTGGAGTATAGCATTCATCTGTATTAATTAAATCGCCACTACATACCACAATTACGTTTGCAGGAGCAGTTATATTAACGGTGGCGTCGCCATATTCTAAATAAAACTCTCCGGCACCAATGTAAGGTAAAGTGTTCCATCCTTGTATATCATCATATACCGCCAAGCGTGGATACCATTGTGCTACTTCGTATATGATGCCGTTTTTTGTTTTTAATTGCCCCATACGATCTGTACCGTATACAGGAATGGTAAAGCTATAGTTCATCTTCAATACCACTTTGGCACCACTGTTAAGCGGTTCTTTTAACCAAACTTGCATACGAGTATCACTGGTTATAGCTTTTACATCGGTAAAGCTTCCATCGCTACTGCGTACTTGTAGTTTAGATGTAATGTACCCATCTGTAAAACCACCATTAGCCCATCGGCCGCCGGTTTGTGTAGTAGTGGCAGAGCCTTTACTATCTTTTTTATAAATATTTTGATCCATCTGTAGCCACAAAAATTTTAACTGATCGGGGCTGTTATTGGTATAAGTAATCGTTACATCACCCGTTACCGAATGTTTAATAGTATCTAGTGTTGCATTAATGGTATAATCGGCCCTGTTTTGCCAATACTTAGGCCCTGGTTCGCCGCTTGCGCTTCGATAATCGTTTCCGGGATAAGGATAAAACTGGGGGTTAAATGCTTCTTTATGATCATACGTGGACTCTTGCGCTACCGTATAGGTAACGGCTACTAAAACAAGAATTGAAGAAAGGAAATACTTCATCTGTATATATTTTTTAGGGTTGAAAGATAAGCCAAAAGCTTACAAGGGGGCTACCACAGCTAGTGTATTTGCATTTCTTTAAGGAAGTGGGGGGAGGAACACTTGCTAACTACCTCGTATTTTTCCTTTATTGAAACAAAATGCAAAAAATGTTTAGGCAAACAAAGCCTCTGCCACGGCCACACTTTCTGGTTTACCTACATCTACCAATTTATCGCCGGTATGATTGTAGCCCAAAATTAAATGGTGTGGTGCTAGTTTTAGGTATACGTCGATGAGGGAAAACTTGCCACTAAAGCCATATTGCTCCATTAGCTCAAAAATTTGGTAGTCGAAAATTGCGACGCAACTATAAGCCAGTTCAAATGCTATCGCCTCATGTGGAATAGCAATTTTTATTTCGCCGCTGTTGGTATTTTTCCAGCCAACTAGGCGATAATCTTTATTGAACAATAATACCCGTGACGATGGGCGGCTGGTAACACCAAAGCTTATCAATGCTTGGTGTTGCTGGTGATAGGCCTTTAAATTTTGAATGTTTAAATTGGTTAAAAAGTCGGCATTGCAAGAAACAAAAGCTTCGCCAGGATGGAAAAGTTCTTTGGCTTTTAATAAACCACCACCGGTTTCCAATACCACAGCTCTTTCATCACTCACTAGCACATGGCTACCCCAACCATCGTTTGCTACTATGGCCGCATCAATTTGGTCGGCAAAATGGTGCACATTTACAATTACATCTTTTATGTTGTATTGCTGTAAATATTCAATGTTACGTTGTAACAAAGGTTTTTGGTTTACCATTGCTAATGCTTTAGGATGTGTGTTGGTCCACGGTTTGAAACGAGTGCCAAGGCCAGCTGAAAATATAATCGCTTGCATAAAAAATGTTGATCTAAAACCACATTGGTATTAGTTGTAACCGTTTATATCGGTAGGGCCAATGCCTTTGTCGTTTTTTAATTAATTTATGAGGGGGTGTTTATCCAATTTTTTTTATCCTGCTCCCAATGGTTTAAGGCAACTTTTACGTTAAACTTATTTTTTAAATGCCGCGCCATGGCATCGGCTGCATACACACTACGGTGTTGGCCTCCAGTACAACCAAAGCTTATCATTAAGTTTTCGAAACCACGTTTAATGTAATCTTCCACTGTAATGTCTACAATATCAAATACACTATTCAAAAAATCGGGCATTTTCGTTTGTTGTTCTAAATAATCCTTCACCTCCTTATCCCGCCCGGTTTGCGTTTTCATACTTTCTACTCTGCCTGGATTTAGAATTCCTCTACAATCGAAAACAAACCCACCACCATTATCGGATGTATCGGCAGGTATGCCCCCTTTTTTGTATGAAAAACTACACACATTTATTAGCAAGGGCGTATCCTCGGTGGCTTGTGTAGGGGTAAATTGTGCAATCACATCTTCTGCCACACATAGTTCCAACACCTTTCGGAATTCGGGCAAAGCAATACCCACGCTTTGATTTGTAAAAAATTCTTTTAAGTTTTTTAAGGCAAGCGGAATGCTTGTCAAAAAATGTGCTTTTCTTTCAAATAAACCACGAAAGCCATAGGCGCCTAGTACTTGTAACAAACGTATAAGTACATAGCCATTGTATTGTGTTTTAAAAATAACTCTATCTACTGGTTGTAAAATAATATTTTCAAAAGCATTAATATAATCATCTAGCAGGTTTGTTTTCCACTCATCGGGTAGGTTGGCACGTGCCTGCCAAAGTAAACTAGCTACATCATATTGCGGTGCGCCCTTCATGCCACCTTGAAAGTCTATAAAATGCGGCTGGTTGTTTTTTATCATTATGTTCCTGCTTTGAAAATCTCTGAACATAAAGTATTTGTACTCGGTATGTGTAAGGTAATTGCTTAGCGCTTCAAAATCGGCAATCAGTTTTTGCTTATCGTATGGTTTGCGTAAAGCATCAAGAAAATAATATTTAAAATAAAGCAGGTCGGCCATTATGGCTTCCTTGCCAAATTCGCTATTGGTAAGGCAATGGTTAGCATAGTCCAACTCAGCATCACCTTTTACCTGTAGTAGTGCCAATGCTTCTAAACTTTGTTTAAATAGCAAATAAACGGCTGGAGTAAATCCTTTTGATTCTAGATGATCTATCAAAGAAACATTTCCAAAGTCTTCCTGTAAATAAAACAAATGATCATCGCTAATGGAAAGAATACGAGGTACCGCTAAACCTTTTACATTAAATTGGGAGCAGAAATATAGAAAAGTATTATTCTCTGCAATATTTGCACCATACGTACCAATTACGGTGCCACCTTCATTATCATGCAGCCGGAAATAGCGACGTTCGCTACCACTTTGCGGTATTACATCAACCAATGCAGGGGCTAGGCCTTTCCAATGTTTATAGAGAGAAGATATAGATTCAATTAAATGTTGCATGCGGCAAATGTACTTAACAGGTAACAATTGAAAGCATCCGTTATAAAGCAGGAGTAAAGTAGTAAAATGAAACGATATATGCCTATGCTTTTTTGCGCAAACTAACAATGGCTAACACTCATTAGCTTTTTAAACTAAATTTGTACAATCAAGATTGCTATTATGGGTAATTCACCATTTACTAAAGTTAGGATTGTTACTGCGGCTGCTCTTTTTGATGGCCATGATGCAGCTATAAATATTATGCGTCGTATTATGCAAAATAAAGGGGCAGAAATTATTCACCTCGGTCATAATCGGTCGGTAAAAGAAATAGTAGAAACAGCCATCGAGGAAGATGTACATGGCATAGCTATAACCAGTTATCAGGGGGGGCATGTAGAATTTTTTAAATACATGAAAGACCTGCTAGAAACAAGTGGTTGTGGACATATAAAAATTTTTGGTGGCGGCGGCGGTACTATTTTACCAACAGAAATAGAAACATTACATAACTATGGTATTACCAGAATTTATTCGCCAGACGATGGTAGGCAAATGGGATTAGAAGGCATGATTGAAGATGTAATTAGTCAATGCCGCCAACAACCTGCCACAACAGAAGCTGCGATGCCCACATGGAATGAAAAACTGCCATTGGATAAAGTAAAAGATGTGCGCCGTATTGCCCGCACTATCACACTTTGCGAAAATGGAACTGATTATGCTGTAGCCTTAAAAGAAATTACTGCGTTGGCAAACAACCAGCAGCGCACCTCCAGTGGTAGAGTGCCCGTTATAGGCATCACCGGTACGGGCGGGGCTGGTAAATCGTCTGTTACGGATGAAATTGTTCGCCGTTTTCTCCATCATTTTTTGGATAAAACTATTGCTGTAATATCCGTTGACCCCTCAAAGAAAAAAACAGGTGGAGCATTACTTGGAGATCGTATACGGATGAATGCCATCAACCATCCTAGGGCCTATATGCGCAGCCTTGCTACCAGAGATGATAATACGGCCTTAAGCAGTGCTGTGCAGGAGGCTATCGATATTTGTAAAGCAGCGCAATACGATATTGTGATTTTAGAAAGCGCAGGTGTGGGGCAAAGCGATGCTTCTATACTTGATTTTTGTGATGTAAGTATGTATGTAATGACGCCCGAGTATGGAGCCGCATCTCAATTAGAAAAAATAAATATGCTGGATTATGCTGATGTGGTGTGCATCAATAAATTTGATAAAGCAGGTGCATTAGATGCTTTGGCAGATGTAAGAAAACAATATAAACGTAATCATCAATTATTTACAACAAATGATCATGACTTACCCATTGTAGGCACCGTAGCAAGTAAGTTTAACGACGACGGCGTTAATCATTTATTTGCTCTACTATTAAAAACAATTGAAACTAAAACAAACATCATTTTTGGCGAAGCATTGTTTGCAGAAACAGCTAAAGTTACAACAGCCATCATCCCCTCCAACAGAACAAGATACCTAAGTGAAATAAGCGAGCATAATCGAAATTACAACCAGTTAGTAATGGAGCAGGCGGCTATTGCTTCCAAATTATATCAATTACAAGGGGCGTTAGCAATTATTAAGCAAACAGCAATTGCGCAGCCATCTGCCAGCAACAGTGTAACTGAAGCACTTGCGCATCAAATTAATTTACTAACAGAACAGCTTACACCAGTAGCTAAAAAATTAATAGACCAATGGCCACAAAAACTAGCAACCTATCAAAACGATTTTTACGAATATGCAGTAAGAGATAAAGTGATTAAGCAGCCCATCACTACTACAAGTATTAGCGGGAGCCGTATTCCAAAAGTTGTATTACCAAAGTATCATGACTGGGGCGATTTATTAAAATGGCAGGCACAGGAAAACCTACCAGGTCATTTTCCTTTTACGGCAGGCGTTTTTCCGTTAAAAAGAGAAGGAGAAGATCCTACAAGAATGTTTGCAGGCGAAGGCGGGCCCGAAAGAACTAATAAGCGGTTTCATTATGTAAGTATAGGACAGCCTGCAAAAAGGCTCTCTACAGCATTTGATAGTGTAACATTATATGGCGAAGATCCAGCTTACCGCCCCGATATATATGGTAAAATTGGCAACGCAGGTGTAAGTATAGCCACCGTGGATGATGCCAAAAAACTTTACAGTGGCTTTGATTTGTGCGATCCTAAGACATCTGTAAGTATGACCATTAACGGGCCAGCACCCATGTTACTAGCTTTTTTTATGAATGCCGCTATTGATCAGCAATGCGAAAAATGGATACTAGCAAATGAACAATGGACATTGGTAGAACAAGCTTTTCAAAAAAAATATGGCGTTAATAAAAGGCCAATTTATAACACCACGTCTGATGAAAAAAATACATCTTCTGGAGAAATAGAAAATAATTTACCCGAGGGCAATAATGGGCTCGGCTTGAAACTTTTGGGCCTAAGTGGCGATGAAGTATTGCCTGCAGATGTATACGAGCAATGTAAACAAATGGCCCTGCAACAGGTAAGAGGTACAGTACAAGCCGACATTTTAAAAGAAGACCAAGCCCAGAATACCTGCATATTTTCTACAGAGTTTGCATTAAAGCTAATGGGCGATGTGCAAGAATATTTTATAAATAATAAAGTAAGAAATTTCTACTCTGTTTCTATTAGTGGGTACCACATAGCAGAGGCTGGTGCTAATCCTATTACACAGTTGGCCTTTACTCTGGCCAATGGGTTTACGTATGTGGAATATTATTTGAGTAGAGGAATGAAGATAGATGACTTTGCCCCCAACTTATCCTTCTTTTTTAGCAACGGTATGGATCCTGAATATAGTGTAATAGGAAGAGTAGCCAGACGGATATGGGCAAAGGCTATGAAATATAAGTATAAGGCCAACAAAAGAAGCCAGCTACTTAAATACCACATACAAACAAGTGGCAGAAGTTTACATGCTCAAGAAATTGACTTTAACGATATACGCACTACACTACAAGCATTATATGCGATATACGACAACTGTAATTCCCTACATACAAATGCCTACGACGAAGCTATTACCACACCTACCGAAGAAAGTGTACGACGGGCAATGGCTATACAACTAATTATTAACAGAGAATTAGGGGCAGTTAAAACTGAAAATTTTATACAAGGATCTTTTGCAATAGAAGAAATGACAGACTTGGTAGAAGAAGCGGTATTGGCAGAGTTTGACCGTATAACAGAACGAGGTGGCGTACTAGGTGCTATGGAAAGAATGTACCAACGAAATAAAATACAAGAAGAAAGTTTGTATTACGAACATCAAAAACATACTGGCGAGTTACCATTAATAGGGGTCAATACTTTTTTAAATAAAAAAGGATCTCCCACCATTACCCCAAAAGAAGTGATACGAAGTACTGCACAAGAAAAAGAACTGCAAATACAAAATTTACAAGCCTTTTACCAAAGAAATGAAGCAAAAAGTAACGAAGCTATAACGGCCTTAAAGCAGGTAGCTATTCATAATGGAAACTTATTTGAGCAATTAATGGAAACAGTAAAATATTGCTCCTTAGGACAAATTACCCATGCATTGTACGAAGTAGGTGGGCAATATAGAAGAAATATGTAGCTTTAAGGTGATGATTGCTGTAAGTTAACAAAGCAGTCATTTACACATTTAATAATTATTCAGGTATGAAAAAATGCTTATTCAGTTTATTAATAACCCTTTTGTCTATTACAGTTACTG
Organism: Bacteroidota bacterium; assembly: GCA_039796695.1. Lineage (GTDB taxonomy): Bacteria > Bacteroidota > Bacteroidia > Chitinophagales > Chitinophagaceae > JJ008. The sequence goes on from JBDKJF010000007.1 coordinate 61,345, forward strand.
CCCAAGGCAATAGCGGTACTAAAGGAAAGTCAAAAAATAACACAGCTGTAAAAACTAACAAATCTTCAAACCCACATGCAGAGGATAATGCAAATGGAAACAATAACAAAGGGAAAGGCAAACAAAAAAGCAAACAAGAAAAAACTAACAACGATGATCATGACCGTAAAGTGTGGGATGGGGTAGGTGATATAGCTGGTTGTGGCCAAGCCTCAAAAAATCAGCCCACAAAAGTGCGTCAAAATTTTACTAGCGATTATCCCAATGCAGTAAACGTACGTTGGACAAAATGTAGAGGCGATTGGACAGCTACATTCGGCAACGGCATTTTTATCTCTACTGCTATTTATCATGCAAACGGCGATAGACGAGATACTCGCACACCCATACAAAAAGAAAATATACCCCGACGGGTACTGGATGAAATTTTTAAACAAAAACCGGTCGATAGCCCATTAGATGGGGCTATTAAAATTGAAGTGCCCAATGCCATCAAAGAAATTTTTAGAATAAAAAACATAATACAGGGTAAACCACAGTATAACTATTTCGATGCCGATGGAGCTAAAATCGATTATCATTATTAGCAAAGCTTTAGCAAAACCAAAAGCGCCATCGGTTGGCGCTTTTATCATTTATAAAAGCACCTATTTTTCAACTACCTTCGTTTCCTTATTAAAATAAACCATTTTGAAGTTTACTGAATTTGATTTTTTACCAGAACTCCTAGAAGGAATAGAGGCCTCTAACTATGAAAATGCAACTCCTGTTCAAAAACAGGTTATTCCGCCTATACTAGCAGGTAGAGATATTATTGCATCTGCACAAACAGGCACTGGAAAAACGGCGGCTTTTTTATTGCCCGTAATGAATCAATTGTTAAAACATCATGAAGATGGTATTGTACGGGCCTTAATCATTGTTCCTACTAGAGAGCTGGCTATACAAATTTCGCAACATATAGAAGGGCTTTCATATTTCACCAATTTAAGTTCGCTTGCTATTTATGGCGGCAGTGGCGGCGATAATTTTATTGCAGAAAAAAAAGCCTTACAAATGGGCGCCGATATTATAGTGTGTACACCTGGCCGCATGATAGCACATCTAAATATGGGCTATGTAAACTTTAAAAGATTGAAATTTTTAGTGTTGGATGAAGCAGATCGTATGCTGGATATGGGTTTTCAAGACGATATAAATAAAATTATTAAAGCAATTTCCGAACATCGCCAAACGTTATTGTTTTCTGCCACCATGCCCGATAAAATAAGGCAGCTAGCAAGAAAAATTTTACAAAATCCAGTTGAAATCAATATCGCTATTTCAAAACCACCGGCAAAAGTGGTGCAGAAGGCTTTTGTGGTATATGAACCGCAAAAATTACCGCTTATTAAATATTTATTAAAACAAACACCATACAAAAACGCATTAGTTTTTTGTAGTAAAAAGCAAACTGTAAAACAGTTACGTAGAGAATTAATGCAAGGCAGTTTTACAATCGAAGAAATTCATAGTGATTTAGAACAAGCACAACGAGAAAGCGTTTTAAGTGCATTTACAAGCGGTAGAATACCATTATTGGTAGCTACCGACATTCTTAGTAGAGGTATTGATATAGATACCATTGACCTTGTTATAAATTACGATGTACCCGGCGATGGAGAGGATTATGTACACCGCATAGGCCGCACCGCTAGAGCAGAAGCCGATGGCGTTGCATACACCTTGGTGGGAGAAAAAGAACAAAATAAATTTGCGGCTATAGAACAGTTAATTGAAAAAGAGGTGGAAAAAGGTTTGGTGCCAGCTGAATTTGGAACCACACCTGCATACCAGCCTCGCCAACAAATAAGAGATGGTAATAAACCCCGTAGGCCATTTTACCGTCATCCAGCTAATAGAAGTAGAAATAAATAAATTTATAACATGCCTTTATCGGTTCCATATATTCGAAAAATAGTAATGGCAGCCACGCTCTTATGCGTTGGCACCAACGTACTAAACGCTAACGCTACACTAGCTAAAATACAACCCTTACATTTTCGCTTAGTAGCAGATACTATTATTGAAGATGATTATTTAGATGATACAGTAGCCTCAGCGCCCTTGCCCACGGCAATTATTGTAAATGGGAAATATGCATCTGCTAATCGCAAACATGCAAAAATGCTTGATTCATTAACAAGCATAATTGCCGAATTTCCGCTTATAGATTCTGTAGGCCTACCCTATGCCAAAGATTGGGTAGGTACGCCTAATATGGGTATTCGCCGACCTAATTATGTTATTATTCATCACACCGCTACCAATGGGTTAAAAGAAGTGTTGCAAGAATTTACGTTGGCAGGTGGCAGAGAAGCTAGCGCCCACTATGTTATTGATAAAGATGGCACCATCTATCATATGTTAAATGATTTATTGCGTAGTCATCATGCTGGCGATGGTAAGTGGGGCAACACCACCGATTTAAATTCTGCAAGCGTAGGTATAGAAATAGTAAACAATGGAAAAGAACCTTTTACATCCCAACAGATTAATACACTTGTTGGTTTATTAGAAAGATTGAAGAAAGCATATAAAATTCCACCTGCCAATTTTATAGGCCATGGCGATGTAGCACCCACCCGAAAAGTAGATCCTAGCCATAAATTTCCATGGAAATACTTAAGTGAAAAAGGGTTTGGTATGTGGTATGGCGATACTACAAATATTCAAGTGCCTGAAAAATTTGATTACATAATGGCACTACGTGTTATAGGTTATGATGTTTCATCTCCCACTTCGGCAGTAGCAGCATTTAAAAGGCATTTTATGGGTGATGCCTCTGGCGGTGGTATGCATGCGGCCGTGCGTAAAATAATTTATGCTTTGTACCGTAAGTATTAAATAAAATTTGGTTAACCATATGAAATTGTCCGCTGCAACCCAGCCCTATTTTGTGGCTATTATATTTTTTGTTGCCTTTATAGCAGGATGTACACAATCGAAATATCACACCACCAATAAAACTTATAAAAAGCAAGCAACGGCGTATGCAAAATTATTGGCTCAATATCCCATCAAGGATTCCGCAGGGCTTCAGTACGCAACAGATTGGGTGGGTACAATTAATTTTTCGATGCGCCGTCCCAATTTTGTAATCATTCATCATACTGCTCAAAATAGTTGCGACCAAACATTAAAGACCTTCACCGTTAAGGGTAGCAGGCAAGTAAGCGCCCATTATGTTATTTGTAAAGATGGCAGTGTGCACCATATGCTTAACGATTTGCTAAGAGCCCACCATGCCGGCATTAGCAAATGGGGCAATACAACAGATTTAAATTCCTCCTCAATCGGCATTGAATTAGATAATAACGGTTTTGAAAATTTTACTGAACCACAAGTTAATAGCCTTTTACAATTGCTTAGCCGTTTACAAAAAACACATAATATACCCACCGCTAATTTTATTGGACATGGAGATATTGCCCCTACAAGAAAAAACGATCCCAACTGGCGATTTCCTTGGAAAAGATTAGCCGATCATGGTTTTGGCCTATGGTATAATCAGGCAGCGCTTACCTCCATACCTACCCACTTTAATACAATGCAAGCCCTACGCACAATTGGTTATGATATTAAAGATACCACTGCGGCCATAATGGGTTTTAAACGTCACTGGTTGCAGGATACTACCAAAGGTTTAACTGACGAACAGTTAAAAATATTATATCAACTTAGTAACTTGTATCAGTAATACTTCTTCTTTGTGCTTATTAAAAAAATGATTAGTTAGTGATATGCCAATCATTTGTTATTTAAAGGCAAATGAATAGCAGCGTTTATCCTTTTTTTCAAAATCAAATAATTTTTTTAATGTTAGAAAATACGCAACTGCAACCGTTTGCTGTTTTTCTTACCTACATATTCAGCTATATTTTTTAATTTCACTAAATAAACAAACCTTGCTTGCTGTTACAGTACGATAATATTTTTTTTGAATGACAGCAGAACATCAACGGCTGGCCGTAAATGCCACCAAAGAAATTCCACTAGCACAATGGGGGCCCTATTTAAGCGAAAGGCAATGGGGTACCGTAAGAGAAGATTATGGAGAATGGGGAGATGCTTGGAATTATTTCCCCTTCGATCATGCACATAGCCGGGCCTACCTCTGGGGCGAAGATGGGTTGGCGGGTATTACTGATTATTTTGGCAACTTATGTTTTGCGGTGGCATTATGGAATGGAAAAGATCCGATACTTAAAGAAAGATTGTTTGGACTCAGCAACCCACAGGGCAACCATGGAGAAGATGTAAAAGAGTTGTACTACTACCTGGATAATTTACCCACGCATTATTACATGGAGTATTTATACAAATACCCACAGCAGGAATTTCCTTACGAAAAATTAAAAGAAGAGAATAAAAATCGAAACCGACTTGAGCCGGAGTATGAAATTTTAGATACAGGCGTGTTTGATAACGATGCTTATTTTGATGTGCAAATAAATTATGCGAAATATTCGGCACAAGACATTTTAATAAAAATTGATATTACTAATAAAAATGCAGAAGCTGCTGTCATTACGCTTTTGCCCACCCTATGGTTTTATAATCGAAATAGCTACAAAAAATTTAACCAACATCCCTGTATTGAATATGTAAATGAAACTACCGTAAAGGCCACACACGAAAAACTAGGCGACTATTATTTTTATTTTGAACCGGCGGATGTTTGTTTGTACACCGATAACACTACCAACAAGGAAAAATTATTTGGCGAAAAAAATGAAAACATTTTTGTTAAAGATGCTTTTCATGATGCCGTTATTAATAATAGTAATATTAAAGCATTAGCCGATAGAAAAAAAGGGACTAAATTTTCGCCGGTGTATAAAGTTAATGTGCCCGGCCATGGTACTAAAACTATACATTGCCGACTTACCACTACGTATTTAACTACCCCATTTAGCAGCGAGGTGGAAGAAATATTTTCGTTACGTAAACAAGAAGCCGATGAATATTATGCCGCCATTTTACCAAAGGGTATGAACGAGGATATGGCTCGCATACAACGACAAGCCTTGGCCGGTATGATGTGGAGTAAACAGTTTTATCATTTCGATGTAGAAAGATGGTTAAGTAAAAGTGATGGCATTACCCCGGTAAATGATGGCAAATTAAAAGGCCGAAATCATGACTGGCAACATTTAAAAAACCAGGATATAATAATGATGCCCGATAAGTGGGAGTATCCTTGGTATGCTGCTTGGGATTTAGCTTTTCAATGCATATCTATGGCCGTGGCAGATCCTACATTTGCAAAGCATCAATTATTATTAATGATGAGGGAGTGGTATATGAAACCGGATGGGCAGCTACCTTCCTACGAATGGAATTTTAATGATGTAAACCCACCGGTGCATGCCTGGGCGGCCATGCAAGTATATTATATTGAAAAACGAAGAACTGGCCAGGGCGATATTAAATTTCTAAAAAAAGTATTTCAAAAACTACTCATCAATTTTACTTGGTGGATTAATAGAAAAGATAAAAATGGTAACAATATTTTTGAAGGTGGTTTTTTAGGATTAGATAATATAGGCGTGTTTAACAGAAGCCTGCATTTTACTGGCGAAGTACAGCTAGAGCAAGCTGATGGAACTAGTTGGATGGGTGCTTTTGCGCTCGACATGATGGATATGGCCATTGAAATAGCATTACAAGACGATTCATTTGAAGATACGGCTACTAAATTTTTTGAACACTTTGTACTTATAGCCGAATCTTTAAATGAGCATGGTTTGTGGAATGAAGAGGATCAGTTCTTCTATGATGTTTTGTGTTTGGCAGGGGTGCCACCCATGCATTTACGCATTCAATCTATTGTTGGCGTAACACCGCTGTATGCAGTTTCTACCATTGCAAAACCCACATTAGACCAACTGGCCGATTTTAAAAAGCGCATAACATGGTTTGAAAACTATCGGTTAAAAAATAATAAATTTTGGCCTAATGAAGAACGAAGTGAAGACGGTGAAATTCTATTATCGCTAGTGCCAAAAGAAAGATTGATCGCTATCTTAAAAAGGTTGCTAGACGAAAATGAATTTTTATCAGAAAGTGGCATCAGGGCATTATCTAAATTTCATGAAAAAAATCCCTACTCGGTAGAAATGAATGGTGAGCTTTATTCCATACAATATGATGCCGGCGATTCTACATCAGATTTATTTGGCGGAAATTCGAACTGGCGAGGCCCTGTATGGATGCCCATTAATTTTTTAATTATACAGTCCATTCGAAACTACGGCGATTTTTATGGGGATAAGCTGAAAATTGAATACCCAACTGGTTCAGGAAATGAAATAAATTTAAAACAAGTAGCCTATCAATTAACCAAACGCATTATTAGTTTATTTGAAAAAGATGTAGAAGGTAAACGCCGCTATAATCAAGAATATAACTGGTTTTATAAACGGCCAGGCAACGAACATCTCATTCTTTTTTACGAATATTTTAATGGCGATACAGGAAAAGGAATAGGCGCTAGCCATCAAACAGGCTGGACAGCTTTGGTAGCCGAATTAATTAGTGAATATGGTGGAAGCGAACTGCCCGACGCAACATAAATCATTCTGAGTATAAACCCACGATTTATAAATGAAAAAAATGTTTTGGTAAAATAAAAGAAAATGAAATACGCTGCTAGTATAAATGAACAAGTGGCCAATGAACCGCTCATTCATTTTAAGCCCCCAAAAAACAAAGCAGGGCTACATAAAACAGCCTGGGCAAAATTATAGGGCTTTGTTACAACTTTGTTTACCAAATAAATAAGGCTACTACGTAGTTTTGTCACACCTAATTTTCAGCCATTGCCAAATACTAAAAAAAGTTTTTTCAATTTCACTCTCTTACGCCGAGTATTTCAATATGCAGCGCCGTATAAAAAACAGTTTCTTCTTTCCATTGTATTAGCAATAGTATTAGCCCTCATTACACCGTTAAGGCCATTGTTTATAAAACTTACCGTAGATAAATATATTACCAATCAGGTGGCTTACATGGTTGTAAACATTACGCTAATTCAAATTGGTTTAATAATAATTGAAACGTTAATGCGTTTCGTTTTTTCGTTTACCACCGCATTACTGGGCCAGTCGGTAGTACAAGATTTAAGAGTAGCTGTATTTAAAAAAATACTCCATCTTAATCTTTCGCAATTTGATAAAACACCCATCGGCACCCTTACTACCCGTACAGTAAACGATATTGAATCCATCAACGAAATTTTTTCCGACGGATTAGTGCCCATCATTGCCGATTTACTTTCTATTATATGTGTGTTGATAGCCATGTTTACCATGGATTGGCAGCTGGCTTTTATTGCGTTGATACCTTTCCCTATTATGCTTATTGCTACCTATTATTTTAAAGAGAGTATTAATAAGTCTTTTCAAAAAGTGCGCAATGCAGTAGCAGCGCTTAATGCTTTTGTACAAGAGCACTTAACCGGTATGTTTGTGGTGCAGGCATTTGCTGCGGAAGAAAGAGAAGCCAAAAAATTTGAAAAAATAAACCGGGAACATCGCAATGCCAATATCAAATCCATTTTTGCCTATTCTGTTTTTTTTCCTATTGTAGAAATTGTATTGGCCTTAGCTATTGGGCTAATTGTATGGTATTCTACCAAAGAAGCACTTAGGTTAAATGAAAGCCAACAGGGTACTATAATTGCTTTCATCCAATTTTTAAACCTTTTGTTTAGGCCATTACGGGTAATTGCCGATAAGTTTAATGTGCTGCAAATGGGCATCATCGCCAGCGAAAGGGTGTTTAAAGTGTTGGACAATCCGGATGTGGTCGATAATAATGGCACCTATGCCCCGCCACAGGTTAAGGGGAAAATAAACTTTGAAAATGTATCCTTTGCTTATGTAGATGAAAATTATGTGCTGCGCAATGTAAGTTTTGAAGCAAAACCTGGCGAAACTATTGCCATAGTAGGCCATACTGGTAGTGGTAAAACCACCATCATTAGTTTGCTCAATCGCTTATACCATATTCAAAAGGGTGCCATTAAAATAGATGATAAAAACATTGAGGAGTATGAATTAGGTAACCTCCGTAGCCATGTAGGGGTAGTATTGCAAGATGTGTTTTTATTTTCTGGTTCTGTGCTGGAAAATATCACCCTTCGGAATCCGGCCATTTCCAAACAAAAAGTAATAGAAGCGGCCCAAATGTTAGACATGCATGATTTTATAATGCGCCTCCCGGGTGGGTATGATTATAACGTAATGGAAAGAGGAGCCACTCTCTCTTTGGGGCAGCGGCAAATGCTCTCCTTTATTAGGGCTATCTTGTATAATCCTTCCATTCTTATTTTAGACGAAGCCACTTCATCTATAGATACTGAAAGCGAACAATTAATTCAGAAAGCCATCGATACATTAATTAAAGGCCGTACTTCTATCGTAATAGCCCATCGACTATCTACCATTCGCAAAGCGCAAAAAATAGTGGTGCTCGATAAAGGAGAGGTACAAGAAGCCGGTAGCCACGAGGAGCTATTGCTGTTGGGCGGATATTATGCAAAACTGCACCAACTACAATTTGAAAAAAATAACCAACTGCCTAATAAAGAATAATTTATACCCAAACCAAGTGTTTTATAGCTGCTGGAAATCCTTATTTTAATACTTGAACTGGGCGAAAGCGTTTTTATTCCTTAAAAAGGCTTTAATCTGTACCCTTTTTAGGCCCTGCATCCTTATCTTTGCGCAAAATTTCGGGACTGGTATGCTATCAAATTCTTTCAAAACCTTTACTGTAGCGGCTTTCGTCGTTTTTTGTCTTTCGTTTTCATTAGTGGCCAAAGCCGGTGGTGGAGAAGGTCACGGCGAAGGACATGAAGCCAAATTTGATCCGGGTAAAGAAATGCTAGACCACATAGCAGATGCACATGAGTTTCATTTTTTTACATTAAAAAATGCGGATGGTTCCGAAAAGCATGTTACCCTTCCTTTGCCTGTGCTACTCTATTCTCCACAGCGTGGCTTTTCGTTTTTCATGTCTTCTAAATTTCATCATGGGCACGATGCGTACAAAGGTTACCGCTTAATGGATAAAAAAATTGTTGCTGTAAAAGAAGATGGTAGCACAATAGATGAATCAGTGAAAGTGTACGATTTCTCATTGACAAAAAATGTGGTACAGTTGTTTTTAGCAGTATTGGTTTTATTCTTCATATTAAAATCGGTGGCTGCTAAATACAAAACCGGCCAAGGCGTAACCTCGGCGCCCAAAGGCTTACAAAATGCGGTAGAGCCGGTGGTTATGTTTATAAGAGACGATGTGGCTAAGCCTAATTTAGGAAACGCTTATAAAAAATACTTACCTTATTTATTGACGGTGTTTTTCTTTATTCTTATCAACAATTTATTTGGTTTGTTACCTGGTAGTGCTAACGTAACGGGTAATATTGCCTTTACAGCGGTACTGGGGTTGATTTCTTTAATCGTTATTTTATTTAGCACCAATAAACATTTTTGGGGCCATGTATTTTGGTTCCCCGGTGTGCCAGTGCCGGTAAAAATTATGATGCTACCGGTGGAGTTGTTAGGAGTGTTTACCAAGCCCTTTGCGCTGATTATTCGTTTGTTTGCTAATATGACGGCGGGGCACATCATTATCCTCAGCTTTGTAAGTTTAATTTTCATTTTTGCTGAAATGACGAAGGTGGCTGGGGTGGCATTTACGCCGGTATCTATTGCCTTTGCGGTATTTATTTATTGCATTGAAGTATTGGTAGCCTTTATTCAGGCTTTTATATTTACCAACCTAACAGCAGTATTTATTGGGCAAGCTAGAGAAGGGGCACACGATGATGTGCATGCCCATCATTAATAAATAGATTTAAACGCTTTTTTTAATATAAAAATCAACACAAGATGGATTTAATGAACATCATGTTAGAAGTTACAGGTAGCTGGTCACATTTTGGCGGAGCTATTGGTGCTGGTCTTGCTGCTATTGGCGCAGGTATCGGTATTGGTCAGATTGGTAAAGGTGCTACAGAAGCCATTGCCCGTCAGCCAGAAGCTGCTAACGACATTCGTGGTGGTATGATTCTTACTGCTGCCTTCGTAGAGGGTGTGGCACTTTTTGCCGTTATCGCTGGTTTATTGGCGGTATTGAAGTAAGCGTTGTACACGCAACCAAATTTAGCTGTATCCAACGCACAGGGCAGCGGATACAGCTTCTTTTAGCAATAACTATTCGAGAACTGAATAAATATATATTATGAGTTTGCTTACGCCGGGTTTAGGCTTTTTTGTTTGGACATTAATCGCTTTCCTTATCTTATTTTTTCTATTGAAAAAATTTGCTTGGAAGCCTATTCTTCAATCGTTAAACGATAGAGAGTCGAACATTGCTAATGCCATTGCATCTGCCGAAAAAGTAAAAGCAGAAATGGCGCAGTTACAAAATGAAAATGAAGCATTGTTAACTAAAGCAAGAGAAGAAAAGGCATTAATGCTAAAAGAAGCCAGAGAAACAAAAGATAGAATTATAAACGAAGCAAAAGAACAAGCAAAAGTAGAGGCGAATAAAATTATTGTAGAAGCACAAGCAGCTATTAGCGCACAAAAAATGGCGGCCTTAACCGAGGTTAAAAATCAAGTGGGTAAGCTAGTAATTGAAGTAAGTGAAAAAGTGTTGAGAAAAGAATTAGGTAATAAAGAAGCACAAGAGGCGCATATAGCCGGCTTGGTAAATGAAGTAAAGCTTAACTAAGGCACCCGTTTTAAGAAACAAGAATTAATAAAATGCAGAATCCTAGACTAGCATCCAGATACGCAAAATCGCTGATTGACTTGGCTATTGAAAAAGGCCAATTAGAGCAGGTATTTGCAGATATGCAATGGTTGCAAGCCGCTTGTAAAAGCAGCCGCGACTTTGTTAATTTATTACGCAGTCCCATTATCAAAGGCGATGCTAAGCATAAAATTTTAACTGCCGTAACAGGGGGTAAAATTGGCGAATTAACAGCCGCATTTAATGCTTTATTAATTGCAAAGGGAAGAGAGGGAAACCTACCTGAAATTATTACCGCCTTTATTGAGGCCTACAAAAAACACAAAAATATTCAGACGGTAAAATTAACAACAGCTACGGCAGTAAGCGATAGTCTGAAAAATGAAATAGTAGCACAGATTAAGAAAACAGGTGGCTTTGAGAACGTAGAATTAGAACAAAAAGTAGACGAAAGCCTAATTGGTGGATTTGTATTGCAAGTAGGCGATAAATTGGTAGATGCTAGTATCTCTTACGACTTAAAGCATATAGCCCGCCAGTTTGAGAATAATGATTTTGTGTATAAAGTAAGGTAGTGAGTGGAGAATGGTAAGTAGTGAGTAGGGTTGGCGTGCCTAGGAGAGGCAACATACCGGAAGCGTTGATTTGTGTGAATGATAAAGAAGTAAAGTTATCGTAGAAGCACTGCTGAATAGCATTACTACAGTACAAGAGTGCGACGCAAGGGACGATGATAGCAGCAATGGCGATGACAAGCAAAAAGTAGTTCTTACTAAATTAAAATTATTTTTAATCACAATAAAACAACCCCGAATAGTGGAGGCCAAACTCCCCTTTAGGGGCTGGGGGTATTAATTATGGCAGATATTAAACCAGATGAAATAAGTGCAATACTGCGCCAGCAGTTAAGCAACTTTAATGCTTCCGCCGATTTGGAAGAAATAGGAACGGTACTACAAGTGGGCGATGGTATTGCCCGTGTGTATGGTTTAGGTAATGTTCGCTACGGAGAACTAGTAGAGTTTGAAAATGGTGTAAGAGCCATTGCCCTTAACCTAGAGGAAGACAATGTAGGTGTGGTATTAATGGGTGAAGGCAAAGGCATTAAGGAAGGAAGTAAAGTAAGCCGTACCGGACAAATTGCCTCTATTAAAGTGGGCGAAGGCATGGTGGGCCGTGTAGTAAATACATTAGGCCAGCCTATTGATGGTAAAGGGCCTATAGCTGGCGAGTTATATGAAATGCCGTTGGAAAGAAAAGCTCCCGGTGTAATTTTCCGTGAGCCGGTAAAAGAACCTTTGCAAACAGGTATTAAAGCCATTGATGCTATGATTCCGATTGGCCGTGGCCAAAGAGAATTAGTAATTGGTGACCGCCAAACGGGTAAAACGGCCATCTGTATTGATACTATTATCAATCAAAAAGAATTTTACAAAGCAGGCAAACCTGTTTATTGTATATATGTGGCCATTGGTCAAAAAGCATCTACCATTGCGGGTATTATGCAAACCTTGCAGGATAACGGGGCTATGGAGTACACTACCATCGTAGCGGCTTCTGCCAGCGACCCCGCACCTTTGCAGTTCTATGCACCATTTGCGGGTGCGGCTATTGGTGAGTTTTTCCGTGATACCGGTCGTCCTGCATTAATTATTTATGATGACCTTTCAAAGCAAGCCGTGGCTTATCGTGAGGTATCATTATTACTTCGTCGTCCACCGGGCCGTGAGGCTTATCCGGGTGACGTATTCTACCTGCACAGTCGCTTATTAGAAAGAGCCGCAAAGGTGATTAATAATGATGAGATAGTGAAGAACATGAACGACCTGCCAGATTCTATCAAGCATTTGGTAAAAGGCGGTGGTTCGTTAACGGCCCTTCCAATTATCGAAACACAGGCGGGCGACGTATCTGCATACATTCCTACCAACGTAATCTCCATTACCGATGGTCAGATATTCCTTGAGTCGAACTTGTTCCTTTCTGGTATTCGTCCGGCTATTAACGTAGGTATATCGGTAAGCCGTGTGGGTGGTAATGCACAGATAAAGTCCATGAAAAAAGTGGCGGGCACTTTAAAACTTGACCAAGCTCTTTACCGTGAGTTGGAAGCCTTCTCAAAGTTTGGTGGCGATTTGGATGCTGCTACAAAGAACGTAATAGACAAAGGTGCTAGAAACGTAGAAGTGTTGAAACAAGCACAATACACACCATTTGCTGTAGAAAAGCAAGTAGCGATCATTTATCTTGGTACCAATGGTTTATTGAAAGAGGTAGCAGTAAACAGAGTAAAAGAGTTTGAAGAGGCATTTTTACTTGAAATGGAGAGCAAATTGCCAGATGTACTAGCAGAATTTAAAAAAGGAAACCTACCAGATGATGGCATTAAAAAGATGGTAGAATTGGCAAATAACATCATTCCAGCTTACAAAAACTAATTCAGTAATTTATGATACAAAATCCTGCCCCCGGCAGGATTTTTTTTATTTTTATGTAATTCTTTAAAACAATATCATATGTTCAAAGCAATATTGGTGGATGATAATAAAGTGGCAAGAGTAATGCTATCAGAAATGCTACGAAAGATTCCAGAAATTGAAATTATAGCAGAATTTGAGGAAGCCCCACCAGCTATTACTTTTTTAAAAAAAGAAGAAATTGATTTGCTTTTTTTAGATGTTGAAATGCCGGGAATGACAGGGATTGAACTTTTAAAACTGTTGCCCGAACGACCCCTTACCATTTTAGTAACGGCCCAACCTGCTTATGCCGTAGAAGCTTTTGAACTCAACGTGGTGGATTACTTGGTAAAGCCTTTTCCGATGGCAAGGGTTATGTTGGCCGTAGAAAAAGCGATGGAGCTTTTAAATATGAAAAATGCCAATATCAATATGGTAAAAGAAGATTACATTTTTATCAAAGACGGCAAAACCATTCGGAATATCTTATTAGATTCTATCCTATGGTTAGAATCTAAAGGCGATTACGTAAAAATAATAACACAGAAAGGAAACTACATTATACATGCAACCTTACGTAGTGTAGAAGAAAAATTAGCTGGAAGTGAGTTTATACGTATACATCGAGGCTATATCATACCTACTTCTAAAATAGAATTTATTGAAGATGGTGCGGTTTTTATACAAAGCACCCCATTACCCGTTTCTGAAAATTATAAAAACGACCTGTTAAAAAAACTAAATATGCTTTAACCGCTATTTTCCCGCAATAACCATTATGTATGTGGGCATTTCGTTTTTTTGAAATGAAGTTAATATTATAAAAAATGCGTTTTCGCTTAACCTATTTTTTCTGGATACTAATGTTGGCCTTTGGGCTAATGATATTGGTAGTAGCCGCACAGGTATTAACCAAGCAAAATATAAACGGACTAAAAATAGGTAACAAAGAAGCCGTACATACGTTTACAATTAATAACCGCCTACAAGAATTAGTAAACTTAAGCTTTGCATTAAATAGCGAAGTGCTGAGTAGTAAAAGCAAAGCCTCAAGAACGTCTTTGATTGATTCGCTAAATATGCTGGGGTATAACTCGGCCGTGCTTCAAAAAATAAATAATAGTGGCACAGCAGCAGCCGGATTTCAAAAATTAAATGATTTTATAAGTAAGCAAGTAGAAAATAGCATGGATATTATTCAGTCGGATAATTTTATTGCTAAGCAAGATTCATTTCAAAAATTAAAAATTGCAGATAGTGTTTATGCAGCCGCTTTACTTCTTCAAAAAAAACTAGAAAGCAACTTACAATCAACTTTAAATAACAATACCGATAAATCTAGCTTTCTTTCGGCCTATAATAAAGTATTAGCCATAATAGCCATAGCCGCTGTATTAATTTTATGTACAATTATCATTAATAGGCATTTAAGACAAGTGCAGTTAATTAAACAATTAGAAGCCGCCACCGCCGCCGCAGAAAAGTCAGCTGCTATTAAAGATCAATTTTTAGCAAACATGAGTCACGAAATTCGTACGCCACTCAATGCTATCAAAGGATTTTCGCAGCTACTTTCTAAAACTAATTTAAATGAAGAGCAAAGAAAGTACACCGAAATTATCAACGACTCAAGTGGTAACTTATTATATATTGTAAATGACATTTTAGATATTTCTAAAATAGAAGCAGGTAAATTACGTATCAATAACAAGGAGTTTGATATTAGAAAAATATTACAAACTACGGAGCAGCTGTTTGCATTACAGGCTATACAAAAAAATCTTACGTATAGCCAACAAGTAGATGCCGAAATACCAGACAAACTGTGGGGCGATCCAGATCGATTGTTACAAATATTAATCAATCTTATTAGTAACGGTTTAAAATTTACACAACAAGGATTTGTAAAAACAACTGTATCTATTCAAGAAAGAAACGATACCAAAATTTGGTTATGCTTTGTAATTGAAGATACTGGGGTGGGCATTCCACCTAATAAACAAGAGGAAGTATTTAAACGATTTGAACAATTACAACCAACAAGAGAAGCATTAGTACAAGGTACAGGGTTAGGGCTAAGTATCGTAAAAAGCCTGGCCACCTTAATGGATGGAGGCATTACTTTAGAAAGCGAATTTGGAAAAGGGTCCACCTTTAAAGTGGTATTACCATTTGTAATTGTAAAAGAAGATGCTAATAATAAACCCAAGCCTACGCTTATAGGCTATAATAGTCAACTAGTATTTAGCGGTAGTAAAGTATTGGTGGCCGAAGACAATAAAGTAAACCAATTGCTTATTACTAGTTTGTTACAACATTATCGTATACACCTTACCATTGTAGAAAACGGCGAAGCAGCACTAGAAGCAGTACAAAATGATACTTTTGATTTAATACTAATGGATATACAAATGCCAGTTATGGATGGCTATACTGCTACGCAAGCGTTAAGAGAAAAATGGAATATACAAACGCCCATCGTGGCCATGACCGCTTTTGTACTGCCTGGCGAAGATGAAAAATGCCGTGCGTATGGCATGAATGATTATTTAGCCAAACCAATTGATACCGTTTTATTAGAACAGTTGCTAAAAAAATATTTGGGCAGCAACTTAAATACGACAAAAAAGCCTAACGCTGAGCAAATTGATTTTATACTTGATTTATCTGGTGGCGATAAAGGCATGGCCATACGTATATTAAGCCAAGTAAAAGAAGAAATATCGCCGGTAAAAAATAATTTATTGCAATTGATGAACACACAAGATGTAAGGGGTATTAAAGTACTATTACATTCAATGGTGTCAAGCTTTTCGCCCCTTGGCGTAAATAGTAATGTAATGAAGGTAATAGCCGATTGTAGAAAAAGAGTAGAAACGAAAGAGCCAAATTATAACACCATATTACAAGATTGCATACAAGCATTAGACGGGGTAGGGGCCGAAGTAAACCAATCGATAAAAACAGTAGAAAACCTTAGCGAATGAAAAACTTATTTATGAAAGGCCATTACTTATACTTTATCCTTTTTTCGGGTACTGCCATTATTATATTGGCCATGCTTTGGGTCGAAAAGTTTATTGAACCCGAACCTGCTAAGGGTAATTTTTTGCCAACTGATATTACCCATACCTATACAGAAACCGATGCGGATATTAGCAAGCTATTATTAAATGAAGAGGGATTAACCATAGAAGAAAAAAAATCATTAATCAACCTTTATTTAAAAGATGGAGCACCCACCTCGAGATTAGTAACGTATGATGTAATAAAAGAAAAAAGAGAAAAGGTTTACTCCGAAATTATGAAACGAAAAATAAGCGTTGATAATGAAGGCGGCGGAAACTTTTCTGTACGCCCAGTTCCAAAATAGTAAAGCCTGTTATAACCAAAGTTTTCTCTCCCATTGCACTAAAGGTGTTTTTTTTAATGTTGTTGACCAATGATCAATTGTGTAGATAAAGCCTATTAGTACCGCTTCACCTTTTTTTTGCTGATGCATTTTAATTCTCTTTTTATATAAAATATTACACCAGTAGGTTTGTATCATCCTGCGATGTCCCAGCATTTATAGATTGGTTTCCCGTTATCTCATTACTTATCTATCTATAAGGCAGTTTCGTCTTAAAAAAATAGGGCTTCGTCGATTTTTTTAAAATCTCTCTTTTTTAATTTATTCTTTTACATTGCTTTGAGGTAAACAGGTTGCAAGGGAAGGGATAATCTCTTTAGGTTAATGGCTAGTCGCAAGACGCCTTCCCTTTGCAGTCCTGCTGTTTTTAAAGACTTTTTTCATTCACCCTCCTTCGGTTTACTATACTGTCATCCTTACCTTTTTATTCTTCTATTTTTTCAAAAGCTGCCACTCTAATGAAGGCGTAGTGTAAGTATTAAACTTTAGTTTTATCTAAAATGCATTATTTAAATAGCTATTTACTTAGCCATGTAGTCCGTTAATTACACAAGCGCTTTGGCAGCAATTAGTAGGGTAGGGTGTGTTTTAAAAAAAATAGCTAGTTAATTGGAAAGGGGGTTAAAGGCTATCACAGCATTGGGTCGGTTATTGGGAAGAGCCATGCAAAAAAGGAAAAATTTAATTAATTTGGTTTATAATATAAACTACTTTATGTTTGTGTACGAATTTTTAGAAAAATGAAAAATCTTATTGCATTTAGTCTTTTATTCATTTTAAGCATGGAAGGTGTACATGCCCAAACCCCCATAAGTGGTATTATAAAAGATGCCAAAGGGAAAAGTATACGTGGTGCCAGTATTACGATTAAAGACAGCTACGATGGAGCCACATCCGACTCTGTGGGTAAATTTATTTTTAATACTACAGAAAAGGGAGAAGTATTATTGCAAATTACTGCTGTTGGGTATCAGCTTTTTGAACAGCAAATCCAATTAAAAACTACACCGATAGTAATTAATACAATACTTAAGGAAGAAATAACCGAGCTATCAGCAGTGGTACTTTCGGCAGGTACTTTTGAAGCAAGCGATAGAAAAAGAGCATCGGCGGTATTAGATCCTATTGATATTGTAACAACTGCCAGCGCAAACGGTGATATTACTGGGGCTTTAAAAACACTACCAGGTGCCCAACAAGTGGGCGAAAGCGAAGGCCTATTTGTGAGAGGTGGCACAGCTGCAGAAACAAAAACATTTATTGATGGCACGTTAGTAAATAATTTCTTTTTTAGCAGTGTACCTAATGTGGCACAGTTTAGTCGCTTTTCGCCTTTTATTTTCAAAGGCACCGTATTTAGTACCGGCGGTTATTCAGCGTTGTATGGGCAAGCACTTTCATCGGCCTTAATATTAGAATCTATTGATTTGCCAGATCAATCATCGGCCAATATTGGTATAAGTTTATTAAGTGCTAGTGCAGGTTTTCAAAAACTAGCTAAAAAGAAAAACGCCTCATGGGGTGTTAACTACAGTTTCACCGATTTAAGTTTGGCCTTTGCCGTAATTAAACAACGACAGGATTATTCAAAAGCACCAAAGTATCATAACATAGATGCAAACTTTCGTTTTAAAACATCAAAAACGGGTATGTTAAAATACTACGGCTATTACAGTGCTAATACATTAGCTTTTACTACTAACAGTATTGATACCCTTCCTTATTTAGATAAGTTTGCCATATCCAATGGCAATCATTATCATAATTTTTCTTGGAGAGAAAATATGGCTAATAGATGGAAGGTGCAAATAGGAGCCTCTTATACCAACAATAGAGATAATATTAATGGTAGATTACAGGGTGTAGACAAACAAGATGTTTTATTAACCGGTTTTGAAAATAAAAATTTTGATATAATAAATAGAGGTCATTATATAAATGCCAAGTTGTTATTTGAGAAGCGACTTAAAGGATTAAGTGGTATTCGCTTTGGTAGTGAGTATAATTTTAGTAATGATAAGTTAAATTATATAAGCTACACGGGCCAGCAGTTTCCATCGGCAGTTAACGAGCATATAAAATCTGTATTTGCAGAGGCAGATGTGTATGTAACCAATGCGTTGGCCTTAAAAGGCGGTACTAGAGTAGAGCATTCTACTTTGCTTAATAAGGCCAACATAGCTCCGCGGTTTTCTGTGGCATATAAACTAGGAAAAGGAAGCCAAGCGTCAGTAGCTTATGGTGTTTTTTATCAAAACCCCGAAAGAAGATATTTACCTTCAGCTACTAACCTTACTTTTATGAAGGCTACGCACTATATTCTACAATACCAAAAAGTGGCCAATGGCCAATCATTGAGGGGTGAATTGTTTTATAAAAAATATGATAACTTAATAAAAACAGGAAGTAGCAATTTTGGAGAAGCGGCTATCAATAACAATGGATTTGGAGAGGCGAAAGGCTTTGAACTTTTTTGGAGGGATAAAAAAACAATTAAAAACTTCGACTATTGGGTGTCTTATTCTTATTTAGATACCAAGCGAGATTTCTTAAATTTCCCCTTTGCAGTGGCGCCAAACTTTGCTGCTAAACATACGTTGAATCTAGTAGGCAAAAAATTTGTACAAAAATTAAAAACGAACTTTAACCTAGCTTATAATTATAACAGCGGCCGCCCTTATTACAACATAGCCTTGCAAGGCACTGCTTATAAATTTACTGACCGAGGCACCATTCCCGATTACCATAATGTAAGTTTTTCGTTGAACTACTTACCTTCCATCGGTAAAAAGAATGCAAAATCTTTTGCCGTATATGTGCTGCAAGTAAGTAATATATTTAACATGAATCAGGTTTTTGGCTACCGCTATTCTTACAATGGTGCTAGAAGAGAAACTATTACACCTACTTCAAAAATGTTTGTATTTTTTGGCGCATTTATAAGTTTGGGTATTGACAGAAGCGATGAAATAATCAACAACGGGTTATAAATTTTAAAAAATAAAAATCTAACAAAAAAAATAACACATGAAACATTTATCATTAATGGTAGTAGCTACTATTTTTTCTGTAGCTCTTTATGCACAAAGCGAAAAATATGTAAAAGCAATGGAAGCATTAACCCCCAGGGTGGATACATTATTGGATAAGGCGGGTTTTATAGAATTAGCCAACTCCTTTGAGCGCATCGGTAATGCAGAAAAAACAGAGTGGTTGCCTTATTATTATGCGGCATTAGCACAAGTAAACGCCGGCTATACATTTGCCATGGATGGTGGCTTTGGCGATAAAACAGCCGATATAGATCCAATAGCCGATAAAGCAGAAGAGTTAATTACAAAAGCAGCTGCCATCAGCCAAGACAATTCAGAAATTTGGGTAATAAAGAAAATGATAGCCTCTTTAAAAATGATGGGAAACCCAATGGCTCGCTATCAAGAATATGGCGCTAAGGCTACTGTTGCATTAGAAACAGCCAAAAAGTTAAATCCAGAAAATCCAAGGGTTTATATGTTAGAAGGGCAGGATTTGTTTTATACTCCAGAAGAGTTTGGGGGCGATAAACAAGAAGCCAAAGTAAGGTTTCAAACTTCGTTAGAAAAATTTAAAGTTCAAAAACCAGCTTCTACTATACATCCTGCTTGGGGTATGGGCAGCGTAATGTATTTTATGTCTCAAGTAAAATAGATAATTAAAAACTGACGGCTACCTTTTGTTGGCCGTTAGTTTTCAAAATAGAAAAACAATGGCCAACGAAAAAATAATGACAGAACAGGAAAGTCTGCGTTTGATAACCGACATGATACAGAAAGCAAAAGCGTCTGTACATGAAAGAGGTACCAGTGCTATTTTATGGGGTACGGTTACGGCTATTGCTGGCTTATTAAGCTTTGCGCAAGAATATTTTCGTTTTTCTATTGGATTTGATATATGGCTAATTGTTTTTTTTGCCATTGTGCCGCAGATTTACATATCAATTAAAGAAAGTAGGCAACGTACCGTTACCAACCATCATGATAAAGCGGTAGACACTATTTGGATGGTGTATGGTATTAGCATAGCCGCCATCTCTTTTTATATAAATGTGGTACCAAGTGTAACGCAACATTTATTTGCCGCTAGGCAATTAGATTTGAACAAAGCCATTCCTGTACATATTTATAGTGCCTCTTCCATTTTTTTAGTGTTGTATGCTATACCCACATTAGCTACTGGGTTGATAACTAAATTTAAGCCAATGATTATAGGTGGTATTACCAGCTATGTACTCTTTATCATTTCTTGTTACACACCCACTATGTGGGATATGCTTTTGCTAGGCATGGCCGGTTTATGTAATTGGTTAATACCTGGCCTTATGCTGCGTAAGATGTACTTAACGGAAAAGGCATCTGCAAATGTTTAAAGAGTTAGATCCTATATTACATTCGCAACTGCGATTGGCTGTTATGTCTTTATTGATAGGCGTAAAGGAAGCAGAGTTTACTTTTATTAAAGAGAAAACAGGAGCTACGGCCGGCAACTTAAGCGTACAAGTGCAGAAATTAAAAGAGGCAGGTTATATAGAAGTAGTAAAACACTTTAAAGATAATTACCCACAAACAATTTGTAAGCTAACGACAAACGGATTATTGGCTTTTGAAAAATATGTAGCGAATTTAAAATCTTATTTGGGCTAGATTATTTTTTTACAGAGGGACATCCGCAGCCTTTACCGCCTTTATTATTTCCAGCATAATAATTTTTATTGCAAGAGCTTAACCCTATTGCAAAAGCCAAAAATAAGAGGCCTATGATAACTTTATTTTTCATAATTAATTTCAGTATTCTAAATTAAAACTATTTTAGAAGTTATTTAGTATATACCTGATAAAAAAATACTAAATAATGTAATGCAAAGTAGTTTAACGCAAAAAAACAGCCAAATGTTACGCATACTGGTGGCCCCGCTAGATTGGGGCTTGGGCCATGCTACTCGCTGCATACCTATTATTAATGCATTATTGCAGCTGCAATGCCAGGTTTTATTAGCCGCCGAAGGCAAACAAGCAGCCTTGTTAAAAAAGGAGTTTCCGCAACTTACTATAATGCCGCTAACTGGTTACAACGTAAAATATGCAAAAACCAAACGAGGATTTTTAGTAAAAATTTTATCGCAAACACCACGATTGCTATATGCTATTTTAAAAGAACAGCGATGGTTGAAACAGGTGGTAAAAGAACACCAAATAGATGCAGTAATTAGCGATAACAGGTACGGCCTTTACCATGCTCATATACCTACTGTTTTTATTACACACCAATTGCACATAAAAACAGGATTAGGTAGCTGGGCTGATAGGGTGGTGCAAAAAATAAATTACAAGTTTATACAGCGGTTTAAGCAATGCTGGGTGCCAGATAGTGAAACAACCGGATTAGCAGGAGCACTATCGCATCCAAGTAAATTACCAGCAACTGGGGTGCATTTTTTAAATCCTATTTCCAGATTTCAGTCCAATACACTTTCCGTACAGGCTGGCCATTTGCTCATAATACTTTCGGGCCCCGAGCCTCAGCGTACCTTATTGGAAGAAAAAATACTGCAGGAAATTGTGCATTACAATGGCACAGCTACAGTTGTAAGAGGCTTGCCGGAAGTTGTAACAATGCTGCCTTCTACTAATATGATAAAGTTTTACAACCACTTACCTTCGATTGATATAAATAATGAAATGCAAAAGGCCGAGTATGTTATTGCTAGAAGTGGGTACACCACCATTATGGATGTAGCAGCATTACAAAAAAAAAGTATTTTAATACCTACACCCGGGCAAGCCGAACAAGAATATCTAGGGCACTATTTGTGTACTAAAAAATGGGCACTTACTGTTGTTCAGCAAAAATTTTCGTTGCTGCAATCTTTACAAGAAGCAAAAACATTTTCCTACCAGCCCTTAGCGTTATTTAATAATGATAAATTGAAGCAGGTATTGGAAGGGTGGGTACAATCCATTAATCAAGGCCTGATTTTGGGTAATCAAAAAACAAAAAAGACTTAGGGGCCGTAGCAAAAGCTGCCCAATTATCGGTATTGGCTTTTAGGGCAAATATGCCGCAAGTAGGGATATTGTCTATACGGGTATTTGTAAGTTGGTTGGCAAAGTCGGTAATGCCATTATTATGTGAAAAAATGGCCACCGTTTGAAATTGGTTATTGATATTGCTAATTACGTTGAAAAAAGTAGATGCTGAGGCTAGGTATAGTTCATCTACCCAAATAATATTTTCTTTTTTTACACCATAAGCATCGGCAAAGTAAGTTGCCGTTTTGGCTGCTCGCTTGGCAGGGCTAGCTACAAATGCATCTATGGCAATTTGATTATTTATTAAGCGCTGTGCCATTGCTGGCGCATTTTTTTTGCCACGCTCATTCAGGGGTCTATCAAAGTCAGATAGGCCGGCATTGCCCCAATCGCTTTTTGCATGACGGATGAGTAAAAGATTTTTACCTCCGACTCCTAAAGAATAATTTGAGGTACGCATAAAATTGTGCTTTGTTGGAAAGGTTAACACTTATTTTTTGCACTAAAATAATATCTACTTCTAATTTTCTTCTAATGCGAAAAAGAGGGTTTAATATCCTCTTACATTTTTTCCTTCCATGTAATTAATAAAAGCCATGTTCACTACTTTGTTGCCACCGGGTGTAGGATAATTGCCTGTAAAGTACCAATCGCCCAGGTTATTGGGGCAGGCTTTATGTAAATCTTCTATACTTTGAAAAATTACATCAACCGGTATGTTTAAATGTTGCGGTGTTATTAACTGTGCAATTTTTAATGATATTTCTTCGTAAGTAAAGCGTTTGTATAATTGCCTTACTACGTTTTCGGTATGTAATTGATTGTTTCGTTTCAGCTCCTTACATTTTTCTAAAAGCTCGGAAAGAAAAGCGGTTTCATTTCTTTCTTTTAATAATTCTACGGCTGCGTTAAAGGCAATAAAATCGCCCATTTTACTCATATCAATTCCGTAGCAATCTGGATAGCGAATTTGTGGAGATGAAGAAACGACAATAATGCGTTTGGGTTTTAAACGCCCCAACATTCGTATGATGCTTTCTTTTAAGGTGGTACCTCTTACGATAGAATCGTCAATAACTACTAATGTATCTTGTCCCGGACGTACTGTGCCATAGGTAATATCATACACATGCTGCACCATTTCGTTTCGGTTAGCATCCTCAGTAATAAACGTTCGCATTTTTACATCTTTGATGGCAATTTTTTCTAGCCTGATGCGACGGTTAATCATTTCACTTAGTTTTTCTTCATCAAAATCTTTTCCCCAACTAAGTATGCGTTCTGTTTTTATTTTATTCAAATACTGCTCCATGCCTTTCACCATGCCGTAAAAAGCTGTTTCTGCTGTATTAGGTATAAAGGAGAAGATGGTATTTTTTAAATCATAATCAATGGCATTTAATACTCTTTCGCTAAGATTAAAACCAAGGGCTTTTCTTTCTTTATATATTTTTTCATCGCTTCCGCGAGAAAAGTATATGCGTTCAAAACTGCAAGCTTTTCTTTCTTTAGCAGGTATTATTTGCTCAATTTGTATTTGTCCATCTTCATCTACAATTAAGGCTTGTCCGGGTAATAGCTCCTGCACTTCATTTTCGCCCACATTAAAAGCGGTACGTATAGCTGCCCTTTCGCTAGCGGCCACCACCACTTCATCGGTTATATAATAATACGAGGGCCGAATGCCATGTGCATCTCTAAATACAAAGCCGATACCATTACCTGTTAATCCGCCTACATGAAAACCGCCATCAAAGAGGGGTATTGCTTTTTGCAACACCGACTTTATATCCAATTTGCCCGGCGATGTTTCATCGGCTTTTAATTGAAAGTGGTGAATTACCTCCATCATGGCAGCCAAATCGCTCTGGCGTTGAAACACTCCTGGATCAATATTGATGAGTGAAAAAAGTTCTTCCGTATTAACAAGATTAAAATTGCCGGCCAAAGCAAGGTTTCGAGCGGGTATTGTATCTCTTTTAATAAAAGGATGACAAAACTCGTCATTGTTTTTACCCTGTGTACCATAGCGTAGGTGGCCCAGTAGCAGCTCGCCCATAAAGGAAATATGGCCCTTCATTAATCCCGGATGAGTTTTAATTGCGGGATTAAATTTTGCCAACTCTTCTACTTCGGCGCCCACCTTTTTAAATACATCGGCAATGGGTTGTGGGGCACTACTTCTTATTCTATGTAAAAAAGGATAGCCAGGCTCTACGTTTAGTTTTACGGCTGCTACGCCAGCACCATCCTGCCCACGGTTGTGCTGCTTTTCCATTAGCAGGTACATTTTATTAAGCCCCCACAGCACGGAGCCATACTGCTGCTGGTAATACGAAAAAGGTTTTCTTAGCCGTATGAATGCAAGGCCGCATTCATGTTTTATTGCATCACTCATGGAGGTAGCAAAGGTAACCGATTGTATCTTATTGCAAAAGCAAAGTTTACCGTAACACTTCCCGGCTTATTACAATTTTCTGTATTTCGCTAGTACCTTCTCCAATGGTACATAGCTTTGCATCTCTATAAAATTTTTCTACCGGAAAATCTTTGGTATAGCCATAACCACCAAAAATTTGCACCGCATCGGTTGCCACTTTTACGGCCACTTCGCTGGCATAATATTTAGCCATGGCGGCCTCTTTGGTCATGGGTTGCTTGCTATCTTTTAAAAAACAAGCTTGTAAGGTTAATAAATCGGCAGCGGCTATTTCGGTAGCCATATCCGCTAGTTTAAATGAGATGCCTTGAAAATTGCAGATAGGTTGATCAAACTGATGCCGCTCCTGCGAATATTGTATAGCTGCTTCGTATGCGCCTTTGGCAATACCTAGTGATAAGGAGGCGATAGAAATTCTACCACCATCTAAAATTTTCATAGCTTGTTTAAATCCATCGCCTACTTCGCCTAAGCGATTGGCATCGGGTATGCGACAGTTGTCAAAAACCATTTCGGCGGTTTCGCTGGCCCGCATGCCCAGTTTATTTTCTTTTTTGCCTCCACTAAAGCCGGGTGTACCTCTTTCCACTACAAAAGCTGTAGCATTGTTTTTTGTTTTGGCTTCGCCTGTACGGCAAATTACCACAGCTATATCACCTGTTTTACCGTGCGTAATCCAATTTTTGGTTCCATTAATAATCCAATGTTCGCCCTCTTTTACAGCCGTACACTTCATGTTACCCGCATCGCTACCGGTATTGGCTTCGGTAAGGCCCCAAGCTCCTATCCACTCTGCTGTGGCTAAGTAGGGTAGCCATTTTTTCTTTTGTACCTCGTTACCAAATGTAAGAATATGGCCAGTGCATAGAGAGTTGTGTGCCGCCAGGCTGAGGCCAATAGATCCACACACTTTTGCTATTTCTTCAATTATTGTTTTGTACTCTATGTAAGAAAGCCCAGCCCCTCCATACTGCGTTGGCACCAGCACCCCCATTAGCCCCATTGCACCCATTTCTTTAAATATATGTACCGGAAAGGTTTGGCTTTCATCCCACTCCATTACAGATGGTTTTATATACTGCTGTGCAAACTGGCGGGTTGTTTGCGCTACTTGTAATGTTATTTCGGTAGGTTGAAAATGCATGAATGATATCGTTGATATTTTTTAAAAAACAATGCCACCGCAATAGGCAGTGGCACAGTGTTAAACAAGCAAGCAATCGCACTTATGTATCGTTCCGTTCATACGGATGGCTAATGGTTTTTTGCTATTGCAAGATTAAGGAAAATATTTTTAAACTAACAACTGTTAGATTTTTTTTATATAAAAATTTTTAATTGATCGTAAGCCAATTGTTTCGATGGGGGTAGGGATGCATTAACGCTTTCATGCAAACCCAACTGGTGAGAAATGTGTGTAAAATAAGCTGTGGGTACACCTAAATCGGAACTTAAGTTAATAGCCTCTTGCAAGGTAAAATGCGAAATGTGTTTTTCCTTTCTCAAAGCGTTTAATACTAGTACTTCACTACCTTGAATTTTTTGTTTCTCGGATGCATCAATTCGATTGGCATCAGTAATATAAGTAAAGGCGCCAAAGCGAAACCCCAATACCGGCATTTTTAAATGCCATACTAAAATAGGTGTTACTGGAATATCGCCCACCACAAAGGGCTCTAATGTAATTGTATGCAGATTTAATTCGGGTATGCCAGGGTACTTAGTATCGGCAAAGGCATAATAAAAATCTCTGCGCACGGCCTCTTCTGTTAAAGCATTGGCATAAACTTCAATCGGAGATTGTTGAAAATAATTAAATGCCCTTATATCATCTAATCCAGCTATATGGTCTTTATGGTGATGGGTAAAAAGTACCGCATCAAGTTTTTGTACCTTTTCTCGCAGCATTTGGTAACGAAAATCGGGCCCTGTATCCACTACCAGGCAAGTGCGGGCAGACTGTACTAGAATGCTGGAGCGAAGGCGTTTGTCTCTGCTGTCGGTAGATTGGCATACTGCGCATTGGCAGCCTATCATAGGCACACCTGTGCTAGTACCGGTGCCTAAAAAAGTAATTTGTAAAGGGGGGCAATGCACTGCTTAAAATGTTGTGAATACAATTTACGTCAGAAAATGATTTTATCAATTTTCTTCGGGCTCTAAACGGGCAAGAATTTGTGCGTGTAATCGCTGCGACTCTAAAGTAAGGGCATCAATATTGATAGCTAATTGGGGTATTATCTCTATTAGGGTATTGATGCGCCCTTCGGTTTGTAAAAACCTATTAAGCACTACAACCTTTTTTTCTTCTAAAATGCAAAATCCGCTTTGAAAAGTACCTCTTTCATAGCGTAAAATATAGCCAGATTGCTCTGCTATGGCTTCTAATTTATCGAGGGTGGATTGATTATATTTCATAAACCTCAAAACCCAAGGGGGCTTTTAAATCGTTTTATTAAATTAATTACTACTGCAAAACTATGCCTTCAATAACCTTTGGTTATTTTACTTTTCCACAAATGTGAAGACAATTTAAACAAAAGCTCGGTTTAGGCTACTGTTTTTACTTGCTTTGCATTTTTATAACTGGTACGATCATTTCCTCTAAACTTATGCCTCCGTGTTGAAACGTATTGCGATAATAATTAACATAATAATTATAATTATTGGGATAGCATAAAAAGCCGTCCTCTTTGGCAAAAATATATGAGGAGTTTATGGTGGGTGATGGCAAGCCAGCATCGGCGGGATTTCTAAATGCTAAAACATCTTTCGGTTCGTAATTTAAATTTCGGCCATGCTTGTAACGAAGGTTAGCGGTGGTTTGCTTATCGCCTATAACTTTACAGGGCGTTTTTACCCTTACGCTGCCATGGTCGGTAGCTAACACAATTTTGATATTTTTATCGGCTATTTTTTTTAATGCTTGGTGCAGGGGCGAATGTTCAAACCAACTAGCTGTAATGCTACGGTAGCTCATTTCATCTCCCGCCAACTCTTTAAGTACCTCCATTTCGGTGCGGGCATGGCTTAGCATATCTACAAAGTTGTACACAATTACATTAATATCATTCGTAAGCAGGTTGTGTATATTATTAACTAGTTCAAGCCCGGCTTGATTATTTAAAACTTTGGTATAAGAAGTTTTAATATCTTCTTTATTTAGTTGTTTTAATTGGGCCTTTAAAAAAAAATCTTCTGTTAAGTTTTTACCACCTTCTTCATCATCATTTTTCCACTCTGCCGGAAATTGTTTTTCAATCTCTAAAGGCATCATTCCCGCAAAGATGGCATTTCGACAATATTGAGTGGCGGTAGGTAGTATACTGTAAAAGCTATCCTCTTCTAAAATGCGAAAGTTTTCTGCAAAAATGGGTTGTATAGCTTTCCATTGATCAAATCGTAGGTTGTCTATCAATATAAAAAAAAGGGATTGTCCTTTTTCTACAAGGGGCATTACTTTCCGCTGAATAAGTTGATGGCTCATGGTGGGCGCATCGCTACTATTTGGCTTTACCCATCGGGCATAATTTTTTGATACAAATTTGAAAAACTCAGTATTTGCTTCGCCTTTTTGTGTTTGCAAAACCTCTTGCATTTCGGGGCTATCACTTTTTTGCATTTCCAATTCCCAATACACCAATTTTTTATAAATGTCCATCCACTCATTGTAGTCAGGATTGCTGTTAAGTGCGGTAAATAAATGCCGAAACTGTTGTTGGTAAGCAGTAGTTGTTTTTTCGGCAACCAGGCGTTTATTATCTATAATTTTTTTTAGGCTTAGCCATACTTGGTTGGGATTTACTGGTTTTATCAAATAATCACTTATTTGTGAGCCAATGGCATCATCCATCAAATTTTCCGTTTCGTTTTTTGTAATTAAAACAACCGGTAATGACTGATTTATTTCTTTAATCTTAGCTAATGTTTCTAACCCCGTAATGCCGGGCATACTTTCATCTATCAGCACTACATCAATAATATTTTCCTTTACATAATCAATAGCATCAAATCCATTGGTAAAAGTTTGCACTTCATATCCTTTATTTTCTAAAAACATTTTTTGAGATTGCAAGCTGTCTATTTCATCATCTACCCATATAATTTTTGCTATTGCCATAATCGGTATTTCTGTTTGTAGTTAATGGTTCAATATTTTAACCAAATCTAAATGGAGAACCAAAAACAAAGTGTACTTTCATCAAATGTAGCTAATTCGTTTCTGCCTTTGTACTTTTGCATGCCCCCCTTTAACAAAACAGCAACAATGCCAGCAGTAAGAAAAATAATCAACGATCCGGTATATGGTTTTATTACCATCCACCATCCGTTGATATTAGAAATTATTTCGCATCCGGTGTATCAGCGATTGCGCAATATTCATCAAATGGCATTTGCGCACTTGGTTTACCCCGGTGCAGTACACTCTCGCCTGCACCATTCGTTGGGCGCTTATCATTTAATGGGCATGGCGCTTGGCGAGTTAAAAAGTAAGGGTATTGCTATTACTCCAGACGAAGAATTGGGCGCACAGGTAGCCATTTTGCTGCATGATATAGGACATGGACCCTTTTCTCATGCCCTCGAAAGCGAGTTGATAACAGGTGTGCATCACGAAAAAATTTCATTATTGCTGATGCGCCAGTTGAATGAAAATTTTAACG
Organism: Bacteroidota bacterium; assembly: GCA_039796695.1. GTDB lineage: Bacteria > Bacteroidota > Bacteroidia > Chitinophagales > Chitinophagaceae > JJ008. The sequence continues at coordinate 91,194 of JBDKJF010000007.1, forward strand.
GGAAATTGCAAACCGCTATCGACATTTTTACCAACCAGCACCCAAAGCGTTTTCTACATCAACTCGTATCTGGCCAGTTAGATGTAGATAGAATGGATTACTTAAATAGAGATAGTTTTTTTACGGGTGTATCTGAAGGGGTAATTGGCTACGACCGCATTATTAAAATGCTAACAGTGCACAATGGAGAATTAATGGTGGAAGAAAAAGCCATTTACTCAATAGAGAAATTTTTGGTAAGCCGCCGACTTATGTATTGGCAAGTGTACCTGCACAAAACGGTGCTAGGTGCCGAAATGATGCTGGTCCACATCATCCGCAGGGCAAAAGAATTAGTAAGTAATGGCGAAAAGGTGCCAACAACCTCTATTCATCTAGATTTTTTTCTGCACCATCCGCAGGCAGGGCAAGAGATGGAGCAACACTTACACCGTTTTTGTTGTCTTGACGATCATGATATAATGGCTACCATTAAAAACTGGGGCCAGCATGCCGATAAAATATTAAACACACTTTGCCGTTCATTAATAGAAAGAAAATTATTGAAGGTAAAATTGCAGGCAGATACTTTTGATGTGAATTTGGTAAAAGAAAAAACAGCACAAGTGGCCAAGCATTTAGGTATTAGTTTAGAGGAAGCACGGTACTTTGTATTTACAGGCCATGCCAGTAATACCACTTACAACCCGGCAGATGAAAGTATTACTATTTTATTTAAAGATGAAACGGTAAAAGATATTTCGCAGGTAGATAATGCCCTTATTCAGCATAACCTGAAGGGCACAGTGAAGAAACATTATTTTTGTCATTACAAGGTTTAAAGAATAGGGTGTAGGGCTTATGATGACAAGTACTATACCCAAAACTTTATACCCTAAACCCTTTTTAAAGAATGCAATTTCCCGCAGCACAAATAGCCATGATGATTGGCGGAAAAGTAGAAGGCAGTGCCACCGCTTCTGTAACTTCTTTTGGTAAAATAGAAGAAGCCAAAGAAGGCCAGTTAGCTTTTTTGGCCAATCCTAAATATGAGGAGCATTTATACACCACACAAGCTTCTATTATCATTATCAATGAAGCGCAGGAGCTAAAACAACCCGTAGCCGCAACGCTTATCCGTGTACCAGATGCATACTCTGCCTTTGCCACCCTACTAAGTAAGTATCAAGAAATAGTACAACAGCAACTAACTGGTGTGCAAGAGCCAAGTTATATTGCTAAAACAGCCAGCTATGGCGATAATGTTTTTATTGGCGCCTTTGCCTACCTAGGCGAAAATGTAAAATTGGGCAACGGTACCAAAATTTATCCCAATGCTTTTATAGGTAATAACGTAAGCATTGGTAACAACTGCATCATTCACCCCGGCGTAAAAATTTATCATGATTGTAAGTTGGGTAACAATATAACCGTACATGCGGGCACCGTAATTGGCAGCGATGGATTTGGCTTTGCCCCGCAGGCCGATGGTAGTTTTAAAAAAGTACCGCAGATAGGAAATGTGATTATAGAAGATAATGTAGAAGTGGGCGCCAATGCCACTATTGACAGAGCTACCATTGGTTCTACCTTAATAAAAAGCGGCGCAAAGCTGGATAACCTAATACAGATTGCCCACAATGTAGAAGTGGGACATAGTACGGTAATAGCCGCACAGGCCGGTGTAAGCGGCAGCACTAAAATTGGAAATGGTGTAATGATTGGCGGTCAGGCCGGCATTGTAGGCCACATACAATTGGGTGATGGCGCCAAAGTGAATGCACAAAGTGGCGTAAGTAAATCGATAGATGCAGGTAAAGCGGTAACCGGATCTCCGGCTTATGATTATACATCTGCTCTGCGCAGCCAGGCCGCTGCCCGCAAGCTACCCGATTTAGAAAAAAGGGTAAAAGAATTGGAAGCGTTGGTAAAGCAGTTGGTGGGGGAGAAGGTGTAAATTATTTTGTTACCAGCTTCAGTAACACAGATGATCGTCCCTTGCGTCGCACACTTCAACTGTAGAATAAAAATGATCAAGATGTAGAATTAGCCTAAATTACTACGAAAAATGAAAATATTTATCTTGTCGTTGCTGTCATTATTTGGAAGCTTTAGAGCTAAAAATATTACAAGAGAATATTATTATGCATATGAATTATGCTGGGTGGGTGGCGTCACCCAACACCATTGGAGTTTATCGCTTAAATCTGATAAGACTTATACTTTAAGCCATTATTGGGGAGCAAAAAAGTTAGATCTCATATGCCAACTGATCGGTTTTTAAAAACTGAATATAAACCCACATATAAATGGGGTACTTGGGAAGAGAAAGGTGATACACTTACTCTCAAACATATAATGGTGGTAGAAAAAATTAATTTGATTCATACTTTTAATGAGAAATATATAATCACAAGTTTGGGCTATAAAAAAGTGGAAGGTATAGGTAGTGACTTCCCACCTTTCTTGCTTCGAAAGCCGTATTAATTTTCGATGAAACTCTCTGGCTTCATTTTATTAGCAATGCAGTGAAATTTAACGATGTCAAGTATTTTAATATTCTGTCAAAATTGTAAATTTGAAAAAATTGTTTTATGCCAACTACAAAAACAATAGTAAAAGAAATTAATTACTATTTGAATGACCTCAGTCAAAACCAACAACAAGCTGTTTTAACAGTAGTAAAAACCTTTGCGGCAGAAGATAATACATGGGATGAAAAAAAATACCTTAAAGAAATGAATAAGCGTTTTGCTGAAATGGAAACGGGTAAGGTTAAAGTTCTTTCTCTCGATGAACTGGAACTAAATGCCAGAAAAAGCTATAAGGGTAGAAAGAAAACGGCCTTATGAAATACATCGTAGTTTTTCATCCGCTTGTAAATATTGATTATAAAGATGCATATGCCTGGTATGAGCAAAAGCAGGAGGGTTTAGGAGAAAAATTTTTGAAAGCCGTACGAGAAAAAATTGACAAAATAACTTTACAGCCCGAGTCATTCGGTAGCCGTGAAAACAAAAGGTTTCGAGAAGCACAAGTAGATACTTTTCCTTTTCTCATTGTATATAAAGTAGTAAAGAAGAGCGGAGTCATATATGTTGCTTCCATTCATCATTATAAAAAGCATCCCAAAAGCAAGTATCGAAAAATATAAGAATAGCCCCCTTCATGAAACTCTCCGCCTTCACCTTCGTTCGCAATGCAGTAAAATACGACTACCCAGTGGTGGAGTCCATTACTTCTATTCTCCCAATTGTAGAAGAGTTTATTGTAAGCGTTGGCAATGGCGATGATGGTACATTAGAATTAATTCAGGCTATCAATTCGCCCAAAATAAAAATACACCACTCCGTTTGGGATGACAGTTTAAAAGCTGGCGGAGCGGTACTGGCTGTAGAAACAGATAAAGCACTGGCGCATGTAAGCACCGATAGCGATTGGGCTTTTTATTTACAGGCAGATGAAGTGGTACATGAAAATGATTTGCCAGCTATTGTAAAAGCCGCCGAAAAATATTTAGCCGATAAAAATGTAGAAGGCCTGCTTTTCAACTACAAACACTTTTACGGCACTTACGATTACCTAGGCGATAGCCGCCGCTGGTACGATTATGAAATAAGATTAATAAGAAATAATCAAAACATCCTTTCGTATCGGGATGCACAAGGCTTTCGTACCAAGCAAAATCAAAAACTAAAAGTAAAACCGGCTTCTGCTTCTATTTATCATTACGGTTGGGTGCGCCATCCCGACAAACAAATGGAGAAGCTGGTAAAATTTTCTACCCTTTGGGGTGCCGCCGATTACGATCACAATACCGTGAAGCCGGAAGAAAAATTTGATTTTTTAAAAGATGTAGATGCGGTAAAAATTTATACAGGTACACATCCGCAAACTATGCACAAACGCATTGCTGCAAAAAATTGGCAAATTGATTTATCAGGCACAAAAAAGAAATTTTCCTTTAAAGACAGGTTGCTGTATAGTTTTGAAAAACTAACAGGCATGCGGTTGTTTAATTATAAGAATTATAAGCGTATTTAGTGAGTTAGTTCATGCTTCATAGCATATAGTTCATAGTGATATTCTTTGGCCATGGGCGATCTGCCATGAACCATGAACAATCTGCCATGAACTATTCCCCGCTTCCCATTCTCCACTCCTCATTCACTATATTTGCAACATCTTAAACAAACTCCATGTCCCCTAATTTCAATCCCGATAAGCAGCATACGCTAAAGTCTGAAATAAGTATATCCGGTACCGGTTTGCACACAGGTATTATGGCTGATTTAACCTTAAAACCGGCTGCTCCTGGCTTTGGTTATCAGTTTCAGCGTATAGACATGCCCAACCAGCCTATTATTAAAGCAGACTGCGATTTGGTAACCGATGTAAGTAGAGGTACAACACTAGAAGCTAATGGTGCTAAAGTAAGTACAGTAGAACATGTGTTGGCCGCATTGGTAGGCTTAGGAATCGATAACTGTTTATTAGAAATTAATGGTCCGGAAATGCCCATTATGGATGGCAGTTCGCAGCCATTTGTAGAGTTAATAGAAGAAGCAGGAATAGTAGAACAAGATGCGGCAAAAGTTTGGTATAGTATTGAAGAAAATATTTATTACTACGATGAAAGTAAAAGGGTAGAAATGGTGGCTATGCCGGCAATGGATTATCAGGTTACCACCCTAATTGATTTTAACTCTCCTGTATTGGGTACACAACATGCCGGCTTAAAGCATATCAGCGATTTTAAGGCAGAAATAGCCCCTTGCCGTACATTCTGTTTTTTACATGAGTTAGAAATGCTATTAGAGCACGACTTAATTAAAGGCGGAGATTTAAATAATGCAATAGTAATAGTGGATAAGCCGGTAGACGAAAAAGAAATGGTTCGTCTCAAAAATATTTTTAAAAAAGATAAGATTGAAGTAAAAAGCGAAGGCTATTTGAATAACCTTGAATTGCGATTTCCTAACGAACCTGCTAGGCATAAATTGTTAGATGTAATAGGCGATTTAGCGCTGATTGGTTATCCGGTAAAAGGGCGCATCATTGCCAATAGGCCAGGCCATAGTACCAATGTAGAATTTGCCAAAAAAATAAAGCAATACATCAAAAAAAATAAAGCGGCAAAAGGCGTACCTGTTTACAACCCTAATCAGCCTCCCGTGTACGATCAGCAGTTTATCGAAAAAACATTGCCCCATCGTTATCCCTTTGCCTTAGTCGATAAAATAATTGAATTAAGCGATACGCATATTGTGGGCGTTAAAAATATTACGTTTAACGAATGGTTTTTTCAAGGCCATTTTCCTGGCAATCCGGTAATGCCGGGTGTGTTACAAATAGAAGCATTGGCACAATGTGGCGGTATTTTAGCCATAAACCTTAGCGGCGATGGCCAATATGATACCTATTTTTTAAAAATTGACAATTGTAAGTTTAAAAGTATGGTGCGCCCCGGCGATACCCTGATACTTAAAATGGAGCTTTCTGCCCCCATTCGTAGGGGCATTTGCGAAATGAAAGGAACAACCTATGTAGGCAATAAAGTATGTGCCGAGGCCGATTTAGTAGCGCAAATTGTAAAACGATAATAGGGCTTTCTGAAACATCATTCACATCCCGCTGAGGCGGGATTTTTTTATGCCCACAATATGTGAAAAACAAAGGGAAAATTTAGCAAAATAAACCCTATTCTCAGAGTGTATTTTAGTACATTTGTGAGTTACAATTTTTCCCCAATATATAAGAGGAGTTTATACGTTTTATGAGTACAGAAACAGTAGTAGCAGCAACCGTTCCGGCAGCCCCAAGTGGGGGTCAATATGGCGCCGATAGTATACAGGTTTTAGAAGGATTAGAGGCCGTTAGAAAAAGGCCCGCCATGTATATTGGCGATATTGGCGTTAAGGGCTTGCATCATTTGGTGTACGAAGTAGTAGATAATTCTATTGATGAAGCACTAGCTGGGCATTGTAAAAACATACAAGTTACTATCCATGAGGATAATTCAATTTCAGTAGAAGATGATGGCCGTGGTATACCTACCGCCATGCATACTAAAGAAAAACGTTCGGCCCTTGAAGTGGTAATGACAGTACTACACGCAGGAGGTAAATTTGATAAAGACACTTACAAAGTATCTGGCGGTTTGCATGGCGTAGGCGTAAGTTGTGTAAATGCTTTAAGTACCAAGCTGCACGTAACTGTAAATAGAGAAGGAAAAGTATTTGAACAAGAATATGCGATTGGCGTGCCACAATATCCTGTAAGAGAAATTGGCACTACCGAAAAAAGAGGAACAAGAGTGCATTTCTGGCCCGATACTTCCATTTTTATTGTATCAATTTACAATAGAGAAATATTAGAGGGTCGTTTAAGAGAACTGGCCTATCTCAACAGAGGCATCCGAATCATATTAGCTGATTTAAGAGAGAAAGATGAAAACGGCGAACCGCATTCTACCAGTTTTTATAGCGAAGGAGGTATTGTAGAGTTTGTAGAAATGCTTGATAAAAATGCAGGACGCAATCAATTAATACCCAAGCCCCTTTATTTTGAAGGAAGAGATGAAAACACCAATGTAGCCGTTGAAGTTTCGTTATTATATAATGATAGTTACAATGAACATCTCTATTCTTACGTAAACAATATTAACACCATTGAAGGCGGCACCCATGTGGCGGGCTTTAGAAGAGCCATTACAAGAGTGTTTAAAAGCTATGGCGATAAAGAAGGATTGTTTGAAAAAGCTAAAGTAGAAATCGAAGGAGAAGATTTTAGAGAAGGCTTAAGTGCCATAATTTCTGTAAAAGTACCAGAGCCTCAGTTTGAAGGACAAACCAAAACCAAACTGGGTAATAATGAAGTAATGGGAGTGGTAGATACCACAGTATCCAAAACACTTTCCGCTTATTTAGAAGAAAATCCAAAAGAAGCAAAGAACATTGTTCAAAAAGTTATTTTATCGGCGCAGGCCCGCATTGCAGCCCGCAAGGCTAGGGAAAATGTGCAGCGTAAAACCGTATTAACAGGCGGTGGCTTGCCAGGAAAGCTAGCCGATTGTTCCGATAAAGATCCCGAACGTTGTGAGTTATTTCTAGTAGAGGGAGATTCGGCTGGTGGTACGGCAAAACAAGGAAGAGATAGAAGCTTCCAAGCTATTTTACCACTTAGAGGAAAAATATTGAACGTAGAAAAAGCAATGGAGCATAAAATTTATGACAATGAAGAGATCAGAAACATGTTTACTGCTTTAGGCGTTAAAATGGGTACCCCCGAAGATCCAAGAGCCTTAGATTTATCTAAACTTAGGTATCATAAGCTGATTATCATGACGGATGCCGATGTGGATGGCTCACACATTGCTACCTTAATACTTACTTTTCTTTATCGTTATATGAAAGAATTGGTTGAGCAGGGATTTGTATTTATTGCACAGCCGCCATTGTATTTAGTAAAAAAAGGCAAAGAACAATCCTATGCTTGGAATGAAGAACAGCGAAAATTGTGGGTGGATAAATTAGGAGGTGGAAAGGAGGAAAGTGTAAACATACAGCGATACAAAGGTTTAGGAGAAATGAACGCCGATCAATTATGGGAAACTACCATGAACCCGGCAAGCCGCACATTAAAACAAGTAGGCATTGAAAGTGCTGCAGAAGCCGATAGAGTATTTAGTATGTTAATGGGAGATGAGGTAGCACCCCGAAGAGAATTTATAGAAACACATGCCAAGTATGCCAAGTTAGATGTGTAAAATAATAACTACCAAATATTAAAAAAGCCTTGTTTGTACAACAGGGCTTTTTTAATGAGTTTATAGCATTATATCAAATTAGCCTTTCTTGCCTTTTATAAATACTTGAAAACCGATACCGGCTAGTACACCATTATTGGTAAACTTTGTAGTCGTATTATTTACAGCACGGGTGGGGTTTGCGTCCACCGCACTGTTATAATACAAAGTAGTTTTTTTGAAAGTATAATTATTCACAGAAAAATTGTACCCCAAATAAAAATCAAGGCCTGTAGTTTCGCTTAGCATCTTTGTAAATCCACCCGTTAAAGCGGCATTTAAAAAGAAACCGCCTGATGATTTTCCAGCATACGTATGCTTGTATAGTGGGTTACCAATATTGTAGTAAAAAAAACCATCTGTATTTAAACTACTAGCACCCACATTAATACTAGCCTGACCAAAAGGTCTCATCTTTTTAGATGCCCCAAAGTAATTACGTACAAAACCGCCCGCCCCCAAATTATACCTACTGGCTTTATCGCTTTGGTAAGTACTGCCACTTTGTTCGTAAGTAGTTTTATCCCCGCCAGGGTTAATGGTAAGGGTAAAGCCTACCGCCATATTTTCATTAAAAAACCATCCTACACTGGGAGAGAGGTTTACAGAATAGCCGGTTATTTTACTTGTATTACTGCCAATATTTTCTACGGTAATAGCTGAGCTGCCGGAGTTAAATAAAAGGCTGGCTACAGAAGCGCCTACCATTTTATCACTTTTACTAAACTGGGCTTTAGCATTTGAAAAGGAGACGATTATTAAAAGGCCGATGAAGAAATTTCTAGTCATAAACATCCACTATTTCGGCAAAAATAGGACTATCGTTGAGCTGGCATGAATATTATTTATTTTGCTAACAATCTGCTATATTTATAATTAATTGGTGGAGAAAGAAAATCCTATTATTTTTAACCACCTATTTTAACATTTAAGCCAAACTACTTTTTTATGAGAAAGTTTAATTTATTATCTATTCTGGCAGTTGCCATTACTTTTTTAGCCGTTAGTTGTACAAAGGAAGGTCCGGAAGGTCCTGTAGGTTCGCAAGGTCCTCAAGGCCCTACTGGCGCTACTGGTGCTACAGGTGCTACGGGTGCTACAGGGGCTACAGGCGCACAAGGTCCTGTTGGTCCTGCTGGTCCACAAGGCCCTACAGGTACTGCAAATGTTGTTTATAGTGCATGGTTTAATGAACCAGCAAACTGGGGTGCCGATACTGCAATGCTATCACTAAATGGAGCATTCGCAAAAAGGTTTATTGCAACAGCGCCTAGTTTAAGTCAGGCAGTTCTTGATCAAGGAATTGTTGTTTCTTATGCTCGTCATTCAATTCTTACTGGCAATTCACCAGTTCCACTTTCATGGACTATACCTTTAACTGCTAATACATTTGCAGAAGTAGGAATGCGCCCTGCACTTAATAAGATCGTTTACTATTTTTATTTTCCATTTGCTTCCACAACGACAATCGCAGCAGGAGCCCTTTCCGCCGGTAGTGTTCAGTTTCGTTATGTAATTATACCTGGTGCTGTAGCCGGCGGCCGCAGCTCTAACCGTGGTGAAAAAGTTGCAGAACTTAAAGGTCAACTATACAGCGAAAGCCAACTTAAAAATATGAGCTATGCACAAGTGTGCAGCTTGTTGAATATTGCCCAATAAAAATATTCCAGACTTTAGTGCAAAAGCCGTTTCTAAAAAGAAGCGGCTTTTGTTTTATTTTGCAGTTCAATTAGTCTGCTATGAGGTTATTGTTATTATTCGCCGTTCAGCTTTTTTTTGTTCCCGTCCTACAGTCGCAGCCCCGCATTATTGCCGGCCCCATGCTAGGCCCCGTTGAATTAAGAGATGCACTAATTTGGTTGGAAGTTTCTCCCGAAGTAAAACAAGCTGCCTTGCAAGTAAATAAAAAAGGCGATTCAAAAACAAAACAAGTTGCTTACAAAGCAGCCTTAGGCAATGAGTTTAACCCCATCAAATTTACTGTAGGCGGGCTCGACTTAAACACTACTTACCAATACAAAATTTTATTGAATGGCAAGCCAACACAAGTTGTTGGCGAGTTTACCACAAAAGATCTTTGGCAATGGCGAAAGCCGGTACCTGATTTTAGTTTTCTAACAGGCTCTTGTGCTTATTTTAATGAACCTGTATTCGATAGGCCAGGAAAACCTTACGGCGGCGACTCTTCTATTTTTCAAACAATGGCAACCGAAAAAGCTGCCTTTATGCTTTGGCTGGGCGATGCATGGTACACTAGAGAAGTAGATTACTTTAGTAAATGGGGCTTATGGTATAGGGCTAGCCATGATAGGGCAGTGCCCATACTGCAAAACTTTTGGAAAGCCATGCCACATTACGCCATTTGGGACGATCATGATTATGGTCCTAACGATATTGGCTCTAGTTATAGCTTAAAAGAAGAAAGTAAAAAAGTGTTTGATGCGTACTTCTGCAATCCATCTTCTGGCGAAAACGGACAAGGCACTTACACCATGACTAGTTATGGCGATGCTGATATTTTTATGACAGACGACCGCTGGTGGCGTAGCCCCGATAGATTGAAAGATTCAATTGACGGTATGCCCAATCCGGATAAGATAATGTTTGGCAAGCAGCAAATGACTTGGCTAAAAAACGCTCTATTACATAGCAACGCCTCTTTTAAAATAATTGCAGTAGGCAGTCAAGTATTAAACCCTGTTTCTAATACAGACAAATTATTGAATTGCCCGATAGAATATGAGGAGTTAATGAATTTTATAAAAGAATATAAAATAAATGGAGTGCTATTTCTTACCGGCGATAGGCACCATAGCGAAATAATAAAGGTAGAAAGGCCAGGCCATTACCCCTTGTACGATATTACGGTGTCTCCTCTTACATCTGGCACACATAAATTTGGTGGGCCCGAAAAAAACAACCCTTACAGAATTTTAGGTATTGATGAAAAACAGAATTATGGAAAAATTACCGTTACCGGAAAAAGAAATGAACGAAAACTAGCAGTTGAATTTTTAGGTACAAAAGGGGAGAAGCTTGGTGAGTGGAGCATTATGGAAAGCGAATTAAAGTCAAGTAAATAAAATTGAAGCGAAAAATATCCTGTATAAAGTAATACTATATGACGATACATTTTTCATACGATAAAAAGAAAGTAATACAGGCTTTACGGTACCATTTTATTAGTAGACCAGAAATTAGAATAATGCTAATTCTGGTAAATGTATTTGCCGTTGTATTGTTTATCGCCTTTTGGCTAAAGTATTTAAAGCCTTCCCATTACCTCGTTTTTTCAGTATTATGGATTGTGCTTATGCTATGTTTTTGGTATTTATTTCCACATGCTGTGTACCGCCAAACTACAATGTTTAAAAATCCCTATTACATGAATTTTAGTGAGCAACAGTTTTCGCTACATCATGAAAGTGGAAATAGTAAAACATGGGAGTGGGATACTTTAAATAACTATTTAGAGAGCCCTCATTTTTTTCATTTATACTTTAGCCCCAAGGTTTTTTTATTATTACCCAAAGAGGCATGTAAAGATGATGAGGAGGTACATGCACTACGAAAACTAATAAAATCGCATGTAATGAAGGGGTCTATAAAATAGTACTATAATTTTTTTTGCATTACAAAATGGGGTAGGGTTACTTCTGTAAATTCATCTCCCTGCACTTGGTATCCCATTTTTTCATAAAAACCAATGGCATGTTTACGAGCATGCATCGTAATGTGTTTAAAGCCTCTATCCCTTGCCAAGTTTTCTGCAAAAGTCATCAAGGCTCTGCCAATACCTTTGCCCTGTAAGTCATTCAATACAGCCATTTGCCTCAATCTGGCTACCTGCTGCTTTTCTTCTACCAACATACAGCAGCCTAACATTTGATCATCGTCAAAGGCCCCGATCATCATATGTTCTTTTTCTTGCGTTAATTCTTCTGGCGAAAAAAATAGCCCTAAAGGCTTGCGCAAAACATCCTCTCTAAGTTTTACCATTTGGGCATATTCCGAACTACCGTAATCAAGTATTTTTAAAGCCATGGGTATACAATTTGTGGGCGAAAAAAATTACGCACTAATGTAAAGCGTCTACAAATATAAGATACGCGGGCCAACAGAATATTTTATGAAAAAAATGAGATAGTTCACATTAATTACTCTTCAAGCTACTAATTGTCAGCTTGTTGTAACATTTTTGGAAAAAATAGCTTTTCCTACGCTTATTTATTCAAAAAGTATATTTTTGCAGCCAACAAACAAAACTTTAAGAACATGTCAGACATTGCATCAAGAGTTAAAAAGATCATCGTTGACAAACTAGGCGTTGATGAAGCAGAAGTAACCAATGAAGCTTCTTTTACAAACGACCTCGGTGCCGATTCATTAGACACCGTAGAACTGATTATGGAATTTGAAAAAGAATTCAACATCTCTATTCCTGATGAGCAGGCAGAAACCATCACCACAGTTGGTCAAGCCGTATCTTATTTGGAAGAGCATGCCAAATAATGTGGCCTGGTAAAGCAGCCCACCTGCTGTACTAAATCAGGAAATTAACTCCGTCTCGTTAGTATTAACGGGACGGTTTTTTGTTTTCGCTTATCTTAGCCGCTGTTACACATTGTTGTAACTTTATACTAACTATTATTTTCAGCTTATGGAATTAAAAAGAGTAGTTGTAACAGGCATGGGTGCATTAACGCCGCTTGGCAACAACATACAAGACTATTGGACAAATTTGGTAAACGGTGTATCAGGTGCAGATATGATAACCCTTTTCGATGCCACAAAGTTTAGAACCCGTTTCGCTTGCGAAATAAAAAATTTTGATCCTACTAATTTCCTCGATAAAAAGGAAGCAAGAAAAATTGATCGCTTTACGCAATTAGCTATTGTTGCCAGCGATCAGGCTATGCTTGATGCAGGATTAAACAGAGATAACATTAACCCCGATAGAGTAGGGGTTGTGTTTGCTAGTGGTATCGGGGGGCTAATTACCTTTCAGCATGAAGTGCAGGACTTTGCTAAAGGCGACGGTACACCACGCTTTAATCCATTTTTTATTCCTAAAATGATTTTGGATATTGCTGCCGGCCAAATAAGTATGCGGCATAACTTAAGGGGTCCCAACTTTGCGGTGGTAAGCGCTTGCGCTAGTAGTACCAATGCTATAATGGATGCGTTTAATTTAATAAGATTAGGAAAATCAGACATTATACTAACAGGAGGCAGTGAAGCGGTAATAAGCGAAGCCGGTGTAGGTGGCTTTAATGCTATGAAGGCGATGAGTGAACGAAATGATGACCCTAAAACAGCTAGCCGCCCTTATGATAAAGATAGAGACGGATTTGTAATGGGCGAAGCCTCTGGTGTATTAGTACTAGAAGAATTAGAACATGCTAAAGCAAGGGGAGCCAAAATATATTGTGAGGTGGCCGGTGCAGGCGCTACGGCAGATGCACATCATATTACCGCCCCGCATCCTGAAGGATTAGGTGCTATGAACGTAATGCTTGCCGCATTGGATGATGCAGGTATGAAGCCAGAAGAAATTGATTACATTAACACACATGGTACATCCACCCCCATTGGAGATGGAGCAGAAGTAAAGGCCATCACAAAAGTATTTGGAGAACATGCTTATAAATTAAACATAAGTGCTACCAAATCCATGACGGGGCACTGCCTTGGCGCAGCCGGCGTAATAGAAGCCATTGCCAGTATACAAGCCGTGGTTAATGATATGGTGCCGCCTACTATTAATCATTTTACAGATGATCCAGAAATAGACCCAAAACTTAATTTTACATTTAACAAAGCACAGCAGCGACCGGTAAATGCAGCATTAAGTAACACCTTTGGTTTTGGCGGCCACAACGCTTGCGTTATTGTAAAAAAATACAAAGGGTAATTTGTAAAAGGATTTAAAAAATTGACTTATGTTAACATTACGCCTTGCAATAGGTAAACTTTAAACATTTTTAAGTAGCTTAACATCCGTGGATTTTTTTAATTTTTTTTCAACCAATAAATCAGCCCAGTCATTCAAAAAAGAATTGAGGAATATTCTAGGCTTTAAGCCTGGCAATATTGCCTTATATAAAACGGCGCTTACCCACCGCTCTATTAAAGAAGCTGCCGACGAAAACAATGAACGCTTGGAATACTTAGGCGATGCTATTTTAAGTGCATTGGTAGCCGATTATCTTTTTAAAAGATATCCGTATAAAGAAGAAGGTTTTTTAACGGAGATGCGCAGTAAAATGGTTAATCGCCAGCAGTTAAATGATATTGCCTTGCGAATGGGATTAAAGAAGGTAACCTTCTTTAATAAAACAGATGCTTCATTAAAAGTAAGCCACATTTTTGGAAATACGTTAGAGGCATTGGTGGGTGCTATTTATTTAGATATTGGCTATAAAAAAACAAATAAGTGGGTGCTAGACTATATCATCCTGCCCCACATGTTTATGGATGATTTAGAGATATTGGAAATTAATCATAAAAATAAACTGTATGGCTGGGCCAATAAAAATGGCAAAGTGCTAGAGTTTGAAACCCTGAATGAAAAACTGGAAAATGGCCGACGCTTGTTTACCGTAGCCGCCGTAGTAGATGGGCAAGCTGTGGCAGAAGGTAAAGCATTTAATAAAAAAGATGCTTCGCAAATAGCTTCGCAATTAGCAGTTGAAAAACTAGCAATTGGTAAAGAAGAGTAAAGGCTAATTTATCTCCTGACAGAGTTCTGTTAAAATGCCGTTGGTGCTTTTAGGATGTATAAAACAAACTAATTTATTATCCGCACCTTTCTTTGGTGTATCATTTAGTAATACAAAACCTTCCGCTTTTAATCTCTTCATTTCTTCTTCAATATCATCTACACTATACGCAATATGATGAAAGCCTTCTCCTTTTTTTTCTATAAACTTTGCAATTACACCATCTGCTGTGGTACTTTCTAATAATTCAATTTTATTAGCACCTTGCATAAAAAAAGCGGTATTCACCTTTTCGCTTTCTACTGTTTCTGTTTTATAGCAAGTAGTATGCAGAAGCTTCTCAAAAAGTGGAATAGAAACGGCCAAGCTTTTTACGGCAATACCTATGTGTTCAATTTTTTGCATAAGTGTAATCAAATAAAGTACGAATTTACCTTATTAGTACAAACGTACCCTTTTGCATTTTGTTTTGGCCATAATAATCTGTGTATTTAACCAAGTAGGCAAATACGCCGGGCGGTTGCGCTACCCCACTAAGTGTGCCATCCCAACCTGTAGCATTGCCGGTAGCTGAATACACTAGTTGCCCGTATCGATTAAATAATTGTACTTGTAAATCCTTAATAAAAGAAGAAGCTAACGGTTTGTATCTATCATTTTTGCCATTATTATCGGGTGTAAATGCCGTGGGCATGTACACTTCATTACAATATGGTTCGTAAACGGTTTTTAAAATTTCTTCTATAGAGTCTATTACACAGCCATCTTTATTTCTTATATATATTTTGTACTTGCCATCTACCAGCATGGTGGCAGTTTGGTTATTGAGGTATTCTTTTCCATTTAATACAAAGCGATATGGATTTTGTGTGCCTGTTATGCTTACTTGTATACTACCATTATTCATTATTCGGCAAGTAGGGTGGGTTACTTTGCTAACCGTGGAGGGTATAAGTTTTGGATAAGGGCGCACAATCGCAAAAGTATCCCAAGTGCAATCATTATTGTTTTTAACCTTTAGAGGGTAATGGCCTGGCGCCAGCATAGAAAATGTTCCAAGCGATGAAAAAGGTTGGATACCTAGTTGATACGTAAAAGGCATATCCACACCGGTTGCTGAAATAGCAATGCTACCATTGTTGGTATAACATAATTGATCTTGTACCGCTATTGTAATAGCGGGTTTATTATTATTAATATTACGAATGCTAAAAGTGGTATCGAAAAAACAGGTAGGGCCATCTTTTACTTGTAAATAGTAAGCACCAGCGCTAAGGTTATTATAAATAAACTTAGTAGTAAAGGGTGCATTATTCAAACTCGTTACTGCAGTAGTGGTGTTTTCTTTAAAGCGAATGTCAATTTGAGCGTTTCCAAGTTGGCAATATTCTTGTTTTACAATGATGGTATCAATAAATCTTGCGGGTTGATGTGGTACCACAACAGTAGAATCTTTGCTGCATCCCGCCGTATCAATAATGGAAATAGTATAATTGCCGGATGCTAAACCCGTAAAGGTAGATGAGTTTACAAAAGCCCCCCCATTTAATGCATACCGAATGGGCACATGCGGAGAACTGGCTGTAACCAACAGCTGACCATTACTATTGCTACAATTGCTAGCAGCTACTATTTGAATGCGTGGCAATGGATTTAATCCTGGTGTAATTTGAAAAAAAGTATCAATAGTACAGCCGCCAGCGGCTACAATACGAAGTGTGTGCCTACCCGTGCCAATACTGCTAAAGGTGCCAGTAGTATTGGTAATACTGTTGTCTAAAATGTAATTAGTGGTACCTGCTGGTAAGGTGGTTACTACTTGCAAACTGCCGGTGGTTGCAGGCGGGCAAGGGTGTGTAACTTTTAGGCTACTAATAGCACCAGGCCCGGGCTGCCCTGTTTCGGTAATGCTACCTGCATCGTATACATTAAGTGGTAACGTACATACATTACCTACAACCGTACGACTAACTAAATCAACTTCCACTAAACTAGTACTATTGCCAGCAGGACTAAGCCCAAAGAAACGTGTATTGCCACAACTAACAGGATAGGACATTAAGCCAAAAAAAGAAATATCATTGGTATTCATGTACATTGTACTTGCGGAGGGGTCATTAATATTTACTTCATAAATGCCAGAAGGAGAGCCTGCTAGTAATAACTTGTCGTTAAAAAAAATAAGATCTCCGGCACTAACAAAGGGCATTGTACCAAGGCTGTTAGTTTGGTTGGTATAGGGATTGTATCGTTGTAATAAACTTCCAGTGGCAAAATACAATATGCCGTTTTTGTCTACTGTAAGGGAATTGCCACCGGATATAGCACCATACGATCTACAACTACCTGCCACGCCCAGTTTAAAACTGTACAACTCACCACTGATGGTATTGAAGTAAAGCGTGTCCTTAAATAAGGCCATGCTTAAAAGCGAAGATCCGGATTGAGCCAAGCACTCATTGGTAAAAGGGCTGCTAGCACAGCTACCAGCGGCACCAGTTAGTTTAAAAAAACCATTGGGAGTGTTGACAAAAACCCCTTGCCCTTTTAACAAAAGGCAAAAGGACATTAGTAGAGAAACATAGGATAGTTTTCTCATAGTATAAGTTTTAAAAAAGCGAAAAATAGATGGCTTACATTATCGATTTGCAAACCCTTTCTGAACGATGGATCGGGTTTCTTTTACAATGCCTACCATGCTGTGAAAGTTTAGTGGAAACTCTAATAATACATGGCAAAAACTTAAAAAGAATAACCAACGTAAACCAACAGAATAGCTGTATGCATATAAAGCAAGGCTGCCTATCCATAAAGCAATTACCAATACAAACCGCATTTTTGGCACTTTATGCCAACGTATAACTTCCGTTTTACTAAACCAGTTTAAATAATGATAGGTGTAGGCAAAAGCAATAAAACGCATTAACAAAATGCCCGACTCGGAATAATAGATATGATTTACCCATGCTTTTTTAGCTATTTCATTAGCCTCTGTATTGGTTTTGGCATTGGCCCAAATAGAAGGGTCAAGTTCAAAGCCTGTAAACCTTTCCAATACACTATAGTTAAGGCTAAAAAATCCATCTACATTATCAAAATTGCCATAAGCCGCCATGCCATAATTGGTAACCGGCACAAAAGTTTGGTGGGTGAATAAAGTGATTAATAAAATGGGGCAAAGAACAAACACTAAAAAAGACCATAGGCCGCTTTTACTTCTTGCTTTAAGTGCCCCAAAAAGTATAAACAAACCAGTAAAAACATATACGTGTATTAGTGTGGGTACAAAAGAGGTAAACACATATTCCATGGTGGAAGTGGAATCCCCTTCTTCTTTGGGTATCATAACGCCCATGGCCACCAGAAAAATTAAAAAAATACAAATGATTTTTATATATAAATTTTTTACGAAGGCCATAATTATAGCACCAAAAAAAGCAAGAAAGAGTAAGCGATCGCCCAGATTCCAGCTCTCGGCCATTGACCTATTGTCTTCACTATTGAACGGCCATAGCTGATATTTATAACTCAAGTACTCGTACGAAATCAAAACTCCAATACCTATTAATACCCAAAAATCATATTTGCCTTTTGTAAAATAATTTCTGTCGTGTAGCCAGCTTATTTCGGTTAAATAATGCAGAGGGCCCATAAAGGCATACGCAAATAAAAAAACTTCGAAGGGCATTATAAAAGCTGCTATACAGCTAATTAGCATTAACCCTATGTTTACATAATTAATACGGTTATCTACAGTCATAATTCAAAAGTAGGCTTTCTATGGAAACCAAATAATGCCCCATTGCGGTTTTATTTTTAGTTTTTAATTTTAACATTATTAATAAGCTTGGTATAATCGAGTGGTACTACGCTATGTACTATTGGTAGTTGTACGCTTTGTTGAGGTTCAAATTTTTATACGCTTTTACATTGGTAAATACGATGTAAAATAGACTAGTACAGTTTTAAAAGTAGTACAACTTTGTTCCAATTTTTTTAATTAAAGTAGATAAAATAGCCATCCTATAATTTTGAGATAGGTACGGAAAAAGTACGTTTCCAAAAGCAAGATGGGAATAGGGGGGAGGGGCTGTAACCTAATTTTAATTTTGAATAATAAGCGATAATTATTTAAAAGAAAAGGGGCGATATTGAAAAGGGCTTACCGATGATGAAATAGGATATTGAGACTATAGCAATAAAAAATGGGTTACCATGCAGGGTATCAGGATAGGCAAAATAACTACACTGTAGAGCTAATATGCTGAATAATGGTATGCTGCCCAAAGGCTGCGCTGCTTAGCCGTAAATCCTCCCGCCTTAAAGCGGGAGATTGTAGGTGGGCAGCGAACTGCAGCTGATTAACGGACAGAAAGATGACAGCCCCAACTTAAAAAAAAGGCGCTACAGTTTTCGATTTCCGAAAAATGCGGTTAGTACGCTACTTTCTACTCTTTTCTTCAAACATTTTGGAGTAATTTCGTGTTAGAAACAGAAACGAATACAGATATAAAATTTATGTTACAATTTCCCATTTATCTTGACCATAATGCCACAACGCCTTGCGACCCAAGGGTGGTGGAGGCCATGCTGCCTTATTTTACGAATAGTTTTGGAAATGCGGCCAGCCGCAACCACTCTTTTGGCTGGCAAGCTGAGGAGGCGGTAGATTATGCCCGCGAGCAGGTGGCCAAACTAATTGGCGCCGACCCTAAAGAAATAATTTTTACCAGTGGCGCTACGGAAGGCGACAATTTGGCAATTAAAGGGGTGTTTGAAATGTATGCTAGCAAAGGCAATCATATTATTACCTGCAATATTGAGCACAAAGCGGTATTAGATACCTGTAAGCATATTGAAAAAGAAGGCGGCGAGGTTACTTATTTAGATGTTAAAGAAAATGGTTTGATAGACTTGGCCGAATTAGAAGCCGCTATAAAGCCGACTACCGTATTGATAGCCATTATGTATGCCAACAATGAAATTGGCACCATTATGCCGATGAAAGAAATAAGCGCCATTGCCAAAAAGCATGGTGTATTATTATTTACAGATGGCGTACAAGCTGTAGGTAAAATACCGGTGGATGTAAATAAAGATGGAATAGACCTAATGGCTTTTACTGCGCATAAAATGTATGGCCCTAAGGGGGTGGGTGCATTATACGTACGCCGCAAAAACCCAAGGGTAAAAGTAACGGCCCAAATGGATGGGGGTGGCCATGAAAGAGGGATGAGAAGTGGTACATTAAATGTACCCGGCATTGTGGGTTTTGGTAAAGCTTGCGAATTATGTTTGAATGAAATGGCCGAAGAAACAGCAAGAGTAAGTAAGCTACGGGATAAGTTACAAACGGAACTTTTAAAAGTAGAAGAGAGCTATTTGAATGGTGATAAAGAACATAAATTACCGCATGTAACTAATATATCTTTTAAATATGTAGAAGGAGAGGGATTGATGATGGGCTTTAATAAAAACATTGCTCTTTCATCGGGCTCGGCCTGTACCTCTGCCTCCTTAGAACCTTCGTATGTATTAAAAGCATTAGGCCTTGGCGACGATTTGGCGCATAGCTCACTTCGCTTTGGTTTAGGAAGATTTACCACCGAAGAACAAATAGATTATACTATTAAATCGGTAACAGATACGGTAAATAAATTAAGAGAAATGAGCCCGCTTTGGGAAATGTTTAAAGAGGGGATTGATATGAACAGTATAGAATGGGCACACCATTAAACTTAGCCTATAAAAGCGGATATTGGTTGCTAATAACAACTAGCGCTCTTGAACTTGTTAACTTAAAACTTTAAAACTTACTAAAATGGCATATTCAGAAAAAGTAATCGATCACTATCAGAATCCAAAAAATGTAGGAACGCTGGATAAAAGCAAAAACAATGTAGGTACCGGCCTTGTTGGTGCTCCAGAGTGTGGCGATGTAATGCGCCTGCAAATTGAAGTAGATGATGCTACTGGCTTAATTACTGATGCTAAGTTTAAAACTTTTGGTTGTGGCTCGGCTATTGCCTCTTCGTCATTAGCCACTGAGTGGTTAAAAGGAAAGTCGGTGGATGAAGCAGTAAAGATTGATAATATGACGATAGTGGAAGAGTTGAACCTTCCGCCAGTTAAAATTCACTGCTCTGTATTAGCAGAAGATGCTATTAAAGCAGCCATTAACGACTACCGTAAAAAGAATGGCTTAGAGGAATTAAAGTTTGAGGAAAGCGTAGTACACTAAGGCTTCCCTCGGCCCCACCGCAGGCGGGGCTTAAGCAAACTAAAGAATGAAACTAAAAAATGGATAACACCAATACAATATTATCAGAAGCCAATGCCTCCCAATCGGGAAGTGCGGCAGCTTTAGATAATGCCATTTATGTTAGCGATAAAGCTAAGGCCAAAGTAGCGCAGCTATTGGCTGATGCTGGCGTAGCAGATGACCCTTCTTATTTTCTAAGGGTAAGTGTGGTAGGCGGGGGTTGCTCTGGCCTTAGTTACAAGCTGGATTTCGATAATGAATCCAAACCAATGGATCAGGTATTTGAAGATAATGGAGTTAAGGTGGTAACCGATTTAAAAAGTTTTCTTTATTTGGTAAATACTACCCTCGATTTTTCGGATGGATTGAACGGTAAAGGGTTTTATTTTACCAATCCCAACGCCAGTCGTACTTGTGGCTGTGGAGAGAGTTTTGCGGTGTAATTAAAATTCGAAAACAGTGTTTAATATTTTTGAAGAAAGTTTGCCTGTTTCTTTCTTATATAATTCAAACCGGCCATTGGTATTAATGTAACCAGTGGCTGTTTTTGTATCTGGCTCCACAAGCCAGTATTCTTTTACTCCTGCTGCTTCGTAAATTTTAAATTTATCAACCTCATCATATTTTTTGTTACCGGGAGAGAGAATTTCTATTACAAAATCTGGTACACCATGAAAGCCATCTCTTTCAAAACAACCGGCGTTTGAGTTACTTACAAAATAAATATCTGGTTGAAAAACATTTTCATGATTGAAGTAAACATCAGAAGGTGCTACCCTTGTTTTGCCAAACTTTTGCTTTTTAACAAAAAAATTAATCTCACTTGATAGGTCAATAATTATTTGTTGATGTGGATCGTTTGGGGCTGGCGACATAATTAGTTGATTATTGATTAGCTGAATAGGTACACCCTCCGGCAGACAGCGGTACACTTCCAGCATTGTTCTTGGTCTGTCGTAAATGGCTGCCATGTCTAATTATTTATCACAATTTACAAAATAAAACTAAATGTCATTGTTTTAGAACTGACTGATTAACGTTATTTTGCACCATATGTGGCCTGTTTGTAAAAAAGAGCTTCGTCAGTTTTTTAGTAGCCTTACCGGCTATATAGCTATCATCGTTTTTTTATTGGTAAATGGATTGGTTTTATTCGTATTCGACGATAATATTTTTGATTATGGGTATGCGACATTAGATCGTTTTTTTCAACTCGCCCCGTGGATTTTATTGTTGTTAATACCCGCTATTACTATGCGTAGCTTTTCTGAAGAGTTTAAAACGGGTACTTACGAATTATTGCAAACCCGTCCGCTTAGCCGTTGGCAAATAGTGATTGGCAAGTATGCCGGAAGTTTCATCGTAGCCTTTATTGCCTTGCTTCCTACCATTATTTATATATTCTCTATTCAAAAGCTGTCAGCTACCGAGGGTATAGATATGGGCGCCACATTGGGCAGTTATATAGGCTTATTTTTTTTAGCGGCTGTATTTACGGCCATCAGCGTATGTTGTAGCAGCTTTACCAGCAATGCGGTAGTAGCTTTCATCAGTAGCATGATAGTTTGCGCTTTGTTATATTACGGGTTTAGTGCCATTAGTAAACTGCCCGCATTGGCCAATGGAGCCGATTATTTAATAGAAATGTTAGGTATCGATTTTCATTATCGCAGCATAAGCCGTGGGTTAATTGATACAAGAGATATTGTTTATTTCGTCTCTGTTATTTTCCTTTTTTTATCCATTACCAACAGAAACCTACTTAGAAAGTAAATGAACGTTATAAATAAAATAGTGACTTCAAAGTACGGGTGGCTATTGCTACTACTTGCATTAGTAGGCATAAACTATATGGCATCCCTAATGCATGCCCGTTTTGATTTAACCAAAGAAAAGCGGTACACATTAAGTAAGGCTACTAAGGCCCTTGTTAATAGCTTGGATGACAAAGTGCAGATTGATGTTTTTTTGAAAGGGGAATTTCCGGCCGGATTTAGAAAACTAGCTAATACCACTAAAGAGTTTTTAGCATTGCTAAAGGATAGAAACGGCGCTAAAGTTAGCTATCAATTTATATCACCCACCGACGAAACAGCCGATGGTAAACTTTGGGGCGATTCCTTGGTACGTATGGGTGCAGTGCCCATCAATTTAACGGTGCAAAAAAAAGCAGGGGAGAGTAGTAATATTATTTTTCCGGTGGCCATTATGCGGTATAAAGGCAAACAATCGCTGGTAAATCTTTATCCGGGTGCCAATGGCCGAATATCACAAGAGGAGATTAATAGTGCAGAAGCATTAATGGAATACCAGTTTGCCAAAACTTTAGACAAAATAGCTGCCAATAAAAAAACGGGCATAGCCTATGCTACCGGTAATGGCGAGCCCATTAATGAAAAAGCATATGATATAAGTCAAACATTGGGGTATGAGTACGACTTTAGGATGCTTAATTTAAAAGAACAACCTAAAGTGCCAGATGCCGTAAAACTATTACTAATTGTAAAACCCATTAAGCAATTTAGTGAACAGGAGTTAATAAAGATAGACCAGTTTATAATGAATGGGGGTAAACTTCTTTGCTTTATAGACAACCTGATTGCTGAACAAGATAGTTTGGCTATTAAGCCTGAAACTATTGCGTATGATAGAAATTTGGGACTTACAGAACTCTTTTTCAAATATGGGGTACGCATTAACCCAGATCTAGTAATGGATTTACAGTGCGATGTTATTCCCATCGTTGTAGGCGGCAGTATGGAAAAGCCACAAATGGAATTTTTGCATTGGAACTATTATCCCGTACTTACCGCTAGTGGTGCCTTGAACAAAAGCATGGGCTATGTAGCTGGGCGCTTTGTAAACTCAATTGATACCATTGCCGCTAAAGGAATAAAAAAAACACCTTTATTAATATCCTCGGCTAATGCAAGAAAAATTTCTACACCGGCTTTAATAAGTTTGAACGAAAATAAAGACGCTCCTGAAGACGCTAAGTTTAAAACCAATGCCATACCAGTAGCAATGCTGTTGGAAGGCAAATTCAATTCTGGATTTCAAAATAGGTTGTCCAAAGCACAATTAGATACATTGGCTGCTGCCGGACTTACTTTTAAAAACACATCACCCGAAAATAAAATAGTAATAGTAGCCGATGGAGATATAGTGCTGAATGATGTAATGCCCGAGACTGGTCCCATCCCTATGGGTTGGAATAAATTCACTTACAGAGAATACCAGCAACAAACGGAGAACGGTAAACTTTTTTTACCCGTTGCTAATCGAGATTTTTTGCAAAATTGTGTGGAGCTGTTGGTGAATAATCCCGCCATCAGCGAAACCCGTAATAAAGACATTGTATTGCGATTATTAGATAGTAAGAAAGTAAATGCGCAACAATCCACTTGGCAGTTTATCAATATTGCCTTACCTATTCTATTAATCATCCTTTTCGGTTGGGTGTACCAGCAAATTAGAAAACGGAAATATGCCTAAGATGTAGCCCTTTCCACTTACACCCTTTACCTTTGCCAAATGACAAGAGATCAGATAACCTACCTCGTTTTCGGCATTGTGCTAGTTGCATCTCTTATAGCCGATTTAGGACTATTGAGTAAAAAAGATCAAAAGGTAACGATTAAACAAGCCTTGTATCAAACCTTTTTTTGGGTAGGCTTGGCACTAGCCTTTTTTGTTTTTATGTGTATTGAAAATGGACAAAAACCAGCGTTGGAATACATAAGCGCCTACTTAATGGAGTGGAGCCTTAGTATTGATAATATTTTTGTTTTCATTCTTATATTTTCAGCCTTTTCTGTTAAAGAAAAACATTACGGTCGTGTATTACTGATAGGTATATTAATGGCCATACTTTTTCGAGTACTTTTTATTACTGTAGGGGTAGCCTTGGTAGAAAAATTCCATTGGATACTGTATGGCTTTGGTGCCTTTTTATTATTTACCGGGTACAAAATGTTTACCGCAGGTGATGATGAAGAATTTAACCCACAGGAAAGTAAAATTTATAAATGGTTAAAAAAAATAGTACCACTAGTACCGCATGATGGCGATGGCAAATTTTCGGTAAAGGAAAATGGTAAAAAAATGTATACCACACTTTTTGTGGTGGTATTAATGTTGGCCTTTATTGATTTAGTATTTGCCCTCGATTCTATACCCGCGGTAATGGGTATTGTAGATACTAAAACAGCAGGTTACGAAAAAACAGCAAGGTTGGTTATTTACACCTCTAATATTTTTGCTGTGTTGGGATTGCGTTCTTTGTTCTTTTTATTAAGAGGAGCCGTCAGCAAGTTTGATTATTTGCAACAAGGCATTGCCATCGTTTTAATATTTATTGGTGTTAAAATGCTGGGTGCTCATTGGTTTGATCAGTGGGTGGACAAACAAATACAAGTATTTATTTCTTTAGGCATTATTTTAACCTGCATATTTGGTTCTATTTTTTATTCCATCTTTATGAAGAAAAAAGGAGTGCCTGAAGATGTATCTGACGAAAGCCAAGAAAATTAAATTTGAAATATAGTATCAGCCATATCGCTTCTATTCTCCAAGTTTCTGCTGCTGCATTTACAGAAATGGAGATTGAGCATTTGGCAGTTGATAGCCGAAAAATCCTTTCACCTAGTAGCACACTTTTTTTTGCCATCGTTACCCAGCGAAGAAATGGCCATCAATTTATAGCTGATTTATATAAGAAAGGAGTAAGAAATTTTATAGTAAGCGAAGCCCAGCAAACAGAAAATTTTCCTACCGCTAATTTTATATTAGTAAAAGACACATTGATGGCTTTGCAGCAGTTAGCTGCATATCATCGTAATAGATTTTCAAAACTCACCTCAGGGAAGCCCTTCATCGTAATTGGTATTACAGGTAGCAACGGAAAAACGATTGTAAAAGAGTGGCTATATCAGCTTTTGCATCAAGATTATACAATCGTTAGAAGTCCCAAAAGTTATAATTCACAAATTGGCGTGCCCTTAAGTGTATGGCAAATAAATGAACAACACACATTGGCCATTTTTGAAGCAGGTATTTCCAAACCTGGAGAAATGGAAAAGGTAGAGAAAATAATTCAACCAACCGTTGGCATATTAACCAATATTGGCGAAGCACATAGCGAGGGTTTTGCCAGTAAGGAAGAAAAAGAAATTGAAAAGAGGAAACTTTTTAAAAATGCTGTAGTGCCGCGGCCACTTCATGTACTAGAAATTAAAAAGCACCCAGCATCTACCACTATCATTGCCTCTTTAGAGAAGGATGATGCGACCACTTTCGAAATTGAAATTCCTTTTACAGATGATGCATCGATACAAAATGCAATTTCTTGTTGGCGAATAATGCTTTGGCTACAGATAACCCCTGCAGTAATAAAAGAAAGAATGTTATTACTACAGCCTGTCAACATGCGGTTGGAATTAAAGAAGGCAGTTAATAATTGCACCATCATTAATGATAGTTACAGTGCCGATTTAAGTTCGTTGGAAATAGCTTTAAATTTTTTAGCACTACAAAGCCCGCAGGGAAAACGAACTGTTATCCTTTCCGACTTTTTGCAATCGGCAGATGCATACGATGAGTTATACACTGCTATTGCAAATGCTTTACAACGACATCAAATAAATAGGCTAATTGGAGTGGGTGCGGCCATAAGCAAAGCCTTTACTTCAAGTATAACTGCATCATTTACCGGCGAGGTGTTGTTGTTTACTGATACGGATCATTGCTTACAGCAGTTTAACGCTTCTTGGTGTAGAGATGAAACGATATTAATTAAAGGTGCCAGGGTATTTACGTTTGAAAAAATTGTGAATGTGCTTGAAGAAAAAGTGCATCAAACTGTGTTGGAAATAAATTTAAACGCCCTTGCAAATAACTTAAAAGAATATCAAAAAATATTGCAGCCCAATACAAAAATTATGGCAATGGTAAAGGCCTTTGCCTATGGAAGTGGCGGTGCAGAAGTAGCCGGAATTTTACAATATCACAAAGTAGACTATTTAGGTGTGGCCTATGCAGATGAAGGAGTGTCTTTAAGAAAAGCAGGTATTAATTTACCTATCATGGTTATGAACCCCGAGCCCACTGCATTTGAAGCTATTGTAGAATATAATTTAGAACCTGAGTTATACTCTTTTGAATTGATGCAGCAGTTTGAGACCTATCTTTCTACACAAGGCTTGGCCAACTACCCTGTACATATAGAATTAGAAACAGGAATGAACCGGCTTGGATTTTCCATGAACGAGGTATCTCTATTAGCTACTCATTTGCAAGGCTCAACATTTTTAAAAGTAATATCTGTTTTTTCTCACTTGGCTGCAAGTGAAGAGGTAGCGCAAGATGATTATACACAACAACAATTTGATGCTTTTACGAACGCCGCTTATACGTTAAAACAATCATTGCCTTATGTTTTTTTATCGCATATTGCTAATTCTGCTGCAGCTATTCGGCATCCGCAAATGCAGCTTGATATGGTGCGGTTGGGTATAGGGCTATACGGGGTTGATAGTGCAGCAACGGGTAAGTTATCTTTAGCAACAGTTACAAGTTTAAAATCAACTGTTGCACAAATAAAGCAGTTAAAAAAAGGGGAATCTGTAAGCTACAATAGGAAAGGACTAATAAATACGGAGGCTACTATTGCAACTGTACGGTTGGGCTATGCAGATGGTTACCCACGCAGATTAGGAAATGGTAATGCGCAAGTATATATTAATGGAAGCTTTGTTCCTACCATTGGCACAGTGTGTATGGATATGCTTATGATTGATATCTCGACAGTACCAAATGTAGCAGTGGGTGACAGGGTAGAATTATTTGGAACCCATTTGCATGTACAGCAAGTAGCAGCTTGGGCAGGTACTATTCCCTACGAAATAATGACGGGAATTTCCCAACGGGTTAAGCGAGTGTATTTTGAGGAGTAAGTTAAAGCTATAGCTAAATAGGCTTACTGATATTATGTATATTTGCCACATGAAATCGCTCCAACTTAAATATGTCATTCTACTAATACTGGTTATTCTTTTTTTAGATCAAGGGCTTAAGTTTTATATAAAATTAGGCTTTGAGCCAAACCGTAATACAGAATTAACCGGTTTGAAATGGTTTAAACTACATTTTATAGAAAATCCCGGCATGGCCTGGGGTTGGAAGTTTGGCAATGAAACAGGTAAAGTAATACTTACATTGTTTAGATTGGTGGCAGTGGTGTTTGGTACATGGTACTTAGGTAGAATAGTAAAACAAAAGTACAGTCGTGGGTTTATAGTTTGCGCTGCCCTTATATATGCAGGCGCTTTGGGTAATCTTATAGACAGTATGTTTTACGGAATGATTTTCGACAAAGGATTGGTGTATGATGCGGCTGCCAAAGATTATATTTCCTATTCTGGCATTGCACAATTATCATCCAATGGGTATTCCTCATTTTTGCATGGAGCGGTGGTAGATATGTTGTATTTTGATTTATTTAAAATTGGCAACTTTGAATTTTTTAGTGCCATTTTTAATATTGCAGATGCCTCTATTTCTATTGGCGTCATTACACTATTACTATTCCAAAAAAGATTTTTTAAAAAGGCAGATGAGGAAAACACACCTGTGGTAGTACAAACAGATACGCCGATAAATGATACTACTCAAGTGTATTAACATTTACCGGCGTTACAAGTTCTATTGATAAGCGCAACTCCTTTGTTACAAAGCTTCGTTCACGGCTTTTTCTCTCCATGCTTTTGCAAAGGCAACAAATGCGTTAGCCTGTTGCAAATAGGCGGTAGCAAATGTATTGGACGGCTCTTGTTCATTTAACTGCATTATACTTTCTTTAAAGGCTTGAGGGTATAAACCAGTGGCAGAAAAATGCTTTTCAAAATCATTTATAATACCACTTTGTGTATTACACTGCACACCTTGCTGTAACAATAAAGCTTTTGCTGTATTGATTTGTGCTGCATAAGCATGATAAATACTATCGGCCCAGCGGTTTTCTGATAATGCTTCTTCAGCGTGGGTTAATTTTTCATCGGCTTCTAATATAAGTGTGGCCACTAAGTCTATCATCACGCCAGCACACTCACCTACCCCTATCGCCGTAGAAAACTTTTGCTCCTGCCCCCAATCAATAAAATCTTCATTTTGTAAAGTTTCTAAACTAGCTAGTGGTTTTAGTAAATCATAATAAAATCTTTCTCCCTTTTCAAAACTGTAATCGGCAAAACTTTTAGTATGACCATTTGCTTTAAAATCATTTAAAATGGTACGTACTACGTCAGGGGCTCTTTTACTTGGTACTTTTATAACCTTATCAGCTATACGGGCATTGCCACTACCTAAAATAGCACCGCCCACCAATACTTGTAAAGCGGGTAGTACTTGCCCTTTTGCTTTTAAAGAACTGCCATGGAAGCCAATAGATGCCATACCATGTTGACCACAGCTATTCATACATCCACTAATTTTTATGGCCAACTCTTTATTGTATAAAAATTCAGGATACTCTTCCTCTATTACTTCTGCAAGCACTAATGCTGTAGCGGTACTATTACTAATGCCTAAGTTGCAAGTATCGGTACCAGGGCAACTGGTAATATCGGCTACACTTCCAAACCCGGGCGCTGCTAGTTCATGTGCCTCTAATACTGCATACACATAGGCCAAGTGTTCGGGTTTTACATATCTAAATTGAAGACCTTGATTTATTGTTACCCTCACATCATCGGCTATTACATTTTTTAAATGTTGAATAAGACTGCGGCTTGTAACAGAACTAATATTGCCATTCGGTACTCTTACATATATAGCGTGATAGCCATCTTGCTTCTGCGCTACTACATTTGTATTTTTCCATAGTTCAAATTGAAAAGGGCTTGCAATAGTAGTAGGTGCTATGCTGGCATTTTCCAGTGGTAAACTTACTTGCACTTTGTTTTTATCAACTACATATCGCTGATGCGTTAGTGCCAATTGCTCATGTAGAACTAATTCATTAAATGCATCAATACCTAGTTTTTGTACTAAAAATTTAATGCGAGCTTTATGACGGCTATTTCTTTCACCATGTCTATCAAATACTCTAAGCACTGCTTCTAAATAAGGAATTAATAAATCCTCCTGTAAAAACTCATGCGTAGTAATAGCTAAATGTGGTTGTGCGCCTAGTCCGCCACCAATAAGAATTTTAAAACCTCTTACCTCTTTGCCATCAATATTTTTTATTCGGGGAATGGCTCCCAAATCATGCATAAACGTAAGTGCCGTATCTTTTTCACTACTACTGAATGCTATTTTAAATTTTCGGCCCATCTCCTGACAGAGCGGTTTGCGCAAAAAATATTCGAACATGGCATGGGCGTAAGGAGAAACATCAAATGGTTCATCCCTATCTATTCCAGCAAGATCAGAAGCGGTAATATTGCGTACAGTATTACCACAGGCCTCCCTAATTGTTACATCATCTTTTTCTAATTCGGCCCACATTTCCGGCGTACGATCAAGACTTACAAAATGTATTTGAATATCTTGGCGGGTGGTTAAGTGTAAATTGCCAGTAGAGTATTCATCAGATACATGCGAAATTCTTTCCCACTGGGCTAAGGTCATTTTACCATAAGGTAACTTAATGCGTACCATTTGTACACCTGGCTGACGCTGGCCATACACCCCCCTTGCCAATCGAAGCGAACGAAATTTTTCTTCGGGCATTTTGCCTTCTTTAAATAGGCGTATTTTTTTTTCTAATTCGATAATGTCTTTTTCTATCAGGGGATTTTCTAACTCCGTACGAAAACTTTGCATGCAACAATATTTAGCTTTAATGTAGATATTTATTAATCTACTAATTAGATAGACTTTGCAAATGTATAATTTGAGACTGTTATAAAAAACTATATTTTAAATAGCGACCGTATGTTAGTGTATTTTCAAAAGTCTACTAAATTAGTAGGAAATGCATATATTTGCATTTACATGAATCAATACGAGCTATATTTTACTAACCGGTTAAGTGCATTAAAACAAGAAGGGCGCTATCGTTTTTTTGTTGAGGTTAACAAAAGTGCACAACATTTTCCGTCTTTTTATTATACCGATATAGTGGGTAAGCAGCATAAAGCGGTTAACTGGTGTAGTAATGATTATTTGGGTATGAGTAGCCAGGAGGATGTAATTGCAAAACTTACGCATGTAGCTCATAAAAGTGGAACAGGTAGTGGGGGTACTCGCAACATTTCCGGTACTACCAATTATCATAAGGAGTTAGAACATACCTTAGCACAATGGCATAAAAAACAAGCAGCACTTTTGTTTAATGGGGCTTATCAAGCCAATGTAGCTACTTTACAAACTTTGGGAAAAAATATTCCTGGGTTGGTTTTTTTTTCAGATGAAAAAAATCATGCTTCCATTATTGAAGGTATACGAGGTTGTAAAAATGAAAAGCAAATTTTTCGTCACAATGATGTCACGCATTTAGAGGCATTACTACAACAAGTTTCTATTGAAAAGCCAAAACTTATTGTATTTGAGTCCGTATACTCAATGAGTGGTACAATAGCACCAGTAGCTGCAATAGTAAGGCTAGCCAAAAAGTATAATGCACTTACTTATATTGATGAGGTACATGGCGTAGGATTATATGGTGCCACCGGTGCGGGTATCGTAGAACAAGAAAACTTGCAGGCGGAAGTAGATATTATCAATGGCACGCTCTCTAAAGCAATTGGTGTATTGGGTGGTTATATAGCCGCTAATGCTCCTACTATTGATTTTGTAAGAAGTTTTGCCAGCGGATTTATTTTTACTACTTCACTACCTCCCGCCATATGTGCAGCTGCCAATAAAAGTATTTTTTACATTCAAAATCAACATTCCTTACGCTCAATATTTTTTGAAAATGTACAAGTACTTAGATCCTTATTGCAAACAAATGGTATTAGGTTTAAAAATAATAATTCGCACATCACCATTATTCCAATATGCGATGCGGTGAGGTGTACACAAATTGCCAATACATTATTGGAGCAGCACGGCATTTATTTACAGCCCATCAATTTTCCTACGGTGCCAGTTGGTCAGGAGTGCTTACGATTGATTATTACAGCTAGGCATTTGCCCAAGCATCAAAACCATTTGGTTTATGCGTTGCAGACGGTGTTAAATAATTACCCAGTTAGTAAACCCGTTATATATGCAGTTGGGGAGTAATAGTGCGCATACAATAAAATTAATCGGCAGGGCATCCCGATTATCATTATTACAATTACAACTTGTAAAAGATAAAATAAGGGCGGCTTATCCAAGCTACGAAGTGGAAATAATTACAAAAAACAGCCGGGGAGATGCATTGCAAAACATATCCCTACACACCGTAGAAGGGTCCGATTTTTTTACGCAAGCTATTTTTAAAGCACTTGAAAATGCTGAAGCTGATATCGCAGTACACTCATTAAAAGATATGAGTGGCGAACATTTTTTTGGTGAAAATTATTTTGCGGTGGTGGATAGAGATGATACAAGAGATGTAGCCATTTTTAATGCGAATGTGGAAACAAAAATAAGGACAGGACAAAAGTTGATTATCGGTACCTGTTCTCCAAGACGAGAAGAAATGGCGATGCATTTTTTAAAAAAAGCCTTACCACAACTTCATCGTGAAATAAAAATTGACGTAAAGCCAATTCGCGGAAATGTAGAAACAAGACTAAGAAAAATTAATAATGGGGAATATGATGCTACCATTTTAGCTACTGCAGGTATAAATCGTTTATTACGTAGCAACCAAGATGCTGATTTAATAAAGCAATTACTGCATCATAAAAAAGTAATGGTATTGCCTTTGATAGAGTGTGTACCAGCACCCTGTCAAGGTGCTATTGTAGCAGAAGCACATACGGCTAATGAACGGGCAATTGAAATTTTAAAACAAATTAATACTAGCACGCTGTATGAACATTGTTATCGGGAAAAAAAATGTGCACTTTCTTATGGTAGTGGATGTATACAAAAATTTGGAGTAACCACAATTACTACTGCGAATGAAAAGTATTTGTATGCCGCTGGTAAAGATGCAGCAGACACTTCGTTTATTAAATGGCAACCGCTGCCGCAGCCTATCGACGGTACTATTTTTTCATCAACCGATGTGATGAAGGATTTTTTTGAATACGAGTGGGAAAGTGAAGCATTGCCATCCATCGTTACAAAAGCAATTTTTGTGGCTAATTATAAAGCTGTGCAAAATTGCCGAATAGAATTACAGGAGATGAAGTGTGCGACGCAAGGGACGTTGACCGGAGTTACTACAGCCGATAAACAAATAATTATTGCCGCTGGTACCAGAACATGGTTTGAGTTGGCCAAACAAGGATATTGGGTTAGTGCTAGTGCCGATGCGTTGGGCTTCGAATTTTTATTGCCATCGCTTTCTATGCCATTAATTAATATTAATAAGGAGGATGTAACAATCATTACACATAATGAAGCGGCTGAGCGATGGAAAAGCAAAGGATACAAAGCAGTAAGTAATTATACACTCCAGCCAAAAAAAAATTTGGTTTTGCAAAACCAAATTGCCGAGGCAGGCGCTATATTTTGGAGCAGTTTTTCGCAATATCAATATTTTGGAAAATATGCTAAGCCTGCCGCAAAGCATTTATGTGCAGGTGGTGAAACAGCTCATCTTTTGCAGCAACAGGGTTTGCAGCCTATTATTTTTCCTACTATAAAATCATTTGAACTATGGAGAAAAAATATTTTCCCCTTACCCAGCGGCGAATAAGAGCGGGGGAGCAAATAAGAGAGTTAACGGCCTCCATAAGGCTTACACACAAAGCGTTCATACAACCATTATTTGTAGAAGAAGGAATAGCCATGCCTAGGTTAGTAGAAGGGTTGGGCGATGTGCAGGTAGATACTATACACTCAGTTGTAGAAACAATTGCGGAATCAATTAAAGGAGGTATAACAAAGTTTTTACTTTTTCCGGTACCAGCTACTAAGCAGGAAAGAGATTTTGATTTTTCATTTGCAGTAAACTTGACACAAATGATAAAGAAAAATTTTGGTAGCAGTATTTGGTTGGCTATTGATGTGTGCTTATGTAGCTATACCACGCATGGCCATTGTGGATTATTAAATGCACAACATACACAGTTATTAAATAGTCCAACGGTAGAAGTATTAGTAAGCTACGCTACCAAATTAGCAGCAGCAGGCGCCGATTGTATAGCGCCAAGCGATATGATGGATGGGCGCATCGGTGCTATCCGTACACAATTAAATGCAATGGAATTTGATGCCGTTAGCATCATGAGCTATGCGGTAAAATTTAGCTCTCAAATGTATGGCCCGTTTAGAGATGCTTGCCATTCAGCACCCAATACTACTGGCTTGCAAAATAGAAAAACTTATCAATTGAGTGCAGGTAATATAAACGATGCAATAGCTAGCGCCGTTAATGATGATGAACAAGGAGCAGATATTGTAATGATAAAACCCGCGGCTTTATATACCGATGTAATTAGTGCAGTAAAACAAAATACCTTAAAACCAGTGGCCGCTTACCATGTAAGCGGGGAGTATGCAGCCATTGAAGCATTAGCGGAGAAGGGTTTAGTCAATAAGCAAGCAGCGCACTTAGAAGTGTGGACGGCATTAGCTAGAGCTGGTGCTAATATTATTATTTCATACGCTGCAAAAAATGCAAAAGAGTGGATTGATAAAATGGAGTATTGATTTAATGTTACCAGCTGAAGTGCTACTATCATCGTTCGTTGCGTCGCACTCTTCAACTGTAGAAATTCTATTGAGCAAATGCGAAGAGTTTTATTTATATTATTAATAGTCATGTTGGCAAGTGCAGTAACTGCGCAGCGACCACCTACAGGGTTTTGGACGGCTGTAAATATACCTGTGCAATTAACAAATCGCTGGCAATGGCATAATGATGCCAGCTATCGTACTTTAGGAAATTCTCTTATTCCGTTGCAATATTTATATAGACCCGGTATGCGGTACCTTTTGAATAAAAAATGGAATGTAGCAAGCGGGGTAGCCTTTTTCTTTACCAAAACCGATTTTGAAAAAAGTCATCATGAATTTGGAAAAGAGTTTCGATTATGGCAAGAGGGGCATTTACAAGAAAGTATAGGCAGTTGGAAGTTGCAATTAAGACTACGTACCGAGCAACGATTTTTTGGCGCCACATCTTTGAAAAACAAATATACCGCACACCGTTTTAGGCTAAAAGCTACCGTTACAAAAATGGTAACTACAAAATGGGGATGGCAAATAGCAAACGAGTATATGCGGCAAATAAAAAAATCAACAGCCCTTCATTTTGATCAGAGCAGAGCGATAGCATCCGCTATTTACCAGCCTACAGCATCTTTGCAAATACAAGCTGGCTATATGTGGTTGAAATGGCCCGAAGCATCACAGCATATTTTTTCATTAACGATACTAAAAAATTATAAGCTATATGAGCATCGAAAAGCAAGAAAATAATTTATACCCCATTTTTTTAAAATTGGAAGCACTTGATTTATTATTGGTAGGTGCGGGTAATGTTGGTTTAGAGAAACTAACTTCTTTATTAAGCTGCTCTCCACAAGCTCGCATTACGGTAGTGGCGCCCATTGTAAAGCCGGAAGTACTTATTTTATTAAAAAAGCATCCCACTTGTAAAGTGGAACAACGCCATTTTTTAAAAAGTGATTTAGAGAGCAAAGACTTAATAATCTTAGCTACCGATAATAAAGACTTGCATTTAGAAATTAAACAACAGGCTTCAGAAAAAGGAATCCTAGTAAACGTAGCAGATACACCAGCGCTTTGCGATTTTTATTTGAGTAGTATCGTACACAAGGGGCAAGTGAAAATAGCAATAAGTACGAATGGTAAATCGCCCACAGCAGCTAAAAGAATTAAGGAAGTGCTAAATGATGCGCTACCAGAAGATATAGATGAAATGGTGAGTAACTTAAATAAAGTTAGAAATAAATTAAGTGGTGATTTTGCAGCTAAAGTAAAAAAAATGAATGCCATTACAAAAGTATTGGTAGAGGAAAATGAAAATGCAGGTCGTTGGAAAAATATTGCGAGATGGTCCTTACTTGTTTTTGGATTGATGATAACAGGGTATTTTATTATTTCTTATTTGCCATTAGGGCAGATGAGGAATGATGCAATGGCATGGTATAAAACGCTTGATAGTGCATTTCCCATTATGTTGTTAGCGGGTTTTATAGCGCAGTTGGTAGATGGGGCCTTAGGCATGGGCTATGGTGTTACTAGTGCAACTATTTTGCAATCAGCAGGGGTAAGCCCTGCCGCTATTAGCGCAAGCATACATACAGCCGAAATGTTTGCAAGTGGTGCATCTGGCTATAGTCACTACAAGTTTGGGAATGTAAATAAGAAACTTTTTAAAGCATTATTAATTCCTGGAGTAGTGGGCGCAGTACTGGGTGCTATATTATTAGTGCTTGCCGGCGAAAAATATGGAAAAATTATACGACCTGCTATTGCAGCCTACACTTTAATATTAGGCATTAAATTTATCCTCAATGCATTTCGAGAACATAAACCGCAACGAAAGTTTAAGCGATATAAAGTGTTAGCAGCCGTTGGTGGTTTTTTTGATTCTTTCGGAGGAGGTGGTTGGGGGCCTATTGTAACCAGTACATTAATTAATAATGGTAGAAGTCATAAATATGTAGTGGGCTCAGTAAGTTTAACAGAGTTCTTTGTTACGCTTTCAAGTGCTTTTACTTTTTTTACTATGATTGGGGTTACGCATTGGCAAACCATCATTGCTTTAATTATCGGCGGATTATTAGCCGCACCTTTAGCAGCCAAACTGGCCGGCAAACTGCCAAAGAAAACAGCATATATATTGCTTGGTGTGCTAGTTATTTTCTGGAGTATCCGTATTCTTATAAAAATACTATAAATCAAAAAAATATTAGTCTATTAAATTGGTAGACTAATATTTTTTTACCATCTTTGTTTTCTCATGTAGTAATATACATGAGTAGCGAAAACTTATGCAGAGGCGTAAGTATTTTTTTCAATAATAAGTCTATAAAAATTGTAGACTAATAAATTTTTTCATCGATGAAAATATTTCTAGTAGTTGTGTTTTCTTTAAGTGTCTTTCGTTTGCAAGCGCAAATAAATGGAAAGATTGTAAACAGCAGTAATCAAGCTATTCCTTTTGCATCTATATCTATAAAAGGAGGTGGTGGGGGTAGTAGCAGTGATTCTATTGGTAATTTTGTGCTAAATAGCACAAAACCTTTCCCTTTTACAATTATCATTTCTTCTGTTGGTTATGAGGAAAGGAATGTAGTAATCAACGAAAATAAATCCAAAGACATCATTATATTGTTGCAACCACTATTTCAACGTGATACGGTGGTTATTACCTCAAGAAGGAGAAAAGAAGTATTGCAAGATGTGCCCATTCCTGTTTCGGTAGTTACTGGTGCTGCTATTGATGAGTCTGGCGCTTTTAATGTAAGTCGTATAAAAGAAGTTATCCCCTCCGTTCAAATGTACACTTCCAACCCGAGAAACACGGGTGTAAATATCAGAGGCACCGGCTCGCCTTTTGGATTAACAAATGATGGTCTTGATCCAGGGGTAGGCTTTTATATAGATGGAGTTTATTTTTCACGCCCGGCTGTAGCTACGCTTGATTTTATTGATGTAGAAAGAATTGAAGTATTAAGAGGGCCGCAGGGTACATTGTTTGGTAAGAATACCACATCAGGAGCATTTAATATAATTACACGCAAACCCAATTTTAAAACAGGGGCCACTTTTGAATCAAGTTATGGTAATAAGGGCTTTACACAAGCCAAAACTTCTATCACCGGGGCCTTATCAAAAAAAGTGGCAGGCCGGTTCTCATTTTCAGGTACACAGCGTGATGGACTGATCTATAATAAAAGAACTGATCGTAATATAAATGATATTAATAATCTCGGATTAAAAGGGCAGTTACTTTATAAGTTATCTAATAAAGTGGAGTTTATTTTTTCTGCCGATTATTCTCGACAAAGGCCAGATGGCTATGCACAAATTATAGCAGGGGTACTAGCAACGAAAAGAGCAGCATATAGACAGTTCAATGCAATCATTACAGACCTAGGTTATAGCTTACCCACATTGAATGCATTTGACAGATTAGTGGATCATGATTCGCCTTGGAGGTCGGACAATGATTTAGGCGGCGGTTCTATAACTGCAGATATAAAATTAGGGACCGGCGCTATTACTTCTACTACTGCTTATCGTTATTGGAATTGGGACCCGTCCAACGATAGAGACTTTACTGGATTACAGGCATTAGCAAAATCACAAAACCCAGCTAAACATAAAAACTGGTCGCAGGAAATTCGCTATGCTGGCGATTTATCCTCACAAGTAAGTAGTGTATTTGGTTTGTTTTTTATTGGGCAAGAGGTAAATGTAAATGGCACAGAAGAATCTGGTAATGCACAATGGAGATTTTCACAAAGTACAACAAGTACTAACTGGAGTACGCCTGGTTTATTTGAGGGCTATGGTATTTCAACTATAGCATCTATTAAATCTATAAGCGCTGCAGCATTTGCCAACGTTGATTGGAAAATGCTAAATAAATTACATATTCAACCTGGTATACGTTTTAATGTGGATGAAAAAAACGTTGACTATAACAGAACCACTTATGGAGGCTTACAAACTATCGACCCTTCCTTAATAGCTTTAAAAAATTTGGTGTATACAAACCAGCAATATGTAGCTAAGGCTAATGAAGATAACCTTACTTACCATTTAACCGTAGCGTATAAACCAAAACAAAATATAAATGTATATGCTACGTACTCCACGGCATTTAAACCTGTAGGGGTAAATGTGGCAGGCTTGCCTACCATAAATAATCAACCAGCATTGGACTTAGCAGTAATAAAGCCTGAAAATGTAAGGCATTATGAAGTGGGAGTTAAAACTACACCTATAAAAGATTTTATATTAAACCTAACTTTTTTTAATACGGATATTAAAGATTACCAAACCAATGTACAATCGCCTGAATTAGGTGTAAATCGTGGATATATTGCTACTGCCGAAAAGGTAAGAGTAAAAGGAGCGGAAATAGACGCAAGTATAAAGGCCAATAGACATTTTTCTTTTTATGCAGCAGCTGCTTATACAGATGCTAAGTATATAAAGTTTGCCAATGCACCATTGCCTTTAGAAGAAACGGGTAATACAGTAAACAATGTACAAGTTGCTTTTAAAGATATAAGTGGTGGAGCACTACCCGGTATATCAAAGTGGGCTGTATCGGGTGGAGGTGAGTTTGTAACCCCAGCAGTTTTACTAGGTACTGCTTCTAAATTTTTTGTGGCAGCTGATTTTTTCTATCGTTCTACTTTTTCATCGAGCCCTTCGCCATCTGCGTTTCTTAATATAGATGGTTATACATTGGTAAATGGAAGGTTGGGGTACAAAGCAGGCCAGGGTTTATCAGCTTATGTGTGGGTACGTAATCTTTTTAACCAAGATTATTATGAACAATTGTTACCTGCAGGAGGTAATGCCGGTCATTATGCGGCTGTATTGGGCGATCCTCGTACCTATGGAATTACATTAAAATATGTTTTTCAAAAGTAGCGCAATTGCTTTTGTAAAAGTAAAGAGAGATGATATTGTATTTAATAATTGAAATACTATACTTGCAATATGCGGTGGTAAAAAAATCTGTTATGTTGTAAGTTTTTTAAATAACTATTTGATGAATCGGGAGGTAGCTGTATTATAAACGAGTAATGCAGGTTAGTATGTAGCATAATTGCTTTTTTATTGCATTTAAAATAATAGTATTAAAATATGAGTTATACAGCTACATATAAATTAAAAGAGTTAGTAATTTATTTTTTAAAGCTAGGCGCCACTGGTTTTGGCGGGCCTGTAGCTTTGGTTGGATATATGCATAAAGATTTGGTAGAAGAAAAAAAATGGATTACAGAAGAGGAGTATAAAGAGGGGTTGGCATTAGCACAATTGGCACCAGGGCCATTGGCGGCTCAATTAGGAATTTACATAGGATTTGTTCATTATCGAGTTATAGGCGCTACGTTGGCGGGTATCGCATTTGTACTTCCTTCTTTTATTATGGTTGTTCTATTAGGAATGGCTTATAAGCAATATGGGGGCTTGCCTTGGATGCAGGCTGTTTTTTATGGGGTAAGTGCAGCGGTTATCGGTATCATTATTTTAAGTACTTATAGACTTACACAGAAATCGATTGGTAAAATTAATCTTGTGGGGTTAAGGACAAATTGGTTGTTATGGTTGTTCTACTTTGTGGCGGCAGTAATAACAGTAGTTACCAAAACAGAAACCGTATTACTCTTTATTGCCGCTGGCTTAGTGTATATGTTTGTAAAAGCACCACCTAGATGCACATCGGGAAAAACAATGCCGATAATAATGTTGGGTATTAATTTTGGTACAATAGAGTGGGGCATTCTGGGAAAAATTGCTTTGTCTTTTGCAAAAGCCGGGACATTTGTATTTGGCAGCGGATTAGCGATAGTTCCCTTTTTGCATAATGGTGTGGTGATAGAAAATAAATGGCTAACCGAGCATCAATTTATAGATGCGGTGGCGGTAGCAATGATAACGCCCGGCCCAGTTGTTATAACAGTTGGTTTTATAGGCTATCTTGTAGCCGATTTTTCGGGAGCATTAGTGGCTGCATTAGCAACATTTCTTCCTTGCTATCTCTTTACAATTTTACCTGCTCCCTATTTTAAAAAAATAGCAAAAAATAAATCGGTAAAAGCATTTGTAGAAGGTATTACTGCTGCGGTGGTGGGTGCTTTAGCAGGGGCTGTAATTATCATAGGGTTACGATCTATTATAGATATACCAACTGCCTGCATGGCGCTGGCAGCAATTGCTACTTTATTATCTTTCAAAAAAATGAACGAGCCATATATTATTTTAATTGCGGCAATACTAGGGTTGCTACTTAAATAATGGTTAAAGCCAATCTTTTAGTGCCGCACAAATTTTTTCTGCTTCTACAATAAAGCCATCATGGCCATAAATGGAATCTATTTCAATATAAGTGGCATGGGGTAGATGGCTTGCCATTAATTGTTGCTCTTGTATGGGGCACAATATATCGCTACTAATACCCATGATGAGCGTTTTTTGCTGAATAGTATTCAATACAGCTTCTATTGAGCCACCCCGCCCCCTGGCAATATGATGACTGTCCATAGCTTTGGTAAGTAACCAATAGCTAAAAGCATTAAAACGATTTACCAATTTTTCTCCCTGATAATTGATATACGATGATGCTCTAAAGTTGTCTAACTTTTCTGTATCTGTATCCGTTTGTTTTTGTACCAGTATGCCATAATTTCTATAGGTAAGCATACCAATGGCTCTTGCCGCTTTTAATCCTTGCTGTCCCGCATCTGCGGTTTTGTTTTTCCAAGTGTTGTCTGCTTGTATGGCCAATCGTTGTGCGGTATGCACTGCTATACCCCAGGCACTTTCGGCGGGAGAAGTAGCAATTAAAAATAAGTTTTCAACTATTGTAGGCTCTGCTATACACCACTCCATCGCTTGATAACCACCCATACTGCCGCCCATTAACAAATGTATTTTTTCAATACCTAAATGCTTGCGCAATAAAATATGCGCCCGCACCATATCTCTAATGGTAAGTAGCGGAAAATCGCTATACCATGGTTCATTCGTTTGTGGGTGGGGCGTGGTAGGGCCTGTACTTCCATAGCAGCTGCCTATAATGTTAGCACAAATAATAAAATAATTATCCGGATGGATACAGCCTTTTTTGCCTATTACACCGGGCCACCATGCGGGTGCATCTGCATTAGCAGTCAATGCATGGCAAACCCAAACTACATTGCTCTTATCTGCATTTAATGTGCCATACGTAGTATAAGTAATAGAAAGCTCGGGCAAAGTTTTGCCGTTTTCTAAAACGAATGTTCTTTCGTATTTGTAGGTTTGCAGCATTATTATAAATAGAAATGCAAAGTAAAGGTTTGCTTAGTTTAGTTTTGTAAAAAAAATGAGAAAGTGGAAATGGAGCGTGGGCTAGGGTAAGTGGTGAGTGGTGAGTAAGGTAAACGACATAGAGAATGGAAAGTGGGTAATGGTAAAAGTTGAGTGGTTATGGCGGATGGGAAAAGGCATCATTGAGAAGAAAGAATAGCTATGAAATATTAACTATGAACTATGTAAGAGCAACGCCGAAGTATTGCTGAGTAATAAACAGAACGATGAAGGGTCCCGCTGAAGACGGGATTTGCAATGCTACGCAACGAAAGCTGATAGTAGCACTAAAGCTGGCATAAAAATTAAAAAATTAGCATGGAACAAAACCGGACAACAAAGGCCATACGTATTCAAACGCCATTAACCAATGAAATGGAACATTCTACTCCGTTGTTTTTAACGAGTAGTTTTCAATTTGATAATGCCGAAGATATGCGGGCTGCTTTTGCGGATGAGCGTGACGATAATATATACAGCCGTTTTAGCAATCCTAACGTACAAGAGTTTACCGATAAGGTAGTAGCATTAGAAGGCGCCGAAGCAGGTTACGCTACCGCTAGCGGTATGAGTGCCGTGTTTGCTTCTTTTATGACGAATTTAAAAAGTGGCGAACATTTGCTTGCATGCAGTGCTATATTTGGAAGTACGCATACGGTAATTACTAAGTATTTGCCTAAGTATGGCATTGAATACAGTTATGTAAATGCTGCAAAAACAGCGGCGGATTGGGAAGCAGCTATTAAGCCCAATACAAAAATGATTTATGTAGAAACACCCACTAATCCGGGGTTGGATATTTTAGATTTAGCAATGCTGGGTAGGCTTTGCAAAAAGCATCATTTAATTTTTAATGTTGATAATTGTTTTGCTACACCTGCTTGCCAAACACCAATTGATTTTGGCGCAGACTTAGTAGTACACTCTGCTACTAAATGGCTGGATGGGCAAGGAAGAGTGCTGGGTGGTGTAATAGTGGGGAAAAAGGAATTGATAAAAGATATTTATTTGTTTTGCAGAAGTACAGGCCCCGCTATGAGTGCTTTTAATGCATGGGTACTAAGTAAAAGTTTAGAAACATTGGATGTGCGTATGGAACGACATGCGGCTAATGCTTTGCAAATTGCAAAAGCATTAGAAGGACATGAAAAAATTTCTTTTTTAAAATATCCTTTTCTACCAAGCCACCCACAACATGCCATTGCTGTACAGCAAATGAAAAATGGGGGAGGCTTAGTATGTTTTGAATTAAAAGGCGGATTGGAAAGTGGTAAAACATTTTTAAACAGTTTGCAAATGCTTTCTATGACAGCCAACCTTGGAGACACTCGAAGCATAGCCAGCCACCCCGCCAGCACTACCCATGCAAAACTAACAGAGGCCGAAAGAAAAGAAGTAAATATTACACCTGGCCTTATTCGTATATCTGTGGGGCTGGAAC
This sequence comes from Bacteroidota bacterium, assembly GCA_039796695.1. Lineage (GTDB taxonomy): Bacteria > Bacteroidota > Bacteroidia > Chitinophagales > Chitinophagaceae > JJ008. The sequence goes on from JBDKJF010000007.1 coordinate 134,522, forward strand.
ATGTAGATGATATATTGGCTGATGTGTTGCAGGCGTTGGAGAAGTGTTAGTGGAAGACTAAATTTTTCTAAGTAAGTTATGGATCAGTTGTCAGGCTGAGCCTGTCGAAGCCAGTTCATTCACCCTTCGACAAGCTCAGGGTGACAGTTAGTAACTCTGAGCTAATGCTATTGCAACGAGAAACTCACTTTAAATAAAACCTGCCTTGGCCTGATGATATAGTTACTGATGATGGCAATATTATCGGCAAGTTGCAAGCCGGTAAATTCAGTAGTATTAAATATATTATTTAATAGCAATTCATAATCTATTTTCGATTTTTTGGGTTTTAGGCGCACACTTGCATCGCCAAATAAATATTGCTGCCTGGAGTTGGTGGAGTTGATGCTATAATTTTCGCCTGCTAATTTTATAAACAATGCTTCGCTAACATTATAGTTGATAGCAAAAATTTGTGTAAACGTTTTGAAGGAGGTGGCTGTTTTACTCAACTGACTTTTAGTTTTATAATTTTGATAAGTCCCATTATATTCTGTATTGATTTTTTGAGAAATCTTTGTAGTAAACCCACCGGAAAACATAAATGATGTGTTGTGGAGGTTAACCACCGTATTATTTTGTAACTGCTGCCGCTTACCCAAATTATAGTTAGTACTTAAGTTGATGGAGGTTTTCCAATTAGTAATGTACTTACTAATACGGCCAGAAAAACCAAGGTTATTGGCAAAATTATTCCTAACAGTAGCCAATAGGGTTTCTAAACTACCGCTAAAAGATTGGCTGTAGAATAGATTTGATTTCGTTCTCGAAACATTTACACCGCCGCTAACAAACAAAATCTTTAATGGGTTTCTAAAAGTAATGTTTACGTTAATATTCCCTGATGCATTTTCTGGAAGGGGAATATTGTTATTGGTAATACTGCGATAGTTTTTTAAAATATAACCGTTGGTAATGGAGTTAATATCTCCTAAGGATTGATTATAGGAAGCGGCACTGCTCAAAGACCATTTGGGGCTTAATTGCCACATAATAGAGGCTGAAGGCGAGGGTAGTAAAGCATTTCTTTTTTCAGTATAAGCAAGCAGTTCATCGTTGGCTGATAAATAAATCCATTGTAAAGGAAGGTTTAAGGCAAGCCTTATCCTTTCTGTTTCATAGGTAAAATTCCCTTCAGTATTAACCCTAAAGCGGTTCCAATGCAGATTGTTTTGAAAAGTATCGGCTACATTTTTTAATAAACCGTTTTGTTTTATTTGTAAGTTGGTATTAAGCAGTTGCGATTGAAGGTTGGCACCTACTTTATATGCTAAGCCCCATCTGCCTTTTCTTTTTCTTATGGAAAGATAATTATCGGTAAAAAAGTTTTTTAAGGAAGCCTGCTGCTGCATGGCCTCATAAGGGCTGTTATTATTGAGTAAATTACTATACAAGCCGGGTTGTATTTGTAACTGCTGCGGCATGGTTACATAACCAATAAAGCTAGACCATTCTGTTATTCTTTTTTTATTGGTTTTAATAAGCCTGAAATCGTTGCTTATATTATGAAACGGGTTATTGATTTGCTGCGCCAACAATGTATTGCCTGTAATATTGCTTTTTGCAAAAGGCAGCCATGCCTGAAACCGGGTATGGTTTTTTAAAAAATAATTAGGCGAATTGGCCATAACCGTGGCATCAGCATCAATTCGGTTAAGGAAACTTTTGTAGTTATTGTTTTCAGTAATCAGCACTGAATCGTTTGGTAAAAAAAAGCGGGAGCTGGTGTGGCTTTCCTGTTGTTGAAAATCATTGATGTAAGCAGCATTAATGCGCAACTGGTATATTTTATTAAGCGGCACCAATTGATTTATGCTGGCTGTATGGGCATTGTTAAACAAATATCTTTTACTATTAATAGGCGGCGCCTGCGGTTGTACAAGACTCACTAAGTCGTTTTTTGCTGCACCATTTTGCAAAGCATTAATATAATCAGCAAAATTTTGTGAAGTTAATTCCCGGGTATTGTCTACACCGGTATTATTGTATTTATAGGTATTAATAAACTGTATCTTCTTTTTAAAAAGCATGAGTGACAAATCGTCTTCGCTTAAAAGTGGCGCAGCACCCATACCAAGCCTTGCCCTTCCCAGTAGTTTTAGCTTGGCATTATTTTTTAGTTTTATGTTTAAGGCAGCCCTATCGCTAAAGCTCACACTATCCAGCACACGGATGGGTTGGTGGTTTTCCAGCACCTGTACTTTATCCACCGCATCGGCGGGTATATTGTTATTGGCAAGGCCGTATTTATCTTCTAATAAATCTAAACCCTCTATGTAGTATTTGTTAATCGGCTTGCCCTGGTATTTTATTTGCCCGCCGGGTGTTACCTCCATGCCGGGCAGGCGGGCAATAATATCGCCAATAACACGGTCTTGCGCCTGCTTAAATTCCGAAGTGTTGTAATTAATAGTGTCTTTGCGCTGCCATACGGGAGGGTTTTTTACTTTTACTTCGGGCAGGTTAATGGCTTCGGGGGTTAACACAAATTGAAAATCTTTTTTCTCCGTTGGCAGAAAAAAAACGGTTTGTTTGCTGTAACCCAGCAGAGCAACATTTAATTCAAGTGTATCATTAGTATTAGCTGTGTAGTGGATGATAAACTTTCCATCTTTATCTGAAATGGCGAAAGCGATGATAGAGGGTATGTTTTTTTTGTGAAGGGTTATTGAGGCGGAGGGGAGTGGATTATTATTTTGGGTAGCTACCTTCCCTGCAATTTGTGCAGTCGAAAATAGTGGTAAAAATAAGTAGAGGAAAAATTGCCAGTACTTCATCAAAGGAAGGTAAGCATATTAAATTGTGAAATTATATTATGCAAAGGTGATTAATACATTTCTAAAGGGTTATATGGTATTTTTGGAGTCTTTTCAATAGTTCCATCCTTCTCTTTGAAGATCATACCATGGCTTGCAGCATATCCGTTAGGATTATCAAGCATAGATTGCAGTATTTTTCTATATTCAAGCCTATTTGTTCGGATATGATTTTTGCTATAAAAAATAATCGGTTTTTTTAATACTTGCTTTTCAAATGTAAGTAATTTGTATCTGAAGTTGCCTTTGCTTTCTTCTAGTTGAAAAATTAAGCCAGGAAGACCACCAAATAGATGTGGACCCACAGGTAAAGAAATACTGTTAGCAAACCATGCATAAAAACTTCTTCCACGAAAATGAGTATATGCTTTAGTACATAAATATCCATTGATAGTTAATGTGTCTTTTAAAATTTTCCATTTAAGATCTAGGAGACTATCGACATACAAATAATTATCAAATATCAAGTTGTCGGTAACTGTTACTGTATTAGATTGTAAATTTCTATATAAAATTTTTGTCGAGCCAGCACTTGGCGTATTTCGCATATCAGCAATGTAGGAGCCTCCATTACTTATGCTAGGTAATTCAATTTGTCTCGCCATAATCGAATCTCTAATTAATCGATTGTGGCTAAAGTATTTGGTATATTTATGGCCAATATCTAAAATTAGTATATCCTCCTTTGTATAATTTTCTTTAGTGCTATCCGGCCTAAATACAAATGAGTATTTTACGGTTGTAAAAGCACTATCTATAGTTTGACTATCTGCGAAAAAAAAAGATAACAAGAAATTTAAGATTAGCCCCGCCCTTATTATTTTGTTCATGTTTTAAGATTAAAAGCCCAGCTAATAACTTATTTATTAGCTGGGCGAAATACATTATCATTCTGTGTATCCAAAGTGTTGATAGTCTTTTTGATGAATGGCATTCCATGCAGCGGAATTCATTTGCTGTGGGGTTAATGAAGTTACACCTACAACACAAACATCTCCTAGCCATACAGTTCCACAAACAGTCCACACTGTTAGGTCAAAGCATACCTGAGGTAATATCTTTTTGACTTCTGAAAATTTTAGAATACTTACAGATTTTGAAACGTTGCTCTTTACTTCTGCTGGCAATACAACTAAAGGGTTTGTCCATCCACAAATAGCGATAAAGCAGCAAAGAAAAGCCGATAAAATAAACTTCTTCATAATTGGTTGATTTAGGTTTAAAAATTATTTTCAACTTTAAATTCAATCCATTATTTCTAAAACTAATACAAAATTCTCGATATTATAATCGGATTATCCGATAAAAAACACTCTTTTTTTGGGACTTGCTTTTTTCTTGCTGTCACACATGTAGTTTTTTTAGTTTTACCTCGGGGATGTTAACTGGCTATGTTGATGAAACAAATACTAATTATTTTTTCTCACTGCGCAAAAAATAAAAATTTTGTTAGCTGTAACTGAGCAGAACTGCTATTAATGCAAGAGTATCTTTGGCCTAGTTTTGTAGTTGATGATAAATTTACAGTGGTTACCTTAGTTGCAAAGGCTAGTATTTAGTTTTTTTAATTCATTGATTTTATCTCCAATAATTTATAGATTTATGATTATCAAAAACTGTCAAGTATTAACTGTATTTAAAGTGTAAACTCTATCGCTAAGCTAATGTGTTATTTTGTACTCACTTCTTATTCCAATTCAAGTGGATTAAATTTTCTATGAGAAACCGGCGCTGGAGAATTTAATTTTATACTTCCGCCTTGTGCATTTATCATTCCCATAGAGTCTTCAAATAATACTTTCCTTAAACTGTTATGCTTTTTTCGGTCAATCTTTTGTGCATCATTAAGCCTTAGGTCGATTGGGCTGCTTGCAACAGAAACTTTTTCAAAAGTTGTTAATTGGTAATTAAATTGGTTATCGCTGTCGTTTATTTTGATAATTAACCCAGGGAGTCCGCCAAATTTTAATGGACCATTTGACAAAGATATAGCTTTGGTAAACCAAGCAATATAATGCCTGCCTCTGAAAAATGTTTCAGCTTTTTGACAAAAATATCCGCCAAGGAAAGTAGTATCTGAAAATAATTTCCAATCGAATTTATTCAAGCTATCTTCATAATAATATTTACTTTTTAATATTTCATCTTTTACTACAATTATGTTGTCCTCATAATTTTTATAAATCGACTGGGACATGCCAGTTTTCTGTGTAGAAAAACTTGCAGGTACTGAAATGATATTATTTTTGTTAATACTAGACTCTGTTTCTGTAATAAAGTTTGCTATCTTTTCAGAGAGTTGCCGATTCCACTCACTGTAACAAACGGACTTTCCATTTCTTTCTTGAACAATTAAACTATTGTAAGCTCCCCTTAAATTCGTTCCAATCAAAAGTATAATTTTTTTTGTTTAACATGGGAAACGGATTAAATATATTCAACTGGCGGAACATAGCCCA
>JBDKJF010000008.1:0-125486 GCA_039796695.1 Bacteroidota bacterium
TAATAGATCTAGGCCCGTCCGCTGCTGCCGGTATATACTTAGTAAAAGTAGTGGCCAGCGATGGAAGAGAATTGGCAGCCAAGCAAGTAGTAGTGTATAGATAACTATAAAATAAAACTTACAATACCAACTCCTCTGATTCTGTCGGAGGAGTTTTTTTATACAATTAAATATCAATGTTTAAACATTGTTTTATAAAATTGATTACCTTTAAAATTATGGAGCGTAAAAAATTTATAAAAAATATTACTGGAGGACTAATAGCTATGAGTGGATTATCATCTTTCAAACGTTTTACAGATACATTATCTGTAGAAAATGAAGCCATGCCTGTATTATTCATTGGCCACGGATCGCCGATGAATGGTATACAAAATAATAAATTCAGTGATGCTTGGGAACAATTGGGTAAAGATATGGTACTACCAAAAGCAATCTTGGTAATATCTGCCCATTGGCTTACAGATGGTACGCATATTACAGCCATGCCAAACCCCAAAACAATTCATGATTTTGGGGGCTTTCCAGATGAACTTTTTCAGGTACAATACCCAGCACCAGGAAGCCCAGCATTAGCTGCTACTACTAAAGATTTGATTAAAAGTACTAACGTGGGACTAAATCATGATTGGGGATTAGACCATGGAGCATGGACCGTAGTACGGCGGATGTATCCATTAGCCGATATACCAGTTTTACAATTGAGTATCGACTATAGTAAACCTGCTTCCCACCATTATGAATTGGCGAAAGAGTTAGCTGGATTGAGAAAAAAAGGAGTACTTATTATTGGTAGTGGCAACATGATACATAACCTGCGTATGGTGGCATGGGATAAGCTGGAAACGCCTGGCTTTGGGTATGACTGGGCCATTGAGATGCATGAGTTATTCCGAAACAAAATAATTGAAGGAGATCATACAGCGTTGATTCATTATGAAAGTCTGCATAAAGCGGCTAAACTAGCCATACCAACACCAGATCATTATTATCCGCTTATGTATACGCTAGGACTACAAAGTAAAAATGATATGCCCACTTTTTTTAATGATGAATTAGTAGCTGGCTCACTTAACATGACATCCATTAAATTTGCCAAAAGCTAATTGATGATGCAACGCCTGAAACCCGGATTAGATATTGTGCTGGATATACTTGAGGTAGTGGCAAAAGAAAACCCGGCTAATACTTTTGCACAAAGCATATTAGTACAATATCAGCAAAAAGGGGGCTTAAGTAAAAAACAACTGGAAGGTCTTTTAGGCAAAGCCAAAAAAATTTCAACTATCCCATCAAACAAAATAGCTACACTTGAAGCCATCATACTTCGAAAACATGAAAAAACGAACTCTCCCCTTCCAAGTCATACTCCTCTTTACACTAAAGACAACGCCGTAGAACAAATAATCGAAGCTATTTTAGCCAAATTTCCGCAGCACAAAAGGGTACTTTTTCTACAATCAAAGTTTGAGAATAATATTCCTTTATCACAATTAGAATTAAATGAACTTAAAAAATTTAAACAACTACTATAATTTCAAGTAGCCTTTATTACATCATGTAACCCATTTTCTATTCTTCATATTATTAGCAAATCAATTTCGATCATACTAATTTGTGGTACACAAGTAGCTGCTGTAAATAAAGGCAGCACTACCTTCTTACACCAATCTATTTCGGTTTTTTAGGCGTGTTAAACATATATACCCATTTAAGATTCGGATAAAGTAACAGCTTTATAAAAATGCTAATAATGTAAGTGCTAAAGCTAAATGAGATAAACCTATTTATATTGTACCGTTATGTAATAATGAAAAACTTTGCATCCACCGGAATAATAACATCAAATTGACAGGCAAATGGTAACTTTAAATTTAAAAGCACTTAATATGAGGCATAGCATTTTTATTCTATTGTTGGCCTGTTTGTACCAGGTTAGTTATAGCCAAAAAATTGTTTATTCCGAGCCAGACCGCAGTGATGCTCGTAACCCCGAATTTGAGATAATAGGCAAAGTAGGTGGTCATTTTATGGTATATAAAAACTCCAAAGGCAAAAGAACTATTGTAGGTTTTGATTTAGAAATGAACGAGGCTTTTAAAGTGGAACAAAAGCAATTGCCCAACATTGATCGCATGATTAATATAGACTTTTTTAATTATAGCGATTTTGTTTATTTAATATACCAATACCAAAAAAAGAATGTAGTGTACTGTATGTTTTCTAAGTTAGATGCTACAGGAAAACCTTTGGGAGATCCGATAACCCTAGACACTACTCATATTGGGTTTTCTGCCAATAATAAAATTTATACCGCTATTACAAGTGAAGATAAAAGTCGTATAGGTATTTTTAAAATTAACAGCAAGCATAAAACCTTGTATACGATGACCACCCTTTTGTACAATGATAAATTAACGTTGGAAAAAAGGAATGTTATAGAAATACCCATGGAGGAAAGAAATGAATACCTAAGTGATTTTCAATTAGACAATGAAGGAAACTTTGTTTTTTGCAAATTTTCTAGAAACTTACAAGACAATATAAGCAAAGCTGCTATAGGCATAAAAAGGGTGGATGAAAGTTTTATAAAATGGGATACGTTAGCTATAGACAAACTATTTTTAGATGACATTTATATAAAGCTTGACAATAACAACAATAGGTATTTATTGGCGTCTTTTTACTACAAAGAAAAAAGAGGCAGTGTGGATGGTTATGTATTTAGTATATATGACAAACTTAAAAATTCATTTGGCACTACTGCCATTTCTCCATTTACCGATGAGTTGAGAAAAGATGCTAAAGGAGATGCTGGAAACCGCTTTGCCTTTGACGATTATTTTATCAGAAACATAGTAGTTAGAAAAGATGGCGGTTTTATTATCAGTGCCGAATCATACTACACTACCTCCAGATTTAATAATTGGAATAGATGGGATATGTTTTCCAGCTCACCATGGGGGCTTAATAATGCGATAAGCAATTATTATTATTCGCCTTATTATAGTCGGTATTGGTGGCTTAACAGTCCTCGCAACAATTCTAACAACCATTTAGTAAGGCATCATGCCGATAATATTATGGTGCTTTCCTTTTCGCCCGAAGGACTGCAAGAATGGTATAACGTAATTACAAAAAGCCAAGATGATGATAATAGTGATGATTTATTATCATTTCAAGTAATGAATACTGGTGGAAGTTTACATTTTCTTTTTAATCAACCTGAAAAAAGACTTTCGCTACTAACGGACTATACGCTTGCGCCTACGGGAGAAATAAATAGAAATCCTACTTTAAAAAATTTAGACAAAGGGTATGAGTTTATGCCTAAGTTTGGCAAGCAAGTAAGTGGCCGCCAAATGATAATTCCTTGTCTGTACCGCAATAGCTATCTTTGTTTTGCTAAAATTGATTACAACTAATAGCGATTAACCAGTGATTGGTATATTTAAACAAAATAATCCAGGCAGTTTTATTGGCCTATTAATTTTTGGCATCCTAATTAAGATGCCTATTTTCTTACACCCGCACCTACCCACCACTAATAGCACAAACGGTATATTGTATGATGCTATACTAAAATATTTAAGTGCCTCTAGTATTGTTTTTTTCCCATTGCTAGCCTTTTTATTAATTTTTATACAGTCCATTTTAATTACTCGAGTAATAAATAATCATCGCTTGATGGCCAAGCCCAATTGGTTTCCGGGCATGGCCTATATGCTCATCACCTCCCTAGTGCCTGAATGGAGTTTACTATCTGCACCTTTAATCGTAAATACTATATTACTTTTCATCCTCTCATCGTTTTTCAAAATTTATAATAAGGCAGACGCAAAGGGAGCTATTTTTAACATTGGCCTTGCCTTAGGATTGGCTGTTTTACTTTTTTCGCCCGCCATTACTTTTTTGATTTGGATTATGATGGGACTAATGCTAATGCGGCCATTTAAATTGAACGAATGGATGCTGTTAATAATTGGCGTTACCACTCCTTATTACTTTTATGCGGTAATGTTATTTTTAACTGATAATTGGAGCTGGTATTTATTAATACCCCATTTCTCGTTGCACTTACCAAGCATAAAGCAATCCGTATGGCTGGCAGGTAGTGCCTTTTTGTTATTAATACCCTACTTATTAGGCGGGTATTTAATACAAGATAACCTTAGAAAAATGCTAATACAGGTAAGAAAAGGATGGAGCCTTATTTTAATTTATACTTTTGGCGCCATTCTTATCCCTTTTGTTAACGATAATAATCATTTAGAAAACTGGATTATTACAGCCATTCCCTTCGCCGCCTTTCATGCCTGTACTTACTTATACTCATCACGAAGAATGGTACCCATTATACTATTTTGGCTTACGGTTTTTTTCATTTTAACTTATCAATACAGCGGAATGGTAAAGGGTTGGTAATCGTTTTCGGTAAGTAGATAATTAACATCTTCATTTTTTATACGCTAGTAAGTTTAGTATAGTAATAGCAAAAAACAATGCCTTGTTACTTCCATTAGGAAAATTGGCAAAGCTATTGCCTGGCCAATAGGTGTAGCATGGCTAAATAATCAAGGGATATAAATACAAGCATTCTCAACATCACCCCTCAATTACATAACGTTTACTTCACGCTCTAGTGTAATACCAAACTTTTCTACTACACTCTGCAATATTGCCGTACTTAAATCATATACTTCTTTACCAGTGGCATGTCCATAGTTTAATAACACAAGAGCTTGTTTGTCGTGGCAACCTGCATCTCCTTTTCTATAGCCTTTCCAGCCGCATTGTTCTATTAACCAACCAGCGGCTAGTTTTACATTACTATTATCTAGTAGATAGCCTACTATTGTTGGAAATTCGCTTTTAAGTTGTTCAAAAGTAGCTCGACTTACCTCCGGATTTTTAAAAAAGCTTCCAGCATTTCCAATTACTTTTGGATTTGGCAGCTTACTGCTTCTAATGGCTATCACCGCATCTGAAATGGCTTTTATCGAAAGTTCCTTCACGCCCATTTTTTTTAACTCCTGTTCTATGGCGCCATAACTGGTATTCAATACCGGTGTTTTTCTTAATTGATAAGTAACATTTAGAATAATAAACTGACCCTTATATTTTCTTTTAAATACACTTTCTCGGTAGCCAAAGGCGCAATCTTTTTTTGAAAATTTTTCTATAGTACCCTCATTAAGATGCAACGCCTCTAATGCATAAAAAACTTGTTCTATTTCCACCCCATACGCACCTATATTTTGCATTGGGCTGGCGCCTACACTTCCCGGAATAAGGGAAAGGTTTTCCAGCCCTGCCCAATTGTTGTTGATACAATGTAAAACAAACTGGTGCCAATTTTCTCCTGCCGCTACTTTTACATAATAAAATGCTTCGTCTTCTTTTATTATTTCTATCCCTCTCAATTCGTTTTTGAGTACCAATCCATTTACATTTTTTGTAAATAGTACATTGCTGCCGCCACCCAGCGCCATATGATTCAATTTTTCTTTTGCTGCAAACAAAAGCAGCTCCTTTAATTGCCCAACCGATTCAAATTGGGAAAAATATTGTGCCGCTACATCAATTCCAAAAGTATTGAGGTGCTTTAATGATATATTTTCTTGTAACTGCATCAGCTATTCCAAATTTTCCAGTTTTCTTCGGCTTGTAAAGCCAGCATATCTGCCCCGTTTTTAATTATAGCCCCTTGCCGCTCTCCTTTTTGTAAAAAAATTGTTTGGGTAGGATTATATACTAGATCATACAAATAATGATGGGCAGCAATAGCATGGTAGGGTAAAGGTGGATAACCTTCCACCGCCGGATACATGCCTAATGGGGTAGTATTAATAATAACGGTATGTGCCGCTATTATTTCGGGGGTAATATTTTCGTAAGTATAATCAGTACCTGCATGCAGTTTGCGGCTTACTACTTTATAAGTAATGTTCATTTTTTTCAACACAAATAAAACAGCCGCTGTAGCACCACCATTTCCCAACACTAGCGCCGCTTTATGATGAGGTAGTATTTGAGGTTTAAAACTTTTTTCAAACCCAATATAATCGGTGTTATAACCAGTAAGTTGCCCATCTTTTACTTTAATACAATTGCAGGCATTTAACCCTTCGGGGATAGCAGCAGCATGAAGAAAAGACAACACTTCTTGTTTGTAAGGAATGGTAACAGCCAACCCCATCAGATCAGCATTGTTTTTTATTACTGCGCTTAAATCCGCAATAGTGGGAATAGAAAAATTTTGAAAGCTGCAGTTGGTCAAGCCCTCCCTTTCAAACTTATCTTCAAAATATTTTTTGGAGAAAGAATGAGATAGTGGATAGCCTATTAAACCATAGAGCGGCATTAGGCATTGTCTTTTTTATCCAGGTAAAAACTAAATGTATCGCCTCGTAAACCAATGCGCATTGCTTCCAATGGTATTACCTCTGAGGGTGCGATATTGCCCAAATTAGCATTGCAATCAACCAACTCAATAAAATATAATTGTTGTGCTTTTTGGGGTGCTTCCCATATAATTTTTTCGGCAGGTATTTGTGTTAAAATTTCTTGTACTAGGCCCTCTCTCACCTCTCCGCTGCCACGGTAAATGCCCACATTACCTGCTTCTCTAGCCTCGGCAATTACATAGGTAGAGCCAGCATCCAACTCGGCCCGCATCAATTCTATCCACTTATAAGGCGGAATAATATGTGCCGCATCCTTGCTACCTACCTCACTTAGTACGGTAAAGTGTTTCGTTAGTTTTTCAATGTATCCGCATTTCTCTGCATGGGGAATGGTAATAGAGCCATCACTCACTTCTACATGGTTAATGCCGTAGTTTTTACAAACGCTTATATAATCATCAAATTGATTGCGGATTAAAAAAGCCTCAAATAAAGTGCCACCGAAATAAACGGGTATGTCGTAACTGCGGTACACTTCCAATTTCTCTACCAACTTTGGCGTTACATACGATGTGCCAAAACCTAGTTTTACAATATCCACATGCGGGTGGCAGCCATCCATAAAGTTTTTGGCTTCCTGCACACTTAGGCCCTTATCCATTACCATGGTAATACCGCTTTGGCGGGGCTTCATCTTTCTATCGGGAATTTGGCTGAGGTTAAAATTCATACCTTCTTGTTTTAAGTAACGTTAGTTGGAATAGCCGCAAAAATAAGGAGTTATGAGGAGAGAGAAAAAGGGGATTGTTTTGTATAAAAAGACCTAGCCCCCCCCTTAATTTATTAATAACGGCATATCCCTTAGCAGAATTATTTATAACAAGACACTATACTTTGGTGGCTCCGTAATAAATATGGCCTATTCTCCACTTTCTATTTCCTATCTCCTACCCCAATTGCATCTCCCCAATCACCGCCTTTATCTTTGCATCCAGTGCTGCATTTACCTTTTCATAATCTGCAGCGTTGGTAAGTGGTGCATTTACACTAAAGTAAAATTTAATCTTCGGCTCTGTACCACTAGGGCGGGCAGATATGCTGGTACCATCGCCCAAAATAAATTGGAGTACGTTTGATTTAGGCAACTTAATATCCCATGTCTCACCCGTTTGTGGGTTGCTGCCTTTGCGCAATTCATAATCCAGTAGCTGCACTACCGGCGAGCCGATAATTGTTTTGGGTGGGTTATTACGATAGCCTTCCATCATCGCCGCTATCTGCTGTTGTCCATCCATCCCCTTTTTAGTAATGGAAATAAGATGCTCTTTATAAAAACCGTACTGCACATACAGGTCAATCATTTTTTCAAACAGGCTACGGCCTTTTTCTTTTTCATATGCTGCCATTTCGCATAATAATGCTACAGCGCTAATGCCATCTTTATCTCTTATTTGATTGCCAATCATTAAACCGAAGCTTTCCTCGCCTCCAATTATATAGTTTTCCTTTCCTTCTCGTTCTCTAATCATGTTGGCAATCCATTTAAAACCTGTTAGCACTCGGTAGCAGGCCACGCCATTGCCTTTGGCCAGCGCATCAATCATGGGGGTAGTTACAATAGTGGTTATCACCATGTCATTGGGCTGGGCAATGCCTTTTGCTTTGCGGGCTTCTGTTAGGTAGTTAAAGGCTAATACAGCTGTCTGGTTACCGTTCATCAGTATCCATTTACCATTACTATCTTTTACGCCAATGGCCACCCGGTCTGCATCGGGGTCGGTTCCTGCCAGTATATCCGCATCAAGCTGGGCTGCCAATTTTAATGCATAACTCATGGCTTCACTTTCTTCTGGATTGGGATAAGCTACCGTAGGAAAGTTGCCATCTGGTTCTTTTTGCTCTTGTACGATGTGTACATTTTTAAATCCAAATGCCTCCAGCACCGGCGGCACCATTACAATACCGGTACCATGTATAGAAGTGTAAACTATTTTTAGGTCTTTCTGCTTTTCGATTACTTCAGGGTATACACTCAAGCTTTTAACCATTTCGATATAGGCATCATCCAGTTTTTTTCCCATTAGGGTAATGTTACTTTCTCCACCACTCCACTTGACATCCTCTACCGAAGCGATTTTATCTACTTCATTAATTACATTTTTGTCATGTGGCGGCACTAATTGCGAGCCATCATCCCAATAGGCTTTATAGCCGTTGTATTCTTTAGGGTTATGCGAAGCGGTAAGCACCACTCCACCTTGGCATTTTAAATGGCGGATGGCAAAAGATAGTTCAGGTGTAGGCCGCAATGCTTCAAACAAATAAACTTTTATACCGTTGGCCGCAAATACATTGGCAGTGGTTTCTGCAAAAAAGCGACTATTGTTTCTACTGTCATGTGCAATAGCTACTGCTACTCCCGTGGGAAAACATTGCTTTAAATAATTAGCAAAGCCTTGTGTAGCCATACCCACCGTATACTTGTTCATACGATTGGTACCCACCCCCATTAATCCACGTAAACCGCCCGTACCAAATTCAAGATTTTTATAAAAGGCATCAGCAAGTGCTGTGCTATTTTCGGCTTGCAGTTTTATTATTTCAGCCGTTGTGGATGCATCAAGGTTTCCGCTTAGCCATGTGTCAATTTTAGCTTGTATTGCTGCGTCCATATTATAGTTTTTTAAAATTATAAAAGTATAAATGAAGATATTAAATTTTAGTATTCAAAACTGATAGCAGTAATTAAACGTATTTTTGTTTATTATGAAGCCAGCAGCAGTATTACTATCATCGTCCCTTGCTTCGCATTATCAATCCCGTCTTCAGCGGGACACTTCATCGTTCCGTTCGCTATGCAGCATTTTGTTTATTTCACTACTTATCTCCTTAAAATCTACAGCACAAATTATTGCTGATCCATCTCTTCCATCTACCGAAATAATTTGTGGTGACCCGCTTGAACTCACCGCTGCATTTAAAGGTGGGCTTGGCTTTGCTAATTCTAGTGTAAGCTTTCAAAATTTCAAATTAGATTCTCTATCCCCAAAACAAATAAAATCTCGCACCCGCCTTATTACCGGACTTAATGTAATTGGCTACGGCGGGGTAATGACGGCCCTTGCCGCCGCTTGGTACAAAGATTATACAAAAACAAAACTCCACTCCTTTAACGACAGTAGAGAATGGTTACAGGTAGATAAAATAGGCCACTATTACGGCACTTGGATAGAAAGCCGAGCGAATAATGAAGCATGGAAATGGGCGGGTATGGAACGAAAGAAAAGAATCTGGATAAGTGGACTTACATCCTTAGCGTTTCAATCCACTATTGAATATTTAGACGGCCGCAGCGCTGAGTGGGGCTGGAGTTGGAGCGATTTTGGTGCCAACCTATTAGGCAGTAGTACATTTATAGCACAAGAACTGGCTTGGGATGAGCAGCGCATTAAACTAAAATGGAGCTTCCATAAAAAAAATTATAAAGACGCATCTCTTAATCAACGAAGCGATGAATTGTTTGGCAAAACAACACCCGAACGTTTTTTAAAAGATTATAACGGTCAAACCTATTGGGCTACCGTAGATGTTAAATCCTTTTTCCCAACATCAAAATGGCCGAAATGGCTGGGAGTTTCGTTGGGCTATGGTGCCGAAGGTATGTTTGGCGGAGAGGAGAATATTGCCAAAGATGCCAATGGCAATTTTACTTTTGATAGAAGAGATATTGTTCGCCGCCGCCAATGGTACTTAGCACCCGATATTGACCTTAGTAAAATTAAAACCAAGAGCAAGCTGGTTAACTTTCTGTTTACCATTTTTAGCGCCTTTAAATTCCCTACCCCCTCACTGGAGTTTTCTAAAGGAAAATTGAGGGTAAATGCGATACATTTTTAGGACACAAGCCGCAGAAAGCCTCTTAGATACAGCGGTACTAATAGAAAATAAAGCGATATAAAAAAAGCTTCGAGGTTCTCCTTTACACAATTGTTCTCAGTGCTCAAAAAATCATCTTTATTAAACTGTACAATCTGTGAGAACCATCCCGTAAATTGCAATAGTAAATCAGAACTATGCAAATTGCCCAACAAATATTGTTTGTACTTATTAGCGCAGTAGCCATTTATTTCTTTAGCAAAAAAGTAAAAGAAATAGTTCGTAATATAAAACTTGGCCGAGATGAAAACCTGAGCGACAACCCATCCCTACGTTGGCGAAATGTGGTGCTATTAGCATTGGGCCAAAAAAAAATGTTTCGTAACCCCACCGTAGCCATTTTGCACTTAGTTGTGTACGCAGGTTTCATCATTATCAATTTAGAAGTGCTGGAAATTGTATTAGATGGCATATTAGGCACCCATCGTTTGTTTGCAAAACCATTAGGTGGCTTTTACACTTTCTTAATTAATTCGTTTGAAGTGTTGGCCTTATTGGTTTTAGTAGCCTGTGTAATTTTCTTAATTAGAAGAAATATTATAAAATTAAAAAGATTTGTTAGTAACGATTTAGATGGCTGGCCCCGTAGCGATGCTAATTATATTTTATTAACCGAAATAGTGTTGATGTCGCTGTTTTTACTTATGAATGCCAGCGAAACTACTTTATTAAACCGCTTAATGGGCGGCAACGCTGGCAGTTTTGCCATATCACAATATTTAGAGCCAATGCTTAGTGGCATTAGTGACCATGGATTAGAAACCATAGAACGCAGTTGCTGGTGGCTGCATATTGTGGGCATTTTTGCTTTCTTAAATTACCTGCCTTACTCCAAGCACCTGCATATTGTATTAGCATTTCCGAATGCTTACTTTGCCCGATTAAAACCAATGGGCGAAATGGAAAACATGAAATCCATACAAAACGAAGTGCTGTACGCCATGCAGCCAGAACTGGCTCCTATTGGTGAGCAACCAGCACCACAAAAATTTGGTGCTAAGGATGTAATGGATTTAAGCTGGAAAAACTTAATGGATGCATATAGCTGCACCGAATGTGGTCGCTGCTCTACTGCCTGCCCTGCTAACCAAACCGGCAAACTACTATCGCCCAGAAAAATAATGATGGACACCAGAGATAGATTAGAAGTGGTAGGTAAAAACATCAACGAAAACAAGGAATTTAAAGAAGATGGTAAATCTTTATTGCATGATTATATTTCGGTAGAAGAACTGCGTGCCTGCACCACTTGCAATGCCTGTGTGCAGGAATGCCCGGTAAGCATTAGTCCGCTGGATATTATTTTACAACTGCGCCGTTACTTAGTAATGGAAGAAAGTAATAGCCCGCAGGAATGGACTGCTATGTTTAGTAATGTAGAAAACAACTTTGCCCCTTGGAAGTTTAGCCCGGATGAGAGAGATAAATGGGTGGAGGAAGTGAACGGATAATATTTTGAATTTTCGTTTGAAAATATTTTTTATCTTTAAGTATGCATCTAAGTTATAAAAATATCATCACTATTGAGCCGGGCAAGAGAAACGGTAAACCTTGTATACGAGGTATGCGAATAACAGTGTATGATGTATTAAGCTACCTAGCTTCGGGAATGAGTACAGATGAAGTTATTGGCGATTTTCCTGAATTGACAAAAGATGATATAAAGGCCTGTCTTGATTATGCCGCCGATGCTGAAAAACATACCCGTTTACTTTTATCAGCATGAAATTTCTCATAGACAATAATCTCTCTGTTAAGCTTGTTACAAACTTAGCCGTTCACTTCCCCGGTACAACTCATGTAAAAGATATTTTAGGTATTGATGCAATGGATACGGAGTTATGGAGTTATTCTTTTGAAAACAACTTTACCATCCTCACAAAGGATAATGATTTTGACGAAATGAGCCAGTTAAACGGTTGCCCACCAAAAGTCATTCATCTACTATGTGGTAATAAGCCTACACCTTTTATTATTGAAATGTTGGAAAAAAATATTGATGGAATCTTGCAGTTTGGAGTTGATAAAGAGACTTGTCTTTTAAAAATTTGGTGACAAAATGAACCTCCCCTCCTTCCCTTTCCAAACCATTGACTGGTCAACTGTTCCAAAAGAAGAACATAAAGGTGTGACAGGAATGGCCTATTGGCAAGTGCAGCATTTTAATGATATAAGGGTAAGAATGGTAGAATACACTGCCGGCTATCTTGCAGACCATTGGTGCAGCAAAGGCCATATTATTCTTTGCATAGAAGGTGAAATGGATACCGAACTGGCCGATGGGAGGATAATGAAACTAACAAAGGGCATGTGCTATTTTGTGGGAGATGATAATGAAGCCCACCGTACCGGTACTGCCACTGGTTGTACACTTTTTATTGTTGACTAACTTAAGCACTCCTTTGCCGGAAAGACGATAAGACGGTAAATAAAAAGTTATTTAAAATCATTACTCCCCGCCTTCCCGTATTACTGGCTATTACTTCGTATTGATTTTTGAGGTGGCTTGCAATAAAAAAGCCGGGCAGGCCGCTGGCAAAATAATTTCCTCATCCTTTCGTTTTAATTAGCATGAACAAAGTTTTACTATTTCTTTTACTTGTTATTGGCATAACTACAAATGCACAAAACCCTTTTGAAGTGGGGGCTGAATATATTCGCTCTGTTGGGCAGGGGTACAACCATGCGAAGGCGGCACTGCGCAGCGAAACGTTTAGCAATAAAAATAGTTTTAGTGTGGGATTAACGTATCAGCTAAGTTCTAAAAAAGCTTATTCTGTTTCGCATGGATTTGGGTTGTACTTGGGTTATCGTTATTCGTTTAGTGTTAAAAAGCCTGGCAACAGTCCGTTTGCGGGAGCAAGGGTTTTATTTTCGTTAGAAAATTTTGAAGGGCAAACTAAGCAAAATAGTTTTTTTATTACACCGATTGCCGAAGCTGGCTATCATTTTATGTTTGCTAAAAACTTTTTTGCCGCACCTACTTTGGGCTACGGAAAAACAATTAAGATAAGTAAAGACTATCACTCACTGGATGAGGATAATGGAACAAGGCTCATACCTTCTATTGCGGCGGGCTACAGATTTTAATACTAGTCTTTTCGGCGGGGCTTTAATTTATCAAAACGGTCTTCCAATTTTTCTACCTCATTTTCGAACTTATCTATATTACCTTCTATTTTATCTAATTGCTGTTGTATTTTTTCTTTTACTTCTTCAGGATGTTCTATTTGATGTGCAGCGCCTTTGTTACGGGCCATTTTCCAAATTTGTATAATGGCAGTAATAGCAAATATGCTACCGATTACCCAGTTTAATACATCTTGATTATTATGAATTTTATTACCTATTAACTTTCCGCCATAAATAAAGAGCAGGTTGCCTAAAAAAGTGCCGAGACCTATGCCAATGATGTAGCTATTGTAATGATCGTTTCTGGGCTGTAATATTTTTTTGGCAAACAATACTGTACTCCATCCAAACCAAAAAGGTATTTGCACAGGGTTTACCGCACTCATGGTAAAGCCGAGAATAAACTTATTTAATTTGCTATCTAAAATAACATTGCTTTGCTGCGATGGATGTAAGGCCGCATAAAAACTGGCAGCTGCCAATGCTACTACAATGATAAGTGTAACCCATTCTAAAATTTTAAAAATTCGTTCTTGCTTACGCACCCAATCCATCGCCACCAACGATATTCTTACATAAACTATTTCGGCCAGTAAAGATCCGGCAGAAAACAATAAAGCCGCTTTTACCCCCTCTGCAATAGATATTTGCATAGCCGCAATATTGAGTGTTCCTAATGGTAAAGAACCCAAGAAGCTAACCAACATTCCCGTAAAAAATATTTTGATTAGGCCGTACATATTACGAAGGTAAAGAGAAAGGGTAAAAGGTAGATAGCTTAAGGCTAAAGGTTTAATAGAGATACTTTAAAACGTATGCTGTACTACTTATTCTAAATACCATAATCGCTACACCTTAATCATATTTCTCCAACATTTTAAAATGGTTTGAAGACTGACGTAAAAATTTCCAACCCCGCATAAACGACCAGTAAGGCGTTCCATTTTTATGATTGTAGCTACTAATTTTATACAATGCCTTCCAATGATGCAATATTGTACGATATGCTTTTCCAATACTCATACCACAATCATAAATATGATTGGGCTCAGCACCACAGCCGTTAAACTCTAGAATTAAAAAATTTTTTCCTTGCTTTAAGTCTTCAATTGAGGTGGTTTTAATATCATACCGGCCATAATAAAACTGCCCTGTTTGATGGCTAAGGGCATCAAATGTTTGGTGCATTTGCGCATCAATTTCTTTGTGCAAATTAGTAAACTGGGCACCCCTGTTATGGTTACCTGCATAGGATAAATAAAAAACCTCATTGGCTGGTATCACTCTTTCAAAGCGGTGGCCATGCCGATGTTCCATTTCTTCCATTCTAAATTTAGCTCGGGGGTGGTCGGCCACTAGCTCCTTTAAAGTAGCGGTACCGTTTCCTTTTACTTGTAATAATTCTTTATCAATAAAACCGCTAACCGTTCCTTTTTGCTGCCACGGATAGCGGTAGTAAAACACACTTACTTCCACCGGCAGTTCTACCAAATCCTGCACAATATATTCTACAGGAATACGCTCATGGTATTTGGCCAGCTGCTCTTCATTATCAATTTTACGAAACAAGATGCCCTTCATTCCGATATCTGGCTTTACGATAAAAGGGTATGCAAAGCCGGCATTGGCTACTTTATTTTTTACTTCTTCAAAAGGCGAATCATGTAGTATGTAAATGGTACGGGGCACTAAATGTGGGGGCAGCTGATCATACATTTCTTTTTTCCCCTCCCCTTCAAAGCCGCCGAAAGTAATAGTAGGATTTGAGGAACTAAAAAACCAAAAAGAACCACTACGGATACAATACCAAAGCCATACCGGGCTTATGGGTAAGTAGAGTACATAAAAATTCCAAAGCTCCCAATTGGTTATTTTTTGAATAATTTTCTTCATATCCATGCTAAGTAAACAAAAATAAGCCCCATGACAGCAAATTGGTATTTTTTATTGCCCTATTTTTAAAACAGAAATCACTACCATGAAGAAAAAAATTGGGCTATTATTTTCAATCATTTTTTTGGTGTGCAGCAGTTTTACTTCTTCCGCCTCATTTACCCCCGTTCAGAAAAAAGCATTTACCAGCACTCCTGCCTTAACCTTTCCCAACCATTTTTTTCATCAATATATTATTAGCCTAAACCTAAAAGAGTTAAAGAAAATTATTGGGCGGCGATTGACCTTTAAAGAAAAATTAGGCTTTAAACTATATCAGCACCAATTAAAAAGGCAACTTAAAAATGGCGAAGCGTCTGGAAATAATGGCACCACATCTTTGGTGCTTGGCATTGCAGGCATAGCTGCATTATTTATTCCCTATGTACAAATAGCGGCCATTCCATGTTTAATTTTAGCCTTAATTTTTGGATATAACACAAAAAGAAAATTTCCGAAGAATAAAGATGCTAAAACAGGCATTTTATTAGGTTGGATAGGTTTGGGCTTAGTAGCTGCTACATTTGCGGTGGTTTTAACTATTTTTACTGGTGGATTCTGATCATCAATTTGTGTAAATTTGTTTATTATAAATTTAATTAAATGGCTGTACCTACTGTAGCAGAATTATTTGCCAATGGCCAAAGCCCCGAAGTATTATTTTGGGTGGGCTGCGCTGGCAGCTTTGACCAACGAGCACAAAAAATTACCAAAGCATTCGTTACCATCTTAAATAAAGTGGGAATTAACTATGCCATTCTGGGAAAAGAAGAAATGTGCACCGGCGACCCAGTGCGCCGTGCGGGTAATGAATTTTCTTTTCAGATGATGGCCTACCAAAATATTCAAATACTAAATGGTTATGGCATTAAAAAAATTATAACAGCCTGTCCGCATTGTTTCAATACGTTGAAGAATGAATATCCCGCCCTTGGCGGAAGCTACGAAGTAATACACCACACCACTTTTTTGCAACAGCTAATTGACGAGGGCAAAATAAAACTAAAAGAAGGCGGTAGCTTTAAAGGCAAAAAAATTACGTACCATGATAGTTGCTACTTAGGCCGTGCCAACGATATTTACGAAGCCCCCCGAAAAGTATTAGAAGTATTAGATGCAGAACTGGTGGAAATGAAACGTTGCAAAAGCAACGGACTTTGCTGTGGCGCTGGTGGTGCACAAATGTTTAAAGAAGAAGAAAAAGGTACTAGCCGTATTAATATTGATAGAAGTGATGAGGCCATTGCCACCGGCGCAAATGTAATAGCCGCCGCCTGCCCTTTTTGTAATACGATGATGACCGATGGGGTAAAGCTGGCCGAAAAAGAAGATAGCGTACAGGTATTGGATGTAGCAGAATTGGTGGCACAATCAATGGAATAAAAAATGAATTTAGCCTACAAGCATTTATTAAACGAAGATTTTCACCCCAGTTCCAAAGTGTGGGTATATCAGTGCAATCGCTTATTCTCCTTAAGCGAGGCCTTAGAAATAGAAACATTGATAGATACCTTTACTACCAATTGGCTTAGCCATGGTGCGCCAGTAAAGGGCACTGGTTATTTATTCTTTGGCCAATTTATTATTTTAATGGCCGACGAAACGGCCAGCGGCGTAAGCGGCTGCAGCACCGATAGCAGCGTACGAATTATAAAAGATATAGAACAACGCTTTGGTGTAAACATGTTTGATCGTACCACCCTTGCCTTTGTCATAAAAGATAAAGTGCAAATGCTCCCTCTTTCACAATTGAGCTATGCGGTAGATAATGGATTTATAAATCCCGACACTTTATTTTTTAATAATATGGTACTAACCAAAGAAGCATTGGAGAACAATTGGATAGTGGCAGTAAAAGATAGTTGGCTAGGTAAGAGAATTAGCTTTAACTGATTTACACAATAAAATTTTATGCATTTAATACTCCTCTATCTATTATCTTTTATTAGCACATTTGCATCAGCACAAACCCTTAAAACATTCGCTAACCCCACTATACCATTCACAGCCAAGTATCCTGCTACTTGGGAAAATAAAATCAAAGAAAATAAAAGAGTGTTTTTTACTTCCCCTTTAGAAAATGCGGTGGACAGTTTTCGCCAAAACGTAAATATTGGCATCACCTATAACAAAGAATTTGGTACCACCCTAAAAGTAAAAAATGTACTAAGCGATATATATAAAGAATTGAACCGCAGTATCACCGATTTTCAACCCATAGCAGATGAAAAGTATTTTAAATGGAATGGTGTGGATGCCTGCGAAATTTCATACACTGGTTTTGTACAGGATACAAAAGCAAAGTTTATACAGTGGTTTGCCTTTAGCAAGGGTCGTTTATTTACTATTACCTACTCCACCATATTGGGCGAAGATGCTTTTATAACCCAGGCATTAGCCATAATGAAGAGTATGGAGATTAAGTAATTTAACTAAATTCATTAATATCTCGCATTAATTGCATGGCAATATTATTGGCTTTGGTTTCAAAATCGCTTTCAGAATAGATGCGGATAATGGGTTCTGTGTTAGAGGTACGTAAGTGCACCCAATCATTATCAAACTCTATTTTCAACCCATCATCTGTATTGATAGGTTGCTTTTTATACTTTTCTTTTATTTTTTCGAAAATGGCGTTTATATCCGTACCCTTATCTAAATCAATTTTATTTTTAGAAATAAAATAATCAGGATAAGTATTGCGTAGCGATTTAATTCCTTTTTTATGATTGGCTAAATGCGTTAAGAATAAAGCAATGCCAATTAAAGCATCACGGCCATAATGAAAGTCGGGCACAATTATACCACCATTCCCTTCTCCACCTATTACGGCATTTGTTTCTTTCATTTTCTTTACCACATTTACTTCACCCACCGCAGAAGGTGCATAAGACCCTCCATGCTTTTCCGTAATTTCTTTTAAGGCTTTAGTACTGCTCATATTGCTTACCGTATTGCCTTTACGTTTGCTTAATACATAATCAGCCACGGCCACTAGTGTATATTCCTCTCCAAACAAACTGCCATCCTCATTTACAAAACAAAGTCTATCTACATCAGGATCCACGGCAATGCCTAAATCAGCTTTCTGCATTACCACTGCTGCCGATAAATCGGCCAAATGCGCTGGCAATGGCTCAGGATTGTGTGCAAAACGTCCGTTTACCTCTTCGTTTAATACTATTATTTCTGTAACACCCAATGCATTTAATAAAGCAGGTACAAACGTAGCACCGGTAGAATTAATAGCATCCACCACTACTTTAAAACCTGCCTCACCAATAATATTTTTATCTACCAACGGATATTTAACAATTGCATCAATGTGCTTAGCTAAATAGGTATCGTTTTTAGTTACACTTCCTAAAGTATCTACCCCCGTAAAACTAAATGCATCATTAGCGGCAAGTTCCAATACGGCAGCGCCCGTTTCGGCTGATATAAATTCGCCTTCGTTGTTCAATAGTTTTAAGGCATTCCATTCCTTTGGATTATGGCTGGCTGTTAATATAATACCACCATCTGCTGCTTCCATTTTTACAGCCACTTCTACCGTAGGTGTGGTACTCAAGCCTAAATCAATTACATCAATACCTAATGCAATTAACGTATTCACTACCAACTCCTGCACCATCGCACCACTTATACGGCCATCACGACCAATTACAATACGGGTAGTTTGTTTATCTTTCGAAATAATCGTTCCAAATGCTGCTGCAAATTTCACTATATCTACAGGTGTTAAATTATCACCCGGTTGCCCACCTATTGTTCCTCTAATTCCTGAAATGCTTTTTATTAACGCCACACTACTCTATTTTAATTTGAAGATGTAATTCCCCCCCGATGAAGAACAGCAAATGTACAATTTTATTTTTTTATCAACTGAATCGCCCTGAGCATCGTTCCTTGCGTCGCACACTTGTACCGCATATCGCTAATCATCAATTCAATCTATTTCCGCTTACTTTTGCCATATGGCAGAGCAAGCATGGTACAAAGGCTGGTTTAATTCTTCTTTTTATCACAAACTTTATTTTGACAGAGATGAAAACGAGGCCACCGCTTTTATTCAAAAGCTGGTAGCGCATTTACAACCGCCCGTTGACTGCCGCATGTTAGATGTAGCTTGCGGCAAAGGCCGCCATAGTAAAACATTGGCCACTATGGGCTACACCGTAACCGGTATTGATATTTCAACCGATAGCATTGCCCATGCCCAGCAATTTGAAAATGAACACCTCGATTTTTTTGTGCATGATATGCGCCTACCTTTTTGGGGTAATTATTTTCACTATGCTTTTAATTTTTTTACCAGCTTTGGTTATTTCAAAACCCAAAGAGAGCATGATGATGCCATCCGCACCATTGCCAAGAGCCTTAAAAAAGATGGCCTTTTGGTAATTGACTACCTGAATGTACACTATGCAGAAGATCACTTATTGCCTGCCGAAACAAAAGTAATAGATGGCACCACTTACCATATACACCGCTGGCACAATGAAACACATTTTCATAAAACCATTTCCGTTACCGACGCTTCGCTTGCGGAACCGATGGAGCATAGAGAAAAAGTAGCTAAATTTTCTCTAGGAGATTTTACCGATATGCTTAGCTACCAAGGCTTGCAAATGCAAGAAGTATTTGGCGATTATAATCTAAGCGGCTATGATGTACGCAAAACACCGAGAATGATTATGGTGGCGAGGAAGATGTAGGAATTGATTTTATAGTGAATCGCTTTTCAAAACTCAAAAAAAAGGAACTATTTATGAGTTTTAAAAGAATGTAATTAAACTACTGTTCCATCAGTAATGTTTTTTTCCTTTATACATCTTCCAAAAACTTTAAACGGACAGTGTTGTGTGCAAGCTAGACAGCCTAGCAAAAACACCAACAAAAGATTTTATTACCCCAATCGTTTAAAATCAAGATTAATATTTTTTAGGCTCCATACTTGTATGCCTAACCCTAAGCACCCTGATAATATTTTTTTGATACCGATATACAACTCTATAATGGTGCTTTTCAAAAGCCCGATAGCTGCCATCATTGTCTATTTTGTACTTGTCAAGATTGTAATAAGTAGGATTGTTAATAGCCTTTTCAGTTGAAACCACAATATCGTTTACAACTTTTTTGCGCATTTTGTGGAGAATCTTCACTGATGTATTTAAATAAAGCTAGCATTTGTTGTTGAGAACGTCTTGTCCAAACTAACCTGTATTTTACCATTGCTTTATCTGCTTTTTCATTGCAGCATGGCTAATATAATCACCCTTCGAAAACTCAGCCTCCGCTTCTGCTAATTCTTTGTTGTATTGTTTAATGTCTAACCGACCTTCCTCCTGCTCTATATCGTTCTGTACTAAAGCATAAATTGCCTTAACTTTTTTTTCCTCGGCTATCTGTAAATAAGACACCAACTTTTTCCGTATGGCCATTGCTGTCATAACAATCTTTTATTTATTCGAATTTACTTATTTTTTTTACACCCTAGCTGCTATTTTACCTATGTTTTCCATTTATTTTTAATTCAGCTTAAAAATAAGCTTTTAAAACCCGTATATTTCAATCATAGCCTTCTGGCCATACAAAAAAACTACTCCCTTTTATTATTCATCAATAAATACTTCGCCGTTTCATAATAGGCTGTGGTAAAATCGCCCAATCTTTTCTTTTCTATGGCTAATTGCTCTTTAGTAAATATGCTGGATGATGTATGTAAAGAAAATAACTGCTCCTCGTTGGAGTAAATATTTCGGGTATAGTAAAAACTATCGGTTACCATCCCAATTAAATCAGAAGTGTTGGTAACAAATGCATAATTATTTTTTTTGGCAGGATCCAATAAATCCCGGCCTAACGCTGTATTCAAATATGGCTGGTGCACCATACCCGCAATGGTGGGCAGCACATCTATCTGCGATACTACTTCTTTACGCCACTGTGGGGTTAGCAAACCCGGTGCATAAAAAAGCAACGGCACATGCTCATCCGTTAATCGTTGAGAAGTCCATACTTGAGGGTACATAGCTTCCGCATTGCCCGCCAGCCCGTGGTCGCCAACAAATACGAAAATGGTGTTGGCAAAATATTTTTCTTTACTGGCTGCTTGTATAAATTGCTGAAAGCAATAGTCTGAATAGCGGAAACAATTAAACTCATCTTCCGACTCGAACCCGAATTTTTTTAGTGTTGCCTCACTTACTTTTTTTCGTACAAAATCGGTATCCCGCTTATCAATCGTTAAGTTGTAAGGGCGGTGATTACCCGCCGTTTGTATGTAGGCAAAAAAAGGAGTATTATTTCTTTTAAAAATATTATTCGCTTCCAAAAAAAGAGACTTATCGCTAATACCCCACACATTTATTTCGGGTGTGGCCTTACGTAAACCTGTATGCATTTGTAAGCCGTTAATATTTTTAACAAGGCCTTCAAAATTGCCAAAAGAAGGATCTCCACCTAAAAAATAATGTTTCTCATAATCAACAAAATTATTAATAATTGTATGTTGCTTAACCGCATCAGGATTGCGGCTGGAGAATTTATACACCTGTGCATCTGGTATGCCCGATAGAATTGCAAACAAAGCCCTAGCGGTGGAGAAATGAGGAGCAAAACATTTTTCAAAAAAAATTCCTTTGCTACAAAGCGAATCAAAAAAAGGAGTAGCATTGGTAGGGTTACCACTCATGGTACTTTTATACATGCTAAACGATTCGCATTGTACCAATACAATATTGGGTCTGCTTTCCAATGAAGTGCTACGAGGCCCCACTTGGCGGCGAAAATCAAATTTACTTTTATCTGGCAACTGCAACCAATCTGCCACTAACGGAAAAGCGGCTTTAGCTTTTGCTTCGTTATAGTTAGGCTTCCGCATTTTCAACGTAGTAAAAAAATGCTGAAAGGGATTTAATGATAAATAGGATTTAAAACTATTACCGAATCGAAAAGAACCATTCCATAATAATGGTTTGGTAGTAAACCCACTACCCCATACCATAAATAGGAGCAATAGTAAGGCACCTACAAAAAATTTTCGGCGATAAGGTATGCCCCTGCCATCAGTTTTGGTTACCACCTGCCAATGGCTTTTATGATACATCCATCGAAATAATAAAACAGTTACCACCAAACCTAAAATCATCCATACCATGGGGTAAGTTTGAAACATCATTTTTAGCGATATTCCTGGGTCTTCTGCAAAATTCATAGCACCTGCATCCAACGGAGTACGGTTATAAGAGAAGCTGCCAAACCAAGCGGCATAAAAAAAGAATATAAAAAATGTAACTACGGCCAAATACCAGGTCCACCATTTTTTATTTTTTGCCGAATAAAAAGGAGAGCATGAAGGCCACATGCTCAATATTACAATGGGCAAAAGTATAATGGCTATCCATCGCCAGTCAAATCTTATTCCCAATAAAAAAGAAGGCAGTGCTTCGGTAAAAGAAACATCACTTGTTCTAAATGCAAAAAAAGTAATAATGCGGAAGAGCGTAAAGATGGACCAAAAAATAAAAAATAGGTTAATCACCCACTGTAATGTTTTTGGTATGTTGAATTTTCGCAGCATAAGAGGTTAGCAAAAGAAAAGTAATTTTACAACACTGGCAATACCTATCGCCCCTTTTTATTGTTAAAAAGTAAGTACCGTGCTGTTTCATAATAACCAAACGTAATATCACGCATGCGTTGCCGTAGGCTATCACTAGGCATATTGGCAGGTAAAGGTTCATTATCTCTGGTTGAATAAAACCCTTCTTGCTTATTTAACAAATTATACTCGTAAAAATAGTGAGCCGTTACTAAGCCAATAGTACGGCTATCTGGATCTATTACAAAGCTAAATCCATTTACCGCTGTTGTGTCTGCAAAAATGTTTCTACCTAAAGTGGTATTCTTAATGGGCAAATTGCCCAAAGCTGCTATGCTGGGGAGTACGTCTACTTGCGAAACATTCTTCTCTACAATAGCGGGTTTTAAAAAAGATGGAGCATAAAAGAGTAAGGGTACATGCTGCGTAGTAAGCCCATGCTCGGTCCATACTTTAGGGAACAAATTGCCTGCATTGCCCCTAATACCATGATCGCCTACAAATACAAAAATGGTATTATCAAAATATTTTTCTTTTTCTGCAGCTGCAAAGAAAGTTTTAAAGGTATAATCCATGTACGTATAGGCATGTAACTCCTCATTGGAAGAGAAGCCATTTCCTTCTAAACTATCTTGTGGGTAATTTTTCAAACTTAATTGCTGCCGATCTTCAGTGGGTATAGTATAGGGCCGGTGGTTATCGGCTGTTTGTATAATAGCAAAAAAAGGGGCCTGTTGCTGGCGCAAAACTTTATTAGCTTCTAAAAATAAATTTTTGTCGCTAATGCCCCACACATCTATTTTAGGAGAAGAATAATCTTCTTGTTCGTACAGGTGCAGCCCGTTTATATTGCCCGTAAGTACGCCCCGTATATTTGCCCAACTAGCACTACCTCCTAAAAAATAAAATTTTTCATAGCCATTAATGTCATTTAAAATAGTGTGCTGATCCACTAGGCTAGGATTTCTGCTGGCCGTCTTTAACTCCGTTACATCGGGTATACCCGTTATGGTAGCCCATACTCCTCTGGCAGTGCCATAGGCTGGTGTAAAACAGTTTTTAAAGAAAACTCCTTTCTTACAAAGCTCATTAAAGTAAGGCGTAGTGTTGAGTGGGTTCCCCCACATAGAACTTTTGTAAGCGCTGAAGCTTTCGCAAATTACTAATACGATATTGGGTTTATTTAAGCCTAAACTATCAGCCGCTTTTGTTCGTCGGACAAACGAAAGTTGCGTACTATCCTTTTTATCCACCTGCATAAGATTAGCCATGGTGGAATAATATTTTTGCGCCGCTTGTTTATCAAACCCTGCGCCACGAAATTTCAAACTACTCACAAAACTTTGCAATGGATTTAAAGCTAAGCTGGCCTTATAATCATTATTAAACCGGTAAGCATCACTCCACCTAAGCGGGAACTGCCCCACCCTACCAAATATGCCAATGGCAAGTACAATAAAAAATAAAAAGTAGGTAACAAAACGATTACCCTTGGTAGCCACTGCTGGTTCTGTATTGGCTAATTGATATAAATAATGAATACTTTTAAATAGGATCCAAAAAGCAATAAACCAGCCCAGCAAAATTTTTGTAACGGGGTAGCTTTGCCACATCATTCGTAAAGAGATGCCCGCATCCGCCGCATAACTGAGTACACTGGCATTTAGCCGTTGTTGCAAATAAGCAAAATGCGCAAAATCAAAAGTGTAAATTACTATTAAGCCTATTGCAAAAAAACGAGCAACCCCCAACAAAATATTTTTAGATGTAAGAGAAGTAAACGGCCTAAAAAAAGGAACTAAGGCCAATAACCAAACGAATAGTAAAAAAATACAAACCACCCTTGCATCATACCGCACCCCCATCCACATAGGCCTAGCTACACTACCAGCCCCCGCCGGCCCAAACACCCAATGGAAAATACTCCTCATAAGCAGCATGAGGAGCATAAAAAAAATGCCATTTAACAGCATCCAGCGGATAATTTTAGATTGTAACCATCGGTTCATAGTATCTTAATTTCAAAGCTGCTAATGTATTACTTTCGTTAAACATAATTAGGCTAATAACCTCTTAATGAAAAATAAAATATATGCTTTTTGATTGGGACAGAAAATTATTTTTTTTTATTAACCACCATAGCGCAAATTCATTTTTTGATTGGCTAATGCCGGTTATGCGTAATTCAAAAACATGGCTTCCGCTATATGTGCTTATCATTTGCTATGCAATTTACCAATTTAGAAAAAAAGGGGTTTGGTGGGTAGTATTTGCTGCGTGTGCGGTGCTGCTATGCAACTATATTAGTAGCGATTTGATAAAGGAAAACATTTGGCGCACACGCCCCTGTCATGAGCCTAGTATGAATGCGCATATAAGAAAAATTATAGGTTACTGGCCACAAAGTTCTAGTTTCACCTCCTCCCATGCTACCAACCATTTTGGCATGGCAGCCTATATATTTTTTACAGGCCGACAGTTGTTTAAAAACTGGCTTTATTTCTTCTTTTTATGGGCAACACTTATCATATATGCTCAAGTGTATGTAGGTGTACATTACCCAACTGATGTAATAGCAGGTGCTTTTGTAGGTACCATCATTGGTTATGCCATTGCACGGTTATTTAACAAACGATTTGGAATGCTTATCTTCGATAAACAATCCGCTTTTTAAATGGATATTTTTATACTACTCTCACTTATTTTTTTGAACGGTCTTTTTTCTATGTCTGAAATAGCGTTGGTTTCTGCCCGCAAAGGCCGGCTTGAAAACTTAGCAGAAAGGGGCGATAAAAAAGCCAGAGTGGCATTAGAGTTATCTAACAAGCCCGAGCTATTTTTAAGCGCTGTACAAATAGGAATTACCCTTATTTCAATTATTACCGGTGTTTACTCTGGCGAGCGCTTCGGAAAAGATTTGCAACCGCATATAGAAAAAATAGTGGTATTACAACCCTATGCTGAAACCATATCAAAGACCATCATCATCATCATCGTAACCTTTCTGTCTATTATTTTTGGGGAGTTAATACCCAAGCGGTTTGGCCTATTGCGTGCCGAAAAAATAGCGAAAGCGGTAGCTGGCCCCATGAAAACATTTGCCCTTATCACCCATCCGTTTGTGTGGTTATTGAATAAAACGAGCAATATTTTTTTCTCCGTATTCAATATAAAAAGAGGCAGCGATGAGGCGGTTACAGAAGAAGAAATTAAAACAATGATTACGGAAGGTGCCGAAGCTGGTACTATCGACGAAGCCGAACAAGAAATAATAGAAAGAGTGTTTCATTTAGGTGATAGAAATATCACCTCATTAATGACGCATCGAAGCGACATTGTATGGTTTAACCTAGATGATAATGAAGATAAAATCAAAGAAAAAATAATTGGCGAACCTCACTCTGCTTATCCCATTTGCGACGGTTCTATTGACAATATAAAGGGCGTAGTATCTATTAAAGATTTGTATGTAAGTCCAGATAATACCTTGTTTAAAGAAATAATGCAACCTGCATTATTTATTCCAGAAAATAATTCGCCCTACCAGGTATTAGAAAAATTTAAAGAATCAAAAATTCATTCCGCCTTTTTAGTGGATGAGTATGGTAGCATATTAGGCTTATTAACTTTAAACGATATTTTAGAAGGCATAGTTGGAGATATACCACAGCAAAATGTTTTGGACTATGAGATTAAAAAAAGAGATGATGGATCTTATTTGGTAGATGGACAATTGCCTTTTTACGACTTTTTAACCCGCTTTGAAAAAACAGAGTTCATGAATGAAGAAGAGCATGACTTTGATACAATTGCTGGCTTTGTTCTACATGAACTGCAACGCATTCCAAGGGCCGGCGATAAATTAGATTGGCAAGGCTTTACTATAGAAGTACTTGACATGGACGGACACCGCATAGACAAATTACTTGTAACCCTTAGCCCCGAACTAAAAGAAGAAATTGAAGAGTAATAAAAACTGTTAAATACTCTTTAAAAAAGAATAGTTGATTGTAGTAACCAATCTTTCCGCCCAATTTTGTTGTTGATTTTACAAAAAATGCAAAAACCATTATTGCTTTTTATTAGCATTCTTTTGCACCTATTTTTAAAGGCGCAATATTTTACGGTATCTGGTATTGTAACTAATAGCAAGTTAGAACCATTAGGCCTGGCCAATGTAGTTGTTAAAAATGGTATAGAGGGATCCTTAACAAAAGAAGATGGCACCTATCAATTATTATTAGAAGAAGGCAAATACGAACTACTATTTAGTATGGTAGGCCACAAACCGCAAACAATTAGTTTAGTGGTAAAAGCAAATTATCGTCAAAATGTAATACTAGAAACTACCGATGAAAATAATATGGAAGAAGTAGTGGTAAAATCACGCCTAAGAGACAGATCGGAAGAGTTAATAAGAAATGTAATAAAACATAAAGAGCAATGGCAAAAAATGGCAGGAGCCTATAGCTGTCAAGTATACATTAAAGCAAGTCAATATGATTCTACTGTAAGAAAAAATAAAAAATGGAAAACTTCGCCAACAGAAAACATGCTCCAAAACTTTGCGGGTATGAGTATGGCAGAAGTATATTTAAATTTTGACAAAGAGGTAAATGGCCAAACTAAAGAAGAACGAACTGGTATATCAAAAAGAGGAAATCCAGAAGGCTTATTTTATCTCTCTTTAACCGACGGAGATTTTAATTTATATAATAATTTACTCAAAGCCCCCTCTTTATCCTCTGTACCATTTTTATCGCCCATAAGCTATGCTGGTTTAGCAGCTTATAAGTACAAAATGCTGCATATAAAAAAGGTAGGCGAGTATAAAGAGTTTACCATTCGCATACAACCAAAAGATTTAAGCAATGTAACGGTTGAAGGAGAACTTACCATTAGCGATAGCAATTGGACCATTTTAAATAGCCGCCTTATATTACCGGGCTACCACATTCCAGCATACGATTATTTTGAAATAAAACAGGAATACAACTATGTAAATGGCATTACATCGTCTATCGTTAAACAACAGTTTATCTACTTTACAAAAAAAGGTAAAGCAGCTAAATTATCCGGCGAAACAACAGTTCATTACAACCATTTTTCTTTTCATAAAACATTTCCCAAGAAACATTTTGGCATCGAAATAAGTGCCGCTACAAAAGAGGCGTATGAAAGAGATAGTAATTTTTGGAGTACCATCCGCACCGAACCGCTAACCCCAAAAGAAATACGATTTATACAATACAAAGACAGTATTTTAAGGATTACGACTAGTAAAGTTTATTTAGATTCTATTGATAAGCTTACTAATAAATTTACATGGAAAAAACTATTATTTACCGGGCTTACCTATTACAATAGAACAAAAAGAAAAACGATACAGACCAACTCTTTAATGGACATGTATCAG
This sequence comes from Bacteroidota bacterium, assembly GCA_039796695.1. GTDB lineage: Bacteria > Bacteroidota > Bacteroidia > Chitinophagales > Chitinophagaceae > JJ008. The sequence goes on from JBDKJF010000008.1 coordinate 28,430, forward strand.
CCCATACAATTTGGTGGCGCTAGATTATACGCCGGCGTTACTTATCATAAAATATTCAACTCCGAAAAAAGTTTATTTGTAGCTACCAGGCTTAGCTATGGGCTGCTAAATAAAGACTTTAACGGTTATATAAATGCTCGCTATTTGTACCATCCCTTTAAACGTAGTTATTGGACTTTTAACTTTTCAAAAGATTTTCAATTAATTTTTCAAAACGATGCATGGATTAATCAAATAAAACGCAGTAACCTTTTTTTAAATAAAAACATAGGTGTGGGGCATGAAACGGAAATACTAAACGGCCTACGAGTAACAACAAACCTGGATATTGGATTTCGAAGCGCTCTTAATCATTTTAAAACAAGCCGAAAATTAGATAGACTTCTGGATGGGTTATATGATTATTCGCAAAATACCCAACCACCTTATTTTGAACCTTACAAAGCACTTTATTCATTTGTAGGTGTGGATTACACTCCTAAGCAAAAGTATATAAGAGAACCACGACAAAAAGTAATTTTAGGTTCTACATGGCCTACTTTTTTTATAGGTTGGAAAAAAGGAATAAAGGGCATTCTAAATAGCAAAATTGATTTTGATTACTTAGAATTTGGAATACGCCAACAACTTAAATTAGGCGTTACAGGGGTTAGTAATTACAAAATTGTTTCAGGTAGTTTTATTAATAACAAAAAGATAGAATTAATAGATTACAAATTTATGCGCCGTGGAGATCCGCTTCTTTTTATGAACCCTAATGAAACTTTTCAATCGCTTGATTCTACTTTTCCTGTTTTTAACCGATTTTATGAAGCACATTGGGTGCATGAATTTAATGGCGCCATACTCAATAAAATTCCTTTTTTAAAGAAACTAAAATTAAGAGAAGTAGCAGGTGGTGGAATGCTTTTTGCCAAAGAAAGAAACTTGAGGTATGCAGAATTATTTACGGGTATAGAACGGTCATTTAAATGGCCATTTAATCCCTTAGTTAGGTTTAAATTAGGGGTATATGTGGTGGGTTCGGCTGCTAATCAATTTAAAAACCCGGTGCAATTTAAAATCGGTATCACTAGTTGGGATAGAAGCCGAAACAGATGGTTTTAAAATTAACCCTTTACTATTTTGTCAAAACTGGTGCCTATCCCTTTTATTAATGAGGAGCTAAATCCCCGATGCTCCATTTCATTTAATCCTACAATGGTGCAGCCCCTTGGTGTGGTTACTTTATCAATTTCTTGTTCTGGATGTGTGCCTTTCTGTAATAATAATGCGGCCGCTCCCTTTACCGTTTGTGCTGCAATTAAAGCAGCAGTTGCCGCATCAAATCCAATTTCTATTCCACCTTGTATATTGGCTCTTATATAGCGCATGGCATAAGCGGTACCGCAGGCGCCCAATACGGTTGCTGCATCCATTAGCTTTTCATCTATCATGATAGATTTGCCTAAAACATCAAACAACGCTTTAATAAAATTTAGTTGCGCTGTAGAGGCTCCGGCATGTGCCACACAGGTCATACTTTGTTGTATGGCAATAGCCGTATTGGGCATTGCCCGCACTATCGGTATTGGTTTGCCTATGGCTTTTTGCAAATCCGCAATCCAGACTCCCGTAATAACTGATACAATTAAGTGTTTTTTTGCAAGCAAAACGGGCTTAATTTCTTTAATAACTTCCAAATAATTGTAAGGCTTTATCGCCAACACTATTACGTCTGCACCAGCAACAGCCAATTTATTATTGTTAGATACTGTACACCCAATGGTTTTAAAGCGGTTTAATGCAGCTATATTTCGTCGAGTTATTGTTAAAGCTGCAGGCTTACAAAATTCACTACTTAATAATCCATCTGCTATAGAAGCACCTAAATTTCCGCCACCTATTATAGTTATTTTCTTCATAATGTTAATATAAGTAGATACCGTTATTAATATTGTTTAGGCTTAATACATGTAAAAGGCAAAGAGGTAAACAAACCAAATATTTAAGCAATATTATGAACCTTTTTAGATAACGTATGTTCATATAGATCTAAAAAAACAATACTATGCAAAAGAAAATGATTTCAATGTTCGTACTTGCCTCTATTACATCTGCCTTGGTAATAGCTTGTAATAATGGAGGTGAAAAAAAAGAAAAACAAGCTGAAACCAACGATACTACAATCACAGCGGATACTACTAATACTACCCCCGCAGAAGCGCCAAAAGATGTGGTGGATATTGCCGTTGGTTCTGCCGATCATACTACACTTGTAGCAGCTGTAAAAGCGGCTGGCTTAGTAGAAACTTTAAAAGGTAATGGACCCTATACTGTATTTGCACCTACAAATGCTGCTTTTAACGCATTACCAGCTGGCACGGTAGATGGCTTATTAAAGCCAGAAAAAAAAGCGGACCTAACCAGCATTTTAACTTATCATGTTGTTGCAGGCCTCGTTAAAGCGGCTGATTTAAAAGATGGTCAAAAAGTGAAAACCATACAAGGGGCTGAGTTAACTGTATCTATCAAAGATGGCAAAGTAAAGATTGATGGCGCCACTGTTACTACATCAGATATTGAAGGCAGCAACGGTGTAGTACACATTATCGATGCAGTAGTGCTGCCTAAAAAATAGTTCTTCTTTTAGATTTTGTGTGATTGAAAAAAGGGAGGTAATAAATACCTCCCTTTTAATATATGGTTCCTTTAAGTAAGTAGTTCTTTACATAATCGCCCACCCCATTTTCTAACGAAGTAAAAGGAGTATTATAGCCTGCAGCTATTAGCTTTGCCATATCAGCTTGTGTATAATATTGATATTTATCCCTAATATCTTCTGGCATATCGATGTATGTTATTACCGGTTCCTTCTGCATACCTGCAAATGTTGCCTTTACTAAATCATTAAAACTTCTTGCCTCACCTGTTCCTAAATTATATAATCCATTTAAAGGCGCTTGTTGCATTAACCATGCGCATACCAACGCTATGTCTTTTACATAAATAAAATCACGAAGCTGCTCCCCATCTTTACAATCTGTGCGGTGAGAACGAAATAGTTTTACTTCTCCACTTTTATTTATTTGATGAAAGGAGTGAAAAATTACACTAGCCATCCTGCCCTTATGATATTCGTTGGGCCCATACACGTTAAAAAATTTTAACCCTACCCAAAATGGCGGGGTTGTTGCTTGTTGTAATGCCCACTTGTCAAACTCATTTTTAGAAACGCCGTAGGGGTTAAGCGGTTGCAAATGTTCCACTACGTCATGCATATCTTTATAACCATGTTCGCCACTTCCATATGTTGCGGCAGATGAGGCATACACCAAGGGAATTTGTTGGTGAGTACAGTACTCCCAAATTTGCTGAGAGTAGTCAACGTTTAAGGCTTGATGAATGCTGTAATCAAACTCTGTGGTATCAGTACGGGCACCTAAATGAAATATGAAATCAATCTTTGGCTGTTGCTCCTGTATCCAATCAAACAGAATGGCTCTTTCAATTTTCTGAATAAATTTTTTGGTGCTGTAGTTCTTTAATTTATCCATTGCAGAAAAATCATCTACTATGATGATATTTTCAAACCCCTGCTGGTTTAAATAGCCAAGAAGATAACTTCCTATAAAGCCGGCTGCTCCTGTAATTAATATGGTATTATTTGTATGCATTACAAAGTTAACAACCACTATTGCACTTTTACTTTACTTAAAAAATTTTCAATTGCCGTATCATATTTTTCCTGCCACCAATCTATGGTACCCCAAAAGTCATCATCTATTACTATTTCACCACTTGTTACCACTCCTATTTGTTGATAAGGAATTTTTTCTAAATTATTTTCAAGCAGCTTTATATGTTTGGCAGCTACGGTTACTACCACTCGGCTTTGTGCTTCACCAAACAAAGCTGCATCTTTTCTAATGTTACTATCTGTATTAATTGCAAATCCAAGGTCGTTATTAAAACCGCTTTCGCAAAGGGTAATAAACAATCCTCCTTCGCTAACATCATTTGCCGACTTTATCAATTTCTTTTCAATTAAAAACTGAACCGTTTGTTGTAACGTACACTCTTCCTCTAATTCAAAATAAGGGGCAGGCGAATATACCTGGCCCACAATTTTACTTAGGTATTGCGAGGAGTTAATATCCGAGTGGTTTTCTCCCAGCAGGTAGATGACATCTCCTTGCTGTTTAAAGTCCAATGTCATTTTTTGATTCACCTCTTCTAATAAACCTACCATGCCAATAGTAGGAGTAGGAAACACTGGCCCATCGGGATTTTGATTATAGAAGCTTACGTTTCCACCCGTTACAGGAGTATCTAAGCGTCTACAAGCTTCTCCCATCCCCTTAATGGCATTTACGAATTGATAATAAACTTCTGGATCGTAAGGATTACCAAAGTTGAGGCAATTGGTAACTCCTAATGGTTGTCCGCCGCTACAAATTATATTTCTTGCTGCTTCGCAAACGGCTATCATTGCTCCTTTATAAGGGTCAGCAAAAACATATCGGCTATTACAATCAGTACTAATGGCAAGGCCTTTATTAGTACCCTTTATTAATACAACAGGTGCAGCGGTAGGGGCATTGGTTGATGTATTATTAGTGCCCACCATACTATCGTATTGGTTGTACACCCATCTTTTGGAGGCAATACTAGGCAGTTGAATTAGTTTTTCCGCTACCGCTTTTAAATCTGTAGGTAGGGGTACAGCAGTAACATCAAATTTTTTTATTTGCGATAAATATGCAGGTTCTTTAAACGCTCTATCATATTGTGGCGCACCCCCACCCAATACTAATTCATGCGCCGGCAAAGATGCTTCTAATTCGCCATGCATGTAAAAGTTAAGCAAGCCATCATCTGTTACTTCGCCAATAACAGCACAAGGCAAATCCCATTTTTGAAATACTTTTGTAACTACATCCTCTTTACCTTTTTCGGCCACCAATAACATGCGTTCCTGGCTTTCGCTTAACAACAGCTCCCAAGTTTTCATATTTTTTTGACGAGTGGGTACTTTTTCTAAATCAATGCGCATACCCACTCCACCCTTTGCACTCATTTCGGCGGTAGAGCAAATGATGCCTGCCGCTCCCATATCTTGCATGCCTACTACAGCACCCGTTTGAATAACCTCTAAGCAGGCTTCTAATAATTTTTTTTCTTGAAACGGATCGCCAACTTGCACGGCTGGTAATTCTTGTACACTATCATTAGTAATATCTGCTGAAGCAAAAGAGGCTCCGCCAATACCATCTTTTCCCGTAGCACTACCTACAAACATAACGGGATTACCTTTTCCTAATGCGGTGGCAGATACCGTTTCTCCATTTTTCACAATACCTACACTCATGGCGTTTACCAATGGATTGGTATGATAACATTCGTCAAAATAAATTTCGCCGCCAACGGTAGGCACTCCAAAACAATTACCATAATGGCCAATGCCATGTACTACACCCGCTAATAAGTGTTGGGTTTTGTCTTCGTCTAACTTTCCAAATCGAAGCGAGTTTAAAGCAGCAATGGGGCGAGCACCCATTGTAAATATATCTCTATGTATACCACCCACGCCAGTGGCAGCCCCTTGAAAAGGCTCAATAGCAGAAGGATGGTTATGTGATTCGATTTTAAATACTACACCCAATCCATCACCAATATCCATCAGGCCAGCATTTTCTTCTCCTGCTTTTACTAACATTCGTCCTCCTTCACGGGGTAAAGTTTTTAACCATTTAATGGAGTTTTTATAACTGCAATGCTCACTCCACATGCCTGAAAAAGCACATAATTCATTAAAGTTGGGAGTGCGGCCAAGTTTTTGTTTAATCATCTCAAACTCGGCAGGCGTAAGTCGTAATTGTTCGGCGGTTTTTACAGTTACTTCCATTTTATTTACATCATTAAGTGGCAAATTTACGATATGACTAGCAGCCTGTTAATATAAGTTGTCAACTTTATGTAGATAATCCATTGATAAATTTTATTATTGCACCCTTAAACTTCCCCCATTGGAGTACTTGTTATTTGTTTTTTATCTTGTTCTATTTGCATGGTTAGTAACCAAAGTAAAATTTTTCATCAAAACAGGATTAAGTAAACCTCAATTGATCAGCCTTTTTTTATTAAAGGTTATTGCGGGTATATTTTATGGATGGATAGGCACTTACTATGGAGGGTTGGCTCAAATGTATGATACCTGGGTTTATCATAATCAGGGCATCGTAGAATACAATTTACTTTTTACCGATCCGCTAACTTATTTAACCAACATTTTTCATAACCCCTATCAAGGCGGGGCTAGCCAATTTTTAGCCGGTTACGACTCATATTGGAATGATTTAAAAGGGAATACTTTTATTAAAATAGTATCGATTTTTAATCTTTTTACCTTTGGCAATTACTTTGTAAACGTTATACTATATTCCTTTGTTACCCTATTTGGGCCTATCGCCTTTTATAGAGTAATGCAGGATGTGTATCCACGCAAAAAAACAGTGGTTTTGCTGTTTAGCTTTCTTATTCCTTCTTTTTTATACTGGACCAGCGGGCTGCACAAAGAAGGTATTATTTTTACCGGTATAGCCATGGTTACCTATAGCATTTATTTTGGGCTGCAACAAAATAAATGGAGCCCATTGCGTATACTAGTAATACTGCTGGGATTGACTGTAATATTAACGCTACGAAATTTTATCATTATCATTTTTATTCCCGCTATCCTTACTTGGTTTATAGCCGGAAAAATACCCCAGTATACTACCAAAATATTTTGGATAAGCTATTCGGTATTCGTGGTATTGTTTTTTTCCTTGCGATACTGTTCTCCAAAACTAGATTTTCCACAAGCCGTAGTAAATAAACAACAGGATTTTTTAAAACATCAAGGACCTACCTCTGTACCTATTAACATACTAGAGCCTACTGTCCTGAGTTTTGTAAAAAACACACCACAGGCTATAAATTTGTCCGTTGTGCGGCCCTATCCATCCGATGTAAAACACCTTCCTTCCTTAGCTGCTACAATAGAAATAAGCTTTCTATTATTAATAGTTTTGCTTTCATTTATTTTTAAAGACACTCGCCAACGTCCTAACCATTTTATTTATTACTGCTTTTTTTTCGGGGTTTCGCTCCTTCTTTCTATAGGGTTTAGCCAAAATAATATAGGCGCCATCGTTCGTTATAGAAGCATTGCCTTACCGCTGCTTATCATCCCTTTTGCAGCTTCCATAAACTGGGAAAAACTGAGGGACATCATTAAAAAAATATTTAAACAATAGAACGCTACAAATTAAAATCGACATCTAAAGGCAATATTTATCAAAATATTGCCTTTTTTTAATAAATAAATTCATTTTTTTATTCGATTTTAAATATTTTAAATAGTTTTGCATTAAATAAGTTATATTATTATTTTATTTAATACTATTTAATCATGTCTATTGCAAAATTGGAGTACATCTGGCTAGATGGCTACAAACCCATCCAAAGCTTAAGAAGTAAAACTAAAATTGAAAGAGATTTCAGCGGCAAGCTAGAAGATTGTCCCATGTGGTGTTTCGACGGTTCATCCACCGAACAAGCTCCCGGAGGATCATCTGATTGCCTTTTAAAACCTGTATTTATTGCAAAAGACCCTCAACGTAAAAATGGGTTTTTAGTAATGTGCGAAGTGCTAAATCCCGACGGTACTGCACATATATCTAACGGCCGTGCTACCATTGAAGATGATGACAATGATTTTTGGTTTGGTTTTGAACAAGAATATTTTCTATGGAATAATACAACTAATAAACCGCTTGGCTTTCCAGAGGGAGGTTATCCTGCCCCACAAGGCCCTTACTATTGCTCAGTAGGCGCTAATAATGCTTTTGGCCGCCATATTGTAGAGGAGCACCTAGATGCTTGTTTGGATGCTGGCTTAAATGTAGAAGGTATTAATGCTGAAGTAGCTACTGGCCAATGGGAGTTTCAAGTATTTGCCAAAGGGGCAAAAGCTGCCGGAGATGAAGTGTGGGTGGCTAGATATTTATTAGAAAGAATTGGCGAAAAACATGGTGTACACATCAACTGGCATTGTAAACCATTAGGAAACCTTGATTGGAATGGCAGTGGCATGCATGCTAACTTTTCCAATCATTTACTAAGAACCTGCGGAAGCAAAGAAACCTACGAGGCTATCTGCGAGGCTTTCCGACCGGTTATAAAAGAACATATAGATGTTTACGGACCCGATAACCATTTACGCTTAACCGGCAAACATGAAACAGCCGCTATCGATGAATTTAAATTTGGCGTCTCAGACCGTGGCGCATCTATACGCATACCAATAGGCACTGTAGAAAGAGGATGGAAAGGCTGGCTCGAAGACCGTAGACCGAATAGCGCCGCCGACCCATATAAAGTAGCTGCTAGAATTGTAAAAACAGTAAAAGGAGCAGCAGCAAGCTTAAAAGAGAGCGCCACAAAAGTAGCCTAACGTACATTGATGGTATAAAAGATATGAACAGGTTATGCAGGGTAATGCTTTTAAACATTACCCTTTTTGTTTTTAAATTATTTTAGCACAAATTAAATTCAGCAATATGTCATTACGATTTAACGCCCTCAACAATCTTTTAAAAAAAGATGCTATAAAAGTAGAGAGTCCACTAAAAATTACTGGAATATTTGGTTCTAATGTATTTACATTAAAAACCGCAAGAGAATTTTTAAGTGATGAAGCCTATAAAAGTTTGCAATCATCTATCAAAACCAATCAAAAAATTGATAGAGGTATGGCCAATCATATTGCCAATGGCCTTAGGGCTTGGGCCGAGAGTAGAGGGGTAACGCATTTTACACACTGGTTTCAACCATTAACCGGAACTACTGCCGAAAAACATGACTCCTTCTTTACAATTAAAAGCGATGGTACACCTATTGAACAATTTGATGGCGATGCTTTGGTACAACAAGAGCCAGATGCTTCCTCCTTTCCAAGCGGAGGGTTAAGAGCTACTTTTGAAGCAAGAGGCTACACTGCTTGGGACCCCACCTCCCCCCCATTTATTATGGAAATAGGAGAAGGGAAAACGCTTTGCATACCCACCATATTTGTTTCCTATACGGGCGAATCGCTGGATTATAAAGCGCCTTTACTAAAAGCCGTAGATGCATTGAATAGAGCCGCTGTAGATGTATGTAATTACTTCGATAAAAACGTAAATAAAGTAACGCCTACCCTAGGTTGGGAACAAGAATATTTTTTAGTAGATGAAGCCTTGTATAATGCACGCCCCGATTTAGTAATGACCGGCAGAACTGTTTTTGGCCACTCATCTGCAAAAAACCAACAGTTAGAAGACCATTACTTCGGCTCTATTCCAGAAAGAATGTATGCCTACATGCGAGATTTTGAAAACGAATCATACAAACTAGGCATACCCCTTCGTACCCGTCACAATGAAGTAGCGCCAGCACAGTTTGAATGCGCCCCAATATTTGAAGAAGTAAGTGTAGCGGTAGATCATAACTCTCTACTAATGGATGTTATGGACAGGGTAGCACGCCGACACGGTTTAAGAGTGCTGATGCATGAAAAGCCTTTTGCTGGCATTAATGGTAGTGGCAAACATAATAACTGGAGCATGGCCACCGATACAGGCGTAAACTTATTGGCACCCGGCAAAACGCCTAAGACCAATCTTATGTTTCTTACCTTTTTTGTAAATACAATAAAAGCAGTTCACGATTATGCTGATATATTAAGAGCCGCCATTGCATCAGCCGGCAACGACCACCGCCTAGGTGCTAATGAAGCACCCCCCGCCATTATTTCTGTCTTCATCGGCCAATACTTATCCAAAGTGCTAAATGAAGTAAAAGAAAGGGTTACTAAAAAAATGGACGAAACAGATGAAAGTATGCTAAAAATTGATATTCATAAAAGCATACCAGAACTATTAATGGATAATACTGACCGTAACCGAACTTCTCCATTTGCCTTTACGGGTAATAAATTTGAATTTAGAGCTGTAGGCTCTACGGCTAATTGTGCAAACCCCATGACGGTATTAAACACCATAATGGCACAAACATTAAAGCAGTTTAAAAAACAAGTAGATGCCTTAATCGAAAGTGGTGAGAAAAAAGAAATCGCCATCATGCATGTAATTCGTGAATATATTGTAGCCAGCGAAAAAGTATTGTTTGAAGGAGATGGATACAGCGAAGCATGGGCTAATGAAGCCGCAAAAAGAGGATTACCCAACGTAAAAACTACGCCACTGGCATTAGATGCAATGGTAACTGAAAAGGCAAAAGCCCTGTTTGAAGCCAACCACATTTACAGCCATACGGAATTAGAAGCCAGGCATGAAATTGAATTAGAAAAATATATAAAGAAAGTGCAAATTGAAAGTAGGATAATGGGCGAATTGGCTACCAGCCATATTTTACCAGCCGCCATACGCTACCAAAATTTGTTGGCAAATAATATAAAAGGATTAAAAGAAGCTGGCCTTACCGAAAGCACCTACTCTAATCAAAAACAAATCCTCTCTAAAATTTCAGAACACATCAATAAATTAAGCGAAGGCGTTGAAAAAATGATAGAAGCTAGAAAAGTGGCCAATAACTTGGAAAGCACCCGCACTAAAGCTATTGCCTACCAAAGCCAGGTAAAAGATGCCTTTTTTGACCAAATTCGATACCACGCAGATAAATTGGAATTATTAGTAGATGATAGAGAATGGTACCTACCCAAATACAGAGAACTTCTGTTTTTAAAATAATAATTTAAAACCCCAAAAACCGAATTCTTTCGGTTTTTTTGTACAAATTCATATTATATAATTATATATATATTTTTTTAGAGCAATATTCATAAATTTAATAATTACAGTGATAATAATTTGCATAAACTAACACATGTTTACAGAATAATAGTATATTTTTATACAAATAAATTCATATTATAAAAATTTAATATTATTATTTGATGATTAAAAGAAAATCGCAGCAAATTCTTCCGTTTGTTTTTTTAGTTGCCGTGGCAATAATTGCCATGTTTGTAAAGCCTACTCCAGATTATGTGCCCGGAAAAAACGAAACACCCTATAGCTCTTCTGACATTGCATGGGTATTAGTATCTACAGCCCTTGTTTTTTTAATGACACCCGGTTTAGCCTTTTTTTACGGCGGTATGGTAAACCGTAAAAACGTTATTTCTACCATGATCAAAAGCGTGGTAGCAGCAGGGGTTATTGGTGTGCTATGGGTGGTTTGTGGCTTTAGCCTTGCGTTTGGTGAATCTATTAACGGATTTATAGGCAATCCTACTACCTATGCTTTTTACAATGGCGTTAAGTCAGGTGCGCCATGGCCCTTGGCTACTACTATACCCTTGTCGCTTTTTTCTTTATTTCAGTTAATGTTTGCCATTATAACCCCGGGCTTAGTAGTGGGTGCAGTGGCCGAACGAATTCGTTTTACCTCCTACGTATTGTTTACTGTTTTGTTTGCCTTACTAGTTTATACCCCTGTAGCCCATTGGAGTTGGCATCCCGAAGGATTTTTAGCCACAATGGGTGTTTGGGATTTTGCAGGTGGCACTGTTGTTCACATTACAGCTGGTTGTGCCGCACTTGCCGGAGCGATTGTACTAAAACCTAGAAAGGGACATAAAGAGCATAAAGAAATTCCCCCGGCCAATGTACCGTACGTATTAATTGGCACCGGTCTATTATGGTTTGGGTGGTTTGGTTTTAATGCAGGCTCTGCACTGGGGGCTACCCCTTTAGCGGTAAATGCTTTTGGTACCACCACCACCGCTGCTTCTGCTGCTGGTTTGGCTTGGATGTTTTTTGATGTTATAAAAGGTAAAAAACCATCCGTACTTGGGTTTTGTATAGGTGCTGTTGTAGGGCTTGTGGCCATTACGCCGGGTGCCGGTTTTGTAGGTATACCTCAAAGCATCATAATTGGCGTAGTGGGTGCCATTGTTTCTAATGTAGCAGTAGCCATCAAACAAAAATCTAGTTTGGATGATACGTTGGATGTATTTCCTTGCCATGGATTAGGCGGTATGGTGGGTATGCTGTTAACTGGCGTGTTTGCCAGCACTGCAGCACATGGTATAAAGGGCGGACCCCAGGGATTGTTCTATGGCAATCCGGCCTTCTTTTTTACGCAGTTAAAAGCCATGTTAATTGTTGTAGCTTATAGTTTTACTGTATCCTATGGCATTTTCAAATTTATCAACTTCGTATTACCACTACGTGTAAGCGAAAGTGAAGAAGAAGAAGGATTGGATGCCTCCCAACACGATGAAAAATATGTACAAGGAACGCTGCTGGTACATAACCATGGTACGGGCAAATTAGAAGAGCAAGCCGTAACACATTAACAATAAATAAATACACTCCTAAGTAGTGACATTGAAAAGGCACTGCTTAGTTGGCGTAAACTTCTCGCAAAAGTTTATACCTGCAGTGCCCTTTCTTAACATAAAAATGTAACACAATGATACGCAAAACTTTTATTTGTGCACTTATTCTATTTTTTTCTTTTCAACTTAAAGCCCAAACAGATTCTACTATTACCAATGAAAAAAAAGGGGCTACACTCTCTATTGCCGGCTCGGTAGATGCATACTTTCAAACCGGATTTTCGAATAATTATACAAACCACTACACTAGTTTTACGAACCAGCACAATACTTTTTCGCTGGGTATGGCCTGCATTAAACTAGAACATAAAGCAGAAAAGGTTAGCGCTGTTGCCGATTTAGGTTTTGGGCAAAGAGCTACAGATTTTGCATACACAGACAGTGGGCTTACAGCTGCTATTAAACAATTGTATATAAGCTATGCCCCTGCAAAATGGATTAAATTTTCGATAGGCACATGGGCTACCCATGTGGGATATGAATTGGTAGATCCACAATTAAATAGAAATTATAGCATGAGTTATATGTTTACCAATGGCCCTTTTACGCATACGGGTATGAAAGCTGAAATTACAAAAGGCAAGCATGGTTTAATGCTGGGTATTGCCAATGCTACAGATTTTCGTATACCACCTTCCGGATTTATCAATAAAAAATTTGCCATTGCACAATACACTTTTGCCCCTTCAGATAAAATTAAATTATACCTAAACTATGTTGGGGGTAAAAATCCAGATACCTCTATCACACACCAATTTGATGTGGTAGGTACTCTTAAAATTAGCGAGAAATTAAATATTGCTGCGAATGCCACTACCAATCATACTCAATTTTGGGATGGTGCAAAAAACCTAACTGGCTTAGCATGGGGTGGCGCTGCTTTATATATTAACTACGATGCTAAGGCTTGGTTGGGCTTTACACTTAGGGGAGAAACATTTAATGATAAAAATCAATTAAAGCCCTATCACTCCTCGCTAAAGGGGGGAAATATTTTTGCTACTACGCTATCGGCAAACGTTAAAAAAGGTGGTTTTACTTTTATACCTGAGTTTAGAATTGATAACGCAAGTGAGCAAGTGCTTTTTACCAATAAAAGTGGAGGTTATACAAAATCAACCTCAAGCTTTACTATGGCTGCTATATACTCCTTCTAATTTTTTTAATACCATTAGAATGGATATAAAAAGGATTGTTCGTTATTAACTAGGCCCCTGTATATTATAGGCGGCTTAGTTATATTCTTATTCGTAAATGTAATGCTAACCCAACGCATTGCGCAACTTACGTACCTCGTTTGCATCTATGCTATTGTTCATATAACTTTCCGCCGAGTTAGCAAAGGCAGGATGCATAAAATCCATCTTCGATTTTTCTTTTGCCCGTAAGGAGGAATGAAACTCTGTACAACCTGTTTGCTCAGCTAATGTTTTAATATTATCTGCTCGTAAACCACTTCCTGGCATAATAATAATACGGTTATTAGCAGTTTGGTTTAATTGTATTAGCATAGCTAAACCTTCCGTTACGGTGGGTTGCTGGCCCGAGGTTAAGATGCGTTCGCAGCCTAATGCTATTAGCTGCTCTACTGCCTGAAGAGGATCTTTACACCTGTCGAATGCCCGGTGAAATGTTACCCCGAGAGGATAGGCTGCTTCGATTAGTTGATTCGTTCGCTTTATATCAATAGTACCATCGCCTTGCAATAGCCCTATCACAACCCCATCGCAACTCAAATCTTTCGCCAGTTTTACATCCTGCAGCATTATTTTAAATTCATCGTCCGTGTATAAAAAATCGCCGCCCCTTGGGCGAATGATGGGATATAACGCTACATCAAATTTTTCTCGGCATTGCCGAATGGTACCGTAAGTAGGTGTGGTACCTCCTTCGGCAAGATTGGCACATAGTTCAATTCTATCGGCGCCACCGGCCACGGCTGATTGAGTAGTGGCAAAATCGGATGTGGCTATTTCGATGATGTATTTTTTTTCCATTTTTATTTTTGCTTGATAGGTTGGTGCTTAAATGCCATAGATAAACAAGTGGACGCCGTATACATTTTATTTAGCAAAATGTTTGGGTATTGATGCCATGAAAACGGGACGTACAAGTGAGCGACGCAACAGACGATGACCAATGAACGGGACGATTGCCAACAAATGAATTATTACATCACACTTTTGGCGTTTACCAATTGCTCTACACTTTCATTTTTGATTGCATAACTAAATCCTTTGTGTATTGCAAAAGAACCCACTATACCCTTTTTATTAATTGCTAAAAAAGCTACTTGTATTTCCTTTGCTTTTTCTTTTTTTATTTTAATTATGCGGTCGATAATTTTTTTACACGCCGCTTCGGGGCTTAGCCCTTGTCGCATTAACTCTACCACAGAGTGTGAGCCGGCCACTCTTATTACATCTTCTCCCTGACCAGTAGCCACACAGGCACCCACTTCATTATCTACAAACAAGCCTGCACCAATGATGGGTGAATCGCCGAGGCGACCCCTCATTTTAAACCCAGCGCCACTGGTGGTACAACTGCCGCTTAAATTACCTGCAGCATCCATAGCCAACATGCCAATGGTATCATGATTCCAATCTCCATTGTCTAATTTAGTGGGCGCAAATGGGCCATGTTCTTTTTTAGATTCTACATTTATGGCGGGCGATTTATACTCCGATTTTTTTAACCAATTATCATAATTTTTTTGTGCTTCTGTTGAAAGTGTTTGTTCTTCTAACGGAAAGCCCTCGGCAACAGCAAACTGCTGCGCACCTGCGCCCACCAACATTACATGTGGCGTTTTTTCCATTACTCTCCTTGCTACAGCTATAGGATGTTTTATTCTTTCTAAAAATGCTACACTGCCGCAGTTAAATTGATCGTCCATTATACTGGCATCAAGGGTTACAAAACCATCCCTATCTGGATTAGCACCAAGGCCTACACAACAGCCACCATTCAGTTCTGTTACCATAACTCCTTTTTCAACTGCATCTAATGCACGGCCTTGCTTCTTTAATACTTCCCAAGCCGCCTTATTGGCCGCTATACCCGCTTGCCAAGTAGAAATAACTATAGGTTTTCCTTTAATGGTAAACCCATCTGCCTTTGCCGCTGCACCTTTGAATAATAAAGCCCCGGCTGCACCTATGGCCGTGGAGTGAATGAACTTTCTCCTGCTAAACATGTTATGTTATTTATTGTCGAAATTAGTATTTTAAAACTTTAACAACTGGTAAAGAATTTAAATTTGATGTTTAAACATTGATATTTTATCTTTACACTTCAAATTGATATTATGCGTATAGAAATTATTTCCGGAAGCCCACGTATGGAGAGTGTAACCTACCGTGTAGCCTTACATTTAAAAAATTGGTTTACCGCCCATACCCCCCATAGTGTTGATATTATTAGTATGAGAGATTGGTCTGTACCACCTGTACAAAGCGTGTGGAGCGATGTCGACAAAGCCCCAACTGAACTACAACCATTAGCAAATAGAATTTTTAAGGCAGATGCATTTATTTTATTAACGCCAGAGTACAATGGTAGTTACTCCCCTGCAATGAAAAATTTATTGGATCATTTTCCAAAACAGTTGCATAAACCATTTGGCATTGTTACCGCCTCTCCAGGTGCCTTAGGAGGTATGCGAGCTGCGCAACAATTACTTTTATTGGTGCCTGCATTATTTGGCATTGCTTCACCAAACTTGTTAATAGTGCCCAGTGTAGATAAAAAATTTGCAGCGGATGGTACCTTAGCAGACGAAACTTTTTCAAATGCCATTAACACCTTTACTGCAGAATTTTTATGGCTAACAGAAAAATTAGTACCCGCAAATAATTAATATGAGCTCTCCAAAAATAATAGAAGCAATAATACCACCCCCACCAGCCCATATGGTGGGCGATGGTTTTAGAGTGCACACTTTTTTTCCGGGCGGAAGATTTAATCAACGCAGAATGAGTCCGTTTTTTATGCTTGACTATGGCTCAAAAATTGATTTTTCTGCTTCCGTAAAACAAAGAGGCGTAGGCGTACATCCCCATGCGGGGTTTGAAACGGTTACGATAGCCTATCATGGCAAAATAGCGCACCACGATAGTGCCGGCAATCAGGGTATTATTGGCGAAGGTGATGTACAATGGATGACAGCCGGAGCAGGCCTTCTTCACAAGGAATATCATGAAGAAAACTTTAGTAAAACTGGCGGCCTATTTCAAATGGTGCAACTTTGGGTAAATTTGCCCGCAAAGCACAAAAAAACAGCTCCTAAATACCAGGAAATACTGAATGAAAAAATGGGCAAGGCCGTACTGGAAAATAATGGAGGAACGGTGGAAATAATAGCTGGGGAATATGCCGGCACCAAAGGTCCCGCTTTTACTTTTTCGCCAATTGAAATGTATAATTTAAAATTAAATAAGGGAGCTACTATTACCCTGCCCTTACCTGCCCATTATAATTCGGGGCTATTAGTTATTGAGGGTAATGTAGAAATAAATGCTAACACAGCGCCTACCGATCATTTTGTTTTGTTTAAAAACGAAGGCGAAACAATAACGATACAAGCAAAAGAGAATAGTATTGTATTGGTACTTTCTGGCGAGCCTATTAATGAACCTATAGCCGCCTATGGCCCATTTGTAATGAACACATGGGAGGAGGTAGAAAAAGCAATTGAAGATGCCAACAGAGGCAAATACGGGGTGCTAACGGATGACTAAAAATATTTTTAAAACAAAAAAAATCCGCAACGGTTGCGGATTTTTTTATGCAAGTACTTTTTATAACTAAGCTAATACTAAACTGCTTTTCTTTTTTGTAAGCATATTATAGCTTACTAAAATGAGTGGAAAGAATACAAGTGTAGCCGCTAATGCATTGCGATAAAAAGGCAGAGCGGCAGTATAGCAATTCATTAATCCTTTTGCGTCGCGGGTGTACACTACTTCGGTTAGGCCGTACCAAACCATAAAATTTGATATTAAAAAGTAAACTGTAGGCGCTGCAAGTCCACCGGCTAATAAACTCGAATAGCTTTTACCCTTTAATATCCATCCAATAAATGTGCAACTTAAAAGCAACAAATAGTTTTTCCATTGGCCGGCATAGAAACCAGCATAAGGAAATAAATCTTGCGTATGCAATATCTGTATTACTACATCGCTTACTAATAAGGCCAATAAGGGCAAAAGGAATGAGTTATTTTTCTCATGACTAATAAAACCAGAGAAAACGGCTATTGCAATAACTGGAGAAAAACCCGACCAGCTTAGATTGTTACCAAAAGCCAGTTTGCATGCTACAGTAGCTATTACCATGCCTATGGCTAAATACAAATTGTTTCTATTCATCATCTTTTTCTTTATTAATTTGAGGTACAAAAATAACCGGATTTTACATACTGCTTTTGCTAATTTTCCCCCATCGGTGTATTTTTATTTTTTAGGAAATAATACCTTAAAAAACATGGCCAATCATAATGACTTAGGCAAGGCGGGAGAAGCAATGGCAGCGAAATGGCTGGTAGCTAATGGCTTTACTATATTACATTGCAATTGGCGGCACTCCTACCATGAGTTAGATATCGTAGCTAAAAAAGATAAGTTTATCCACTTTATTGAGGTAAAAGCTAGAAACTATTCTCCCCTTGGTCATCCTGAAGACAGTGTTACTAAAAAAAAATTTAAAAATTTGCAGAAGGCAGCTGATGAGTATTTACAGAAATACCCTGGCAACAAATGGATTCAATACGATATATTATCCATCACTCTATTTAAAGATAAAGAACCGGAGTATTATTTATTAGCCGATGTATTTTTATAACCTTCTTCCTACTGTTTGGTTACTGTACAAGTGGTAGTTCTACATAAAAAGTGGTACCCATTGCATCTTTCGTTTCAAACCAAATACGCCCCCTTGCTTGCTCCACTATACCTTTACACATGGCTAATCCAAGCCCCGTTCCCGAAGATTTTGTTGTAAAGTTGGGCACAAAAATCTTATCCAGCATATCGGCACTTATTCCTTCGCCATTATCCTTAATACTAATGATAACTTTGTCATTTTCTATTTGTTCATAAATTTCTATTCTACAAGTTTCACCTTCCTTACCTGCTTGTATAGCATTGGTAAATAAATTGGTAAACAAACGGTTTATTTGTGTTTTATCCGCCTTTACCATTAATGGAGCTCCTAATGGCCACCATACTATTTGTGTATGCGTGTTCACAGCAAATAAATCCTTTAACGAACTTAAAACTTCATGTACATCAAATAAGGTAGCATCCGTATTTCCAATATTGGCAAACTGCGAAAAATCAGCAGCAATTTTTGAAAGATGATCCATTTGTTCCACTAAAGTATTAGCAACATTGGCAGACAATTCTTGTACATTGGGTTGATTATTGGCAATAGCTTTCTGAAGGTATTGTATACTTAGTTTCATGGGTGTTAGCGGATTTTTAATTTCATGCGCTACTTGCCTGGCCATTTCACGCCAAGCGCCCTCTCGTTCATTTTTGGCTAATGCAGCGGCACTATCGCCCAACTTTGTTACCATTTTATTATACTCTTGCACCAGCTCGCCTATTTCGTCGTTACGATTCCATACAATGCGTTCATTCATTTTACCTAAATTCACCTCCTTCATTTTATCACTTATCATGCTAAATGAATGCGTAATACGATTGGTGATAATTAAAGCAATTAATCCTGCAATTAAAAAAATAAAAGCATTTAAGTTGATAACTGTTACTAAAAAATTGGAAATATCTTGGCGCAATTCTGGTTGCGATGTAAAGTATGGAATATTTACATATGCATTTGCTTTACCACTTTTATCCCTTACAGGTGCGTAAATGCTTAGGTAAGTAAAATCTCCCACCCTTTCTTGCTGCACATGCTGCACTTTATGCAATTTATCTACATGAAAAAAAGCCATGGGGTCCATCTTTTTACTAAGTACGCCTTTATTGTACACATTGGCTTCTGATGATACTTGTAAGTTGCCGGTTAAATCATACACATTTACATCCACCCCATGTATATCAGAAACTTCATCCACAAGTTTTTGAAGCCCCGCATTTGAAACCGAATCGTAGAATTTTATTTCATCTTCAAATAGTTGATGGTCGGCTAATTTTTTTTCCATTTCATTCACCATAATCTTCATCGTACGGCTTAGCTTATCGCCATTGCTTTGCTTATTTCTACTAATAAAAAACGAAATGGTGGCAATAGCTATAATCGTGAATGATATGATACTAATAAAAATGATAGTACTATGCACTTGCGTGCGAATATTAATTTGCGCAACTTTTTTAAAACTCTCCCTGTTTTGTAGTGTTCTAAATATAAAAATGAAAAATTGACTAATAAAAACAAGAAAAAGTATGGCGCAAAATACATATGAAAACAATGTTATCGCCGCTATAGTCGTTTCTCTTTTTCTAGCAATTATTACCACTTTATTTTTGGCTGATTGATACCATAGCTCATCAAAATCACCATTTCGTTTTATGCTGAACTCCTCGTTAAGGGTGGCTGCACTGTTTAAAAAAATAGGGAAAGGATAATTACCCGGGGGAGATATTAATCTACCATTTAAATAAATGGCATTTGAATAGATTGGAGAATTTTCAGGATCCATTTCTTTATACTGCCTAAAAAGCTCTGGAAACAATGCATCTCTGCTATAGTTTCTTAAGTTAGAAATGATAAAAACAGTACACATTTTTGTACCATTCGTATCCGCTATAACTTTTCTAGTAATGTAATTGAATTTATCAAACGACCGCTCATAATAGGAAAGACCTTCTGTAGCCGATGGTTTTGCCTCCACCGTAAAAATTGTATTTAGCACTTGATAGCTGGTGGCATCCTCATTAAATAATGGGTTATCTGCACTATCATAAATATACAAGCGTGTATCATACTTATTTAAATAACCACTATAATTATCTGTTATAATACTATCCCTAATAATTTTACTTTGCACTGCACTGGCAAATCGATAATAATTTGCTTTAATAAAATCTGTGTCGATGTATTTAATGGCTATGCTCATCAATCGCTCACTAGAAGGATCGGACTGAACCGCTAATTTTTCGGCTATTAATTTTTGTTTAGCCCTTTCTACCTTTTTATTTTCGCTAAGCATGATAGCTGAGATGGACAGCGAGAAAATAAATATCCACCATAATATACCCGCTATATTCACCTTCATTTTACTGAACAATAACTGCTGATTAAACCATAGCCAGATGTATAATAATAACCATATTAATACAGGCAAGTAAAACAGCACATCCATTCTGCCTGGTCTATAGGAAAGTGAAAGGAGCCCGCCAATGGCAACAATAAGGTAAATAAGCCAATTACGTTCTTTAAAAACTTGATAGCTAATATCAAAAAGGAGCTGAAATAAAAAGTAATACGTAAGGGATAAAAGTGCAAGCACTAAAAAGCCTGCAAGGGTGTAGCGGTTATTGATTGTAAAAAAATTCGTAACATCAAATGATATTTTTGAATCAGCCACTAAACTACGAATTATACCCGCCCCAACAAAAGTGAATATTATGAGAAGTAATAATGAAAGTGTGGCAATAATTTTTTGCAGCCGTGAAGAAAGCAATAATTTAGAAAGATTGCTATTACGATACATATACCATGCATAAAATACTATTAGCGAAAAAAGCAACACATTAATAAACAAATCGCCAAGTGACCGCTGTATAAAATTAGAGCCGTAAATAGATGGATCAAAAAAATCGAACTGCCGTAAACTAAAAAAATCAGGAACTAAATATATAAACAAACGAATAAGTAATGTACTTACACAAAAAAAACCTATTCCAAAAAATACACCTTTAGGTTTACTTATTTTTTTGGCCAATCCAAATACGTAAACCAATAAAATTACGATACCTATTATCCGCAACAAAATGGTTACGGAATCATTATAATATAAATTTACAGACTGCCTTTTATCTAAATAGAAGAGTGGTTCTTTTCTACTGCCCAACACAGGAAAATCACTAATCTGTTTACTAATTTTAATTCGCTTTATTGCTTGATGCCCAAAATAAAATTTTTCGGGTAGGTAATCGGTGGTTATAAAAAAAGATTGTTTTACGGGCACCATTCCTATTGCAATAGCCGTTCCTGCAGAAGTACTAATCTGCCTTTTGTGAATTACATAGTAGCCATTAGATAGGTGCTTAAAAAATTCTCCATCCGGCCCGTTTATTACTTCATCTGGCGGTAGTGCCAACTGGTGGTTCCAATACTTCATGGACGGTGTAGCATCACTCCATTTTTTATATAGAAAAAAGCACAGCTTATACCTAGTTAAGTTGGTATACGCTTGTAGGGACGACGACTGGCTAAGCAATGAATGTACTAACGCTGTATCCTGGATTAGATTGTTAAATACCTGGTGTTGCTCTTGCAAATAATGCTGGGCCGTATTTATATCTTTTTGTATTGAAGTACGAGTGGAATTGAGCAGGCTTACAAAAAAAGAGAGGGCAATCAATAATAATGATAGTAGTAATAATCTATTACTGCTTACAAAGTTATTATTGCGTAAGGATTTCACTAAATGTTATTGTTGCTTTTTTATTTTATTCCATAACTCATCCATTTCTGCCAGCGTCATTTGCATTAATGGTTTTCCTAATTGCGTTGCTTCCGCTTCCATTTTAGAAAATCGGTGTATAAATTTTTTATTCGTTTTTTCAACTGCATTCTCAGCATCTATATGCAAAAACCTTGCGTAATTAATCAAAGAAAACAAAACATCGCCAAATTCATCTTCGGTTTTATCCACGTCACCACTGGCAATGGCCACTTTTAGTTCTGCTATTTCTTCTTCTACTTTATCCCATACTTGTTCTTTATTATCCCACTCAAATCCTACTTGTTTAGCTTTTTCTTGCAAACGCATAGCTTTTACGATGGCTGGTAATGATGGAGGCACGCCACTTAATACGGATTTTTTTCCTTCTTTCAATTTCAGTTTTTCCCAATTGGCCTTCACCTCCTCTTCGTCCTTTACTTTTACATTGCCATAAATATGTGGGTGTCGATGAATAAGTTTTTCACAGATACCATTTATCATTTCATGTAATTGAAATTGATTTTGCTCCTCGCCAATTTTTGAATAAAAAAGAAGGTGCAGTAATAAATCGCCTAGCTCTTCTTTAATTCCTTTCCAATCGCTATCCGTAATAGCATCAGCTAGTTCATACGTTTCTTCAATAGTTAATTGGCGTAATGTGTGGATTGTTTGCTTTTTATCCCAAGGGCATTTTTCTCGCAACTCATCCATAATGCCTACCAGCCTGCTAAATGCTTTTTCATTCTCGGTTTGCATAATTGATAGTTTAAATTTGAAAGACAGATAACATTAGAAATAAAATAAACAAAATAATCATTCCTACAGCAGCTAGTGCATTTAATAAAAAAAACTTGAGCAGTGTTTTGGCATACCCTTGCTCATAAAAATATTTCATTGAAAGATATAAATAAACACCGCCACTTAAAAATGCTACCGCTGTAAACATATCAATGAACCCCCAACCACTAACATCAGCCAGTTTATTTAATGTAAATACTACACTTAGCAAAAAGAAAGAAAACACATAGTGATAAATGGTAAAGATGCCATGATCCGCATAATAAAACCGCTTACGCCGATAGTACAGTAACTTTAATATGCCTGCAAAAAATGGCAATGAAACAAAAAGCATATAAGGCAGCTTTTGAAAAAAAGCGCTGAACAAAACACTTTTTAATTTTCCTGGGGCTTGACCATATTTCTCTTTAATTTTCAAGTTCTTTTTTTGCAAAAGTTGTACCCACCACCGATCCCTATCTTTTAATGGGGTTGCTAGTTGTATAGAGTCATATTCTTTAACGGTAGTGTATTGCCTACCTTCAAACATCATAAAATCATTTTCATTCCAATAATTTTTTAATTGGCCAAGTGTGATAGGCTTGCTAGTATCTTTTATCAACATTAAAAATGTATCTAGCTTAGCATTATGGGGGTTGTTGGCTAATTCTTTCTCAGCCTTTTGGCTTCTAAATAGTCTTTCGGTAGTAGATAATGGCTTGTCTACATTTTCTAATTCTACACTAATGGGCGAAGTAAAAAATGAAAAAAACATTAAAAAGAAAATAGCCGATGTAAATACATATTTTTTTATGGGATTTAAGTAACTAGCCCTTTTACCTTGTATATAAGCCCTTGGCAAAAAACCTGGTTTGAAAAGTAAGTACCGCATGGAGTCGAAGAACTTGTTGTCAAAATGCGTAATATCATACACAAAATGCTTTACCATGTGGCCAAAACTTTCATGTGTAACGATATTTTCTTGACCACAATTATGACAAAAGTGCCCTTGAACAATAGTGCCGCAATTAAGGCAATCCTTTTCTTTACGATGTGGTATGTGTGACAAGTTATCTTCTTTTTTTAAAAGTAAACAATAACTACTCTCGCAGCATTACAGAGTAGTATTTTTTTATTAGCAGCAGTTTTATTTATTGAATGATAGGCAGTTTATATAATACAAACATTTTAGAATAGAAGCTTAAACTAAATTACAAGTTTAGTACAAACAATGTATTACTCGCCATCTCCATTTGCTTTAAAAGTAGGATGGTTAATTAGGTATTGTAAATTATTGCAGTTTTTAAAATTGCAAGCTTAAATTGCCAATCAGGTTATTGGCTTGTGGGCTTGAGGGGGTGAGGAGAACTTACTCAGTTAGATATAAAAAAAAAGACAGAAATTATCTGTCTTTTTTTGTGCCCGGGGTCGGACTCGAACCGACACACCGGTGAAGGCGGCAGATTTTGAGTCTGCTGCGTCTACCAATTTCGCCACCCGGGCAGGTGCATTTTTGCTTTGAAAGAACTGAATAGTTATTGCTAAATGCAGGGCTGCAAATGTAAACCCCACTTAGCAGGTAACAAAATTTATTTAGCTGTTTTGTAACGGCTGTTAAGACCCTTTATTACTTCAGTAGTAATATTAAATGATGTATCACGGAAGTAGAATAAACCTGGATCATCGGAGAGTACGTAAGTAAATTTAGACTGTTGATTATATTCTTTAATATACTCTTCTATTTTGGTTTTAATATCGGCCTGCCTCTTGGCCATAAAATCGTTGTACTCTTGTTCCATTTGCGCCCTTTTCATTTTTAGGTCGTCCTCCATTTTTTTAATTTCGGCGCCGGCATCTTGAGCGGTTTCAGGGGTTAACTTTCCTTCTTTCTCTTGATTTTGAAAAAACAAATATCGTTGCTGTATTGCTTTGGTTAAGCGATCTAATTCATTTTGCATCCCATTTTCTTTCTTTGAAAGTTCGGACTTTAATGATTTAACCATCTCAAATTGAGAAGCCACAGAGTCCATTTCAAAATAAGCAATACTTACAGGTTTGTTAGTTAGATTACTATCGGATGATGCGATGGTGGGCTTAGACCCCTGCTTTTTATTATTGCCAAAATGTTTAAACAATAAAAAACCACATAAAAGGGTAAGTACGATATTCCAAATCAAAAAACCATTCTTCATTACCAAAAATTTGTATTGTAAAGTTACGAATATGTATAGGGGCAAATATAAGCAATAGCGATACTTTGTGAAAGACTTAACAGGGCGTTATCTATAAAAAATAAGGAGCAGCTATACTGCTCCTTATTAAAACTTATAAAAATGTTCTAAACTTACTCTCTCTATTATTCTTCATCATCAAAAGCCATTGCTTCACGAGTAGTTTGGAGTAGTTCATATTCTTCTTTACTACCGATGATCATGTTCTCAAAATCTCTAAGCCCTGTACCAGCTGGTATTGGGTGTCCGGTAATAACGTTTTCTTTTAAACCGAGCATATCATCCGTTTTACCGTGTATAGCCGCCGAAGAAAGTACTTTAGTAGTTTCTTGGAAAGAGGCAGCTGAAATCCAGCTTTGTACGCCTAATGATGCTTTGGTAATACCTAGCAATGTAGGCGATGAAGTGGCCGGTTTAGCATCTCTATATTCTACCGGTTTTTTATCACTACGTTTTAAGATAGAATTCTCTTCCCTTACCTCACGTAGGGTTACAATTTGTCCGGCACGAAGCTTTGTACTATCGCCAATATCGGTTACTACTTTTTTATCGAAGATGTTATCATTCTCATAAATAAACTCAAACTTATCTGTTAAATCATCCTCTAAGAAAATAGTATCCCCTGGATCAACAATGTTTACTTTACGCATCATTTGACGAACGATAACCTCAATGTGTTTGTCATTAATTTTCACCCCTTGTAAACGATATACTTCCTGAATTTCATTTACCACATATTCTTGTACTGCAAACGGACCTTTAATGGCAAGAATATCGTAAGGTGCAATTTGACCATCACTTAATGGAGAACCCGCTTTTACAAAGTCGCCATCTTGGGCTAATATTTGACGGGTTAATGGTACCAGGTATTTTTTCTGAACGCCATCTTTGGCTTCAATCATAATTTCACGGTTACCTCTCTTAATAGCTCCCATCATTACCACACCATCAATTTCCGAAACAACAGCTGGGTTGCTTGGGTTTCTGGCTTCAAATAATTCAGTAACTCGAGGAAGACCCCCGGTGATATCTCTAAGCTTGCCTAACACCCTTGGTATTTTAACAATTACCTGGCCAGCTTTTACCTCATCACCTTCTTCCATTATGATATGGCTACCGGTTGGTAAGTTGTACGATTTTTTCTCCTTACCCTCAACAATGATAGATGGTATTTTGGTTTTATCTCTTGTTTCTATTACTACTTTTTCGCGGTGGCCTGTTTGCTCATCGGCTTCTTCACGATAAGTAATACCATCTAAAACATTTTCAAACTTCAACGTACCATTTATTTCAGCCATGATTACGTTGTTGAATGGATCCCATGAGCAGATAACATCGCCCTTATTTATTTTTTGGCCATCTTTTACATTTAAAGTAGCGCCATAAGGAATGTTATTAGTGATTAGTAGGCGATCATTCTTTGTATCAATAATTCTTACCTCACCTGTACGGCCAATAACAATTGGATTTTTAACTCCTTCATTATTTTCAATTAGCACCGTACGTAAGCCATCAAATTGTATTGTACCATCAAATTTAGCGGCTAATGTAGATTCAACAGACGCGGAACCTGCCACACCACCCACGTGGAAGGTACGTAGTGTAAGCTGTGTACCTGGCTCACCAATGGATTGTGCGGCAATAATGCCTACAGCATCTCCTTTTTGTGCTAGGTTACCAGAGGCAAGGTTTTTACCGTAACATTTTACGCATACACCTCGCTTACTTTCGCAGGTTAATACAGAACGAATTTCTACGATTTCAATACCAGCTTCTTCTATTCTACGTGCAACATCAATTGAAATTTCTTCGCCACCGGTTACAATCAATTGATCAGTTACGGGGTCATATACATCATGTAAAGATGTACGGCCTGCAATTCTATCGCTCAATGGTTCAATAATATCTTCATTATCTTTTAAAGCAGATGTGGCAATTCCTCTTAAGGTACCGCAATCTTCTTCCATTATTACTACATCTTGAGCTACGTCCACAAGTCTACGGGTTAGGTAACCAGCATCGGCCGTTTTAAGGGCGGTATCCGCCAAACCTTTACGGGCACCGTGGGTAGAGATGAAGTAATCCAATACGTTCAATCCGCCTTTAAAGTTAGAAAGGATTGGATTTTCGATAATCTCTGAGCCTGTAGAACCAGATTTTCTTGGCTTAGCCATCAAGCCTCTTATACCTGCTAGCTGCTTAATCTGTTGTTTAGAACCCCTTGCACCTGAGTCAAGCATCATGTACACCGAGTTAAACCCTTGCTTATCGTTTGCCAACTCACGAATTAATGTTTCGGTGATACGGGTATCCACACGGCTCCAAATGTCTACTATTTGATTATATCGTTCGTTATTAGTGATAAGACCCATGTTGTAGCTCTCCCACACTTCATCCACTTCTCCTTTAGCAGTATCCAACAATTCTTCCTTAGTATCAGGAATAATAAGGTCGTTAATACTGAAGGATAAACCTCCCTGGAAGGCGGTACGGAATCCTAATGTTTTAATATCATCAAGGAACTTAGCCGTTTTAGGTACATTGGTAATTTTTATAATATCGCCAATGATTTCTCTTAGATTTTTCTTTGTAAGTAAGGCGTTTACAAACCCAACTTCGGCTGGCACATGTTGATTAAATAATACACGACCTACGGTAGTTTCTATCAGCTTCATCTGCAACAAACCATCCGCATTACGAACTGCCGTCTTTACTTTAATCCAAGCGTGCATGTCTACTACTTTTTCGTTGTAGGCAATAATTACTTCCTCGCTGGAATAAAATATTTTTCCTTCACCACGAACCACATCTGTATCGTTGTTTCTTTTTCCTTTGGTGATGTAGTACAAGCCCAATACCATGTCCTGAGAAGGAAGGGTAATAGGTGTTCCGTTCTGTGGGTTTAGGATGTTGTGAGAGGCAAGCATTAATAACTGCGCTTCCAATACGGCTGCGTGGCTTAACGGCACATGCACCGCCATTTGGTCACCATCAAAGTCGGCATTGAAGGCAGAGGTTACTAAGGGGTGTAATTGAATTGCTTTACCTTCTATTAATTTAGGCTGAAAGGCCTGTATTGATAGGCGGTGAAGGGTTGGGGCACGGTTCAACATGATTGGATGCCCTTTCAATATATTTTCAAGAATATCCCAAATAACAGCTTCTTTTTTATCCACCAGTTTACGGGCAGATTTAACCGTTTTTACAATACCTCTTTCAATTAATTTACGAATGATAAATGGCTTAAACAATTCTGCTGCCATATCTTTTGGTAAACCACACTCGTGTAACTTCAATTCGGGACCTACTACAATTACCGAACGACCAGAGTAGTCAACCCTTTTACCTAATAGGTTTTGACGGAAACGTCCTTGTTTACCTTTTAAAACATCGCTCAGTGATTTTAACGCTCTTCCACCTTCTGCTTTTACGGCATTCGATTTTCTGCTATTATCAAATAATGAGTCGATGGCTTCTTGTAACATTCTTTTTTCGTTACGAAGAATTACCTCAGGTGCTTTAATTTCTAATAAACGCTTTAAACGATTGTTACGGATAATAACACGACGGTAAAGGTCATTTAAATCTGATGAAGCAAAACGACCACCATCCAATGGAACTAGAGGACGTAATTCTGGTGGAATTACCGGAATGTATTGCATCACCATCCACTCGGGGCGGTTGGAGATTCTTGTATTAGCATCACGAAATGCTTCTACTACACTCAAACGTTTTAAAGCATCGGCTTTACGCTGCTGCGAAGTTTCATTTGCTGCTGCATTTCGAAGGTCAAATGATAATTGGTCTAAATCTATTCTAGCCAATAAATCATGTACGGCTTCGGCGCCCATTTTAGCGATGAATTTATTGGGATCGTCGTCAGGTAAATACTGGTTGTCTTTTGGTAATGTATCTAGAATATCTAAATACTCTTCTTCCGTTAGTAAATCGCCAAAATTTTGGCCTTTATCTGCACGAATACCAGCTTGTATTACAACAAATCTTTCGTAGTAAACGATGGTCTCTAATTTTTTAGAGCTCATCCCTAATAGGTAACCTATTTTATTAGGTAATGATTTGAAATACCAAATGTGTACAACGGGTACCACTAATTTAATATGGCCCATTCTTTCGCGACGCACTTTTTTTTCTGTTACCTCTACACCACAACGGTCGCATACGATACCCTTATAACGAATACGCTTATACTTTCCACAGGCACATTCATAATCCTTTACCGGTCCAAAAATTCGCTCACAAAACAAACCATCTCTTTCTGGTTTGTATGTACGGTAATTAATTGTTTCAGGCTTTAAAATTTCGCCATAGCTTCTCTCAAGAATGGTATCTGGAGAGGCTAAACCAATTGTAATTTGCGAAAAAGCAGCTTTTGGACGATTTTCTTTTCTGATTGCCATTTTTATTTAGCTTTTAGCATTTAGTAGTAAGCGTTGGGCCTACTTCCAAAATTGATAATTCTGTTTCGTTAATACCTTTGCCAGAACGATTAGCGTAAACACTAATCGCTATCAGCTGTTTTATTCAAACTTAAGGTCAAGACCCAATCCTCTTAACTCATGCACTAATACGTTGAAGGATTCTGGTACGCCGGCTCTTGGCACATTCTCGCCTTTAACGATTGCCTCGTATGTTTTGGCCCGGCCAATAATATCATCCGATTTTATCGTTAATAATTCTTGTAGAATGTTGGATGCGCCATAGGCCTCTAATGCCCACACCTCCATTTCTCCAAAACGCTGACCACCAAACTGTGCTTTACCACCCAACGGCTGCTGTGTAATTAAGCTGTATGGCCCTATCGAACGAGCATGCATTTTATCATCCACCATGTGGTGTAGTTTGATAACATATATGATACCTACCGTGGCCTTCTGGTGAAAGCGTTCTCCGGTTTCACCATCATACAAGTAAGTGTGTCCGTACATTGGTATTTCTGCTTGCTTACAATATCCAGCAATTTCGTCTACAGAAGCACCATCAAAAATGGGCGTTGCAAATTTCAACCCTAATTTTTCACCAGCCCAGCCAAGTACGGTTTCATAAATCTGTCCTAAGTTCATACGGCTTGGTACACCCAATGGGTTTAACACTACATCTACCGGTGTGCCATCTTCTAAGAATGGCATATCCTCCTGACGAACGATTTTAGCCACAATACCTTTGTTACCGTGACGACCGGCCATTTTATCGCCCACTTTTAGCTTACGCTTTACTGCTAAGTAAACTTTAGCAAGTTTTAATACGCCCGCAGGCAACTCGTCTCCTATACTTATATTAAACTTTTCTCTTTTATAACGACCAAGTTCTTCGTTGAATTTGATGTTGTAGTTATGTAATAAAGTATTGATCTGTCCATCTACTTTTTCGTCGCCTGTCCATCCAAGAGGGTTTACGTTAGCATAATCTAATCCACGAAGATTTTTCTCGGTAAACTTAGCTCCTTTACCAATTTGTACTTCTCCAAAGTTATTGGTTACGCTAGCGGATGTGTAATTGGCTAATAGGGCGGTTAGTTTTTCGATAAGCACTTCCATTAGGTCTGTTTCATTCTTCTCGTGTACTTTCTCTAACTTTTCAACCGCAGCCCTTTCTCTTATTTTGGCATTTTTATCCTTCTTAGCTCTTTGGAAAAGTTTTTTTCCAATTACAACTCCTTCTACGCCGTTTGGTGCTTTTAATGAAGCATCTTTTGCATCGCCTGCCTTATCACCAAAGATGGCACGAAGTAATTTTTCCTCTGGCGTAGGATCGCTTTCGCCCTTAGGCGTAATTTTTCCTATTAAAATATCGCCTTCTTTAACCTGTGCGCCAATACGGATAATACCATTTTCATCTAAATCCTTGGTAGCCTCTTCGGATACGTTTGGAATATCTGGTGTTAACTCCTCTTCGCCCAACTTGGTATCTCTTACTTCTAATTCATATTCTGAGATATGCACGGATGTGTACATATCTTCTTTTACCACTCTTTCGCTAATAACGATCGCATCCTCAAAGTTGTAACCCTTCCATGGCATGAAGGCCACTTTCAAGTTTTTACCAAGGGCTAACTCGCCATTTTGTGTAGCGTAACCTTCGGTTAAGAAGTCGCCTCGTTTTACCTTTTGTCCTTTCTTAACGGCAGGCTTTAGGTTAATACAAGTTTCCTGATTGGTTTTTATGAACTTGGTAAGCTTGTATATTTTAAGATCTTCTTCGAAGCTGACTAATTTTTCTTCTGCATCACGGTTGTAACGTACGTGTATTTCATTGGCATCTACAAACTCTACAACACCTTCACCCTCGGAGTGAATTTGAATTCTAGCATCTCTTGCAGCCTTTCCTTCCAAACCAGTACCTACGATAGGTACATCAGGACGAAGTAATGGTACAGCTTGACGTTGCATGTTTGAACCCATTAGGGCACGGTTAGCATCATCGTGTTCTAAGAAAGGAATAAGAGAAGCACTTAACCCCACAATTTGGTTAGGGGCTACGTCCATATATTCCACTTCATTTTTTTCTAAAATAGGGAAGTCGCCTGTTTGACGGCTTACAACTTTATCTTCTGCAAACTCACCTTTATCCGTTAATTCGGAGTTGGCCTGTGCAATTTTTGCTAAATCTTCTTCTTCTGCGCTAAGGAATTTCAACTCCTTCATATTCACCTTTCCTTCTTTTACTTTGCGGTAAGGTGTTTCAATAAAGCCCATGTCATTGATTTTGGCATGTACGCAAAGCGTGGATATCAAACCAATGTTAGGACCTTCTGGAGTTTCAATAGTACATAAACGGCCGTAGTGCGAGTAGTGAACGTCACGCACCTCAAAACCTGCTCTTTCGCGGCTTAAACCACCGGGCCCAAGTGCCGAAATACGACGCTTATGGGTAATTTCAGATAAGGGGTTTGTTTGATCTAAGAACTGAGATAGCTGTGATGTACCAAAGAATGAATTGATAACAGAAGAAAGTGTTCTTGCATTAATTAAGTCAACTGGTGTAAACACCTCGTTGTCTCTTACGTTCATTCTTTCGCGGATGGTACGGGCCATACGGGCTAATCCCACACCAAACTGCGCATACAACTGCTCGCCTACGGTACGAACACGACGGTTGCTTAGATGATCGATATCATCTATTTCTGCCTTACCGTTGGTTAAGCGTACTAAGTATTTTATAATTAAAATAATATCATCCTTGGTTAAGGTTTTCTTCGTAAGTGGTAAATCTACTTCCAACTTACGGTTGATTTTATAACGACCCACTTCGCCTAAATCGTAACGCTTATCGCTAAAGAATAATTTATCAATTATACCTCTTGCTGTTTCGTTATCTGGTGCATCTGCTCCACGAAGTTGACGATAGATAAATTGTACCGCTTCTAACTCACTGTTAGAAGTATCCTTGTTAAGTGTGTTATATATAATCGCATAATCGCCCCCTACATCATCTCTTTGAACAAAAACACTTTTTACTTCCATGTCCACAATAGTGTCTATAGCTTCTTGATCAAGTAATGTGTCTCTTTCCATTACAATCTCGTTTCGCTCAATAGAAACCACCTCACCTGTATCTTCGTCCACAAAATCTTCAACCCAAGTACGAAGTACCCTTGCCGCCAAGCGCTTGCCCTCGTATTTAGCTAAAGTTTTTTTATCTACCTGTACCTCATCGGCCATACCAAATAGGGTAAGTATATCCTTATCTGTTTCAAAACCGATAGAACGTAGTAAAGTTGTAACAGGGAATTTCTTCTTACGATCGATGTATGCATACATCACATTATTTATGTCTGTAGCAAACTCCATCCAAGCTCCTTTGAAAGGAATTACTCTGGCAGAGTAAATTTTTGTACCGTTCGGGTGAACGGACTGACCAAAGAATACACCTGGTGAGCGGTGAAGCTGGGATACCACTACCCTTTCGGCACCATTAATTACGAAGGTACCGCGGGGCGTCATGTAGGGAATGTTACCTAAAAATACATCCTGTACAATGGTTTGGAAGTCTACGTGTTCCTCATCGTTACAGCTTAATCTAAGCTTGGCTTTTAATGGAACAGCGTAGGTTAATCCTCTTTCCATACACTCATCAATAGTGTAACGGGGTGGATCAATAAAGTAGTCTAGAAACTCCAGTACGAAGATGTTACGGGTATCCGTAATCGGAAAGTTATCCTTAAACACACGGAACAATCCTTCGATGTTACGTTTGTCGGGCGTAGTTTCTAACTGGAAAAATTCTTTAAACGATTGAATCTGTACTTCGAGTAGATCTGGCGTTTCCGCTAGGTGCTTGATTTTACCAAAATCCACTCTTGTGCTCACTTTTGTTGAAGACATATGCGTAAATCCGGTTTTACAACGTTGGGACATCACAAATCACTCACCAGTCTTCATTTTGGAAAAAACGAAAACAGATGATTGTCAGTTACTTGTGCATGATTTGGGATGTCAAAATATTATTGGCCAAAATAAAGGATGGCAAAGGTAGGGATTTTAAATTCTTAAACAAGAAAAATTTGCCATCAACAATAAGGCCAAAAATATTACTTTTTTACTATATTCCACCATTACAAAACACTTAACATTAGAACAAATTATAATATATGGGGTGGAAGCAGCTTATAGCCGACTATTTTGTTTTTTCCAGAAAGGAACGAATCGGTATTATTTTTATAATAGCGTTAATGGTTATTATTTTTTTGCTGCCAACAATACCATCTAGCCCTAAAAAGGTAACATCGCTCGATACCGCATGGATAGCCCCGTTAAAGAAATTAGCTCAATATGATTCTTTTCCCTCAACATACAGATACAAAACAGTGGAGGAAAATTACACCGCGGCTTATCAATACGACCGACCTACAGGCTTTAGAAATAAGGGAGAGTTGTTTTATTTTGACCCAAATACAATATCGGCTGCGGGCTGGGCTAAATTGGGGTTGAGAGAAAAAACCATTCATACCATTCAAAATTATTTATCCAAAGGAGGCCGCTTTCGGCACCCAGACGATGTACAGCGCATATACGGCCTTTTTCCTGATGAATTTGAGCGGATAGCCCCGTACATTCAAATTGCTGACCATTTGGAAAAAAATGAAATAGAAAAAACGTTAGCATCCAGTAACCCCTATCCTACTTACACACCTAAACCCAGCGCTAATAGATTTTCGGCTGTTGACATTAACACCGCCGATACAAGCGCTTTTGTTGCCCTACCCGGTATAGGTAGTAAGCTTGCCAGTCGTATAGTTATGTTTAGAGATAAACTTGGGGGATTTTATTCAGTGGCACAAATTGGAGAAACATACGGCTTACCGGATTCAACTTTTCAACGAATAAAGCAATATTTACTAATTGGAAACTCGTCGGTAAAAAAAATAAATATCAATTTGGCCACCACTGACGAATTAAAAGCGCACCCTTACATTAAATGGGCACTGGCCAATCCTATTGTAGCATACAGAAAGGAACATGGTAATTATACAAAGGTGGAAGATTTAAAAAACATTATGGCCATTAGTGAGGATGCTTATATAAAAATGCTGCCGTACCTAAGCACGCATTAAAAGGTAAGCTCTTCATACGCACCCCTTAACTCGCCAAATGCATGATGATCGCCTACTTGCTTAGCCACTTGCATACCTTTTTCGTAAACGGCTATGGCTTGCTCTATGTGTTCATTTTTTTCTAATAATTTGGCTAAATGGTAATAGCTGCCAACGTATGTAGGCTCTCTATTTAATACCTCCTCAAATAACTGCCTGGCTGCTGCATCATTGCCTATTTTAATAAACTCAAGGGCCAACGCATGTTGTAGAAAACAATCCGTTGGGCTTTCCAATAGCATCGCTTTAATTTTATCAATTCTTTTCATAAAAATTATATGAACAAATATTAGTTTTTAATTGCTGCGCCCTTATCTTTGTATTAGTTGCATAAACAACCATTTTCAACATTCAATTCTTCTGCAATGAAAATTTTAGTTTGTATTTCTAAAACGCCGGACACTACGGCAAAAATAGCCTTCACCGATAATAACACGAAATTCGACACCAATGGTGTGCAGTGGATTATCAATCCTTATGATGAATGGTACGCATTAGTTAGAGCCATCGAAATTAAAGAAGCGAACCCTACTGCTACCATACATTTAGTTACGGTAGGTAGTGTAGAGGCAGAGCCCATTATACGGAAGGCCCTAGCCCTGGGTGGCGATGAAGCCATTCGTATAAATGCGGACAACCATGATAGTTTTTATATTGCTTCGCAAATTGCAGCCATAGCAAAAGAAGGTAATTACGAGATAATTTTTACTGGAAAAGAAACCATCGACTTTAATGGTTCATCTATTGGCGGTATGGTAGCAGAATTACTAGACCTTCCGTACGTATCTCTTGCTACAAAGCTAGACTTAGCTGGTAATAATGCCACAATAACAAGAGAAATTGAAGGTGGCGAAGAAGTAAACGAAGTGACACTGCCCGTAGTAATAAGTGCACAAAAGGGAATGGCAGAAGCTAGAATACCAAATATGAGAGGCATTATGGCAGCCCGTACTAAACCACTAAAAGTGGTAGAGCCAGTAGCAGCAGATACATTAACCTCAGTTGCTGATTTTGGCTTACCTCCCGCTAAAGCCGGTGTAAAATTGGTAGATGCAGAAAATGTAGAAGAGCTAGTTCGACTTCTAAACGAAGAAGCAAAAGCGATATAGGACTTAATTGTACTTTTTAGTAAATCAAAATTTTAAACAATGAGTGTTTTAGTTTTTATAGATACGGCCGATGGGCATGTAAAAAAAGCTTCGCTGGAAGCATTAACCTATGGTGCTAAAGTGGCTGAACAGCTAGGCACTACCGCAGAAGGCGTGCTTTTAGGCAACGTAACAGAAGATGTAGCAGCGCTGGGTAAATATGGTGTGAAAAAAATACATCAAGTATCAAGCGACTCGTTAAATAACTTCGACGCACAAGTATATACCAAAGCCATAGCAGAGGTGGCTACCACTACCAATGCGGCCATCATTATTTTTTCTAATAATTTAAGTGGTAAGGCCATAGCCCCTCGCCTATCGGTAAGGTTAAAGGCTGGCCTAGTTTCTGGCGCTGTAGCATTACCAGATACGACCAACGGCTTTATGGTAAAGAAGAATGTATTTTCAGGAAAAGCATTCGCTAACATAGCGGTTAACACGGCTATTAAAATTATAGCACTTAACCCTAATGCCTATCAAACAATAGCTGGCGATGGCACAGCTGAAGTAGTAACTACTTCTTTTACGGGTGCTAGTAAAATAAAAGTAACGGGTGTTACTAAAGCAAGCGGAGAAGTTCCTTTATCAGAAGCCGAAATTGTAGTAAGTGCTGGCCGTGGATTAAAAGGTCCCGAAAATTGGGGTATGATAGAAGATTTAGCCAAAACCTTACATGCCGCTACCGCTTGCAGCCGCCCAGTAGCCGATGCACATTGGAGGCCACACAACGAACATGTGGGACAAACAGGAGTAGCCATTGCCCCTAATTTATATTTTGCCATTGGTATATCTGGCGCTATACAACACCTTGCTGGGGTAAATAGAAGTAAAGTAATAGTGGTGATCAATAAAGACCCCGAAGCTCCCTTTTTTAAAGCGGCCGATTACGGAATTGTAGGCGATGCTTTTGAAATAGTGCCTAAATTGAATGCCGCTATTAAGAAATTGAAAGGCGTGGCCTAAAGTTTTGACATCTATAACATGACGGTAGTCGTTACTTTTTTTAAAATTTACAACCAGCAGTATTGCTGGTTTTTTTATTTTATAGATATGAAAGTTTTATTTTTTGGAGGCTGTTTATTTTTATCTTTTCAACTGTTTGCACAAAAACAATTTTACCAGATGGCGCTTCGCAAGTTTCCTTTCTAACTTTACACCACTGGTCATAATATAATTGTTAAGATGAAAGCGTTTGCCATTTCATTGTGCGAAGTTCTTATTTGTTGGTTTATTACAAATAGTTGAATATTTAAGATAGTAATAAAAGGCAAAACTGAATTTGCTTACCAGCCGGTCTTTTCTCGTAGTGAGGTTATATGCGCCACATGGTGCTTACCATGCCAGGCATACATACCTAATAAAAACCAAAGACGCATTGTTTTTTTATGCTCTGGATGAAAAACAGTTCTATTGTTCCAATCATTATCACTTACATGCTTTAAAGTTTCATACCACCTTGCATGTAAGGCATGTAAAATGGTAACAGACATATTTACTGGTAATTTTTGTACATCGGGCAACTGCGCCCATTTATTTTCATCATACGGCTTAATGGTAGGATTATCTTCTGTTAGGCCTAATTTAAAACGTATATACGCATTCATGTGGCTATCTGCTACATGATGCACTAATTGATGCACTGTCCAGCCGCCATCCCGATAGGGAGTTTGTAACTGCAACTCATCTAAATTCAAAAGAGAAGCCTCTAATTGTAAGGGTAAAAATTTTATATCGGCCAACCATTCAATTTTTTGTTCTATTGAAAAGGGCTGTGGCTCATATTTACCTATAGGATAACGTGTGTCTGTAGTTGTATTTTGCATGATTTTATTTTACCACTTCTAATAATTCTACTTCAAATATTAAAGTAGCACCGCCAGGTATATCGCTACCTGCACCCCTATCGCCATACGCTAAATCGGACGGTATCCATAGACGCCAATGACTACCTTCTTTCATCATAGGCAAAGCAACTTGCCAACCTTTAATTAATGCCCTTAATGGTGCTGTAAATGGTTGCCCTCTTTTAAATGAATTGTCAAATTCTTTCCCATCCAATAAAGTGCCTTTGTAATGTGCTTTTACACTTTCATCGATGGTAGGCTGCTTGCCAGTTCCTTCCTTTATTACTTCATACTGTATACCACCGGGCAGCTCGCATATACCTGGCTTTGCCAAATTTGCCGTCATAAAGACAGCGCCAGCAGATTTTTGTGCTTCAATTTTTCCTTGCATATACTCTTTTAATTTATTTTGTACACTCATACTTTCCAATCGTAAACGAGTTTTTATATTAATAGAAAATTATTTTACATTTCTAATAAAGTGGTTTGCTGCCTTCCGTAATTAATTTATGCCTCCCGCAAAGAATGTCCGGTAAGATCAATAAAAACATCTTCTAAATTGGCTAATTTCATTTCCTTTGGTCTTTCAAATCCCCTGGCAATTAAACTGTCAATTAACCCATCGGGTGTATCTAACGCTACAATTTTTCCGCTTTCAATAATAGCTACTCTATCGCACAAGTACTCTGCCTCGTCCATATAGTGAGTGGTAATAATTACAGTAGTACCGCTATCTCGAATTTGCTTTATTAGTTCCCAAAGGCTACGCCTAGCTTGTGGATCTAAGCCTGTAGTGGGTTCATCTAAAAAAATAATTCTTGGCTTATTAATTAATGTAGTAGCCACAGAAAATCGTTGCTTTTGCCCACCACTTAATTCTTTTACTTTCGCTTTAGCTTTTTCCTTTAGGTTTACTTTTTCTAATAACTCCATCGGGTTTAAAGCTTGATTATATAATCCGCTAAAAAGTTCGATGAGCTGTATTAAATTTAATCCAGGATAATACCCACTGGATTGCAATTGAACGCCAATTCGCTTTTTTATTTCGCCAGGTTGTATATCCAAATTCAACCCATCTACTATTACTTCACCGCTCGTTTTTGTTCGAAGTGTTTCAATAATTTCCAAGGTAGTTGATTTGCCGGCTCCATTGGGGCCCAACAAACCAAATATTTCCCCTTCTTTAACGTCAAAAGAAATTCCCTTGACGGCCTGAAAGCTACCGTAATTTTTTACGAGGTTGCTTACTTCAATAATTGTGTTTGTTCTATTCATGCTATTGCAAATAAGTTTCTAATTCTTCCATCATATGTTTACTGCCAATAAACATAGGCGTACGCTGGTGTAATTCGGTAGGCACAATATCTAAAATTCGTTGTTGCCCATCAGTAGCCATACCCCCTGCTACGGTAACAATAAACGCAAAAGGATTACACTCATATAACAATCGCAATTTTCCTTTTGGTTTATCAATGGTACCAGGGTACATAAATATACCACCTTTTATAAGATTACGATGTACATCGCTAACCATACTACCAATGTAACGGTGTGTAGTAGGCCCGCCGTTTGATTTATTTTTTTGTTGACAAGTATCTATGTAATTTCTTACCCCCTGTGCATATTGATAAAAGTTTCCATGATTGATGGAATATATTTTGCCATTTTGTGGGCATTTTATATCTGGATGGCTAAGCGTCCATTCGCCAATGGTAGGATCAAGCGTAAAGCCATTTACCCCCCGCCTAGTAGCGTACACCAACATAGTGCTGGAGCCATATACTACATACCCTGCTGCCACTTGCTGGCTACCTGCTTGTAAAAAATCGGCTGCTGTAACAACT
This sequence comes from Bacteroidota bacterium, assembly GCA_039796695.1. Taxonomy (GTDB): domain Bacteria; phylum Bacteroidota; class Bacteroidia; order Chitinophagales; family Chitinophagaceae; genus JJ008. Next base: position 67,954 of record JBDKJF010000008.1, read on the forward strand.
GTGCCAATTGGAGTTTGGCGGCGATAAACACCAAAGATGGTGCCGATAGAAACGTTTACATCAATATTGGCACTGCCATCCAAGGGATCGAATAAGCATACGTATTTAGAGTGTATACTTTTCGCATCATCAAAAGCCACAAAATCGTCTTGCTCCTCGCTTGCAATACCTGCACAAGCAATGCCATGTTTTAATACACCAGTAAACTGATCATTGGCATAAACATCCAACTTTTTTACTTCTTCGCCCTGTACGTTTACGGTACCTGCATCGCCCAAAATATCAACTAGCCCTGCTTTGTTTACTTCGCTATTTATTCGCTTTGCGGCTAGGCCAATGTTTCTAAGTAGATGCGATAGCTCACCAGTAGCGCCAGGTATATCCCTTAACTGTTGAATAGTAAACTCATCTAAAGTTTGCACTTTACGATTAATATTCATAACAGGCGGTTTTAGTTATAGCAAAAGTAAGGCAAGAAAGTTTCTAAGATTCATCAGGCATTGTCTATTTAATTCCGATTTTTGCGGTTAGTTAGTTTAATTTTTATTTTATGAAAGTTTTCAAATTTGGCGGTGCCTCAGTAAGTACAGCAGAAAAGGTAGAGAATTTGGCCCATATCATGCAGCGGTTTGCTGGCGATAAAATGGTGGTTATTGTATCTGCCATGGGCAAAACTACTAATGCTTTAGAAAAAGTTACTTCCGCCTTTTTTGAGGGCAGAAAAGAGGAAGCGCTTTTACTGTTTGAACAAATTAAGCAACAACACCTTACTACTGCCAAGTACTTACTGGTAACCCACTTTAATGCATGCGAAAACAGGCTATCCGATTTTTTTACGGAAGTAGAATGGCTATTACATGATAAACCGGTGCGGGAGTATGACTACTATTATGATCAAATAGTATGCGCTGGCGAATTATTATCCACCACCATTGTTAGTGCTTATTTAAATGAAAAAGGGATAAGTAACAAATGGGTAGATGTGCGTGACTTGTTTAGAACCGATGATAATTTTAGAGATGCCGCAATTGATTGGGCCATTACAACAGAAAAAGTAACAACATTAGTACCAGCGGTATTTAAGGAAACGAACGTATTGCTAACACAAGGGTTTATTGGTGCTACCGATGAAAATGAAAGCACTACATTAGGCAGAGAGGGTAGTGATTATAGTGCCGCTGTATTTGCAAATATATTAAATGCCGAAAGCCAAACCATTTGGAAAGATGTGCCTAGTGTAATGAATGCCGACCCCAAAAAATTTGAAGACGCAGTAGGTATAGCCGCTCTTAATTATGCAGAGGTAATTGAAATGGCCTATTATGGCGCTCAAATAATACATCCCAAAACAATAAAACCGCTGCAAAACAAAAACATTCCTTTATTGGTAAAAAGTTTTATAGATCCATCTTTACCAGGCACCATCATTCATAACAATCCTATACAGGCATTACCCCCCATTATTGTTTTAAAAGAAGAGCAGGTATTTATTCAATTCAGCTCAAAAGATTTTTCGTTTATTGGCGAGCAGCATGTGGGGCATCTTTATCAACTTTTTGAAAATTTGCATTTCAAACCAAATCTTACACAAAATGGAGCTATACAATTTGTATGTGTAATGGATGATAAAGCCGACAAAATAGAGAAACTAGCACATAGCGCATCATCTTTTACAAATGTGGTGGTACAAAAAAAATTATCGCTCTTAACCATAAGGCATTACGATACGGCTATAGTAGATAAGTTAACAAAAGGAAAAACCATTCTGCTACGCCAACAAACGCCTGACACTTTACAGGTTTTGCTCGCATAGTTGAATGGCTTTACTTTTTTTATGTCGAAAAATGTTTACTCTTCAATTTGTCCGCCACCACAAGAGAACCCAGGAAATGCGAAAGTGCAACATCCAGTTCTATTGCCCGATTTAAAATAACCATTGCAAGAGGCTACAGCATATATTTGATTGACTACAATTTTGTAATAAGATTTATTGCCTCCACTTGTACCATAATTAAACTTAAATACGGGGGCGGTTAAACAACGCTGACTTGGATCTACAGCATAATTAGGATTAAAATTTGTCCAAGTTGAATTATCTGCACTATAACCCGCAGATACTATACTTGCAAAATTGAAGCATGGATTAAACTGCATACCCCAATGGCTTAAATCTTGCGATGTACCATTGGTACCATTTCCTGGGTTAGGATTACGCACACTCCATACCCACTCCCAAGAAGTTCCGGAATAAGTTACTCCTTCTAATGTAACCACATAGGCACTAGCATTACAAACTGCTGATGCGCAAGGGCGACCTTCTACCATAGAAAAATCGCTATTAATAGGCACATCAAATATAGGTGCATCATTTATAGGTGCACTATTGTTTGTAGTCGTTACTTCTTTTTTACAACTTATTAAAAGCATAGATGCGATGCAAGCAATGAAGAGTAGATTTGAGGTTTTCATAGTTTACGTTTTAAAGTTTAGAAAGGAATGGTTGATTTTTTAATCTTGATCTTGAATATAAAAGTATAAGCAAGCACTATCTAAATGCAATCATTTAGTAAAGTTTCCGAATAAAATAAGTGAAAAGAAAGCAGTGTTACGTAATTTGTAATAGAAGAAATACTTTTAAAATCACTGATAATAAAAAAAATAAGTATTAAAACGTAATAAATAAATGGTATGAAATATACGTTTATTTAGCTCCTATCAACAGTGTTTGTATCATTTTCAAAGGGATAGGTTTTCCATTCAATTTAGCCGAAGACCAAGTGGGCATTGCCTCTAATCGTAGTATGATTTGCGTAATTACATCTTGTTGAAAATGTTCTTTTCCATTTACAATACTAAAGTTTACGGGTACGCCGTCGGCATCTACAATAAACTCAATTTGTATATAAAACTTTGGTGATTCCTTAGGAAGAATAGCGGTAATTTCATTACCCACTTTTTCCAGATAATTTGCAAAAGCTATGTTTCCGCCAGGGTATAATGGCATTTGAAATACATCGGTTGCAAGCGTATCTATTTTACGAATTCTATGCACCACAGCGGGTGGGGTAATGGTGGGCTTATTTTCTATTGCTTTTTTAACAATGGTAGGCGGTGCTTCATTAATCAAATACGTACCATTATCATCTATCATTACAATTGGCAATTGATGATAGTTTTCAAAATAATCATATGCTTCCTCTAACCGTTCAGAAAATTTTTTAAGCTTGCCATCGTCTTTAGTAAGATTGCTTAAAAATTTTACACTTCTTTCTACATCAAACCGTATTGGAAAAACATGTACCGGTATAAAATCTTGCCCTTGATCTTTGGCATGTGCTGCCAATACATATAGTTCCTCTATTTGCTCATCCCGTATGGGAATACATCCTACTGTAACGCAACTGCCATGAATGTAAATATCGCCCCCCGGTTTTTCAATATCACTCAATACCCTATCAGATAAGTTGGGATAGTTAAGGCCAAGCGATAAATGATAATTGCTATTTGGATTAAATACATTGATTTGATAAAAACCTTCTGGCACTTGATAATCTCCCTCCATTCGTTTGGGGCCAAGTGTACCCGCCAATGCACATACTTTGTAGGTTTTAAAAAGTTTAAACTGCTCCTGTATTTCATTTTTAACCCACACTTCTAACTGGCTATCATATTTAAATGAACGGATGTATAAATACTTTGCTGGCCAGCTTAAATTTTGTGCTGCAAATTGTTTTTTTAAGGTATCTTCTCTTCGATGTAGCGCATCATTGGCACGCACAAATGATTTTTGAAAATTGATAAAGCTATTTTCGGAGTCCCCACCTTTTGTAGCCGATGGCTGTGCCACTATTACTTTCGTAAATATTAAAAAGTAAAAATAGAAGCAATGATATTGTTTATAACGCATCATAATGCCATGTAACAAAGGGTTGCATTTCATATACCTTCGCAATTTAAGGGATACGTAAAGATAGCTTTCAAAGTTCAACCTATCAAAAAGGGGCTGGTAATAATTACCACCCCTTTTTTAATTTAACACATCGCTTATAAATTACCCCTGGCAGACTGCTCTTTTTCTAAGGCCTCAAATAACGCCTTAAAATTTCCTTTGCCGAAACTTTTGGCACCTTTACGTTGAATAATTTCAAAAAATAGGGTGGGCCTATCTTCCACCGGTTTTGTAAATAATTGTAAAAGGTAACCTTCCTCATCTCTATCTACTAGTATACCTAATTCTTTTAGCGGTTCCATATCTTCTTCTATTACGCCTACTCTATCTTGCAGATCGTCATAATACGATTTAGGTACTTGCAAAAATTCTACTCCTTGGCTTCGCAATGCAGAAACCGTTTTTACAATATCGTTGGTAGCTAAGGCCACATGTTGCACGCCAGGTCCTTTGTAAAAATCAAGGTATTCTTCTACCTGGCTCTTCTTTTTTCCTTCTGCAGGTTCATTTATAGGAAATTTTACAAAGCCATTGCCATTGCTCATTACTTTACTCATTAGTGCAGAGTATTCGGTAGAAATATCTTTATCATCGAAACTTAAAATATTTCGAAAGCCCATCACTTCTTCATAAAACTTTACCCATGGCTCCATTTGATGCCAACCCACATTGCCTACACAATGATCCACATATAAAAGCCCCGTATGTTCAGGTGCATAGTATGGATTGCCCCATGGCTTGTACCCAGGTAAAAAGGCCCCTTTGTAATTTTTTCTTTCGATAAATAAATGTACTGTATCACCATAGGTATGAATACCACTCATAACTACTTCACCGTCTTCATCGGTTAAGCGTTTTGGCTCCATAAAACTTTTACCACCACGGCCAGTCGTTTCTTGCCATGCTTTCGTAGCATCATTTACGCTAAGTGATAGAAACTTTACCCCATCTCCATGTGTATGAATATGCGTGGCGATGTCGCTTTCCTGTGTTAAGGGGGTTGTTAATACAAAAGTGAGTTTGTTTTGTCTAACTGCATAACTTGCCTTGTCTTTAATTCCGGTTTCTGGCCCAGCATAAGCTAAAGCTTGAAAACCAAAGGCGCTCATATAATAATGGGCTGCTTGCTTTGCATTGCCCACATATAGTTCTACATAATCGGTACCATTAAGTGGAAGAAAATCGAACGCATCTATTGATGCAGGTGTTAATGCACTTTCAGATTGCTTCATGTTGAATATTTATTTAATAATGAAAAGTAAACCCGTGTATAACGGTTAAATAAAAATCAACACACTAGCATCCATCGCTAATGTTTCCATCAATAGGTTAAAACGGTTGCGGCTATCGCTAAAAAGTTTATGAGGATAATCAGGTAGCACTGGGCAAATTTATCTATTTTGAAACAGAAAGCAAAACAAACTCTTGCTCTAAGGCCAAGGAGTGTTGATACAGCTTGTCTATGAAAGTCGGACCAAAACGAGCATACAGCCCCCCCATATTTTCCACTCTTTCTTGTAAGCTATCCAATGGAAATAATTGTTGTTTAAGTTGAACTATTTGCTGGCGTTGAGTTGCAAATTTTCTTTTTTCGGCTCGAAACATTTTTTTCTCTAATTCTCGCAACCGGTCTATTGCTTTTTTTTGCAATGCTTCCACATGTGCGGCAAGTGTTGCATCTACTTGGGTAGCTTGTTGTTTTATTTGTTCATATAGGCTTTTTAATGGGCCTAGCGATTCACTTAATTGTATTGGGTTGGTAGTATTTTTTGTTATCAATTGATTGGTTAAATCATCAACCGATAAGAAAAAATCTTGGATGGCATATCCCAGTTTTGTCATTTTATCTTGCCATTTTTCTTCCACAATCAAAAAAGAATTGCGCAGTACTAAAACAGGAAAAGGAACACTATAATGATTAAACAACTGTTTTAACTGTAACCAATAAGCAGTTTCGCCGGCGCCACCAATAAAAGCTATATTCGGTAAGATAGTTTCTTGATAAAGGCCTCTTAATATTACATTGGGGCTAAATCTTTCTGGATGGCTATGTAATTCTGCAATAAGTGCTTCTTTGGAAAAAGAAATAGAAGTGTTGATTACTTGCCAAACATTCCCTTTCTGTTCAATCCGTTCTCGTTTATCATCTATAAGATAAAATAGATTAATAGGCCTAGGGTTGGCTTGCACTTTATAACCTGCTGCCACTACAGCATTAGCAGTGGATGTAATGATGGTAGCTGCTTGTGGCTGTACCAACTCTTGCTCAAAAATTTTCAGCATTTGCTTTTTCAAACTAGCATTGTCGGGCTGTAATACGACTAAGCCGTACTCGGCAAAGAGTTCGTTTATGAAAGTAAAAGTGGCCTGTGCAATGTTGATACCTTCTTGATAATGCTTTTTATACAAACGCATGATGGCTGCCCCATATGGTTCTACTAAAAGCTGACCTTCCATTTGTGCCAATAGTTGTATAAGGGCTTTATCTACCTTCATACGACCCACGGCACCGGTTTGTGTTGTGTGCCAAACTAGCTTTTGGCCATTGAGCGTTATATGATTTAATTCTTCTAAGTCTGCATCTTCAGATCCGATATAATAAACGGGTACAAAGTGGTAGGCCGGGAAATTTATTTGCAGCTGTTTGGCCAATTTTATTGCATGTAAAATTTTGTAAATAAAATACAGCGGGCCTGTAAAAATATTATTTTGATGAGCGGTGGTAATTGTGAAAGTATTGTTTTTTGCAAGTAGCGCTATATTTTGCTGGGTTAGGGAACTTGTAGCTACTTCTTTATATTGGTGATGCAATTCCGCTACCAATACTTTTCTGTTAGTCTCAAAATTCTTTCTATCCTCTATTGCCTTTGCTATTCCTTCTAAGGTAGCACTGTACATCATAAAAGGCTGCAATGCGCTGTCATTATCAATATAATCCAACGCCATTTTTGAAAAAGCATTGGTTTGACGATATGGAATGCGTGAGGCAATACAGTTCATAAGCTGGTAAAAATAAATAGTATTACTTTAATGTGTTAGAAAAGTAGGCATCTATTTTACTATTATTAAGTTATCTTTTTTAAAATGCTCTTTCCCCGCCTATATTTTTTTGAAACATGGATGTATTTGAAACCCTTGATGTAAATCCATTAAAACAATACAAAAAAAAAATAAATCCAATCAAAAACCCTAACGCTAACTACGAAAACCGAAGTGGCGCAAAAGGCGAGATATCCATAGAGGGCTTCCATCCATTAATAATTTCATTTACAAGCTTACCTGTGCCTGCCCCGAGACTTAATCCCAACATAGAATGCCCAGTAGCCAATGTTACATTAGTATACTTTTTAAGCCTTCCTATGTAGGGTAATCCATCTGCACTACAAGGGCGATAGCCGTACCATATATTTTCTTTTTCAGGAAAGGGTACCTCCAACTTTGGATAAAATCTTTTTACCGCATCCAATATACCTTGTACCCTGTTCATACGGGGTGGTGTATGGTGATGTGTAATTTCCATAGTACCTCCAAACCTAATTTTATTACCATTCATAGGAGTAATGGCAGCACGCCCTTCTAATAGTACGGCCGGATAATTTACTTTAAAAGGAGCATCTTCTAATGTAATTGAATACCCTCTACCAGGCATTAGGGGAATGTGGGTACTAAGTAGCTTTGCAGTTTCTCTACTCCACGAACCAGTAGCCACAATTATTTCGTCTTGCTCAAATGATTGATGACCGGCTATAACTTTAGTTACCTTTTTATCACCTTTTTCAAAACCTGTAACGGCAGCATTTGCAATTAACTGTACGCCTTTACTTCGTAAATAATTTATTAAATTTTGCATTAGTTTATTGGGATAACAATGTGCATCGCATCCAAAATAAATTGCACCCATTGCATGAATGGGCGTATGCGGCTCTAGCGCTTGTAGTTCGTCATGATTTAACAACCGAGTATCCGTTAACCCTAATTGATGTGCTTTTTCTACTGTATGTAATGCATGTGCTTCACCAGCTACTGTTTGAAATATTTCTAATAACCCTTTGTGCTCATATCCAAAATTAAATTCGGGCTTTTGCAACCAGCTCTCATATTCTTTTTGACTCAGTATGGCAATATCTCGCAAAGGGATGGCAGCGCTTGCCACATTATGTTTATTCGCACTACGTATAAATTTCAATCCCCAGTTTATGAGATTCCAATCTAGTCGCGGTTGCACATAAAAAGGGCTTTTGGAATTCCACATCCATTTTAAACCTTGCTTTACGATACCTGGGGTAGCTAATGGAATAAAATGACTGGGGCAGATATAGCCGCAATTTCCATAAGAACAATTATTGCCAAAATCTTCTTTATCTAGTACGGTAACAGACCAGCCAGACTGCTGTAAATACAAAGCAGCACTTAAACCTATAATACCGCCGCCGATGATAGTTACTTTTGCCAATTTTTTATATTCTTGTTTTAAAAAAATGATAGACGAACCTCCACTTAATATTTAATGCCTTGCATTTTGAAACACCAACCTTCTTGAATTAATACAGTTTATGCCGCTTTTTGTTCAACATTTTTATTCGCACTTTGATAGTAAAAGTATAACATCAACGATTAGTAACAATTTTGCCACCCATTAGTACGGTTTGTTTTGCAATCACTAACACTAGCCAACTTTAACTACCTATTTTTATAAAATAAGTTATGCCATTATACATTTCTGTACCTAGATACTTCAATTATATTACTTGAAAGCCATGCGCATAGGGATCGTCTTCTTTATCAATCCAAATGGTATTATACCCATATACCTTGGCCCATCCCTCTATAGAGGGTCTTATGCATACCTTATCGTTTACTATTAATTCATCCTCTATTCTTCCAATAAATTTGCTGCCAATTATACTTTCATGAATAAACAAATCGCCTTTTTTTAATTTCCCTTTTGCATACCACTGCGCCATTCTTGCACTAGTACCTGTACCACAGGGGCTACGGTCTATAGCTTTTTCGCCATAAAAAACAGCATTGCGTGCAGTAGAAGTGCTATGTACGGGCTTGCCTGTCCACAATATATGGCTACATCCTTTTATTGTATCATCTTGCGGATGTACAAACTGGTATTTTGCATTTATATTTTTGCGCAATTCCCTTGCCCAAGCAATTAAATTATCAACGGCATAATGGTCCAGACCTGCAAAGTTTTTTTGAAAATCCACAATAGCATAAAAATTTCCGCCATAGGCTACATCTACTATTAGCTCTCCTAGCACCGGGCAATTAACGGTTAATTCGCTGGAATGAAGAAAAGATGGCACATTGGTTAATTTTACACTCTTGCATTTATTTTCTTGCATCGTATAATCTATATGTACTACGCCGGCAGGTGTTTCCATTTTAATCGTCCCTGGTATGTGGGGATGTATCAATCCCTCTTCTATACCTATTGTAATAGTACCAATAGTACCATGCCCACACATAGGTAAGCAACCGCTTGTTTCGACAAACAATACAGCTATATCATTTTCTTTATGATGCGGTGAAAAAAGTACGCTACCACTCATCATATCATGCCCCCTGGGTTCAAACATTAGCCCCGTACGTATCCAATCGTATTCTTTTAAAAAATGTTGTCTTTTTTCGCTCATGTTATTACCTATAAGCGGCGGCACACCACTCTTTATTAATCGTACCGGGTTACCACAGGTATGCGCATCTATGCATTCAAAAGTAAATTTACTCATATCGTTTACTATAAGTTACTTGAAATACTTTTCCGTTTGTTCAGTATAATTAGTATCGCTACAACTTGCTTTTATTGATATTTAACCGCCCTTTTGAAAGGGTGGTAAACCTATTTGCAAACTACCGATAATTTTCAAATAATTCCCCATGTCGTTTTAGCATTTATCCTCAAACAAAGCAATTAAATAGTACATCGCAAACCATAACATTAAAGTGTTACCTACACTCTCGCAGCGCTATTTTTTACGTAGTTTTTATACGCCCCTCTATTTTTTTTCTTATAAAAAGATTATAATTGTAATGTATAAAGCAAGAATAATATTTGCTATTAATAACGCTATATAAATTGATTGTATATGGAAACTTATGGAAAAATACTCTTGATAGCTGTGCCAGCCTTTTTGTTCTTAATTATTTTTGAAAAATGGTACGGTATTAGTAAGGGAAAGGATACGTTGCGAAATATGGATATGGTGAGTAGCCTTTGTAGTGGCATAACGAATGTTACGAAAGATGTGATTGGTCTTTTTTTGGTAGTACTTTCCTATCCTTTTTTTCTGGAGCATTTAGCCATAACGCAGGTGCCAAATATTTTACTTACTTATGTTATTACTTTTTTTGCATTGGATTTTGCAGGCTATTGTGTGCATCGCTTACAGCATACGGTTAATTTTTTCTGGAATGGCCATATTATACACCACAGCAGTGAGGATTTTAATTTAGCCTGCGCATTAAGGCAAAGCGTATCGGCCATTGTAAAGGTGTTTGCAATATTTTTACTACCTGCTGCTCTTTTGGGCGTGCCAGAACAAGTAGTAGCCACCGTGGCCCCTCTTCATTTGTTTGCGCAGTTTTGGTACCATACCCAGCACATTAACAAAATGGGTTGGTTAGAAAAAATAATCGTAACCCCCAGCCACCACCGGGTACACCATGCTATTAACGACGCTTATATTGATAAAAACTATGGACAAATTTTTATTTTTTGGGATAAATGGTTTGGCACTTTTCAAGCTGAAATGGATGAGGTGGTGCCAGTATATGGAATTACTAGGCCCGTACAAACTTGGAATCCAATAAAAATTAACTTTCAACATGCTTGGCTAATGATAAAGGACGCTTGGCACACTCGTAACTGGGCCGATAAATTTTTGCTTTGGTTTAAACCCACCGGCTATCGACCCGCAGATGTGGCTGAAAAATATCCTGTTTATAAAATTGACAATGTGTATGACTATAAAAAGTATGATACAAAAACAACCCCTGCTTTTAACACCTGGACTTGGATACAAATGATTATGATATTGCTTTTTGTAAGTTACCTTTTTGGGAATATTGCCTACATTAAAACTATTCAATATCAATATATATTTTGGTACGGAGGTTTTATCTTTTTAAGTGTGTATGCCTTAACGGAATTAATGGATAGAAATAAATATGCGCTTATTTGGGAAATACTCAGGAGTGGAATAGGTATCTATTTTTTATTATCCCAAAAGGATTGGTTTGGCGCTAATAGTTTTTGGCAGGGCGCTTCATATTTATTGCTAACTTATTTTATTATTTCATTGCTAATAACGGCATGGTTTTATGTCAAGCATAGAAAAGAGGACAAATCCGTTTTAGTGGTTGGTTAATATTTTTGATTAGCTGAAAAGGTAATTCTATAGCCGTTTAAATCTTCGAATACTACTTCTTGCTTGCCATAAAACGTTTGCTCTGTTAATTCAATTATTCGGGCATATAGTTGCAATGTGTCTACCAACCCGTTTATATTATTTACTTTAAAATATAAACCGGCATCTCGTACTTGGCCAGGTAGCATTTCCTTTTCTGAAGAAAATAACATAAAAGCCGCGCCTTCCCATTCTAACTGTGCCCAGGTAATGGGTGCTTGTGGGGCCCATGTTAAGCTAGAACCCGTACAGCTAAATCCTATAGCCAAATACCATTTTATAGTTTGTGCTAAATTGGTTACGCCTAAATATGGAATGCAAACGGCCATATCGTAATTAAAAGAGATGTAAAAAAAATACTTACATAGTAAATATAAAAGTTTAGCCTTGCTTTCTTAGGTATTTAGTAAGTATTACAATAAGCTGTCCTTCAATTTTTCCTTCTATCTGATCGGTGTTATCTGGCACCAATCGTATGTTACGAACCACCGTACCCACTTTGGCATTTACGCTAGATCCTTTTACATCCAACGATTTTGTAAGAACAACATTATCGCCACTGTGTAATACTGCTCCAAAACAATCTTTATGTAAATCAACATGACTATCTCCTTCATGATCGCCACTGGCTTTTGCCCATGTTAATTTTTCCTCATCTAAGTACATCATATCAATACTTTCTGCTGCCCAACTTTCGTTTCGTAACCTATTAAGCAAGCGCCAAGCCATTACTTGTACAGCAGGCACCTCACTCCACATACAGGTGGTAAGGCATTGCCAATGTAAATTATCTAATGCTTCTTTCTTATCAATCTGTGCCAAGCATTTGTCACAAACCAAAATAGCATCATCCAAATTACCGGTAGCGGGCGGTACTTCATACACTTTAAGTCCACTATTAGCCTCACATAATTCGCATTTACCTCCGCTTCTATTTTTTAATACAGTTTCTTGATGCATGATGTTTTAATTGTGCGGCGAATGTAAGAATTTTATAAATTATACCTTTTTAAAACAATGCTGTAATAGCTGCATTGCCAATGTGTACTGTTTTTGCAGTACCTGCTTTGCGCCCATCGTAGGTTAAGCGAAGTTCTAAATTGTTCAACAGACGTTTAGTAACGCCTACTGTCCATAAATAATTTTTTCCGGGTAGCAATCCATCTAGCATAATATAACTAACCGTTGTATTAGCCACTGCATTATACTGTATATTACTATATATAAACTTACCCGAAATGGCGCTGTTTTGTAATAAATTATATTTTACATCTGTGGTAAATGAATGTGCTTTGGATTGTTCGCCACCGAAAAGTGGTTCGTTCTTTTTTTGCTCAAATTTGTAACCGCCTGCTAAGCGAAAGGAAGTGCCTTTGATATAGGTAAATAATGGCTCGGCACTATAAATGAAAAGTTGATAATTACGATTGGCAAACTGTGGCGTAAGTAATTGGTTTTTTGCCATTTTACCATTGGCTGAAATAGTAACTGAACGGTTAACATTCCATCGGGTACGAAGGCTCCAATCAATAAGGCGTCGACTTTCATATCCATAAGTAAGTAGCGCCTTGCCTGTATTGCGAAGGTTGGTAATATCAACTCCCCACATGCTACTTAAACGATTAAATGAAAGCGTATTCAGAAAAATATGGTTGACGGTTATTAAGGCTGTATCAGTAACCGCATATTTAAATGGATTAAATTCGAAGCTGCCTTTTGCAAGGGATTTTTTACTGGTTTGAAACGATGTTAAAAAATTAAGTCGGCTTAGCAGTTTGGCCCATCCTTTTAAATTTGGCTTTGTAAATACCATTTTGGGGTTGATGTCCAATCGGTAGTTAAACGTAATATAATTGGCTTTTATAAATTCGTTTGTTGGAGTAAATACCTGGATAAACTTTGCTTGATCTCTAAAGGCAGCTATTTCAAATTCATTTAACTGTTGCACGCCATCATTGTTATAATCTAACCATGTATAGGCAGCGCCTAATGTACCAGCTGGCACTTCTAAGTAAGCAAAATCTCTACGTTGCTCTTGGCCAGCGCCAACTTCGTATAGTATATCTCCACTTACTAACCCTTTCCATTCATGCATACGATATTCAGCTCTACTCAATATAGTTTCATCTTGCTTAAGTTTTGAAACGGCACTATTTATTACTTTCAATTTTCTAAAAGTAGTATTCAAGTATAATTGTCTTTTAGGATTTCCTAATAATTCTGCTTGTAAATTAAGATTTAGACTTCTATCTCCCTTTTCAAAAGTTTTTCCAACTCCATATTTGTCGCTGCGAGAAAAGAAAGTAACTCCCATTCTGTTTTGTTTACGCTCATCAGATTTTAGATATAAAGCATAGGTATCAAATGAAAATGCAAGTAGGGTTAAGGTATCGGTTTGCTTATCTCTCGCTGCGTTTTTTTCTAACGTGTACTTGGCTCCTATTTTCCAATTATGGAGTTTGGATAACTGCTTACTAATATCGATTATAGGGCGAGCAAACTGTCCCTTTTCTTTATTCGTATTAAAACTTGTTATGGCCAATTGGTTATTAATACCCCAACCTTTCCAAGTAGCGGCATGCCGAAGGCTATTTTGTAGACCACTGTAATAATCACTTCGGCGATAATGAATAACTTGATAGGCCATTGAATGTCCTTTGTTATCTGCCAGCCCAATATTTGTTTTTATTATACTTTCGTCGGCGGGTGTGGGTATTGTAACTAATGGCAACCCCCAATCTCTCGAAAACTCAACACTCCTCAATCGCTCCAAGGGCGTAAATTTTTGTTGCACCCATTCATAATCTAATGCAGTGGTTAAAACTAAATGTTGCTTTGTCTTAATGAGATGTTCATTTGCTATTTGAACTTTTGCGGCCCAGCCTCTATCATCCCCATTATCTTTACTAGAAAAGGTATTCACATCTTTATTACTGGTAGCAAGTTCTGCTTTTATTATAGTGTTTTTTGTTAGTTGATAATTAAGCCCCATATTAACTACCGACTGTAACTTAGGTGTTACTAAAATTTGCACCGGAGCATATCTACCCTGTTTTATGTTACCTATTGGTGCTACATATTTGTATACTTTTCCATTAGCCCCATTAAAATCGGGTATATAATCACCTGCCCCTTGTTGAAGTTCTATAAATGATAAACTATATTTAGCGGTAGCAGGATTTGTAGAATAGCGGTAAAAGGAATCAAGCCCGGCATAAATTTTCTCATACATAATTTTATCAGCAGCAAAGCTATCTATAAATGCAGATGGGTATAGTGCTTGCTGCACACTGTCGCCTACAGCGGCTAAAAACTGTTTTTGGTTGACATCCAAATCTTGGTTAATAGTTGAATTTTTAGCATCGCTATTTCTAAACACTCCCACCTTTAAGTTTAGTTTTTTATGAATGCTTAACTCTTGCGAAAAAAACAGATTAGTATTTAAAAAATTTCGCTCAGCAAATTCAAATTCAATTTGGATACGGCTATCCTTTGTAATCATGCGGCGGGGCGTAAATGTTATTTCGGCAGTATTATAGTTAATAACATAATCTTGATCTTCTCCTCTTTGTAATAATTGGCCATCATAAAAAACTCTTTCCGTATTTGCCAATACTACAAAAAAGAACTCGTTATTGGGCCCCTTTAATCGGTAAGGGCCTTGATTACCCTCTAAAGACTGCAAAAGCTGACGAGTAAATTTTCCTTTTGCTACAGAACCGCTGATCAAAGAGTTAGACTTTACATTTTTACTAATTTGATTTTCACTTTTAAAATATATGCCCTGCAAACGCTTATAAAAATTTAGAAAGTATGAGTCGTTTTGTCTAATATCAATATCACCCAAATTAAGTTGCCAGCCCTTTTTTTTGAATTGAAGAAATACCTGATCAAATTCATTTAATTGTTGCGTATTTCCATCTGGCTGAATAGGTAAATTATTATCGGTAATGGCCGCCTGCAATTCAATGCTATCGCCCAACATGCCACTTAATTGTAAATTTAAATTAGAATTAACCACCGCATCTTGCCGGTTACCAAATCCTACTTGCCTACCAAGGCTACCCTCCGCTTTTATATTTCCAAAATCAAAAGCACCTCTAGCGAAAGTGTTTTTATCGGCTGGTGCGTACGGTACTATGGTTATTTTATTTACTACGCTATCATAATTTTTATGCTG
The DNA here is from genome assembly GCA_039796695.1 of Bacteroidota bacterium. Taxonomy (GTDB): domain Bacteria; phylum Bacteroidota; class Bacteroidia; order Chitinophagales; family Chitinophagaceae; genus JJ008. The sequence continues at coordinate 83,504 of JBDKJF010000008.1, forward strand.
CTTTACAGCTACTAACGAATAAGGGAACACCCTGTATTGAATAACTACGGTTGCCACAGCTGGCTTTACTTTCCAATTAAGTATAGCTTTGGTATAATCAATTGTAAAATCACTGTTCGCTACGCCACTGATCAATACAGTATTGGGCACTATACTGAAAGTGTCCAATTTTATATTATCTTCTTTGGTGGCAATTATTTTTTTTCTAAGGTTGGAGACAGGAATGCTATCTGCCGTAATTTGAGCATACAATTGCTTAAAGCCAAAGGCTGAAAAAATAAGCAATAAAAAAAGGCACAAACGTCTCACCAGCAGCAGGTTTTATTGTAAATCGTAAATTTCGCTTTTTTTATTGCATAGTAGTTAACGTAGGCCATTAATTACAGTAAAAAACAGCAAATTTGCCAAGTATTTATCGAATTAAAGAAACTTAATGCATTGAGAAAGTATACATGTACCAATTTTTTATTTTATTAGTATTCATTTTTAGCCATCTTTTTGCCACCTCCCAGTATAACAATGTGTGGTACTTTGGTAGAAAGGCTGGTTTGAATTTTAATGCAGTTAGCCCCAGTGGTACTATTCCGCAAGCACTGTCAAATAGCGAAATGATAGCCGATGAAGGTTCTTCCTCTATTTGCGATACAGCGGGCAATCTATTATTTTATACAAATGGGGTTACAGTGTATAACAAAAATCACCAAGTAATGCTCAATGGCGATGGCCTAGCGGGCAATTTATCTGCAGTACAGTCAGGTTTAATTATTCCACACCCGGGTAATAGTAATTTGTATTATATATTTACCACAGGCTCGTTAGAATCCAATTATACAAATGGCTATCAGTACTCAATGGTAGACATGTTGCAAGATGGTGGTAATGGTGAAGTTGTGGCTAAAAATATTTTATTAGAGGCTTCGTGTACCGAGCGTATGGCAGCCATACGACATGCCGATGGGCGTAGCGTTTGGTTTATTAGTAATGATAATAACGCTAATACATTTAGGGCTTGGCTTATCAATTGCCAAGGCTTACAAGCCACGCCTGTTATCTCAAATGTAGGCGAGGTTATAAACCAACATCCATTTGTAAACAATGGTATGTTAAAAGGAAGCCCTGACGGTAAGTTTATTTGCCAAACTCAATTTCCACTTTTTTCTGAAATAGGTATACCACCCAATTTTGCTCAACTTTTTGATTTTGATAATAGCAACGGCCGATTAACCAATGCGAGAAAAATAGCATTTCCCAATACGGCATACTCCGCTTGCGAATTTTCGCCCAATGGCAAAATGCTATATTTAGTACGTACTTACGATGGGCAAATAGACCAATTAGAAATAACATTACCCACCCTTGCAGCTATACTTTCTTCTAGAATGAGTGCTCGTACAAAAGCGGGCAACTATGGCATACAATTAGCCCCAGACGGAAAAATATATTTAGCTACTGCTAGTAGCCGTTACTTATCTACTATTAATAAACCGGATGAGAAAGCTCCTGACTTTCAATACACTGAAGATGCCGTATCACTCAATACGCAATCCACTATTGCAGGGTTACCTACTTTTATTAATGATCTTTCTAAAAGCCCTTTTAATAGTATTGCCTATAATATTATAGACAGCTGTACTGCTACAGTACAGTTTAGCACGCAAAGTAATTTATCGCCGCCCCTACTCTATGAGTGGGACTTTGGAGATGGCACACAAAGCAATTTGCCTAATCCCACACATACCTATTCGCCTACCAACTTATTATACACTGTACGCTTAAAAATTATTTCAGCTGCCGGTTGTGGTAGTATTTTTAAAAGCCAAACGCTATTACCATCTGGCCAGCTGCCTATTAAAACTTCCTTTAAAACAGTGGGGGGATGTGATTCTGGATATGTAAGAATGGAATTGTTGCATCCACCTCCAACATACTATAGCGGAATATTTACATGGTATTTTGGCGATGGGAATAGTTCTCATCAACTAAACCCTACTTATATATATAGCACTGCCGGAGTTTATACAATTAAATTAAAATACAAAAGCACCACTGCTTGTTTAGATGACTCAACAGAAAACAATGTAGATATGCTTAACCTTACAGGACCGCTAAATGTACCTGCTACGCAAACCATTTACAACGGTCAAAAAATTAATCTTTTTGCTCATGGAGCTGGCAATCATTATTATTGGACGCCTTCAAATGGTTTAAACAATTTTACAATAAAAAATCCCATTGCCTCTCCTAATACAAGTACTACTTATAAGGTAAAAAATTTTAATGATGTAGGCTGTTTCATCGAAGATTCTGTAAAAGTAAATGTGGTAGACCTTACAGAGGTTTTTGTACCCAGTGCATTTACTCCCAATAATGATGGCCATAATGATGCAATGTATCCCATACTAGGAGAAAAGTTTGAATTACTAGAGTTCAGCATCTTCTCAAGATGGGGAGAAAAAATATTTACAACGAAAGAAAAAGGGATTGGATGGAATGGCAATGTAAATGGTATTTTACAAAGCACTCATTCATACATTTGGGTATTAAGATATGCCAATAAATCTAATAACAATATAACCGAGCGCAAAGGAAATTTTACACTTATACGATAACCATTTTTTTAGGAAGTGATTTACAGGTTTTTATTGCTTAAGGGCTATACCACCAAGTATCTTCCTCTTCATTGTACCTAAACAAATAAATGGTTTCTTGCTTTTCTCGCGGAGCAATTAAGTTGAAATTGAATTCCACTCCATACACTATTAAATTTCCAAACTGATCGGTTTTAATTTTTCTCACCTTATCATCGCCTCTGGGGCCCAAATTAGCAATAGAAAAGGCAACAGTAGGGGTGCCAGAAAACTTTCCGCTGGCCGTTAATTGTATCACATTAATATTTGAGCTGCGCCCACTGCCATAGTACAATTCTCTTTTGCCTCTTTTATAGTTTATGCCCATACCCATTGCATCTACATTCGTTATTTTATCAATAATTTTTCCAGTAATCGCATTTACAGCATATATATTTCCTTTTTCAGTATGTCGTTTTGAACCTGCAACAGAAGAAACATACAAGGTTTGCGATTCGCATAAGTAAGCCATCCCAATTATACCGTAGGGGTTTTCTATATTAATAGAATCTGCAAAGGGAAGTTTCAGAAATTCATTCATTTCTCCTGTTGCATTATCTACTTTATAAATGGTATTATTATTGGCAATGGGGTTATCTAAAATATTGATAAAAGGTGCTGGAGAAGTATAAATATTTCCTTTTTCGTCTAAAGTAATTGAGGCAAGCCATCCAGCTTTTCGCCATGAGGGGTGTTGGTATTTTCTTATTACACGGGCTTGCGGGTTACCCGGCATTTCGCTTTCAATTAACTGTAAGCCCATTACCCTTTCCTCAGAAGTACTTAAGTAAGATTTTGAAGGGTTATAACCTACGCTTGCAATAAAGGCAGGATTTTGTTTACAATTATTTTCAGAAAATTCGATTACTTTTTCTTTACAAGATGAAAGAAAAAATAACGGTATAATAAATCTTAATAGCATAATATACTTTTATTTAACTACAGGCACAAACATAGGCCCCGCAAAACAAGGAAAGGTTTTCGTACTCCAAACCCCATTTTCCAATTTATTTTCTGCCCAACAATATTCGGCCCCTTTTCTATCATCATTGCGCAATTGCGCTACATACCATAGTACCAAAGGTGCATTTTTAATATTTTCCGGCTGGGGTTCTATAAATTTTTCGGGACCTTGATGATAGTCTGTATTACAGCATGGGCCAATGGTAGGTAAATCATTTTCTCCCTCCTCTTTGCCCTTTACATTTTTAGTTACGTACATAAATGAAAAATCGCCGCGGCCACCATCATTAAACTGTCCATTGCCGGGCGCTACATAAAATTGATTATTTCCATTTTCAATTTTATATAAAAATCCTTCTGGCGTGTAAGTAGTGGCATTATTTTGCTCGTTCCATTTTTCATAGGGCCATAGCTCCCAGTTTGTATTTTTCCATTGATAAAAACTAGCTTCTTCACTAGCAAAAGCAATTCTAAATACGGGTCTATAAGTTCCCGTATTACCACATCCACGCCCTAAACTTGCGCAGGATATACGAAATTTACCATCGTTATAAAATTCATATCGCTGAACGTAATTGTAATTGCATGGCGTAGGCCACCCTTCGCTACGAAAAACCTGCTCCAACACAAAACCTATTTGTGTATTACTATTATCTTTTAAAGCAATAATTTTTGGTATTTCCCAAGCTACTACTGCTGCTTGGCTAAAGTAAGGGCAGCCTACAGCATCGCTATACCCAAAACCATCCGTACCACTATAACTTACATGCCAATCTACTAATTTGGCATTCTTAAGCACCGGCTTACCTTTATAGATTACATCTGCAATGCGCAAACCGTCACTACTGGTAAGCATATATTTCATTTCCCAATCATTCTTTTTTAAAGGTTGTTCTACCTCACAAAAGCAAGCGGTAATTTTATCATCCTGTAACCTTCTTTCTGTAACTAATGGTATGGGCAATCCAGGTTTTCCTACGGTAGTCCATCTTATACCTACTAATCTATGATCGGTTAAATCCACGATGGCCCATAAAGCTTTTTCGCCTTTTACAAAAGTAGGTGCCACACAAAGATGCCGGCTTCTTTCGCACCTGGTTCTGTTTAAGGCGGTGAGGGTGCTTGCCATAAGTGCATCTTTTTCGGAAGGCTTAACTCCCAATGCATTTTGAACCACTTCGGATTCGATAGCAATTTTAATGGCCAGCTGCTTAAGGTTTGCGGAAATATCAGCTTGGGTATGCGTAAGCGTATATGCTTGTAAAACTTTTTGCTGCTTTACATCTACTAACCCAATAGTAGTATTGTTTAAAGCATAATTATACATTTCTACCCTAAAACAATCGGATAATTGGTAAGTTGTTTTTACGCCACCCATATCGCTTTGGCGTGCGGGATATACCCCAAATATTTCGTTGCGGTAAGGCTGTTGCGTTACTGGATCTTTTACAAAGCTGGTAAAAGTTGAATCTTGTAAGGCAATGCTTTGTGCAAACACTTGCTGGGTAGAAAGGCTATCGCTACAAAGCAATACCGGCGTGGGCTTTTGCAAGGCTAGCTTAATTGCCGTTACCCTTTCACTAACGAAAGGAAAAGTTTGTAAACTATCAAGGCTTAATAAAACGGATTGAATGGCTTCCTTTTGATCTTGTGCCGTATACACCGGATTTTTAGTACTTGTTTTACACCCTACAATAAGTATAACGATAAATAAAAAAAAGAACAAAGTGTTAATGCCCTTAATTAGTTTCATCGATTGAAAAAGGATTTGCATAATTGGAATTAATTAAAACAGATGAATCAGAAAGACTCAGTAAAAAAGCCACCAGCTGCGAACGTTCTTGCGAAGTTAATTTGAAAGCCTTATCCAAAACCAATTTTTCTGTTTTCATTTTACCTTGTATGTCTTTTTCATAATGAAGTAAAACCTCCTCAAGCGTAGCAGCCGTACCATTATAAAGGTATGGAGCGGTAAAAACCAAATTGCGTAACGTAGGTGGCTTAAATTTTCCTATATCTATTGGCTGATGGGTAGCTCTATATAAACCACTATCTATGGTGATAGCGGTATGTGGAGAGATATAATAATTTGATGAAGTAAAGTTTATTCCATGATGGCACTTAGCGCAATTTAACTTTTTAGAAAAGAATAATTGCATTCCTTTTTTTTGTGTAGGCGTAAGGGCCATAGTATCTATTTTAGAGAGATACTTATCATACGGTGCATTAAATGAAAAAATTGTTTTAATAAATGTAGCAATAGCCCATTGTACATTTTCTACGGTGTAAGGATTGGGCTGTTTAGGGTATGCTTTCGCAAAAAGCGAGTGGTACAGCTCATCGTTTTGTAAGCGCTGCAATATCAATGTTTCATTTCCTTGCCATCCCATTTCTATGGGATGTTGGTTATACATTGGGCCCACCATTTGCTGTTCCGGAAAGTGCAGGGTAGAGTCGGCCGCCGTCAAGTATTTTTCAAAAATTAAATTGATAAGAGGTTTGGCATTTCGTAAATGCAAATCGCCGTAGGCTCCAATGCTTTTGGTATAAGCGTCGGTAAAAGAAAATTGTTGAGCATGACAGCTGGCACATGCTTTAGTATTATTAACCGATAGACGGCGATCGTAAAAAAGATAACGCCCTAATCTCGCTTTTTCAACTGTAAAAGTATTATACGGATGTTCATAAAACGGATCTTTAACCCAGATGGGTATATTATTATTTAGTGAGGAGGGGGTAGCTTTTTTATTTTTTGATGTACATGCATAAAAAAAACTGAACCCAAATAACAAACAAAGCCACCCGCTATACTTTACTAACATGATAAGTTGCTAAATAGATTTATTTCTTTTAAATCTAGCCAGTACATCAACCACCTGCTGATTTTGCAATACATCGGGAATAAGTTCCATAAACTTTTTTAATAATTTTGGTGCTATTTGCAATGCTTCCTCCAGCTGCAACAAGGCCTCTTTCATTTTGCCAAGTCCTATTAAAGCAGCCGATTTGTAATATAAAAATATGGGTTTGCCTCCGGTAGCATGGTAGGCTAAATTAGATTGATCTAGCGCCTCATCAAAAAAGCCTGCATCATGTAAGCAAAAAATAAGCGACTCCCAACCTACCTTATTTTTTGGCCGCATACTTACTACATTAATATAAAATTGTATGGCTTCATTAAATTGTCCCATTCTTACTTTGCAATCACCAGCTAACAGGTTATAATCTGGCTGTAATCGATGCATGCGCAGCGCTACTTCCACCTGCTTAAAGGCGCTAGTCCATTGCTGTTCGCTATAGTAGGTACAGGCTATTTTGTAAATAATTTTACTATCGTCTGGCATTATGTGGGATGCCTTTTTAAAATAATGCCTTGCTTGAGCATATTTTTTCAACTTATCGTAACAATAGCCTATTGCTTCTAATATTACATCTTCTGGTTGGGCTAGTTCATTTACTTTTTCTAGCACTTCTATTGCCTCTTTATACTTTCGCATGCGTATGTAAGCATCACCCATATTTCGCCAAGCATAATCAAATTTATCGTCAATGGTTACGGCATATTGATAAGCGTCTATTGCTTTTTCATACAGCTTCAAACCTTGATATGCAGCGGCCAAATTAAACCACGCAAGTTCGTTGTAAGGGTAGTTGTCGATTATTTTTTGGTGCAATCGTATGCCTTCTTCATTTCTCCCGGTAAAGTCTGTCCAAAAACAAATTTTATACAAAGCCTCTTCGTTGTTAGGCTCATCTTCCAATATCATTTTAAGGCAATCGAAAATTTTGTCAAAATTTTCGTGATCATCATATACATCTGCTAATTCAAAAAGTAATTCTATTTTTTCTTCACCCTCAAAAATGGTAAGGGCATCTGTTAATAATGCCACCGCCTTTTCTTGTTCGTCGAGTGCTAAATAGGCATCTGTTTTGAGGATGTACAGGTTTATATCCGAGGCATCAAATAGCTCGGCCTTTTCTAAAACAAGCAATGCTTCGGCATACTTTCGATTTGCTAATAATATATCTGCTTGCTTAAATAATAAGGTAGCAGAATAGGGAAAATAATGAGTGCCTAATTCTATAGCTTCGATAGCATTTTTCCAATCTTCCATTTCGAGGTAGTAATCGGCAATTTTATCAAACTCCTCCTCTTCTATAAAGCTGTGTTTATAGCCATTTTTTAAATTTTCGTAGTTTATTAGCAATTCCCGGATTTGTCCCCGGTTTTCACGGTAGGGGTTGTTTTCCTTCATCGGTCGGAATATTAGTTAATAATAGCCAAAAGATAATTAAGAGCTTGTGCAGACAGCAAAATCCCTTTGCCCCCTGAAATATTTTATTTTCAACAAGTTAAATGAAACTTTAAGTAATTCCTATCGCAGTTTTCCCCAACTGTTAACAAGATTTTTAAAAAAAAAAGCCTTTACGTAACATTTTAAGTCAACTGATCGTTTAAATAATGGATTGTATAAAAATTATTGACGGTTTTTATCCTTTTTTATCTATATTTTTGCAATTGAATGCGTACACGTAGTTTTGATATAACAAAATTGGCTGTTAAAAAGTTGACAGTGCTTGCGGTTATAGCTGTATCTACTATTACTTCATTTGCCACATTGGGCGATGGAAACAAGAAAAATAATACGCGTAGTTTATTTTCCAACAAATCTACTCTTTACAAACCGGGTTCTTTTAGCTTACGCTCCGGTTATCATTTTAGGGGCAGCCAAGTGTTAGAATATTCCGCACCTAAAAAATACATCAGCATTAATACTACTGTGGTTATTCATAGAGGGAATAGCACTGTTATCGTTCCTCTTAAAAAGAAGATTGTGGTAAATGGTACTGGTGGTATTAAATTCAATCTTTCTCGTAGATAATCATTTTACTTCCCATTACTTTCCTCGTAGGTCATTATTCTATAGCCAGATTTTGGTAAATCGAATTTTATTTGCGGCACTGGATTAAAATTAATGGAGGATACAGTGTAGGTAGCTACTCCTTTTTTCAATTTAGCTTCGTACTGCATAGCTAAGCCTGGTAAATTTTTGTTGATGTATTGAAAATCCTTATTTACCAGCAACAACTCTTTGGTAAAAAAAACGGTTATTTCTGTTCCGTCCGTCATTTTACCCACCGCTTTTTGGCATTTATATCCCGCAATGGTTTTATACTCCTCAAAATAGCTGTAGGTAATTCCGTCAGTTTTTTTGTTTGATTCCTTCCAATTTGCGGCAGTCATTTTTATCATGTAACGTTGATCGCCATATTCTCTTAGCTCGGTTACGTTTCCTGTTTTTCCGTCTATAATAGTGGCTTGATTGCCTAAACTACTCACCATTTCAGAACGGCTGGAGGCCCCTTTTAGATAAATTACACTGGTGGCTCCATCTAACAAACTGGCGGCATTAGGTTCGGTAGTTTCTGCTTGTATTACAATGTCGTAAGTAATAGTTGCTTCCGTAAGCTTTTTGGGGGTTTGGGCCCCTACAACTAATGTAGCCAAAGTGGCCACTATTAATGCACTGAAATGTTTTGTTGCGTTCATTTTATAAACTATAAATATGTTACTTAAAAGATGTGCCAATTTAGTGAATTAGTTGCAGGCTTCTTAAAAACATTTATTATTTAACGCCATCCTATAAAAAAACCAGCAGTTGCTGGTTTTTATTGATAAGTATTAACGTTTATTACGTTGCTGTATTTCTTTCATTTTTTTCTGTTGTTCTTGCATTTGCTCCATCCGCTCTTGCCATTTAGATTTTGTTTTTGGCTTTTTACGGTTAGCCTCAATTTGCGCCATTATTTTATCATGGTTAATAATGTAATTCTGTATTACAAATTGTAAGCCTAAGGTAATAAGGTTAGAAACGGTGTAATACCAAGTAAGTGCCGATGGCAAATTATTAAAGAAAAACAATAGAAAAATAGGGAACACGTAAGGCATATACTTAAGTACAGGATTATCCTGCTCAGGAGCATTGCGCATACTATAAATGGAAATAAAGAAACTGGTAATTACCGCAGTGATGTTAAACAAACTAATATGACTGCCCAGTAATGGAATATTAAATCCAAATTCAATAACCTTATCGTAAGCGGCCAAATCGCTGGCCCAAAGAAAGTTCTGTCCTCTTAGGTCAATATCAGAGTTAAATAAACTGAATAAGGCAAAGAAAATAGGTATCTGTAAAAGCGCAGGCAAGCATCCACCTAATTGGTTTACACCTGCTTCTCTAAACAGTTTCATTTGTTCCATCATCATGCCCTGCTTATCTTCTCCAAACTTTTCTTTTAGTTTGGCTAAATCGGGTCTTAATACCCTCATTTTAGCACCGCTGAGATAGCTTTTGTATAATAAAGGAGAGGTAATTAGTTTAATAAAAATAGTTAATAAAGCGATGGCCAACCCCATACTACCGGCTATGCCTTTTAAGAAGTCGAAAATCGGCATTACCAAATACTTATTGATAGGCCTTACAAAAGCATATATACCCTGACCTAAGTTTATTAATTTTTCAAATTTTAAATTGTAGTTTTTTAGAATGGTATAGTCGGATGGGCCATAATAAATGTTGAGCCCCACCACCGACGGACTACCGGCAGGCACTTGCAATTTTAGGTTTGCTGTGGATTGTACTACTGCATTAGATGAATCTGGGCTATCATCCCACTCCATTTTAGAGCCGCCTGTAAATTTATCTTTTGCTGCTATAATGCCAAAGAAAAAGCGTTGTCGCATACCCACCCATTTAACTGGCTCATCAAATTCTTTACTGCTTTTGCGGCCAATGGTGTGATAATCAAATTCACCATCTTCTACAAATCCCATTTGTGTATTTTGTCTTTCGTATGATAGATCAGACTCCTGCTGCTTAGCGGCATATTGCCAGGTTACATTCATCATACCGCCATCTAACATTTTATCGGCCCCTTGCATTTTAACATTAAAGTCTATCATGTAATCATCGGGCTTTAAGGTGTACTCATGCGTAATGTAGTTTGTGCCGGAGGAACTATCGCCCATTAATGTAAAGGCAATTGTTTTGTTACCATTGGCAGTTGTACTGTCAATTTTTGCAAAATTTAAATTGGCTGTTTCTTCGCTGCTATTACCTGTTTTTATTCGGTAGGATAGCTTATCAAATTTACTATCGCCCATCTTTACCCAATTACTATCCTGCCCTTTATAGTTTTTAAGTTCTACTTTTTTTATTTGGCCACCCAGGGTAGAAAAGGTTACACGTATTAGTTTGTTTTCTATAGAAATTTCTTTGGCTACTGTATCGGCACCGGCTTTAAACACTCCTGCATTCGTAATGCGGTTTACAGAATCTCTTACTTTTCTAATGGAATCTTCTTTTGGCTTATTTACCAAAGCGATAGAATCCTGTCGGGCTTTCTCTATTTTTGCCGCCTCATTTTTTTTAGCTTGGTATTTTTGTTGCTCTTTATTGGTATAATAAAAATAGCCAATAAATAAAATGCCCAATAAAGCAATACCGATGACGGTGTTACGATCAAACTTCATTATAAAAAATTTAAATATTGACAATTATTTTGCTGGCAATGAAAGGCGGCAAAGATAGCTCTTTTGCAACTTTATGCTTTTATTTTATACTATCTGTTAGCAGTGATATGGCTGCTTTTTTGGGTTAAAAATGTAATTGCGCAGCCTAGGGTATCTATTTTACATTATTTCGGTTTGTAATAAAGAGCTTTTAGAATCGGCTTTTTTTTCTGCATATACCTTTGCAGACCTTATAAAATGAACAAAAATGGGTTGCGGGTTTTCTACCGTACTTTTTAACTCGGGATGGTATTGTACACCCACAAAGAAGGGATGGTGAGGCAGCTCTACAATTTCTACTAAATCGGTAGCCGGGTTTTTACCACTTGCAAGCATACCAGCTTGTTCAAAATCGGCAAGGTATTTATTATTAAATTCCCAACGATGGCGGTGGCGTTCTGTAATAGTAGTGTTACCGTAAATAGTATGTGCTAGCGAGCCAGGTTTTATATCGCAGGGGTAGGAGCCTAAGCGCATAGTACCCCCTTTGGCTGTTACTTTCTTTTGATCTTCCATTAAATCTATAACGGGCTCTTTTGTATCGGGATCCATTTCGGTAGAATGTGCCTCTTTTAGCCCTAATACATTACGAGCATACTCAATAACTGCCATTTGCATACCTAAACAGATGCCAAAAAAAGGAAGTCCTTTTTCTCTCGCATATTTTACGGCTACAATTTTTCCTTCTACCCCTCTATGGCCAAATCCAGGTGCTACTAATAACCCATCTAAGCCGCCTAGTTTTTCTACTACATTATCGTCTGTTATAAATTCGCTGTGTACGTTTACAATTTGCACCTGACATTCATTGATGGCGCCTGCATGTATAAATGATTCTAGTATAGATTTATAAGCGTCTTGTAACTCGATGTACTTTCCAATAAGGCCAATGGTTACTTTACTTTTAGGATATTTTAGCTTATCCAAAAACTCTTTCCATTTATTTAATTCTGGCTCAGGATAATGGGTAATATTGAGCTTCTTCATACAAATTACATCCAATTTTTCCCGCATCATTAATAGGGGTACTTCGTAAATGGTGCTGGCATCCATTGCTTCAATTACCGCCTCTGTTTTTACATTACAGAATAAGGCAATTTTTCTTTTTAATTCGGGTGTAATTTGCCTTTCGGTACGGCATACAATTATATCTGGATGCACCCCCTCTTGACTTAGCATTTTTACACTATGTTGGGTAGGTTTTGTTTTTAATTCTTTAGCTGCTTTTAAATAAGGAATTAAAGTAAGATGTACCACTACAGAATCTTCTTCGGGCAGCTCCCACTGTAATTGACGTACGGCTTCTACAAAAGGCAAGCTCTCAATATCTCCTACGGTGCCGCCTATTTCTGTAATAACGATATCATACTCGCTATTTTGCCCCAATTGTAGCATCCTTCTTTTTATTTCATCGGTAATGTGGGGAATTACTTGTACTGTTTTTCCTAAATAGGCGCCTTCTCTTTCTTTATTGATAACGGTTTGGTAAATGCGGCCAGTGGTAACATTATTTGCCTGGGTAGTAAATATGTTTAAAAATCTTTCGTAGTGCCCTAAGTCTAAATCGGTTTCAGCGCCATCTTCTGTTACATAGCATTCTCCATGCTCATAGGGGTTCATGGTGCCAGGGTCTACGTTAATGTAGGGATCAAATTTTTGGATCGTTACACTTAATCCTCTTGCTTGTAATAACTTGGCAAGCGATGCTGCAATAATACCCTTCCCCAAGGAGGAAGTAACGCCGCCTGTAACAAAAATATACTTAGCCATACCCAATGGTTATTTAAAACTGCCTTAAAATAAATTGAATCACCCCCCAACGACACCCGGAATACCGGTAAAAGCACCAAGACCAAACGGAAGTATGTACAGAAATTTCCGGAGGGTCGTACAAAGATAAAAGTATTTCGATGGCTTTAAAAAATTCATTTCCACAGTTTACAATCTTGAAAGTGGAAAAGCTTACAATGCCCCATTTACTTTCGCCCTTTGTTATGTTTATCTTTATCGTTTCTGCGAATACATATGCTAACCGCCCAACTTAGAAAATATTGGTATAAATTAGGCCCTGGTGGTCGTTTTTTTATTCGTAGGTTGGTTTACCTGCCCATAGATATTATAGATAAAATAAAAGGCAATACGAATACCTATGTGCCGCCCCGTGGCCTCATATATACTGGGCGCCCTTGCAGCCCACAGCAATTTTTACAAGAAGGAAAGGAGCAAGTAGCTATTTTAAAACAAGCAATCGCTTTAAAGCCAACCGACAAAGTACTGGATATTGGCTCGGGCATTGGCCGCACCGCCATCGGCTTAATTCATTACTTAAGTGCGGAAGGCAGCTATCATGGTTTTGATGTAGTAGAAAAAGGCGTAAACTGGTGTAATAAGAAAATAGCGGCTAATCATCCACATTTTCAATTTACGTACGTGCCTTTGTTTAATGATTTATATAATGATAGTAAAGACAGTGCTGCGCAATTTGTTTTTCCGTATGTAAATAATTATTTTTCTAAAGTATTTACTTTCTCTGTATTTACCCACATGCATATAAAGGAAATAGCGCATTACTTAACTGAAATACATAGGGTACTGCTACCGGATGGCCTTTGTCTATGTACCTTTTTTTTATATGATACGGATACGGAGCAGGTATTAACCCGAGATACTAATTTTTGCTTTCCGTATAAAAAAGAAGGCTATAGCTTAATGGATGAAAAAACCCAATCGGGTAATATAGCGGTAGATAAAGTTTATTTAAAAAAGATGGCCGCCAGCAGTGGCTTACAAATTGTGAAAATAGTGGATGGATTTTGGAAAAATTTTTCGATTAAGCAGTATAATAATTGCTACCAGGATGTGGTGGTATTTCAGAAAGTATAATGTATTACTTTCTTGCTAAAGTATAAAAGCAAGCCCCCAACTTTTATAAGCGTATTTTAAAAAATCAAGCATAAATAAGCCGCATTACCCACCCGTTCTACCATCTCTCACTTTAATTTGTTTTTTGCCACTGTTCTTTTTTTCGTAGTTCATAATAGCGGCGGGCTTTTTAGGATTGCTTTTGCCTGTAGTATCGCTATTGGCTTTAGCTCTACTTACTTCCATAGGCCGTATATCATCCTCGCCCACCATACTACCATCATCTATCTGTAGTTTATTCATTACCCAATTTTCGGTGGCTTCTACAGTACCTTCTCTAGGATCGTAATAAAACCATTTACCATGCTTTAAAGAAAAGCCTTCATTTTTTACCACTACCCTATCTTTAATTTTAGTAGCATCGTTTAGGTCAAACACATCAACGGTATCAAATGCATTAGCCGGATCCATGGCTCGCCAATTTTCTACTCGTAGCAACCCTCCGTTATAGGTAAAGTATTGTTGCTTGCCATGTAGCTTACCCCAGCGGTAATTTTCTTCGGCTATTTTTACACCTTCTAGCGAATATTTTTTCCAAACTTCTTCCTTATTATCGTTTAAAAAATAGCCTTCTTCCTCGTAGCCTCTTTCGCCTCGCAGATCGGGTACAGTAATACTCCACGGGCCTTGTTTACGACCTTTAGCATCTACCCGGTTAAGTGTGTCGCCATTTTTATTGAGTACATAGTTTTTCCATTGCGCATTGCCGCTTATACAAATAAAAATGAATAGAGAAAAGAGTAAACGCATAGTTTAGTATGTTTGAGTAGTAAGTTTAATGGCTGGCCTGTTTACCGCCACAAAAATTGACTGCAATTTACAAACGAAAATTAACTGCTTTTATGTTTACATTGTTAAAAAAATCTGGAAGTAAAAATCAGGCTTTCTGCACCTTGCTGAATAGTGGACAGAAAGTACAAGTGTGCGACGCAACAAAAGCTGCTAGTAGCACTACTGCTGACATAATAAAAAATGTAATAACACTGTGTTTGTTTGTATTCACTAATTTTTTTGCGGTGGCACAAACTACCCCTACCCCTGCCACCGAGCGGATGAAGGTGGGTGAACAGCGCAAAGCTTTACAAAAAAAATCGGTGCTGAATGATATTGCCTTTCGCAATATTGGCCCGGTAACTATGAGTGGCCGTGTGGTGGATATAGAAGCTAACCCCGCAGACCCCACCGAGTTTTATGTGGCGTATGCTAGTGGTGGCCTGTGGCATACTACAAATAATGGTCTTTCGTTTAAACCCATTTTTGATTCGGCTGATGTGTTAACGATTGGAGACATAGCGGTAAACTGGGAAAAGCGCATTATATGGGTGGGCACTGGCGAAGTAAACAGCAGCCGCTCCTCTTATGCGGGCCTAGGTATTTTTAAAAGCCATGACAATGGAAAAACTTGGCAATACAAAGGACTACCCGAAAGCCACCACATAGGTAAAATACAACTACACCCCACCAATGAAAATATAGCATGGGTGGCAGCTTTGGGTCATTTATACTCTGCTAATAAAGAAAGAGGCGTATACAAAACTACCGATGGTGGTAATAGCTGGAAGCACACATTGAATGTAGACGAAAATACAGGTGCGGTGGAAATGGAAA
This sequence comes from Bacteroidota bacterium, assembly GCA_039796695.1. Taxonomy (GTDB): domain Bacteria; phylum Bacteroidota; class Bacteroidia; order Chitinophagales; family Chitinophagaceae; genus JJ008. The sequence continues at coordinate 99,197 of JBDKJF010000008.1, forward strand.
TAAATCCTGCAAATGCGAATGAATTATATGCCGCCACCTGGTATAGAACCCGCAGTGCTTGGAACTTTGAAGAAGCAGGGGCTAGTAGTGGCATTTATAAAAGTAACGATGGAGGTGAAACTTGGAAAAGAATAACGGATAAAGCCAGTGGATTTCCGGCGGATGAACAGGTAGGCCGCATTGGAATTGCCATATACCCCGGCAAACCAGAAATTATATATGCGGTGGTAGATAATCAAGCTAATAAACCTGATACTGCAAAAAAGGATAGCCTTGTATATACGGTAAAGGAATTAAATGTAACTACGAAAGAAGCATTTGCGGAGTTGGATAATAAAAAATTAGATACCCTTTTTACTCGAAGCCGCTTGTATCCAAAATACTCAGCCGTTAAGGTAAAAGAATGGGTGGCGGCCGATGCATACAAACCTACTGTACTTTATGATTACTTTAATGTAAATACTGGCTTTGAAGCCAACCCGATAGGTTGTGAAGTATACAAAAGTGAAAATGCTGGCAGCACTTGGAAAAAAGTAAACAACAAAGAGATTCAAATATTTTTTACGTACGGATATTATTTTGCAAAAATTTTTGTATCGCCTACTAACCCCGATAAAGTATATGTAATAGGATTAACGGCTCAGCTTTCTACAGATGGAGGAAAAACGTTTAAAAATATTGATAAGAATAATGTACACAGCGACCACCATTCTCTTTGGATAAACCCTAAAAAAGATAGCCACCTGATTAATGGAAATGATGGCGGAGTAAATATTACTTATGATGATGGCGAAGTATGGTTTAAAGCAAACACGCCTGCCGTAGGCCAGTTTTATGCCATTACTACCGATAATGCAAAACCGTATAATGTATATGGCGGCTTGCAGGATAATGGTGTATGGTATGTACCCTCTCAAACAGGGCGCAATCCCTTTGGAGGCAGTGGACTAGGACAAACAGTTGGCAGCGAAAACAACCTTGGTGGTGGCGATGGTATGCAGGTGCAGGTAGACCCAAGGGATAATGCTACTGTATATTATGGATCGCAGTTTGGAAATTATACACGAAGCAACAGACTTAACAGAACAGAAGGTGCCAAAAGAGTAACCCCGCGACATGAGTTGGGCGAAATGCCTTACCGCTACAATTGGCAGTCGCCAATATTATTAAGCAGCCACACACCGGAGATAGTATTTTTTGGCAGTAACTATTTTCATAGAAGCATGAACAGGGCAGATACGATGATAAAAATGACAAGCGACCTAACCAATGGTGGCAAACCCGGTAATGTGCCGTATGGTACTTTAACAACCATAAGCGAATCGCCACTACGCTTTGGATTGCTATACCTAGGCACAGATGATGGCAATATACATGTAAGTAAAGATGCTGGACAAAGCTGGGAAAAACTAAATAACACAGCTATAAACATTGCCTCCGCTAAAAAGAAAACTAACAGTACGGTAGCTGCCTCCAACGCTGGACGAATAGACACTCGCAACCTTTGGGTAAGCCGAGTAATTGCTTCGCAACATAAGGAACCTATTGTATATGCCTCATTGAATGGTTACCGCTTTGATGATTTTATGCCTTATCTATATGTAAGTAATGATTATGGTAATACCTGGAATGCTATTGGAAAAGATTTACCTTTTGAACCCATTAACGTAGTAAGAGAAGACCCGAAAGATGAAAATATTTTATACGTAGGTACGGATGGAGGATTGTATGTAAGCTTTGACAAGGGCAACAGTTTTATGCAGTGGCAAGCCGGCATGCCGACCTCAGTACCTATACATGACATTGCCATTCAACAAAGAGAAAATGAAATTGTATTAGGCACCCATGGCCGTAGCTTGTATGTGGCTAAATTAGATGATGTACAAATGCTTAGAAAAGATCCTGAATGGATGAAAAAGAAAAAAGAAAAACAAAAGAAAGAAGAGACCGAAAAAAAAGCAAAGCAGCAGTAAGCAAAATGTGCTACAAAGCCCCGTAGCACCACAGTAGAAAGGAGATGCAGATTTTTTTTAAAATTCATCGGCTCATTTTTCAAATTTATGAAAAGGCGAAGCAAGAAGAGTTATTAAAAAAATTTGCAGCTTTTTTTTCTAATTTAAGAATCTATTCGTTTTTTAAACAGGGTAAAAGAATTAATTAAATAAGTATTGTTTATTAATACCAAATACAAAAGACCTACAATTTACTAAAATAAAAAAGAGTGTTGCCAAAATTGCTGGCAACACTTTTTTTATTCTCCTTTACTTATTAATTAGCAGCAATAAATGGGTTTTATTTCTTATTTGCCACCGGGCAAACCTACAAGTGGTATTAATGCCTGTAGCAAAAAGCGGTTTACTTTATTTATCTCTTAGCTTTAATAAGGTTACCATTACCTTAGTTGGCGTTTGCCATTGTAGCGTATCGGTATTAAGTTTTGTAATTACAAATTCTTTTTCAATGCTGTCCTCTCCTAGCTTCATTAAGATGGATGCTGCCGTTTGGTTCCAGTTATAAAAAATAGTATCCGGCTTTGTAGTATCGTTTGTAGAGCGAAGCATTTTACCACTGTTCAAAAAATTATACAAGTATGTACCCTCAGCAGAATCAATTGCTGGCTCAATGACTGCCGTTTTCCACTTGCCAATAATTAACGCTTGATTGGTGGGGGACTGTGGAGGTTTGTCGCAGGTTCGGCTATTAACGAAATAAAAATAAACTCCTGTTGCGGCAGCTACCACTAGTAGCAGGCCGATAATTTGTTTTTGCATGGCTATACTTTTTAAAATTAAAAATGAGATACCATAGTTTATACCAAGCATCTAAAAAAAGTAACCAGTCAATATTGTTAAAAGAATCCGAATGAATGCTGTTTGAAGATATCGCTAATTTCAACATTCAATTATGCAATTTGCTTATTTGTAATTTTAATGGATAAAGGGTAACCGTAATAATCGATTTGCAAAAAAAATTACAGACCCCTACTCTCCTGCCATGGTCATTACAATATTCCATTCCTCCTCGGTAACGGGCTGTACCGATAACCGGCCCAAACGAACTAATGCCATATTGGCCAATTTTTTTTCTGCCTTAATTTGCGCAAGGGTAACTATATTTTTTAATTTTCTATGTGGCTTAAAATCTACTGCCACCCATGCCTCTTCATTCGTAGTAGGGTCTTGATAAGCTTCTTTTACTACTTTAGCAATACCAACAATTGCTGTACCCTCATTACTGTGATAATAAAAAGCAAGATCGCCTTTTTTCATAGCTCGTAAATTATTACGGGCCGCATAATTCCTTACACCATCCCAAAATGTTAGTTTATCTTTTTCAAACTGCTCCCATGAATACTTAAACGGTTCTGATTTTATAAGCCAAAATGCCATGCTTGAATGCTTTAATGATTAGTGGCTTCAAAAATACTACCATTGATCCAAAAAAAAAGATAATCCAATACACCAAAAAATGAAATAAGGCGGCAACGTTAAAAGACAAACAAAGTACACTATATGTTATCGTTTTTACAGCTGTATGAAAAATTATTGCTACCTGCATTATTTTCATACGTTGAAGCATAGGAACGGGCAATAAAATGGGCGCTCTATATGCACAAGGCTACCTCATGAATAAATCAATTAAATATGTTTATTCATTTATCTTATAAAACAAAAACAGGCGATAGTAAAATGACGGAGCACTTTTAATAGGGGTAAAGAAGTGAACTCTAAAAAAATTGTACTTTTAACTTTAAATGAAACACATGCGTACTATAGCACTTACAGTCATCTTTTTTACTTTATTATGTAAAAGTGTACAAAGCCAAAACTATGTAACGCTTTACGAAGATTGTAATTACAATGGCAAAAGTTATTTTGTAGCGGCAGGTAATTACCGTAGTTATCAAATGCGAGTAAGTAACGATCGACTTTCAGCTATGCGAATACCGTACGGTTTCAAAGTAACGATTTATGAAAATGATGGATTTACTGGTAGATCCAACACTTTTACAAGTGATGAAGTGTGCCTTGCTACGGAGTGGAATGAAATGGCCTCATCTATTGTAGTAGAAAATATATATCAAAACGGGCAGCCTGTTTCTGCCAACGATTTTGTTACTTTTTATACAGATTCGTATTATAGAGGCAGTTCTAAAAGTTTAAGACCTGGCAGCTATACGGGCGCACAATTAGATAATTTAAAATACAGTATCTCCTCTTTCGCCATCAGTGGAAATTTAAGAGTAAAGCTTTATCCAAATAATGAAACATTATCAGGCTATGCCGAAACTTTTGAACAAAGCCAAAGCTCTTTACAAAGTAGCCTTAATGATAAAGTGGGCTCGTTAATTATTGAGTATAAAACGCCCAATGCACCTATATATAATAACAACAATCCGCTACAGGGTAAATATGTAACCTTTTACTCTGAATGTAATTATGGCGGTAATGCTATACGCCTTTTGCCTGGCTACTATGCAGGCGAAAAATTGGGGATGTTTAAAAACGCAACTTCGGCTGTTGAAATACCCAATGGATTTGAAGTAAAAGTATTTTTCAATGATAATTTATATGGGCAATCGTACACACTATTTGCCAGTAACGATTGTTTTGACTACCAATTAAAAAACAGAATTGCTTCGGTGGTAATTGAAGAAAAGAATATGGGCTATGGCGGTAATACCAATAATCCCTCTACCAATAATAATAGTCAAGTAATCATTTACACCGATGGTAATTACCAAGGCCAATCGGCCATGTTATTGCCTGGCACTTATGCAACTATGAATAGCGCTGGTGGCTTCCCCAGTAAAGCATTAAGCTCATTGCAAGTGCCAGCTGGGTACACGGTTGTATTATACGAAGAAGAAAATTTTATGGGAAAATCATACACGGTAACGGCTTCTAAATCCGGATTTAGTTTTTCTAATTGGAATGATAGAACCGCTTCTATAAAAGTATTTAGAAATTAATGCAGTAGTTCTAAAAGGCGAGTATTAAAGCTGCGGGTGTAAAGATATATTTGCTGTTAAGATATTAGCAATACCATTTCACCTTTCACTTAAGGCATCAAGCTAAAATGTAGTTTACTTTATTTTAAGAAAAAGACTGGTGGCGCTTATTTTGTTTCGTTAACAAAAGCCACATACGATTGGCGCAAGGGCACAAGTGCATCTTGCAACTGTAGGTATTGTACTTGTAGCGCTTCATGGCGTGCAAGGCTGTCCTCATTAGCCTTTCCGTTAAAAGCTGCTTTTTCAAAATTTATTTTTCTATCGTGGGCAGTTATAGATTGCTTTAAGTCTCTAAGATTAATTAGTTGTATAAGCAGTTGATTGTGCAAATACGATAAGGTTTGTAATTGCTCTTTTGTAAGCGATTGGTTGGCTATTTGCTGCAATTGATATTCGTAGGCAATAAACTCATCACGGCAAATAGTAAGATGCGCTTTCCAGGAGTTACACAAAGTGGAGAGTTGTGAAATATCTACCTGTACCATGTAATTTGAATTTTAGGATGAATAAAAACTTAGCCTACAGTTGAGTGGGATAAGCTGCTAATGGTAAAGGAAAGTTAGGCATCATTTCTTAGATAAAATGACAGTAAGCAACGACTGTGCACAACCGGTTAATAACTACAGCCGTATAAAAAAGGATTCTAATATCATTGCCAAAAAAGTTAGGCTACATTTTTACCCCAATAATATAAAATGTATAGCGAATGTGTAGCGCATGGTGCGTTATAATATTTAAAGGCACGCCTACATGGGTGTATAATAAAAAGCCCTTTGGTGCAACTTGAGTAACACTTATATTCGCAATAAAAAAATATACCCTGATATCGCCAAACACCATACAGCAAATACTTAGCCGCATCGACATTATGGATGTGGTAGGCAGTTTTGTAAAGTTAAAAAGAAGAGGTAGTAACTACTTAGGTCTTTGCCCTTTTCATAATGAAAAAACGCCATCCTTTACCGTATCTCCGGCCAAGGAGTTATACAAATGTTTTGGCTGTGGCAAAGCGGGTAACTCCATAAGTTTTATTATGGAGCATGAAAAGTATAGTTATGTAGACACTTTAAAATGGCTGGCCAATCGGTATGGTATCGAAGTCGAAGAAACCTTTCAAAGCGATGAACAGCGTCAAGCACAGCTAAATGCCGATAGCCTACATATCATCAACCAATTTGCGCAACAGTTTTTTAGCCAACAGCTTTTTGATACAGCGGAAGGCCAAGATGTTGGGTTAAGTTATTTTAAAGAAAGAGGTTTTAGAGAAGGCATAATTACAAAGTTTCAATTAGGCTATTCGCCTGCACAAAAAGATGCATTTACTAAAGAGGCCATCAGCAAACAATATAATACAGAACAGCTCATCAAATCTGGCTTGGTAGCCAATAGAAATGAACAGTTGATGGATAATTACCGTGGTAGAGTAATTTTTCCGGTACATAACCATAGTGGTAAAATTGTAGGGTTTGGAGCTCGTATACTTAAAAGCAACGACAAAGCACCTAAATACATCAATACTCCAGAAAATGAAATTTATATAAAAAGTAAAATTTTATATGGTTCATTTTTTGCAAGGCAAGCTATAGATAAGGCCGATGAGTGTTTGCTAGTAGAAGGATATACAGATGTAATCTCCCTACATCAAGCGGGTATTGAAAATGTGGTAGCCAGTGGTGGCACTTCGCTTACCCCCGATCAGTTGCGCTTAGTAAGAAAGTACACTAGTAACCTTACCATTATTTATGATGGTGATGGGGCTGGTATTAAAGCCGCCTTAAGGGGGTTGGATTTAGCGTTGGAAGAAGGCCTAAACGTAAAACTTGTATTAATACCCGATGGTGATGATCCGGACAGTTATGTAAACAAAGTAGGCCCTGCTGCTTTTAGTACTTTCATAAGCCAAAACAAAAAAGATGTTATCCTATTTCAATTAGAAGTAGCATTGAAAGATGCGGGTGCCGATGCGGTAAAAAAATCGGAGGTAGTAAACAGAATGGCCGAAACCATTTCAAGAATAAATAAGGCAGAAGATTTTACCAAGCAACAGGATTATATAAAACAATGCGCTGAAATTTTAAAAATTGACGAGGCCGGAATGCATTCGTTGGTTAATAAATTTATTCGAGATCGTATTACCTCGCAAGAAAGAAAAAATAATGTAGATGAGGCCAAGCAAGCAGAAAACAAAGCAAAACAGGCCGCATTATCCGATTATGATGAGAGCACCTATCATTTACTTTTTAAAGATGAGCTACAAGAAAAAGAAATTGTACGTATCTTATTAGAACATGGACTAAAGCAATGGGATGCACACCAGATAGTAGCCGAGTACGTAATAGATGAATTGCCGGATGATAGCTTAATTAACAATGCAGACGTATTGCATCTTATTCATACTTTTAAAGCTGCCTTACAAGCCAAGCCTGCCGATGCTGGAAGAAATTTTTTTATTTACCATCCTGATACTAGAATTAGCGCTTTAGCTGTTTCGCTGCTCAACTTTCCTTATGAGCAAAGCGAACATTGGAGCAAAGAGGCCAGCCAAACCACCGGATTTCAAAATCGCCTTTTTCAACAACCGTATGATGATTTTATACAAAGTCTAGCAAAAGGTAACGAAGAAAAACTGCTAAGTTTTTCAAAAATGCAAGAAGATAGAACAAGCGAAGAGGTAATATCAGCCATCAACTATTTAAAGCTGCGAAAAATTAAAAGAATGATTATTGAAAATCAACAAGATTTAGAAAAAACGCATAGCACGCAAGACTATACTGTATTATTGCAAACCCATAATTTACTAAAAGAAATGGAAATGAACATTACCAAGCAAATGGGAGCCGTAATTATTAAATAGTGTTAGCTAATAACATATCACTATAAGAGATGGCTAGTAAATCAGCCGCATCCATTTCAAAGGCCGTCATATAATATTCGCATTGCTCTCGCAATACATCTTTTGTAACATCCTTATACATATTGCTCGCTTCTATTTCTACAAAAGTGCCTAAGCCTGCCAATGTATCTAAGTGAAATTTTACGTTTTCTATAAAATATATTTCTCGCTTTTTTTCCACTACCACTTTTATACCATTGGCTTTTGCCAGTGCTGCTTTTAAGCCCTCCGCATCTTCTACCTTTACTAGTTGAAAATGCGATTGCTTAGGCCCTGCTTGATTCGTTCGTTCATAATAAATAAGGTTATTCTCAATATTTCCCTGTCTTAATTTTAAACGACCGTTCGGCACTTTAAAATAAGTATCAGTTTGTATATCTAAGCCTTTATACTCCGCTTTATTAGCCAATAAATAATGGCGCACCTTTTCAGGCGCATTGCATTTCGCTTTTATCTCTACGTTTAAATAACTCATTCTTTTTAATTGGGAAAAATACTAATGGGCAATATAAATTCAAATTTCGTTCCTTTATATCCATTAAACTGATCTTGATTTAATAATCTACTTACTCTAAAACCAAATGTTAACGCATATTGGTTCCACCACTTGGTATCAAAATATACTTCGCCGCCCGCACTTCGCTGATCTCTTGTTTGTGATTTTTTTCTTGAATACACTTTGGTAAAATCATAAAAAGCATTTGCTCTTATTCTTTGGATATATAAAATATTCGCAAACCCAAAATCCATATGCCATAAAGGAAAATGATAATTGGCCGACATACGCCACATACGAGAAAAATTTCTGCCCGTATACCCTCTTGAATAAGCAAAGCGGTTACCTAAGTTTACTTGCCCTACAGTATCCCTTTCTTGCCATTGGCCCGTTAATACTAAATGATGGTGGCGCATGGCACCGGGTAAGTAAAAGGTGGCTGCCCCGTTAAACTGCTGCGCATCGTAAGTAGAAACAGCCTTTCTAAAAGCAGCCGACAAAGCAAATCCTAGGCGGGGAAATATATGCTGGCGGGCCCGCTGCACTTGCTGACCGTAAGAAATTGTATTACTTAAATAGCCAAAAGAAGTAGTGCCTAATGAATCTTTATAAAAGTCTTTATTAAACTCATTTCTTAACACATAAAAACTACTGATATTGAAACTGCGAAAGGTGGTGCCCTTTGTTTTATTCAACGGTATGCTTAAGCCCAGGCGGCTATCCAATTGCCCCCATTGGCGTATGCGGTTACCGATTTGCTCTTCTCTATTAAAAGTATACTCGGTACCTGCCGTAAGGTAAGGCAGCCATCCTCCAAAAATAGTAGCAAAGCCAGCGCCATGCGTTTTTTCACTTTCATTATAGCTGTAATACAATTCCGATTGCAGGGTGTTTAATATATTTTGCCCATAGAGTGAAAATGTAAAAATCGGATCATCATAATTAGGACGCCAACTATGAAAGTTAAGCAAGCCTGTACTCTTTTTATAGTTTGAAATAGTATAATTGTGCGCTGTTGATATACTGTCTAAAATATTTCCCGTACTAGCACCTTTCGCCACTTCCATTATTTCCCTATCAGTTTCGAGGCTGCCCACTTCCACATGCTTCCATTTAAGCTGCTCCATATCCATTTGCGCCAGTTGATAACCATCGCTGGTAAATTGGCTCCAGGTTAACTTACCTGCATTAGCATTTATAAAATACTTACCCAGTGGCCCGTTTGCTATTTTATAAAATTTTGATTCTTTTAAATTCATGGCATAAACATCATCATTACCTGCATAAGAGGCCGAAAAATAAACTACACTATCTTTTACACAAGGATAACCCAGTACCTTGTACGATGCGGGTGTAAGTAGCTTTATAGTTGCGCTGTTTATTGTGGCCGCAGCTAATGCCATTTTTCCATCCCATAATCTTACGGTGGTTACTAATAAATCATCGGTAACAAACTTAGGATCGCCAAATAAATACACCCTTGCCGATTGAATTTTTTGCAACACCTCTCCAGTTTCTGTATTCAATACATGTAGTTCACTTTTTCCCGCCGCATCATTTTGCACTGCCACTATTCTTTTACCATCGGCTGATATATCGGGCGTAAAATATTTTGATTTAGTAGTAACCGTACGCTGCTCCTTACTGTGCACATCCAATACCTTAAGTACACTATAATCTCTCCATCCCCATCTGGCATCATTTTCATAAGCGGCATACACTATTCTTCCATTTCTATAACTATACTGCTCATCTGTAGCTATATCTTTTACTTTCAACAAGTGCTCCCCTGTTTTATCTTTTATATAAAAAGAGGGCCTTTCCCTATAACTACTTTTCAAATAAATAAGCGAAGTATCCTCCATCGTGTAGGGAAAATAATAATTAGTTACAAAGGCCTTTGTTTGCTTACTACTATTTTTTATACCAGCTGCAGTACCTTGATTAATCGTTCCTTGCGTCGCACTCTTCAACTGTATATCGCTGTTCGGCTTTTTATAAAAATCAAAAGCATCTGTATAAAACTTTTTATATGCAACCCCCGCATGTTTTTTAATGGCTGCTTGAAAAGGATAAAATAAACCTTTGTAGGCAGATGCATCTTTTGTAACCTTTGTCCAAAAATCTTCTCCATATTTTTGGCGTCCATAGTTTACTAATAAATAACCCAAATGGTAATGGCTGGGCACATAATCTTTTAAAGAGCCATTGCGCAGCTTCATCCAACTATATTTTTTATTTGCTTGCCAAAGCGATGGGTAGGCATTCGTAAAGTTGGGTAAGCGGCCACGGCCTTGGCCAGTAAGCGCCGTTTCAGTATATACGGCATCGCCCTCAAAAAACCAATCGGGTATTGCCGCATTGGTAGCCAATGCATAGCCCTCCTGTCCAAATAGTACTTGCATTACCTTACTAAGTCCATTATTAAAGTTGTTGTATTGCTGCACATGTCTATACTCATGAATGGCCAACTGATCTTCCCATTTAATACTTCCTTGCGAAAGGCTATTAGGCTCAGGTGTTAAAAAAAATTCACTACGGAAGGGGCCCATACCCACATAGCCATTAGCAATAACCGTTTGGTGTTGCAGCACAATATCAATTTTCTTCAATTGGCTACCAAGTGCTATAGGTTGCTGCCTTGCCATATGGTGTACAATGTCGGCTACCCTTTTGGCCTTTTCTTCTTGCCCCGGCGCAAAAATAATGCGGACGGTATCGGTATTAATTTGTTGCCACTTTTGTTCTGGTGGCGTACCTCCAAATAGTTGTGCTTTACTTGCAATAGCAAAAAGCATAAATACAAAACAGAAAAGTAATCGTTGCATGGCTATTTTTTTACTATGGACAAAGGAAAGTTACGTACTAAAGCAATAGATTTTTATTTCGCCTGCTAGTTGTATTTTTAAACCATGAATATACGAATAGCCACCTCTTGTATTATACTCTTGTTTATAACCAGTTGCCAATCAAAAAAAAAGGCCGACCTCTTAGTATACAATGCCACCATCTATACCATAGACGCCAGCTTTTCAACGGCTGAAGCAATACTTATTAAAGATGGTAAAATACTGGCTAGTGGTAAAGCGGCTGACTTTGAAAAAGAATATACCATAAAAGAAAAATTAGATGCACTGGGCAAGTTTATCTATCCCGGTTTTATAGATGCGCATGCACACTTTGTAGGCTATGCACAAGGCTTACAAACAGTAAATTTATTTGGCACCAAAAGTTGGGAGGAGGTGCTGCGCCAAGTTAGTAACGGGGGCAAAGGGATCGAAAAAGGCAAGTGGATAATAGGCCGTGGATGGGATCAAAACGATTGGGAAAATAAAAATTTTCCTACCCACGAAGGGTTGACCCAAAGATTTCCTAACAACCCGGTTATACTTACAAGGGTAGATGGGCATGCGGCCATTGTAAATCAAAAAGCAATAGAAATAGCCAGTATAAAAGCGGGCGATAAAATAAACGGTGGCGAAATAGTAGTAGCCAACGAAAAATTAACAGGAGTGTTAATAGATAATGCAGTGGATTTAGTGACAGCCAAAATTCCGGCTGCTACGGATAGTGAATTTAAACAAGCTTTGATAACCGCACAAGCCAACTGTTTTGCAGTAGGCCTTACTACCATTAACGATTGTGGGCTAAACGCTACTGTAGTAGAAAAAATAAAAACATTGCATGCTGCTGCCGATTTAAAAATGCGCCTGTATGTAATGCTAAGCGATGAAAAAAATAACTATGACTGGGCTACCAAAAACGGAATGCTAAAAACAGACCGATTACATGTGCGCAGCTTTAAAGTGTATGGCGATGGCGCATTAGGTTCCAGAGGCGCTTGCTTATTACAGCACTATAGCGATAAGCCCGGGTGGGGTGGATTTTTATTAAGCAGCGAGGCCCATTTTGATTCGGTAGCAAGCACCATTGCCAAAATGGGCTGGCAAATGTGTACCCATGCCATTGGCGATAGCGGTAATCGTACCATATTAAATATATATGCCCGCTATTTAAAAGGCAAAAACGATTTACGTTGGCGTATAGAACATGCACAGGTAGTAAATCAAAATGATTATAATTTATTTGGCATCAATAGCATTATACCATCTGTACAGCCCACCCATGCCACTAGCGATATGTATTGGGCTACCGATAGATTAGGCAGCGAAAGAGTAAAAGGAGCCTATGCATATCAGCAATTGTTAAACCAAAATGGCTGGTTACCCCTAGGCACCGATTTTCCGGTAGAAGATATTTCCCCCTTCAAAACATTTTATGCAGCAGTAGTGAGAAAAGATGCCAAAGGCTGGCCCGCCAACGGCTATCAAATGGAAAATGCACTAAGCCGGCAGCAGGCATTGAGAGGAATGACCATTTGGGCAGCCCAATCTAATTTTGAAGAAAATGAAAAAGGCAGTTTAGAAAAAGGAAAGCTTGCCGATTTCATAATGCTGGATAAAGATTTATTAATAGCCAACGAAAAAGAACTGCTCAACATACAAGTGCTAAAAACCTTTGTGGGTGGCGAAAAAGTGTATGAAAGAAAATAGAGACTAGTAAATTAGTTAATAGTTCATGGTTCATAGCAAATAGCTAGTCGAACATCAAACTTCAAACCTTAAAAGTCGAACAACCGAATGGACAATTACACCATAGCCGAAAATTTTGCATTACTCTCCAAGCTAATGGATATAAATGGCGAAAATGCTTTTAAAAGTAAAACCTATTCCATAGCCGCTTATAATATTGAAAAGCTGCCCATGCAACTTAGCCAAACACCTAAAGAAAAACTATTTGCCATAAAAGGTATTGGCGATAGTATAGGTAAAAAAGTGTTGGAGCTATTAGAAACAGGTCAATTAGAAACACTTACTGAGTATGTAGAAAAAACTCCCGCAGGTGTAATAGAAATGTTGAACATAAAAGGCATTGGCCCCAAAAAAATAAATACCATTTGGAAAGAAATGGGCATTGCATCCCTAGGAGAATTATTATATGCCTGTAATGAAAACAGGCTTACCCTTTACAAAGGCTTTGGCGAAAAAACCCAGCACAACGTACAGCAAGCCATTGAGTTTTACTTTGCTAACCAAGGGCATTTTTTATATGCACAATTAGAAATAATATTTCCGCAGGTAGATGGTTATTTAAAACAATTATTCGGTGCCAACAAAGTACATGTAACCGGTAGCTACCGCCGACAAGAATTAACCATCCAAGAGTTAGAATATGTAGTACTAGAAAAACTAAGCACCATCAAACCAAAATTTGAAACCGCACAACCCCCAACCATTATTGAAGAAACCGCCCAAACCATTACCTATCAATTAAAAAATAATTTACAACTAAAACTATACGCCGGCGGCACCAACCTAGCAGAAGAATTATTTAATACCACCGCTAGCCCAGCATTTTTAGCCGCATTTAAAAATATTTATCCCGTAAAAGGCAATGCCGATGCTACAAGCGACGATTCAATTTTCTCCAATGCAGGCCTGCCATACATACCCCCCTGCCTAAGAGAAAAAGCAAGCATAATACCCCTAGCCCAGCAAAATAAATTACCGGTGCTTATACAACCGGCCGATGTGTGTGCCATCATCCACAGCCATAGTAACTGGAGCGATGGTAGCAATACTATTGAAGAAATGGCCAATGAGTGTATAAAAAAAGGCATGCAATACCTTGTACTATCCGACCATTCTAAAACCGCCTTTTATGCCAATGGCCTTAACGAAGAGCGGCTACTGGCACAGCATCAGCAAATTGATGCACTCAATAAAAAACTAGCCCCCTTTAAAATTTTTAAATCCATCGAAAGCGATATACTAAACGATGGCAGCCTTGATTATACAGAAGAAGTATTAAAAACCTTCGACCTCGTTATCGCCTCCGTGCACAGCAACCTCGGCATGACGGAAGAAAAGGCCAATGCCCGCCTATTAAAAGCAATAGAAAATCCCTACACCACTATACTTGGGCACATGACGGGGCGGCTACTCCTTAGCAGAAACGGCTATCCCATCAACCATCAAAAAATAATAGATGCCTGTGCCGCCCATCAAGTAGTAATAGAAATAAATGCCCACCCCCGAAGGCTAGATATAGATTGGCAATGGATTGATTATGCCTTAGCCAAAAATGTACTACTCTCCATTAATCCCGATGCCCATGCACTAGAGGGGTATAATGATATAAAGTATGGCGTACTAGCCGCACAAAAAGGCGGACTAACCAAGGCGCATAACCTTAGTAGTTTTAATTTAACAGCATTCGAAACATTTTTAAGCAATAGAAAATAGGGGCTATCATCTTCCAGTTCATTAGGCAGCACCAGTTCCCCGCCCGCCTGCAATCTGCGCCACCGCACACTATGCCCTGCTGCAAGGCGCAGGATTTACGGCTAAGCGGGGCAGCCCATCAGCAGCATATTCCTAAGCAACCACTAAAACAGGGCAGTAGACATATATATATATATATCCATTCGTATATTTAAACATGAAGCCTGCCATCATCATCATCAAGCCACTCCAGCACCGGGGTATGGAATGTATAGCCCTGTACTTTGAAATAAATAGTAAAATACAAGGAGCGCTACGAAAAACAAAACAAGTAAAATTTAGCAATACGAATAAATGCTGGTATGCTAAATTGAGTAAAGAGAATTATAATATAATAGCGAAAGCCGTTGGCACACTAGCTATTGTTGATAATAGTGCATTACATAACTATCTGCTGCAAAAGAAAAAGGTCAATGCCTCCACTATAGCCCAACCCATACTACTAAAACAAAGTAGCAAAAAGGCAGTTAGTAATATGCCTGTGTGGGCAAAGCCTCCTGTAGTAATGTATAAAAAACAACAGATAGCTGCCGTAAATGCCCATGTACTACCCAGTATGGCGCAGCACCTTACATTAAAAGCCTATAGCGCTTCTACTGCCAAAACGTATTTAAACGAAATGTCGCAACTATTGCAATTACTAAATGAGGTGCCAGCAGATACCTTAACCCCTGCGCACTTAAAGCGATACATGGTATATTGTTTCGAAAAGCTATTATTAAAAGAAAACACTTTACACTCCAGAATAAACGCATTAAAATTTTATTATGAGCAGGTATTAAATAGAGAAAAATTTTTTTGGGAAATACCAAGGCCAAAAAAACAAATTATTTTACCCAATGTAATGGGTGAAAAAGAAATGACCCGGCTTTTTAATGCGGTACAAAACCCCAAACACAAAGCCATACTATTTACTGCATACAGTGCTGGGCTACGGGTAAGCGAAGTAGTAAATTTGAAACTGGAAAATATTAGTAGCGACAGGATGCAGATAAAGATAATTTCAGCAAAAGGGAAAAAAGACAGATATGTTAATTTAAGCCCCGTTTTACTAGATATTTTAAGAGCCTACATAAAAAAAAGCAAAGTAAAACCCCAAGTGTATTTATTTGAAAGTGAAAAGCAGGGCGAGCCCTACTCTACCCGATCGGCGCAAAAAATTTTTCAACGGGCAAAAGAGGTAGCAGGTATACGAAAAGAAATCAGCTTCCATAGTTTGCGCCACAGCTTTGCCACTCATCTTTTAGAAAAAGGGATAGATATTCGATTTATAAAAGATATACTCGGCCATTTTGATATTAAAACTACTGAGCGATACACGCATGTAAGTAGGGATAAGCTGGTGCAAATTAGCAGCCCCTTAGACGATTTGTGGTTAAAAGGCGAAATAATATAGCCACCTGTAATGTTTTGGCCTGAATTTGCCTTACATATCTCCATGATATTCCCATCAATATATGGATGGGAACATTATGAAAACAAAATGGCAGTATATATGTATTACTTAGGTTTAGCTGCAGTTGTAAGGCACCAGCAGCATACTATTTTACAACCTGCTAGCCTGCCGTTGGGCTGTGGCTGCCCCAGTAGGATTAGAAAAAAAAAGACACCGATTAAGAAAAAATGTAAAAAACAATACAAAAAGGCGACAATGAAAATATGGAAAATCAAGTAGTTATAATTATTGAGAGGTTAAAGGCTTTAACTAATTACATTTTCATGAAAAATAAAAAACAATACAAAAAGGCGACACAACAATACAAAAAGGCGACAAAGAAAATGTTGGAAGTCAACAGTTTAATTTTTTAAATAATTGAAAAGGTTCGTATATTTATGTGTTGTATGCCATACGACAGACCAGTATGTAAACTCGTCACTTCTTACATCTTAGACAAAATGTTTTATGCGATTTAGACTTTTCACCATTTTCTTTTTCTTGCTATTTCTTAATTTTTCATCAGCGGTTGGGCAGACAAAAGATTTAATTTTAACGAGAGAACAAAATAACAAGTGGTTAGACAGTTTAAAAGCATTGTCATTAGACAAACAACTTTTGACAATTCAAAATAGACTTCTTTCCGACACGAATGTTTTTGCGAGACAATTTTACGCTGACAGAATTAAAATTATTGACTCTTTGGGTGGCAGAGTTTATGGAGACGGAAAACCGACACTAATTATTGGTGGCTATGCTTTGATTATTGACAACAAAACTCAGACAAATAAAATTGTTAGCCTGACAAAGCTCTTAACTACGAATTATATAAAAACTATTTTTATTCTTAGCCCAAACGACCCAGCAGCGACAGCGATTTATGGCAGTGCAGGACAATTTGGAATTATCGTTATGACAGTCACGAAGAAAAAATATGCTAAAACTTTTAAACGGCTTGAATTAAAAGCAAATTATTGAGTAATAAGTACGGCATACAACAGGCGGTTTGGCTATATGGCGGGGCGACGAACATATTCTCAACTTTTTGTTCGCTATTCTGCTTCAGTTTCAGCCGACGAATAACGCCGAGCAATAGAATAAACAATGAACTTTTATTTATAAATTTAGCAGCGGCTACGGGCTGACGATTTTCAAATACCGCCACATCGCCAAGCCGTACCGTAAGCCAAAATTTGCCATGCCTAAGAGCTGTGCTGCACGGAATTTCGCTTTTTGCAAAAGCTCCCATTCCTAAATTTTGGCTTACGACTTGGGATTTCATCCTCTTTTTCCTGCCGTAGGGAGTGTAACCACCATAGGCCGTTTCTGCATGGCAAACATCGGCTTACATGGTGTTTACGCAATGGCAGTTCAAAGAGGCTGATTGCTCCCGTGTCAAAGGGGAAAGGTTGCACCTAATACATTTCCCCTTGCCACTTCGCAAACACCCAAGTCGTTGTGTGCTAGTGTTTCAAACCTCTTTTATAATTTGACGAGAATAAGATGAATAAATTCGTATTGCTTAATTTTTTTACAATTTCTGCTTCATTATGTTTTGCTCAACAGCAAGTGACTACGAAATATTTGGACAGCTTATCTTCTTCAATTGACAAAGACAATTCGCAGTTAATTAAAATGGTTTATGACACAGTAGGCATATCAAAAGACTCTACGGCTCCATTTTCAATGTATCAAATAAAACAAAAAGCTGGACAAATTTATAAGATTGAACGTAATGGACAAGGTCAATGTAAAGTTCACATGGAATACTATTTTGCTAAC
The DNA here is from genome assembly GCA_039796695.1 of Bacteroidota bacterium. Classification (GTDB taxonomy): domain Bacteria; phylum Bacteroidota; class Bacteroidia; order Chitinophagales; family Chitinophagaceae; genus JJ008. The sequence continues at coordinate 117,161 of JBDKJF010000008.1, forward strand.
AAAAATGTTTTTAAAATAGTCGCTAAAATGTATTGTTCTGGCACAACTACCTGGGACAGTGTAATCTATTATGACAATGGCATTAGCTTTGACCAAGTTGCTCATGGCAATCCGCTGTATGGACCTTATTTTAAACAAGAAGCAGATGACTTGTTAAAGAAGTTTGGACAGTGAGCGGTCAATACACCAGCACACAACATTGGTATTGCCAATAGTGGGGCTGGACATTGAAGCAATCAGCAGCGGTAATTCTGCTGTGCTGTGGTCCGTGGCTCGACGAATAAAGCCCAGCTTTAGTTCTTAATATTTAACTTTATCAAAAAGCCAGGCAGCGGTTCCGGCGGACGAATTTCAAATTCCCCACCATCGGCAATACCTGCTCGTTGTAGGCAATTTTTTATGACCCGCATTCTAACAATAACATTTGGACTTTTGTTTTCACTAGGTTCTTACGGACAAGACTCAGAAATTGACAGGAGAATATCAATACAAGACAGTATTCTCTTGCGCAATTTTTGGACAGATTTTTCTACGGCGATTAAAGAAAATGACAAAGACAAATTATCGACACTATGTGAGTTCCCATTTTATTGTCATCCTTGCATTGACGACACAACCTTAAAACATAACGACCACCTAACAATTAAGGTGACAAAGAAAATATTTTATGAAAGCCAATACAAAGTGTTTTTTGACAAGCATATAAAGAGCGAAGTTGAAAAGCATAGAACTTTTGAGACTTACATTTTTCATCCAACTTTTGACAATAAAAATATACGAGACGGATTTATGTTTTCATATACGATTATAGCACCTTCAAAAACTTGGGAAGGACTTCAAGGCTTTATATATTTGAGCAAGAGAAAAAGTGGAAAATATAAAATCACAGGTATAGACACAGTTCCATAAAACTGCCTACAACATGGGTTTGGCAATAGTGGGGCAGACAGTTGTAGACTCAACATTTGTAATTCTATCGGGCATTTGTGCAAATGTTGGGCTGACGTTTTCCAAATGCCCCACCATCGCCAAGCCGTTTACCGTAAGCCAAAATTTGCCATGCCTAAGAGCTGTGCTGCACGGAATTTCGCTTTTTGCAAAAGCTCCCATTCCTAAATTTTGGCTTACGACTTGGGATTTCATCCTCTTTTTCCTGCCGTAGGGAGTGTAACCACCATAGGCCGTTTCTGCATGGCAAACATCGGCTTACATGGTGTTTACGCAATGGCAGTTCAAAGAGGCTGATTGCTCCCGTGTCAAATAGAAAAGGGGCAACGGCCTAACCTACTAAACTCCTGCGATGTACGCAGGGCTTCAATTAAAGTCAATGCCCCTTTTCTATTGCCACTTCGCAAACACCCAAGTCGTTAGCGGAAATGGCGGGGCGACAGTGCAAACATTAACATTCGTGCTGACATTGAACGAAAGAATGCCAACGCTTCGCAAAATAAAAAGAGAAGCAACGCCACCCACAAGCCAACGCTTCAGTTGCTTCACATTTTATTTTGCCCAAACGCACCCAAAGCCCACCCACCAACCGACTTCAGGACAGTATGAAAACTATTGACAAATTGTTGACTAACTTTTCATAAAGTCAATATCTTTGCACCAGATGCAATTAAAATGAGCCAAAAAGCAATAAACAGAATTAAGGTTGTCCTTGTTGAGAAGAACTTCAGCAGCAAGTTGCTTGCTGAGAAGCTTGATATGAATGAAGCAACAATTTCAAGATGGTGTACAAACGATGTGCAACCACCTTTGAAAACACTTGTGAAAATTGCAGAAGTTTTAAAAGTTGATGTAACCGAATTACTAAACAACAAGAAGAAATAGAAATTACCCAATGGACATTGCAGCTCAAATATCAGAACTAAAAACAAAGCTCTCAGACGAACAACTGAAAGGGCAACCTGATAGTAATGTCATTGCATCACTGACAGAAGAAATTGCAAAACTTGAATTAACTCAAATCCCTTTTACTGTTTCGGCACGAACAGCACGACTTATCGGACAAGAAAATTTTGCAAATGCAGAAGGTGCAATAATTGAATTGGTGAAAAACAGTTACGATGCTGACGCATCGGTATGTGTTATAATAATTGACCCTGTAAATGACAGTATCAGAATTTTAGACAATGGCGATGGAATGACTGAAACCATCATTAGAACTCATTGGATGACGATTGGAACTGACGACAAAAAATTGAATTTCAAAACTAAATCAAGAGTAAAGACTGGTGCAAAAGGAATAGGAAGATTTGCACTTGACAGGCTTGGAAAATCAAGTTCAATGGTCACAAAAACGCTTGACTCAGAAAGTTTAGCGTGGAATGTAGATTGGAATCAATTTGAAAATTCTGGAGCAGTTATTTCTGATATAAAGGCGACACTCCTAACTAATGAAGTTGATTTTTGGGGTGAGATAATTGAAATGCAAAACTTTTCAGGACTTAGAGAGCCAATCGTTGATTTTTGGAAAGAACAAAAAGGGACTCTAATCTCCGTAGATAAACTAAAAGATACTTGGGACGAAAAAGCTACACAATCGCTTTATGCAAATTTGGAAATATTAGTTCCACCTCTTGACACAAATATTTTTCAAATATTTTTATACAGCACTTTAGAGCCTTCAAAATATGGACAAGTATTACCAACCATTTGTGAAGATTACGATTACAAAGTAACCGCAAACATTAACGAAGACCAGTCAGCAATGATTAAGGTTTTCAGAAACGAGTTAAATATTGGTGATTTAAGAAGGATTGGTTTTTTTGAAAAATCAAAACTTAACCAACCTCAATATAAGTTAGAGGCATTTGAAAAAGGTGAGTTTGAAATATCTACTAACCTTGAATCACTGGTTGCTGGGTTTAAAAAAATTGATGTAAACAATAACCTAAGTAGAATTGGTCCTTTTACATTTTCGTTTTATTACATGAAGCGTGGTGGTGGACAAGAGAAGGATGAAGATATTGGAAAGTATCCTTATAAATCTGTAAACTATAATTACAGGACAACTTGGCTTGACAAGTTTGGGGGAATTAAAATCTTCAGAGATTTCTTTAGGGTGAGACCATACGGTGAAACAAAGAGTAGTTCTTTTGACTGGCTGGACTTAGGAAAAAGAGCATTGAGTAACCCTACAGTTACAAGACCAGGCTACAAAGTCAGACCACAACAAACTTATGGTGTTGTAAATATTTCAAGAATTGACAACATAAATTTTGAAGATAAATCAAGTCGGGAAGGACTTCAAGAGAACGATGCGTTTACTCTTTTCAAAGAAATACTTAAAGAGATAATTGGATTCTTTGAGAACGACAGGAATCAAATAATGATGACCCTGAAGAAGATTTATGATGAAAGAACTAAAAAGGAGAGAGCAAAAAGTTTCGCAGAAGAAAAGGCAAAATCTAAAAGCACTTCAACAGAAGATGAAAAAAAACTTTTAGAAGCCATAGATGCTTATAAAGATGAAATCAAAGATTTAGAAGAAGAACAAAAAATTCTTAGGGTGTTGGCAAGTGCAGGTCTTATAGTAACCTCATTTGCACACGAGTTCAAAAATCATGCTGACAGTATTTTACCGAGAACTCATGAACTGAAAGAAGTATTGAAAAGGGTAATTGATGAATCAAAGTTAAAAGAGTTAGAAACTTTTTTCAATCCTTATACAATGCTTGATGACATGAGAAATCAAGATACAAGATTGAAGTCTTGGTTAGACTTTGCCATTCTATCAGTAAGAAAAGATAAACGCACAAGTAAAATCATTAACATGGTGAATTACATTGATAGCTTAGAGCGTATTTGGTCACCGCTACTATCAAGACGAAACATCATTTTAAGAATAGACAGAGGAAACTTTACTGATGTTAGATTCAAAGGGCATGAAATTGATTTGGATGGAATATTCAATAATCTAATTGTAAACTCAGTTGATGCTTTTAAGAGAGCCGATTCGGGAACCACAAGAGAAATTAAAATTAGCTTCTCAATAAATTTTACTGATAGTCTTGGCATTAGTTCCATTTATGAAGATTCGGGACCCGGATTATTAGAAGAAATTCTTGAACCAAATGTGATTTTTCAACCATTTTACACAACAAAACGAGACGAAAAAACTGGTGAAAAAATTGGAACTGGATTAGGAATGTGGATTGTTAAATCTACGATAGATGAATATAATGGAGATGTTGAAATTCTCAATGCAAGACCAAGTTTTAAAGTTAAAATCTCATTGCCACAGTATTAAAAAATTAAAAGGATATGACAAAATTTAAAATTGCTTATGTAGATGAATCAAGGGAAGAGATTGAAAAATTTCAACGCTTCTGTTTTCCAAACTTTGATGTCGTTCCCGTTTATCCTAAGCCTTCAAAAGAGGAAACTTGTTCTGAAATATTAGAAAATCATGTTGATGCCGTTGTATCTGATTTTGAATTTTCAGAACAAATGAGTGACATAAAATACGATGGAACAGATTTAATTACTCTTATTCTCTCAAAACGAGAAGGCTTCCCAGTTTTTATTCTTACTTCATTTGAAGATGAAGCTATGAGAAAAGGAGATGATGTAAATATAATCTATGAAAAGGGTGAGAAATATGTTACCGATGATTCAGGCAATATTTCAAGAAATGAAAGTTTGTTGGAAAGAATAAAACTGCAAATTGAGAAATACAAACGCAAATTGGAAACAGATGAAAATAGAATTTTGGAATTGATTGCTGAAAGCAAAAAGAGAAAACTAAATGCTGTTGAAATAGACGAGTTATCTGACTTAGATTCAAAAGTTGAAAAAGCGTTAGACAAAGAAAGTGTCATTCCAAATATTTTAAGAGAAAGTAAAGAAGCGTTAGATTTATCTGACCTCTTAAAAAAGGTTGACGAATTAGCTAAAAAACTTGACCCGAAAAATAAAAAATGAGCCAGTTAAATTTTAGAGACACTCCACCTGCGAGAACATATACAGGTAAAGAATTAAAAGATTACAAAAGGTATAAAGATGCCTTGGAGTCTGATTTTAATAAACGCTGTGGCTATAGTGATTGTCACCACGATTGGTTTGGTGGGAAACGAAATTATCAGATTGACCACTTTAAACCGAAATCAATCTATCCAAAGCTTGAAACCAAGTATTCTAATTTAGTTTATGCATGCTCTTATGTAAACAGAGCAAAAAGTGATGATGATGGAAATTATATTGACCCTTGCGATATAAACTACAATGACCATTTCTACAGAGATGAATTAGGGAACATTTATCCATTAGAAAATTCCGAACCTGCTAAATACATGTATCGGAAATTAAAACTCTATTTAAAACGGTATAGCATTATTTGGATGCTTGAGCAACTTGAAATCAAGAAAGAGCATTTATGGCAACTAATTCAGGAACACGGTAGTGAAGAAGCAAAAGACTTGTATATTTTGATTGACAGGCAATACATGAATCATAAAAAGCAGCTTACAGCAGTTTTATAGTGAGAAACAACATCTTTAAATATCTAAAAACATTTTGTTCAACACAGCCAAATGATGTTGACAGACTTATCATATCTGCATTTCTCAAAAAAAACAGTTTAGTTGTTCAGAAGAATGAGTTTTTAAAATCTTTTATAATTCCCGAAAACAAGAGTGCCGAATACGAAAAACTCACAAAATTCATTTCAGTTTTAGACACTGAAATAAAAAAGTTCGGGACTGAAGAACTTATAGAACTTTTTGAATTTGTTATTTCCCCTGCTGACAGAATAATAAACGGTGCAATTTATACTCCTCTAAACATTAGGGACTTTATCATTCAGCAATCGTTTCATTCTAAGAAAGAAACACTTGCTAATGCAAAAATTGCAGACATAGCATGTGGTTGTGGTGGTTTTCTTTTTAGTGCTGCAAAGCAATTAAAAAAGAAAACAGATAAATCTTATTCGGAAATTTTCAGAACTCAAATTTTTGGCTTGGATATTCAACCCTACTCTATTACGAGAACAAAACTTTTGCTTTCAATTTTGGCATTGACTGAAGGTGAGGACAAAAAGGAGTTTCATTTTAATTTGTTTGAAGGCGATGCCTTAACCTTTAAGTGGAAAGAGAATTTAAACAAGTTTACGGGTTTTGACATCGTGTTAGGAAATCCGCCTTATGTATGTGCAAGAAATCTAAGCGATGAAGTAAAATTAAGCCTTACGAATTGGGAAGTTTGTAAATCAGGGAATCCTGATTTGTATATTCCATTTTTTCAAATTGGAATTGAAAGTTTGAATGAAAATGGGATTCTTGGCTTTATAACTATGAATAGCTTTTTCAAAAGTTTAAACGGAAGAGCTTTGAGAGATTATTTTCAGAAGAAAAGCATCAAATTTAAAATCATTGATTTTGGAACTGGGCAAATTTTTAAATCTAAAAACACATACACCTGCATCTGTTTAATTGAAAATACGAAACAAGATTTTATTAAGTATTACAGATGTGTTGACAAAGAGATTCCTAAACAGGAAAATGTATTTAGCAAAATCTCCTACGCTGGACTAAACTCTAACACTGGATGGAATTTGCAAGACAATGAAATAATTTCAAAAATTGAATCAACTGGTGTTGCATTTGGCGACCTTTATAAAACGAGACACGGAATTGCAACTCTTAGAAATGACATTTATATTTTCAATCCTGTTAAGGAAGATAAAGACTATTACTATTTGCAAAACGGAAGTCTTTATCAAATTGAAAAAGGAATTTGCAAAGACATTGTAAATACGAATAAACTTAGCAGAGAAGTAACCCTTAAAAATTTGAAGGAGAAAGTGATTTTCCCCTATGACAATGGAGAGAAAGCAAAACTTTTAGACGAGGCATTTATAAAAGAAAGTTTTCCAAAAGCATACTTATATCTGCAAAACAAACGAACACTTCTTGCGGAACGAGACAAAGGAAAAGGGAAGTATGAAAAATGGTTTGCATTTGGAAGAACACAATCATTAGAAAAGGTTAAGAACAAGTTGTTCTTTCCAAAAATGTCAGACAGAACACCAAGTTATATCATCAATTCTGACGATGACTTGTTATTTTATAATGGGCAAGCAATCATCGGACACACCAGACAAGAAATGATTTTGATAAAGAAGATAATGGAATCAAGACTTTTTTGGTATTACATCAAGACGACAAGCAAACCATATTCTGCTGACTACTATTCACTGAATGGTAACTACATTAAAAATTTTGGTATCTGCAATTTGAATAGTGAGGAGTTAGAGTTTGTGCTTAATGAACACGATAGGAATACGCTTGACACTTTTTTTGAGAAGAAGTATGACATTGACTTACGACCATAATTCTGTCAACGCATTTGCAGGCACATTTGCTTTTTTGCCAACGCATGAACCCATTCAAAAAAAGCAAAAGAGCCTGCAAGCAACCGCACAGGGACAGTGCAAACTTGACACGATAGACCATCAACCGAAAAGAGCCACATCCGCTAACAAGGGCTTAGCGAAAGTGGCGGTTCAGTGGTTAAACGAACATTTGTGCTTATATTCAAGTTCGGTTCTGGTTGACAGTTTCGTGCTTCGTATTCGCCACCTTCGCCAAGCCCCGAAACGTTGTAGGCAATTATACTGCGACACCAAAACCATTACGAACATTACAAAGTCTATGCTGAATACACTACTGTGTTGTATGCTCCCCCAAAAACAGTACGTTTTAAAAGTAGACAAAAGTCTTAATTTTAAAAACGTAAAAAACATGAAAAAGAGTCAATTCAGTGCGACACAAATTGCCAGCATCCTCAAGGAGTTTGATGGCGGTAAATCAGCCGAAGAAATTACCCGTGAGCATGGCGTTAGCAAAGCATCGCTGTACAAATGGCGACAGCGTTATGGCGGTATGGAAGCCACAGAGTTAAAACGGATAAAAGAGCTGGAAGAGGAAAATGCCCGTTTAAAAAAGATGTATGCTAATCTTGCGATGGAATTAGATGTTGCTAAGTATCTGCTTGAAAAAAAGCTTTAAAGCCTTGCATAAAAAGAAGCGTTGTAGCCGAATTAAAGATAGATCGGCCCAAAGACATCGGCAAGGCGTGTCGTTTATTAAGACTTAGCAGGAGTAGCCTCCACTATAGCTCCATCAAGAATGATGAATGGGTAATAAGCCGACTGGCAGGACTTGCCATAGCGCACCCCTTAGATGGTTTTTGGAAGTGTTATGGGCGCATTAGAAACGCAGGAGAAATTATTAATCACAAACGACTGCACCGTGTGTATAAGCAAATGAAATTGCCGCTTCGCCGTAAAGTAAAGAAACGCTTACCAGCAAGAATAAAGGAG
>JBDKJF010000009.1:0-117853 GCA_039796695.1 Bacteroidota bacterium
AAGGGCACAAGCAGCATTTAAAGAAACATTGATTATTTTTTTAACAGCGGTAAACGATGAGGGCACACAAATAAAGGGATTAGAAACAGGCGCCGATGATTATATTAGCAAACCCTTAAGTCCAAAAGTTTTTTTAAGTAGAATACAGGCACTTTTTCGTAGAATAAATAAAGCAGATGATAAAACCATTAGCGTAGACAACCTCACCATCAATCCCGAACGCTTTATGGTACAGGTAGATCAAAAGGAAATAATTTTAGCCAAAAAAGAGTTTGAATTATTATACTTACTGGCACAAAAACCGGGCAGGGTGTTTTTGCGCAATGAAATTTTAAACCAAGTATGGGGCAATGAAGTAATAGTGGGCGATAGAACCATTGATGTGCACATTCGAAAAATAAGGCAAAAGCTAGGCATCGATTGTATTACCACCGTAAAAGGGGTGGGCTATAAGTTTGAAAGATAGGCCCATTTAGTACCGTAGCAAGCAATAGCGCCTATCCCATTCGGCATTACCTTTGCAGTATGTTTTCGTTGAAAAATATTTCTCCTAAACAAATAGCCGGCATTACGGCGCTTATATTGGCATTGCCCGAAAGTCTATTAGTGTACGTAGTAGAAAAAAACTGGCAATGGGCATTGGCTTCTTTTGTGCTTTTCTTTAGCGGTAGTTATTTTTTAGTACTGTTTATGTTGGAAAAGTTTATTTATCGAAAAATTAAACTCATTTACAAATTTATTTACAAAACAAAAGCCACCCGTAGAGAAGAAACTTATTACAAATACATATTGCCTCAAAAAAGTATTGATGAAGTGCGAGAAGATGTAGAGCAATGGGCCGCCAAAACCGAAGCCGAGTTAGAATTATTGCGAAAAAACGAACAGTTTAGAAAAGAGTTTTTACAAAACCTATCGCATGAGTTTAAAACACCTGTTTTTGCTATTCAAGGGTATGTAGAAACCTTATTGGAGGGCGCATTAAGTAATACAGCAGTAAATAAACGCTTTTTAGAAAAAACCGCCAGTAATGTAAACAGGCTTACACACTTACTTGCCGATGTAGACGAAATATCAAAACTAGAAAGGGGCGAGTTGCAATTACGTAAAGAACACTTCATCATACAAGATTTAGTGAAAGAGGTTTTTGAAAGCCTATCACTTAAAGCAGAAAAATATACCATCGAGTGTACCATAAAAAAGGGATGCGAAATGCCCTTAATAGTGATGGGCGATATAGAAAAGCTAAGGCAAGTACTAACCAACCTGGTAGAAAATTCAATTAAATATGGCAAGCCTCAGGGAAGCATTGTGGCTAGCATGTATCATACAGACGGTAAGCGTATTTTAATAGAAATAAGTGATGATGGTATGGGCATTGCCGAAAAAGACTTACCCCGCATCTTTGAACGATTTTATCGTACAGATAGTGGCAGATCAAAGGATGTAAGTGGCAGCGGACTGGGGTTAGCCATTTGCAAACATATTATTGAAGCGCACGAGCAAACCATACATGTACGCAGCTCCGAAGGTATTGGCACCACCATTGGCTTTACCTTGCCCGGCAAACACGACTAATATTTAGTTGCATTTGAAATAGTTACAATTCTAGTAAAACTACGTTGAGTTATCAACCGTTGGGGGTAAATCCCTCAAAATCTGTTAATTTTATTCCTTCTCCACTCACATCTTCTGTTATATTTGCATAGCTTTTGCATCGCATTACAACAAAGTGATTAAATTGTTGTAAATCAGTTTTTTAATTTTTAATTATGTAACTGAGATGGCGAAGCCTTACACCAAATGGCAGCTAGTTCTAAAAAATGGTTGGCGGTATACACAAGGCCCCGCTGGGAAAAAAAAGTAAACCTACTTTTAACTGAAAAAGGAATAGAAAGCTATTGCCCATTAAATAGAGTAAGGCGTAAATGGAGTGATAGAGTAAAAGTGGTAGAGGAACCATTATTTAAATCCTATGTGTTTGTAAAAGTAACGGAAGAGGAAAAAGCCAACGTAAGGCTTACCAATGGCGCTATTAATTTTGTGTATTGGGATGGTAAGCCCGCTATTATTAAAGAAAAAGAAATTGTTACCATAAAACGTTTTCTGGACGAATACGAAAACGTAGAAGCCCAACCCAAAAATCTTACCCTCAATCAACGAGTAAGAGTAACCAACGGTACGTTAATGGACCAAGAAGGTAAAGTGGTGGGTATAAGTCAAAAGAAAGCTAAAATAGCCATCGATAGCCTCGGCTTTGTGTTAGTAGCACATATAGATAGAAGTAAGTTAACTTCCATCTAAACCCATTTATTAGCAATCAAAATCTCCCTAAATGAAGCTTTTACAAATGCTAGCTATACTAGCCTTAACGGCCAGTATTTTATCCTGTAAAACACAGCAAAAAATTCCTTACTATCTCGAAAGTAGAAGGGATACATCCGGCAAAGTAACCGTTAATATACCGCCGCTCCGTATTCAAAAAAACGATCAGCTTTCTATTCAAATATTTAGCTTAAGCACCGAGCCCAAGGCAGATGCATTGTATAATATGCCCGAAACAATTACCGAAGGCACCGCTGGCTACTGGGTAGATTTAAAAGGAAATATTTTACACCACCGATTAGGCACCATACATGCAGAAGGCCTTACAAAAGAAGAGCTGGCCTACGAAATTAAAAAGCGATTAACAGAGCCCGTAGAATTGTTAAGAAGCCCCACCGTTATTGTACGCTTGCTGAATTTTAAAGTCAATATTTTAGGACAAGTAGGAAGAGAAGGGCCCATCACCATACCTGGCGGAGAAAGAATGACCATACTAGAAGCCATTGCCATGGCAGGTGGCGTTACCGATTATGGTAAAAGAGATAGTATTAAAATATTTAGAGAACAAAATGGGATAAGAGAAATGGGTACAGTGGATTTATCGTCCGACTCGGTTTTTCATTCGCCTTATTATAATTTAATGCAAAATGATTTTATTATAGTAGGCCAAACCAAGCAACGGTTAAAAGAGCAAGACCAACAAAAAACATTTCAAAAGGTTACCATGGGGCTAGCGCTAGTAGGGGCAGCCGCCACCTTTATCAGTTTATTTTCAATCGGAAGATAACACATAAAAAAAATCAAATGCAACATAAAGCACATGAGGATGGCCTAGCTAAAAGTGAATTATGGAGCTTAAGCTTCAGGGATTTATTTTATAAATACGTTAGGTTTCTTCCATTGTTCGTATTATCCGTCGCTATTGCATTATTAGGGGCGTTCATGTATTTACGGTATAAAGTACCCGTGTATAATACTACCGGAAGCCTCATCATTAAAATGGAAAGCAAGCCTGCTGCGGGTAATCAATTTGAACAGTTGTTAAGCAATGGCAATTCCTTAAACATCCAAAGCGAAATGGAAATTTTAAAATCCAGGCCGCTAATGCAAAGAGTGGTGAAAAAACTGCAGTTGGAATGGACCTATAAAGCCGTTGGAAAAATAAAATCAGTTAACGTTTATAAAATGGCACCTTTTAAAGTAAGGGCCATCTCATTACCCGATTCTAACAGTTTTTTCTCATTCGATGTGAAAGTAATCAATGAAAATGAGTTTAAGTTAAACAAAGAAGTAAACCTATATAAGTATAACCAACCTATTAAAACCCCCAATGGCGTTTTTGTATTTGAAAAAGTATATAACGGCCCAATTGGTAACACTTATAGAGTAGAAAGAGTGCCTTCATGGTCGGCTGCAGGAAAATATGCCGGACTAGTACAGGTACAGCCAAAGGCAGCAGGTACGGGTATTCTAAATATTTCCATGCGGATACCAAATCCTGAATTAGGAGCCGATATCATTAATCAAGTAATGAGGGAATATAGTGCGTATACGGTGGAGCAAAAAAAACTATCTTCCGATCAACAGTTGGCGTTTATTGATGAGCGGCTGGCCGATATAGATGGAAAATTAGATAGCTTGAAACAATTAGCCATCCAATTCCAAAATCAAAATAATGTAGTAGATATTCAGTCGCAGTCGGAAAGTATACGTGAGGTAATGTCAGAGGCAGACAAACAAATAAACGACCAAGTGGCTAAAAAATATGTGATTGATGTATTAGACACTTATGTAAACGATAAAAAGAATGAGTATAGCAAAGTACCCTCCACTTTAGCCCTCGAAGATATGGTGCTTGCACAAATGATTACACAGTACAACCTAGCACAATCGGAGCGTAAAAGATTGCTCGATGCCAATGTGCCCTCAGCCCATCCCATCATTAAAGAGTTAGAAGGACAAATTGATAAAAATAGAAACAACATAAGAGAGGCGTTAAAAAATATAAAAGCCGTAACCGAACCACTTATTACCACTGCGCAAACAAGAAGCAGTACCAGCGCCTCTCAGCTACAAGGCATTCCTTCTAAGCAAATGGAGTTACAAGAAAAATTAAAAGCGGTAACTACCGTTGAAAATTTATACAAACTTTTTTCTGAGCAAAGAGAAATAACGGCCATTCAGCGGTCCTCCATTACCACCAATTCTGAAATAGTAAGTGGGGCAGAAGCCTCTTGGGATCCTGTGAGTCCTAAAAGAAGAAGTATACAAATGATTGCCATTTTAGCAGGCATATTATTACCGGCTACCTTTATCTTTTTAGGCGAAATATTAAATGATAAAGTAACCACAAGGTTTGATGTAGAAAAAATAACAGCCGCCCCCATCATGGGCGAAATAGGACATTCGTACGGTACCGAGACCTTGGTAGTTACCAAAGCATCTCGCAGTATGGTGGCCGAGCAGTTTAGAATCATCCGTTCTAATTTGCAATACATATTAACCGGAAAAGATAAAGCGACCATTATGGTTACCTCTTCTTTTAGTGGAGAGGGTAAATCGTACATAAGTACCAATATGGGAGCGGTGTTTTCTTTGGCCGCCAAAAAAACAGTTATACTTGAATTAGATATTCGTAAACCAAGAGTATTGGCTGGATTAGGCATGGCCAAGGGCCCTGGTATATCCAATTATTTAGTAGGCAAAGTCGATGATATTAATGAGCTATTACGACCGGTACCGGGCTACGAAAATCTATTTGTATTAGGTTGCGGCCCCATACCGCCCAATCCATCCGAGCTATTATTAACCGATAGGGTGGATAAAATGTTTAATTGGTTACAAGCCCATTTTGATATGGTAATTATTGATACGGCGCCAGTAGGTATGGTGGGCGATGCAATGACGTTGGGCAAATATGCAGAAGCCACCCTCTATATCGTTAGGCAGGGCCATACGTTTAAAAAACAAGTGGCACTTATTGATGAATTGTACCAAGAAAAGAAATTACCTAAAGTATCCATCGTTTTAAATGATGTGAAGTTGAAAGCCGGTTACGGTTATTACGGTTATGGCCGTTATGGTTATGGCTATGGTTATGGCTATGGAAGTTATTATGAGGAGGAAGTAGCGCCCAACAATTTTTTTGAAAGAGTGATAGAAAAATTGGATGTTAGAAAATTTTTCAAAAAGAAAAAACGAAAATAATCCATGAAAATTTTAGTAACGGGTGGGGCTGGCTTTATTGGTTCCAACCTTGTAGAAGCCTTATTAAAGGATGAAAGAGTAAGCGGTGTTACCGTGCTGGATAACCTTGCCACCGGTTCCAAAAATAACATCTTGCCTTATCTCACCCATCCTAAATTTACATTTATAGAAGGCGATATTAGAAGCTATGAAACCTGTCTTAAAGCTTGTGATGGGGTGCAGTTAATATCGCACCAAGCAGCCTTAGGCTCCGTACCTCGTTCTATTAACGATCCGCTTACTACGAATGATGTAAACATTACAGGTACACTAAATATATTTACAGCCGCCAAAGAAAAAAATGTAAAGCGAGTGGTGTATGCAGCTAGTTCCTCTACCTATGGCGATCATCCGGACCTGCCTAAAGTAGAAGATAAAACCGGTAACCCCTTATCGCCATATGCCGTTACTAAATTGGTAAATGAGTTGTATGCAAAGGTGTTTGCCAAATTATATGGCACAGCATTTATAGGTCTTCGGTATTTCAACATATTTGGCCCCAGGCAAAATCCCAATGGCCCTTATGCCGCCGTTATTCCACTCTTTGCGGAGGCCTTGCTTACCAATACTTCGCCCACTATTAATGGCGATGGATCTACCAGCCGCGATTTTACTTATGTGGGTAATGCGGTGCAGGCTAATATACTGGCCTTGTTTACCGATAACAAGCAAGCAGTAAATACGGTGTATAATATTGCCTGCGGCGAACGTACCACCTTAACCGAACTCTTTGAAGGATTAAAAAAAGAAGCTAATACCGATTTACAAGCTATTTATGGACCCGAGCGAACTGGCGATGTAAAACATAGCCTAGCCAATATTTCTAAAGCACAACAATTGCTAGGCTACCAGCCCGCTATTAAAATAAAAGAAGGTCTAGCCAAAACATATCAATGGTACAAAGCCAATTATAAATTATGAGTAAGCAAACGATTATCATCACCGGTGGTGCAGGTTTTATAGGCTCTCATGTGGTACGCTTATTTGTCAACCAATATCCTGCCTACAAAATCATTAATGTAGATGCATTAACCTACGCCGGTAATTTAGAAAATCTACGAGATGTAGAAAGCGCACCAAATTATGTGTTTGAAAAAATAGATATTTTAGACGCAGCAGCAGTAAAGCAGCTTTTTCTAAAACATCAACCCGATGCGGTTATTCATTTAGCAGCAGAAAGCCATGTGGACCGCTCTATTCTTTCGCCACTCGATTTTGTGTATACCAATATCATTGGTACGGTTAATTTATTAAATACCGCAAAAGATTGCTGGAAGGATAACTCTGAGGGAAAACGTTTTTATCATGTATCTACTGACGAAGTGTATGGCGCCTTAGGCGATACAGGATTATTTACCGAACAAACAAAATACGATCCACACTCCCCATACAGTGCCTCTAAAGCCGCCAGCGATCATTTTGTAAGAGCGTATCATGATACTTACGGATTGCCAGTGGTGCTCACTAACTGTTCTAATAATTATGGGCCCCACCATTTTCCCGAAAAGCTTATTCCGCTTTTCATTAATAATATCATTAATAAAAAACCATTGCCCGTTTATGGAGATGGATTGTACACCAGAGATTGGCTGTATGTAAAAGACCATGCGGCCGCCATCGATTTAGTTTTTCATAAAGGTAAAAATGGCGATACGTATAACATAGGCGGTTTTAACGAATGGAAAAATATTGATTTAGTAAAACTGTTATGTAAGCTAATGGACGAAAAACTGGGCAATCAACCAGGCGCCAGTAACGAGCTAATAACTTATGTAAAAGACAGACCCGGCCACGACCGCCGCTATGCTATAGATGCATCCAAAATTAATAAAGAGTTGGGATGGAAACCCTCCGTAACATTTGAACAAGGGCTTGACCTTACCATAGATTGGTATTTACAAAATACCGAATGGCTAACCCATGTTACCAGCGGAGAGTATCAACAATATTATCAAAATCAATACCAAACAAAAAACCAATGAAAGGCATCATTTTAGCCGGTGGTAGCGGCACTAGGCTGTACCCCATTACCAAAGCCATATCCAAACAACTAATGCCCATTTATGATAAGCCGATGGTGTACTATCCCTTATCTACTTTAATGATGGCAGGCATCAACGAAATATTAATCATTACTACACCAGAAGATAGTGCACAGTTTAAACGTTTATTAGGCGACGGTAGCCAGGTAGGTTGCCGGTTTGAGTATGCCGTGCAGGCCGTACCCAATGGTCTTGCACAAGCATTTGTAATAGGCGCCGATTTTATTGGCACCGACAAAGTTGCACTGGTACTTGGCGATAATATTTTTCACGGTACCGGCTTAGGCACACAATTAAAAACACTCAACAATATAGAGGGCGGTTATGTATTTGCTTATCAGGTATCAGATCCGGAGCGCTATGGGGTAGTAGCATTTGATGCCCAGATGAAAGCGGTAAGTATTGAAGAAAAGCCAACAGCCCCTACTTCTAATTACGCTGTACCGGGTTTATATTTTTACGATAATGAAGTAGTAAAAATTGCGAAAGAATTAAAGCCATCTGCCCGTGGCGAATATGAAATTACAGATGTAAACAAAGAATACTTAAAACAAGGCAAATTAAAAGTAGCTGTACTTGATAGAGGTACTGCCTGGTTAGATACGGGCACTTTCGAATCCTTAAGTGATGCTAGCGAGTTTGTACGAGTAATAGAAAAAAGGCAAGGCACAAAAATTGGCTGCATTGAAGAAATAGCCTACCGTAATAAATTTATCAGCAAGGAGCAGTTACTTACCTTAGCCACAGAGCTTATTAAAAGTGGCTATGGCGAATACCTAAAGCGCATAGCCCACTATTAATGGCGTATTTTAATCACCATACTGCGGTTATTGACGAGGGTTGTACCATTGGCGCAGGCAGCAAAATTTGGCATTTTACACATATCATGCCCACCGCCATCATAGGTGCTAATTGTATACTGGGGCAAAATGTTTTTGTAGGTAATAAAGTAGTGTTGGGGGATAATGTAAAAGTACAAAACAATGTTTCTATATACGAGGGTGTAAGCTGCGAGGATGACGTTTTTATTGGCCCATCAGCCGTATTTACCAATGTAATTAATCCGCGGAGTAGTATAGAACGTAAAACAGCATTTCAAAAAACGATAATACGTAAAGGAGCTACCATCGGGGCCAATGCTACTATAATTTGTGGCGTGGAAATTGGCCAGTATGCATTTATAGGCGCCGGGGCCGTGGTTACCAAAAGCATAGCACCCTATGCAAAAGTAATGGGCAACCCTGCCCAACAAACCGGATGGATAAGTGAGGCAGGCGCTACTTTGCATTTTGAAAACGAGGAAGCACAATGTGCCATCAACCATCAATGGTATAGTATTAAAAACGGATGGGTACAACGCAAAGCATAACAGTGAAAAATTTTGTACTCATAGGGGCGGCGGGGTATATAGCACCAAGGCATATGCAGGCCATTAAAGAAACAGGCAATCGCTTATTGGCCGCCGTAGATCCGCATGATAGTGTGGGCAGGCTAGATCATTACTTTCCGGATTGCGATTTTTTTACCGAGTTTGAACGTTTTGATCGGCATTGCGATAAATTAAAAAGACAAGGCACCCCTATACATTATGTAGTAGTATGTAGCCCCAATTATTTACACGATGCGCATATACGATTTGGCTTACGCATAGGGGCAGATGTTATTTGCGAAAAACCGGTAGTACTTAATCCGTGGAATGTGGCAGCATTAATGGAAATGGAAAAAGAAACGGGCAAAAAAGTATGGGTCGTACATCAGCTTCGTTACCATCCCGCTATTATTGCGTTAAAAGAAAAAGTGGAGCAAGCACAAGCCCAGCAAACATTTAAAATTGACTTAACCTACATCACCCCTCGTGGCAATTGGTACCAATACAGTTGGAAGGGTGATGAACAGAAGAGTGGCGGCATACTTAGTAATATTGGACTTCATTTTTTTGATATGTTGCTTTGGATATTTGGGCATGTAATAGAAAGCCAAGTACAAAATTATAGTCCAACAAAAGCCAACGGCCATTTGCAGTTAGCAAAAGCATCCATTAGCTGGCTATTAAGTATTGATAAAGCAGATAGTGTTGGTAACACACAGTTAGATACAGCCAATCGTAAATTAACTGTAGATGGAAATAGCATAGACTTTAGCAGTGGCTTCGAAAATTTGCATACCACTTCCTATCAGCAAATATTAAACGGTGGTGGTATTACCCTGCAAGAAAGTAAAAAAGTAATTGAGTTAGTGCACACACTTCGTAAAAATAGATTGCCAAAAAATTGAGCGCACCAAATACACAGGCAGTAACCACAGATACGCCAGCAACCTCTACCAATGGTATGACCACGAAAGTGGTAAAAGGTAGTTTTTGGTTTTTTCTGGGCCAGGTATTACCTATGCTTGCCACTTTCGTGGCTTCTCCATTCGTAATTAGATATCTTGGTACGGAGGCTTATGGTATTTTGCTAATTGTTGCTATGGTGACAATGAACTTTGCATATGCAGATATAGGTATGAATTTAGCATCAACTAAGTTCGGTGCAGAAGCATATGCTAACAATAATGCTGAAGAAGAAGGTGTAATAATAAGAACTGCTGCTCTTATTGCATTCATTCCTACATTTTTAGTGGGGGCATTAATTTTTATTTTTGCTGATAATATAATGACTGGTTTTTTTCAAATTAAAAGTCAGTATAGAGAAGCCGCTAACATTGGGTTAAAATTAGGCTCCGTAGCATTTGTATTCAGTAGTCTCGGAAACGTAATGAACACTCCCCAATTCTCAAGATTAAAAATTAATCTAAATGTATTAGCGAATGCTGTACCCCGAATAATAATGATCGTTGCAACGCCAATTGTACTTAAAGCTGGGTATGGGATCGCCGGTGCTTGTATGGTTGCTTTTTTAGCAGCGGTTGTCATTTTTTTATTAAATGTTGGTATTTCTGGAAAGCTTTTGCCACAGTTATACAGGTTATCAATTGATAGGAAAAAAATTCGCCCATTATTAGTGTTTGGAAAAGGAGTGGTAATTTTTGGCCTGGCATTGATGATTATCGGTAACATGGAAAAAATAATATTAGCAAGGTTACTTAATTCAAAAGCCAGTGCCTATTATTCAATAGCATTTACGCTAGCCAATATGGCTTTAATGTTTACAGTAGGTATGATGCAAACTTTAAATTCGGCCTTTTCGCAATTATTACAACCCGATAAACAAGAGGAATTAAAAATCTTATTCTTGAGGTGCGTTAGACTTAATGCAATATTACTTATCCCTTCTATATTAACTATGGTCGCAATTGCAAAACCTTTTTTCACCATTTGGGCAGGCGCTGAGTTCGGAGAAAAAAGTGTATTTCCTTTTTACGTACTATTGATAGGTATTGTTTGTCACATTATGGCACTAGTTCCTTCTGGCATTTTAGTTGTGGCTGGCAAGGCAACCAGTTTTGTTAAGTTATATTATATAGAAATAATACCCTATGGCATATTAATATACTTTCTGATTAACAAATTTGGAATAATTGGAGCAGCTATGGCATGGAGTTTTAAGGAAGTAATAACTGCTATAGGATTAGTTTATTTTACCAAAAAGCACTTTAACCTCACTCTTGGGCTATCAAAATTTTCAAAAGGTATTTTGATGGGAATTCTCACCTTTATGCCATTAATCGCTTTTGCACTTTTGTACGACAATTTTTCTCCACTATTGGTATTTATTATTCCCATTACATTTCTATTTTATTTTCTAATTGTTTGGAAAAATTTGTTAGAAGAGCCAGAAAGAAGTTGGCTTATCAATAAAACGCAAAAAGGTTCATATATAAATAAACTATTGCTAGCTTTACAGCACTAGCCTTATTTAAATATTGTATACAAACGTTGGAACGATACTATTAAAATACCAACTGTTATTGCTAATGAAGATTAGTAAAACCTTCTTAACTCCAATGCTCAAAATTCCACTTTAATAAAGTTTGCTTACGTGGTCTTCGGATATATATATCTACCAAATTATATAGTATTAGAAAATAAAATTTGATGAAAAATATTGGTTTAAAAATTATTCGATTTTTTATATTGTTGAAAATATATAAAAATCGCTCGGCCGCTGCCTTCTTAAGTTCTTTCCCAGGTAATCATACATTTGATGAAAGCGTGGAAATAACCTGTAAGAATAATACATTTAAATTTCCGGGAAGAAAATCAGAGCTAAGCTTTCACGATGTAAAATTATTAGGTGGGCACTGGAATTCAATTCTAAAACTTATCAAAGAATTTGACTTTTATACGCAGGAGAATAAACTGCTGATGAGTACTACTGTAAATAATAAAAGCGTTAGATTTATTGCAGATAGTAGTGATATTGGATTTGCTGCAAGAGAAATATTTTCGGAAAAACTATATGACTTCTATGATAACAGTGATTATGTATTTTTTGATGTTGGTATGAACAGGGCATTGGCATCGTTATTCCTTTCATGTTTTGATAATATTAAAAAAATTTACGCCTTTGAGCCATTTGAAGATACTTTTAATATGGCCAAAAAAAACTTGGAGTTAAATCCGGTATTAGCTGAAAAAATTCAGCTTTTTAATGCTGGCTGGAGCGATAAAACGGAGAAATTAAGAATAGCCTTAAAGAAACCTGGATTTCTTGGAGCTTCAACAGGTAAAGAAGCTTTAGCAAAAGAAAATGATACAAACGCTGTTGTTATCAATACAATTAATGCAAGCGAGATTTTAAGCAAATTAATGCATGACATTCCACAGGGAACTAAAATTGCACTTAAAATGGATTGTGAAGGGGCTGAATATGGAATTATTGAAAACTTGAACAAGACTGGCTTATTGTCTAAAATTAAATTAATAATGCTTGAATGGCATGATTTAGGGAAAGACAAAATTGTACAAACATTAATAAACAACTCGTTTAGTTTTTTCAGCCACGATAGAGATGAAGATACACCAATGGGAATGGTATATGCAATAAACACCGCATTTTAAGGTATCCATTATTATAATCAATTTTAAGACCTTTTCGCAAATGTTGAGTCAAAATGTAAAAGCAGTTGTACATACTTTTTCATACAAAAAAATAGCCAATAAATAATATGGATAAGCATCACCAGCCACAAAGCTGGACAGAAATCATTGAGCCCAAAACTAAACTCTTAGACCTAAGGCTGCGGGAGCTTTGGCGATACAGAGATTTAGTGGGCATGTTTGTACGGAGAGATTTTGTGGCCAATTACAAACAAACCATACTGGGCCCTATTTGGTTTTTTGTACAGCCTTTACTTACTACCATCACTTACATTTTAATATTTGGCAAAATGGCGGGGCTTAGTACAGATGGATTGCCCATGTTATTATTTTATTTAGCCGGGGTTACCATCTGGAATTATTTTTCAGAAACCTTAAATAAAACGGCCACTGTATTTAAAGACAATGCGCAGATTTTTGGAAAAATATATTTTCCGCGGCTTACCATGCCCTTCTCCATTGTAGTTTCTAATTTAGTAAGGTTTGTAATACAGTTTCTATTATTTATTATTATTTGGGTAATCTACCTTACTAAAAACAGCCATATTCAACCCAATTATTTAATTGCGCTTACACCCGTGCTAGTGCTTTTAATGGGGTTATTGGCATTAGGGTTGGGTATGATGATTAGTGCGATGACTACGAAGTATAAAGATTTAATTTTTCTACTCACCTTTGGCTTACAATTACTCATGTTTGTAACGCCGGTTATATACCCCATCAGTAGTATTCCGGAAAAATACCAATGGCTTATACAGTTAAACCCCATGAGTGCCATTGTTGAAACTTTTCGATATGCTTACTTAGGCTCCGGATCATTTAGTTGGGGTGCAGTAGGGTATAGTGCAGCCATTACAGGGGTGCTATTAGTGCTGGGCACCATCATTTTTAATCGGGTTGAAAAAAGATTTACGGACACGGTATAAAGCATACAGTTTTGTATGAGTGATATAGCAATAAAAGCAGAGGATATAGGTAAGTTATATAAGCTGGGCGAAATAGGTACCGGCACCATTAGCCACGATTTAAATAGGTGGTGGGCACGCTTAAGAGGCAAGCAAGATCCCTTTGCAAAAATTGGCGAAAGTAACGACCGCACCCAAAAAGGCGATAGCGATTGGGTATGGGCGCTTAAGGATATAAACTTTGAAGTAAAAAAAGGCGAAGTGCTTGGTATTATTGGCCGCAATGGCGCTGGCAAAAGTACCTTGCTTAAAATTTTATCTAAAGTTACTACCCCTACTACAGGGCGTATAAAAATAAATGGCCGCATAGCCTCTTTGTTAGAAGTGGGCACCGGTTTTCATCAAGAACTTACAGGCCGCGAAAATATTTTTTTAAACGGCGCTATTTTAGGAATGACCAAAAGAGAAATACGCAGCAAGTTTGATGAGATAGTAGACTTTGCCAGCGTAGAAAGATATATTGATACACCTGTAAAAAGGTATAGCAGTGGTATGTATGTACGCCTAGCTTTTGCAGTAGCGGCTTTTTTAGAGCCGGAAATTTTAATTATAGATGAAGTACTGGCCGTAGGTGATGCAGAATTTCAAAAAAAATGCTTAGGCCGAATGAAGGATGTAAGCCTAAATGATGGACGAACCGTGTTGTTTGTAAGCCATGATTTAAATGCTATTTCACAATTATGTAATAGCACGCTTTTAATAGCTAAGGGAATGGCTTTAGAAAAAGGTAATACAAACGATGTTATTAATTTATACAATAGCGATAAATCTGCTTTATCCATCTATGCAAAATCGGGGGTAGTTACAAAAGAAAGCTATATTAAAAGTATTCGAGTGTGTAATAGCCAAGGCGATACAGCTTCTTCTTTTTGTTATGATGAAAAGATTTATATCGAAATCAAACTTAAACTTAGTGACACGATTGGAGTAAAACCCGACTTTTTTTTAATGCTATTAGATGCAAAGAAACGAAGAGTGTTTGCTTGCGAGGCGGAAAAAACAAAGGAAGGACTACTATTAACAATAGAAAGTAAACAACTGGTAAGGGGCGATTACTCCATACATTGCTTTATTAATATTCCTAATGCGCAAGTAATTGACGAGGCTTATGATGTTTGCTCTTTTGGTGTAATTGACAACGGCTCTGCTATGCTCAAGCATGGATCTTACGATTATGGAGTGGTATTTGGAAAGTATACCTGGACTGAAATTTAGATACCTCGCAGTGGTTTTTAATATTTACAATGCTTAGAAATAAGTATAGTATGGTAAAAAGAATGATAATAAAGCTCAAAAGTATTTTCAAGGTTGCCTTAAGTAATAGCGATAGAAAGTATTTAGCGTATAAAAATCTTAATTGCAGCAATCTTTTTACCAATACAGCAAGCGATGGCGGTTATATTTATACTACCTATAAAAGGGTAAACAAGTTACGAGTAAGAAATTTTCCGAGCAGCGATATAGAGGTTTTAAAACAAGTGCTTATTTCGAATGAATATGAAGCGGTTGTACATTGTTACAAAGATAATTTTACAAACAAGCCAGCTGTTAAAATTATAGATGCGGGCACAAATGTAGGCTACGCAAGTATTTACTTTCTTTCGTTTTTTGAAGCAGGAAAAATAGCTTGTGTGGAGCCGGATGCAGGTAATTTGAAAGAAATAGCATTTAACCTGAATACGGCTATCAAAGCTGGATCGGTTACCGTTTTTCCTACGGGGCTAATGGGAGGGGATGACATTTCTATACAAACAAATCGTTCATTCAGAGATGGGAAAGATTGGTCTGTAGAAGTGCAACCGGTGGGCGAAGATACGGGCTTAAAAAGTGTGTCAGTAGCATCCATCATGAAAGCCATGCAGTGGCAAGAGGTAGATATTATTAAAATTGATATTGAAGGCGCAGAGCGTTATTTATTTAACACAACAGAAAATGTACAGTGGCTGCTTACAACAAAAGTAGTAGCCATTGAGATACATGATGAATTTGAAATACGAGAAAAAATTTATGAAATTTTGCGTGCCTTCTCCTTTATCATTTTTAATGTTAATGAAACCACAATAGCGATCAATAAAAAATTACTTAGTTAAGTGCTTCTCTAAAAAAGTAAGGCAATGCCAGCAATTGATATAAGTATAATAATCCCCTGCTATAATGATGGAAGGTTTTTGGATAGTGCCCTACAAAGTATTACCGCTGCTGCAGGAAATTATGCATACGAGGTAATTATTGTTAATGATGGCTCTACCGATAGCCATACAATTGAAAAGCTTACTGCCCTTAAAGCAAAAGGGATTTTAGTCATCGAGCAAGCGCAGCAAGGTTTAGGGGCTGCCCGTAACAAGGGCATAGCCGTAGCAAATGGAAAGTACATTCTTCCTTTAGATAGCGATAATTTATTATTACCCCCTTATTTAAATGCGGCTATCGATTATTTAGAGCTGCAGGCTACTTGTTCAGTTGTTTATAGTGCTGTGGAATTCTTTGGAGAAAAAACAGCAATATGGAGTCCAGGAGAATTTAATCTCCAGCGATTGATGTTATACAATTATATAGATGCTTGTGCGGTTTACAGAAAAGAATTGTGGACGGAGCTAAATGGGTATGATGCTAAAATGCCTGTAATGGGGGTAGAAGATTGGGACTTTTGGCTTAGGGCAGCTTTTAAAGGCAAGGAATTTCATTTTCTTAATGAAGTAGGATATAAGTACCGGTACCGGGCTGATTCATTGAGTAGAAGCTGGACAATGAAAGAATACAATAGCTATCGGCAGTTTATAGAGCAGAAACATCGACAGTTTATTTCTTCTAAGCATGTGTATGATTTTTTTATGTATGGAGAAGGGCAAAGGCGAAAAACGATCTTACAGTTATGCTTTCAGCTATATTTTCCACGCTTATTTAAATGGCTTAATAAAACAGGTTTAATAAAGGCGGATAAATCATACATTCGATAATAAACAACCCGTTTAATTTTTTCCGCAATGAAAGGCATAAAGAAAACCCTATGTGTAAGGTATTAGCAATAAACACTGATATCTAATGGTATCCATCATTATAGTAAATTTTAATACCTTTTCGCTTACCTGCGAATGTATCAGCACTTTAATAGCGCATACAACTAATATAGCGTATGAAATTATATTGGTTGATAATGGTTCGAAAGAGAAGGATCCCGCCTTATTCAAAGAAAAATTTCCATTTATACAGCTTATTATAAGTGCAGAAAATCTAGGATTTGCAAAAGGAAATAATCTTGGCATACACCAGGCAAAGGGCGATTTTATTCTTTTATTAAATAGTGATATTATTTTTACAGAAAATGTAATTCATCCGCTGGTACATTTTCTACTGTCTACTCCTAAGGCGGGTATTGTATCTCCAAAGCTATTATACCCGGATGGTACCATGCAGTATGTAGCGGAAAGGTTTCCCAGCATCAAGATGGAGTTATTGAACTTAGTAAGGGGGTATAAAATGTGCAGCCGTAAAAAGGCAGGTCAACTTTTTTTATCCTACCATTTTGATCATAATAGCAGTATTGCTGCGGATTATGTTTGGGGTGCTTTCTTTCTTTTTAAAAAAGAGCTTTTGCAGCATTTCCCAGGGCAAAAACTAAATGATGAATTTTTTATGTATGCCGAAGATATGCTGTGGTGCTACGAAGCACGGCAGGCAGGATACGAAGCGTGGTATATGGCAGATGCTAAAGCAATACATTACCATTCCTATAGTCTTTCCAAAGCGCATGTAAAAAGCAGCGATAAAAAGGCGGAATATACAGCGATCAATAAATATCGTTTTCTAAAAAGCAAAAAAGGTAAATTTTATTCGGCCATTTATTTAGTTTTTGAATTATTGAATCGTGTATCAAGAGCCAAATTTAAACAGGCACTTACACAGTTTAAAGCGTATAAACTTGCTTAATTTTAACCGATATGAAATTAGCGTATTAAGGCCAAGCCGCTTAATTAAAAGAGAGCCGCCTAATAATTATAGGGAGGAGGATAAAGCCTTATTTGAAGAGCACATGCAGTATCGTACTTTAGATTCCAAACTATACCAAATACCAAATGGATATATAACCGGTAATGGTGTTATCTATTCCAGTTTTTTTTCCGTACTAACGGATTCTTTGGTGATGAAAGAACAAAAAAAATATCATCAAACTAATTCATTAATCAAACATGCTTTACTGGGCAAAAAAAAAGTATTAAAAGGCAATAGGTACCTGTCGGTGGTTGATGAATGGTCCGTTGGACATTTTCATTGGTTTTGCGATGTAGTGCCAAAGTTGGTATGCTTGGGTGCTCGTACTTCGGATTATATTTTATTACTACCCAATCATCCGTATATACATCGAATGGGCATTCCAAGTATTTTGCACATGGGTGTACAGTTTAAAGATATCCAGTTTATAGAAGAAGGGAGTTTTTATAAAGTACAAGATCTGTCCTTTGTATCAAGGGTAAGTAAGTCGGGTCAAATGGATGATGAACTAATGGCTAAAATAAAAGCACATTTTACCGCTAATACAACGGAAGCAAAACGTAAATTATATATAAGCCGAAAACAAGCAAAGGTTAGAAAAGTATTAAATGAAGAGATGGTTGAGGGAGTTTTAAAAGAAAATGGATTTGAAATAATTGAGTCCGATGTTTTTTCTTTAAGCGAGCATATCGCATTATTTGGTACTGCCCAATCACTTGTAAGTATCCATGGTGCTGGACTTACTAACTCTCTTTTTATGAAGAAAGGAACTGCCATGAGTGAGTTAATCATCAATAAACCTTCCGATAACCGCTGTTATTATCAGTTGGCAACATCAACTGGCATGCAATACTTCTATCATTGCGGAGAGCCAGATTCGGAAAGGCCTTTAGAAGGAAACGGTTGTAATATAACCCTTGATAGAAAAAAGTTTGAAAACTTCCTACAAACTTTAGCCTAGTATTTTCTTACCAATAGTTACTTTTTTTTAACGTTTGTGCCTACTTTGAAAGATGGCTAATTGGGATATGTAGCGTTATAATTAAAAGGGCAAAAGCAAGGTGGCGTTACTAGCAAACTTACCTGCACATTATTTGTACGAAATCAGTATAATTTTTTCAAAACAAATAACAAGCTACATCAATTGTAAAAACAATGATTAATGGTTCGCTAGTCATACCCGGTTTTAATGAAACGGATTGTACTGTATCATTATTAGAGACCGTTGAGCAGCAAACGCTGCAACCTACCGAAGTAGTAATTGTAGATGCAGAATCAACAGATGGTAGTGTTTCAAAATTTTATATCCACAAAGCCAAACTACACCTTGTTACAACCCGGTAGGGGCAGTAATATAGTTATTGGACTTTGAGTCATTCTTTTTTTTTAATGCTTAATAAGCAGACAGACATATTAAAGTTATATAAATTTTAAAATTAGTGGTACATCCTGAACATTTGGAAAAATCTAAAACACGCCATTTAAGGTTTGAGTATTTAGATGGCTTAAGAGGCATTGCGGCCTTATTAGTTGTATTTTGGCATTTTAGACAATTGTTTGTTTCCAACATACTAAACACCAATTTATTTACAAAATTTTGGAATTTATTTGATGTTTTTTTCTTAACGGGAACTTTTGCTGTCCAATTATTTTTTGTTTTGAGTGGTTTTGTTCTATCGTACGGTGCATTAAATAGTAAATCTTTTATCTATAAACAATTAACGAAAAGGGCATTTCGATTAATATTTCCGGTTTTTATAACTTCTGTTATTTATTATTTCTTTCTAAGAAAGGGGTTAATAGTTTACAATAGTGATTATGCTGAAGCATATATAAAAGGTATTGGCATAGATAATTTTTTGCTATGGAATACAATTTTTAATTTCAAAACTTTTATTGTCCTGTTTTTTAGAGATTTTTTATTATTTGGAGATTGGAGTTTTAACTTAAATATCAATTCTGCGTTATGGACAATTCCAATAGAGCTTTATTGGTCATATGTTATTCTACTTACCCAACTTTTAATAACAAAAATCAGTAATAAAGGAATTAAAGTAGCAACTCTAACTATTTGCATGTTGTTTGGCGCTTTTTTTGCAGCGTTTAAGGGGTTCGAATTTGGTATATTATTTTTGAGTGGTAGTCTGTTCGCTTTTTTTCATAAAAATCTTTGCACTATTTCCTTTAATTGGTTAGTTAAAATCGGTCTTCTTATAATAGTTATTATAGTTTCATTTTTTGCCAGATTTTGGTTGTCCAATGTTTTTGCCATACTCTTACTAGGGGGTGCACTACACATCACTATTTTAAGAGAGTTTCTATCATCTAAAATTTTTGTTTTTTTGGGCAAAATTTCTTTTTCTCTATACCTTTTGCATATGCTCCCATTAGGCTCAATTGTAGCTTGGCTTTTTCTCAAATATCAATTTTTTCAAGCCGATGTGGGATTGTTAATACTCAGCATATTTTTTGTGTTTATTGCTTCAATTTTGGCTTACATTTTTACGATTTTTATTGACGAACCCTCAATGAAAATTTTTGATAAAATGTACAACACATTACACAAAGTAGTTTCACAAAAACGTTAGAATGAATATTGTTAACCTTCATCGTTATGCTGATATTCTAATCTGTAAAGATCATTCAACGCAATACAATAATGGCGAATAGTATACACATTTCTGTTGTTTCACCAGTTTATATGGCTGAAAAAATAATTGAGAAACTTGTTTTAGAGATTTCAAGTGCAGTTGGTACAATTACTAACGAATATGAAATAATTTTAGTAGAAGATGGGAGCAAAGATGAAAGTTGGAAAAATATTGTTTTAGAATGTCAAAAAAATGAAAAGGTAAAAGGAATTAAGTTAAGTAGAAATTTTGGTCAACATTATGCTATCACAGCGGGTCTTGATAAAGCTAGAGGTGAGTGGATTGTACTAATGGATTGTGATTTACAAGATAGACCATCCGAAATTTCTAAACTATTTGCGAAAGCTAATGAGGGATATGATATTGTATTAGCTCGTCGTGAAAATAGAAAGGATAAGAAGTTAAAAGTAATTTTTTCTAAGTTGTTTTATGGAGTTCTTGGATATTTAACTGGTACAAAGCAAGATCCAGCTATTGCAAATTTTGGGATTTATCATAAAAAAGTTATTGCTTCAGTTAATTCAATGCGGGAGCCTATTAGATATTTTCCAACAATGGTTAAATGGGTAGGATTTAAGAGAACTACCGTAAATGTAAATCATGATTTTAGAACTATTGGAAAAACTACTTACAATCTTAAGAGGTTATTAAAACTTTCGCTTGACATCATTTTAGCAAACTCTGATAAACCGATCAAATTAACTATAAAAGCCGGTTTTTCTGTTGCCTTTGTATCTTTTTTAATGGGTGTTTACACACTAATAAAATATCTCTCAGGGCAAATTACAGTTGTTGGCTATACAAGTTTGCTAATATCTATCTGGTTTTTGGCAGGAATAATTTTGGTTGTATTGGGGATCATAGGCCTTTATATCGGTAAAATATTCGAAGGTGTTCAAAAAAGGCCAATTTATATAGTTGAACAAGAAGTTAATAATTGCGAGTAATCATGATTGAACATTTGGAATGGGATTCAAATTTTTTTGGCTTTAAAGTAGGCAAGATTATAATAGGTCCGAATCAAACTATATACAAAGTACAGCCATCAGATTATAGATTAATCTACTGTTTTATCGAACGTCAAAACCGCATTGCTAACGCAAACGCCGTGGAAAGTTTATTTAAACTAGTGGATACAAAAGTAGTGTTTATCAAAAATTTAGAATTACTTAAGACCTCTATAAAAAGCGAAATACACATTGCTTCTTATACTAATAAGTTTCTTCCATATAAAGATAAAATTATTTCAATTGGAATTCAAAGTGGCAATTATTCTAGGTTCAAGCGTGATAGCGGTTTTCCAAAAGGAACTTTTGAAAAATTGTATACGGTTTGGATGGAAAAATCCTTAAGTCATGAAATTGCCGACGAAGTTTTTTTAGTTTATAATTCTTCTTTGGAAATTTTTGGAGTTGCAACAATTGTAGCTAAAAAAGATTATGCTGAAATTGGAATTATCGCTGTTGATGAACATGCAAGAGGCGCAGGTCTAGGAAAATTATTATTACAAAAGATTGAAGCATATTGTATAGCTATGAACATCAATAAAATTAAAGTAGCTACACAATTGGATAATAAGGAAGCTTGCTTTTTCTACAAAGCCAATGGTTATGAGGTGGAAAGTGAAGTAAACATTTACCATCATTGGATTTAAAAAATAGAGAAAATAACGTAATAAATATTATAGCCAAATTTTACTAACATAAGATAATAAATAATGTATATCCCTTTTAATAAGCCATACTTTACAGGAAGAGAAACTGAATATATCCGAGAAGCCGTTTCTAATGGAAAAATATCTGGCGATGGCTCATTTACACAAAAGTGCCATACATTCTTTGAAAAAAAGTATGGCTTTGGAAAATGCCTTCTTACTACTTCCTGTACTGATGCCCTAGAAATGGCCGCAATATTGCTTGACATTAAGGAAGGCGACGAAGTGCTCATGCCATCATTTACGTTTGTTTCTACAGCAAATGCTTTTGTATTACGTGGTGCTAAAATTGTATTTATAGACAGTAGAAAAGATCATCCCGGTATGGATGAAAAACTGATAGAGAACTTAATTACTCCTAGAACTAGGGCAATAGTACCTGTACACTATGCAGGTGTAGCCTGTGACATGGCTACCGTTATGCAAATAGCTGAAAAGTATAATTTGTTTGTTGTCGAAGATGCTGCTCAAGCAATTGATAGTTACTATACATTTCCAGACGGAACCGTAAAACCATTGGGGGGGATTGGTCATTTAGGAGCATTTTCTTTTCATGAGACCAAGAATATCATTTCTGGAGAAGGGGGTATGTTAGTAATTAATGATAAACAGTTTGAAAGAAGGGCAGAAATTATCAGAGAAAAAGGTACAAACCGGGCCGCTTTTTTTAGAGGAGAAATAGATAAATATGGCTGGGTGGATATTGGATCTTCTTTTTTACCTAGTGAAATTATTGCCGCTTTTTTATGGGCACAAATTGAAAACATGGATGTAATTCAGAAGAAACGAAAAGCTATTTGGAATCATTATCATGATAATTTAGCAAAGTTTAATTCGATTTTTTTTGATCAGCCCTTTATTCCAGAATATGCTACAAACAATGCACATATGTATTACATTATATGCAAAGACTTAGCCACAAGAAATGATGTAA
Source organism: Bacteroidota bacterium (assembly GCA_039796695.1). Classification (GTDB taxonomy): domain Bacteria; phylum Bacteroidota; class Bacteroidia; order Chitinophagales; family Chitinophagaceae; genus JJ008. The sequence continues at coordinate 22,906 of JBDKJF010000009.1, forward strand.
TCAAAAGGTGTAAAACAGCAAATATTAATCCTGTGTTTCATTACATTTCATTACATAAAAGTAGCTATTACAGCTCTCTTCATAATAAAACTACACTCGATAGAAGTGATTTTTATAGTAATTGTTTATTAAGGCTACCCTTTTATTTCGAACTTACCGAGAGTGAATTAAATTTGGTGATAAAAACGATAAATAATGCGGTTTAAAAGTAAAGCTGTTATATTTTTTGTTGCCTTTTTCTTTTGTGTTTTTACCAACGAAGTAAATAAACTTAAAATTAAAAGAATAAACCCAACTAATATAACTAATAATTCAAAAAGCCTCGTTTATAATTCAACTATTTGGTCTGTAGATAATGACGGATATGTAAAGCAAGCTCAAAATTTTCTGCAACACAAAGGATTTAACGCCGACCCAAGGTACAAACATGTTACTGTAAGAAGAACACCTGGTTACCCAGTTTTTTATCTTTTACATTATTATTTATTGGGCCGCAAAGGAGCACATATTGTTATACCCTATACACAGTCGATTATATTTGCCTTTTCCGCTTTGTTTTTAGCGTTATCTTTTTTTATTATCACGGATAATTTTAGGTTTTCAATGTTCCTCGGTCTACTGTATGGATGCAATCCTTTTACAACAGGATTCGCATATTATACAATTACCGAGGCAATTCACCCGGCATTTACCATTTTTAGTTTTTACTTTTTTATAAAGCTCCTTTATCAAACATCGTTTGGTATTGCTATAAAGACTGGGGTTGTTTCTAGCATTACTACCTTAATTAGAGCATCTAATGGATTGTTAGCCCCTGCTATTATTATTAGTTTTTTTATGCTTAAAGGGAAAAGCCTATTTCAAAAAACTAAAACTATGTTTGTCTTTGGCCTTGGCTTTTCTTTTCTAATTTTATGTTGGGGCATCAGAAATTTTGCAGTTGTTAAGGAGCCTGTATTGCTTGAAAAATTTTATCATGAGGACCCAATGGCAATGGGAAAAAGTCAAAGTTATTTAAGTAAATGGTGGATGTGTTGGGGAAATCCTCGACCTGAAATTTTTACGTACGGCATTATTGAAGATATAAAATCAGGAAAAAATAATTTTTTAGATTCTTTTCTACTAGCTTGTCCCTCGTTTGTAACTAGTGGTTATACAAAAGAAGAAATGGTAGCAACACTATTAAGTTATAAAGAATGTGTAAGATGGAAAATTGATAATGGGAAAATGTGGAATTGGTATGGCCCCAAAGATTCTATACCAAACTGCGAAGAGGCGGTATCTTCTAATTTTAAAAATTTAATAAATAAGTTCAAACGAAAAAATCCATTTCGATATTATATTACAAGTCCTCTCTATTCTCGTGCAAGATTATTTATCACACATAGTTTTTCAGCACAGTGGGGATCTTTGAACCCCGACAAAACTAAATTATCCCCTTTAATTAGAATGATTAAATCAGGGATGTATTTATTTAATGTTGTACTATTTTTAAATATTATCCTTTTTTTATTCAGTAAAGTTAAGAGAGAAGTTAAATTTTTTATTCTATTCTTTTCTATTACTACTATTCTTTTTTTTAGTTACAATGTGCATATAGAAGCAAGATATTCGCTAGCTATATACCCATTTCTATATTTTATGGCCATATATAATATTTACTACTTCGGTAATGGTTTTTTAAAAAAGCATTTTGTTAAAAAATGAAACAATCAGTTTCTCTTGTTATACCATTGTTTAATGAAGCTGACACTATAGGCCCTTTAATCAGCTCCATTGCTAAGCAATCGCTACTTGCTACTGAAGTAATTCTTGTAGATGGGGGTTCAACAGATACCACTGTAGAGGTTATACGTTCGATTGAGGGTTCAACTACAATTCCCATAAAATTGATTGAAGCGGGTAGAGCCATGCCTGGTCGGGGAAGAAATATTGGTACCGCGGCAGCCAAAACTGAATGGATAGCATACACCGATGCCGGAATTAAGTTAGATGAAAACTGGCTAAAGAAGTTGTTTGAAGCAGCAGAAAATGATCCTACAGCATCAATCGTTTATGGCAATTACTCACCAGAAATTACCTCAACATTTAGCAAAGCAGCAGCTATTACATATGTTTCTGCTGCAAAAAAACATTTGATACGTGGAAAATCTATAGCATCCTGTTTAATAAAAAAAGAAGTTTGGGAAAAAGCAGGTGGTTTTCCAGATTGGAGAGCAGCAGAAGATTTGGCTTTTATGGAAAAAGCGGAGAATTTAGGCTTTACTTTTACTACTGCTCCGCAAGCAAATATTCAATGGAAATTAAGCCCAGGTTTCTATTCTACCTTCAAAAAGTTCGACATGTACACCAAGTACAATGTTTGGGCTGGCAGAGGAACGAAATGGTTTTTAGCTACAATCAAACAATACCTCATTATTATTTTAATAGCAATTGTGGCTCTATTTTTTTCACCATGGCTTTTGCTTGGCATTCCATTTTTTTTTATGCTCCGTACCGCCAAAAGAATTTATCAGCATAAAGTTGAGTTTGGATTATCTACTATTTTTAATCCATCGCTATTTGTACAAGTTTTATTACTGTCTATCGTAATTGATGCTGCTGTATTTTTGGGTTTTGTGAAGGCTAAAATTCAAGGTAGTCATGACTGGCGTAGTAAACGAATGAAAGGATAAACAGTTTTAAAATGAGAGTATCATTAATTATACCTTTAAGAAACGAAGAGCCATCTTTTCCTGCTTTGGCCGCAACTATATTGGCACAAACTATACAGCCCTTTGAAATCATTTTTGTAGATGGCGGCTCTACTGATAATACCGCACAAATAGTGGAAAGGTTTTGTGAAAGCCATCCTCAATTTAAACTTGTAAGGCAAGGTCCTACTATGCCAGGTAAAGCAAGAAATATTGGTGCGCAACATGCAGTGGGCGATTGGTTAGCTTTTACGGATGGAGGTATTAGGCTAGATAAAGATTGGTTAAAGGAATTAATAGCTGCCATAAAAACCGATACGCTAATCGTATATGGCAACTATCATCCCTGCGCTGAAAACTTTTTTACTACTTGCGCCACCATTGCTTATTGTGCCCCATTAAAAACCAATGCCATTAGAGGAAAATTTATCGCCTCTAGTTTAGTAAGAAAAGATATATGGGAAAAGGCCGGTGGCTTTCCTGATTGGCGGGCAGCCGAGGATATCATATTTATGGAAAAAGCAGAAGAGGCGGCCAACCATAAATTTGCCATGGCCCCCAAGGCCAATGTTTATTGGTCCTTGCGCCCCGATTTGATAAGTACCTTTAAACGATTCCATCTTTACTCCATGTACAATGTATGGGCCAAGCAACAAAAATACTGGCACCACGGCGTACTTAGGCAATACATTCTATTAATGGCCTTTGTGCTACTAGCCATTTTTCACACCCCCTGGTGGCTGTTGCTGATTTTAATTTTTTACGGATTAAGAACCGTAAAACGTATGTGGAGCCATCAACTTGCGCTTGGAAAAAAAATGTTTTTTCAACCACTCCTTTACCTTCAAGTTTTTGTTATTACTTTAGTAATGGATGCGGCCACTTTCTCCGGCTGGCTCAAAGCAATTTTTAATAAAAAATCTATTCATCAACCCTCTACAGCATAAAATATGTGTGGCATAGCAGGATTTTTTTCTTCTACACTTCTTGAGGCTGATTTGCAAATGGCCACTAGCGCCTTGCAACACCGAGGCCCGGATGGGGATGGCTTATTTATTGCAACCACTAATCAATATAAAATTGGCCTAGGCCATCGCCGCTTATCTATTATTGATTTAAGTACCGCTGCCGCACAACCTATGCACAGCCATTGCGGTAGGTACACCATGGTTTTTAATGGCGAAATTTATAACTATCATGAAATAAAACAGCAATACTTTCCCGGGCACCCCTGGAAATCTACCGGCGACTCTGAAGTAGTAATAGAAAGTTTTGTAAAGTATGGCACTCGATGTTTTGCTTGGTTCAATGGCATGTTCGCCATCGCCATATGGGATAAAGTAAATAATGAGCTAACCATTGCCAGAGACCATATAGGTATAAAGCCCTTCTATTATTATTTTGATAATAGCGAATTAATTTTTGCTTCTGAATTAAAAGCCATCACCGCTATTCATAAAAAATTACCTATTAACCGTAGCGTTATACCCGCCTATTTACATGCGGGCTATATTCCACATCCTTTTTCCATTTATCAAAACGTACTAAAATTAACAGCCGGTTCATTTGCCGTTATTAAACAAACCAGTGCTACCACCCTTTCATTTTCCGAAACCTCATTCTGGAAAATACAAGATAAAATTACAGAGCGCTCATCCATTTCCACCAACGAAGCTATTGCCAACCTCGATCATTTATTAACGGATGCCGTACAAAAACAATTAATAAGCGATGTGCCCATTGGTACTTTTTTAAGTGGGGGTACCGATAGTAGTATTGTAACAGCACTTGCGGCCAAGGTAGCTAGCACAAAAATTAATACCTATAGCATTGCCGTTAGCGATGGAAAAATAAACGAAGCTCCCTATGCCGCTGCGGTGGCCAAGCACCTAGGCACCCATCACCATGAACTGCCAATTACACAAAAAGAAATATTGGAAATGGTGCCCTCCTTCATGCAAGTGTATGATGAGCCGTTTACAGACTCCTCTGCCTTTCCTACTATGCTGGTAAGTAAATTGGCAAGGCAACATGTAACCGTTACCTTAAGCGGCGATGGGGGCGATGAATTATTTGGCGGTTACGGTAGCTATTTGTGGGCGCAGCAATTCGAAAAGCCTTGGTACAAATTGGCTGCTCCTTTTGTATATGGGGCTACTAGATGGTTAAACAGTCGTTATCAACGGGCAGGACTTTTATTTCAGCAACACCCTAAAGGGCATACGCAAAGCCATCTATTTAGCCAAAGTCAATACTTTTTTTCTGAACAAGAGTTACATAAATTATTAATAGATCCAACCTTTCAGTTCCATTCATTAAATCATTTGTATACCGGTAGAGCGTTGAATGCTTTTGAGCAAATGACATTTGGCGACATGGAAAATTATTTAAAGGATGATTTGCTGGTAAAAGTGGATAGAGCAAGCATGCAATATAGCTTAGAAACAAGAGTGCCTCTGCTAGACCATCGAGTGGTAGAGTTTGCATTAAACCTATCACCAACGTTAAAAATAGCACCAGATGGTACGATGAAATACCTGTTAAAAGAAGTGCTATATCAATACGTTCCCAAACCATTACTGGATAGGCCTAAGTGGGGCTTTAGCATACCTTTGGTAAAATGGATGAAGACCGATTTAAAATGGATGATAGATAAATATTGCAGCAAAGAAATAATTGAATCGGTGGGTGTAGTACATTATGCGGCAGTAAAAGAATTAGTAGATAAATATCAAACCGGCAAAGCCGATCATTTGTATAATCGTATTTGGACATTAATCGTACTTCATTGGTTTTTTGATGCACACCAATAAAAAAATATTATACATTACCTACGATGGTATGACAGATCCGTTAGGACAAAGTCAAGTACTGCCCTACCTATGCGGCTTAGCAAAGGAAGGATACCAGTTTACCATTCTTAGTTTTGAAAAAAAAGAGCGTTACGAAAAATATCAATCCGTTATAAAAAAAATAACGGAGGAGGCCGGTATACTTTGGGAGCCGATGACGTTTACCACCCGCCCCCCTATATTGGCAAAATATTACGATTGGATAAGGATGAAGCGAAAGACAATCTCCTTATACAAAAAGCAGCAGTACGCCATGCTGCATTGTCGTAGTTATATAGCCGCTAGCCTTGGTGTACTATTAAAGCAGCGCTATGGCGTTAAGTTTTTATTTGATATGCGAGGCTTTTGGGCCGATGAAAAAAAAGATGCAGGCACTTGGAACCAACAGTATTTTATTTTTAGAAAAATATATCAGCACTACAAAAAAAAGGAAGCACAATTTGTAAAAGAGGCCGATGCCATCATTTCTCTCACACATGCCGGTAAAGCAGTAATGGAACAGTGGCCTACTTATAATAAAAAAGTGCCACTACACGTAATTCCCTGCTGTGCAGATATGCAACATTTTTCATTAACTAGTATTGATGCAAAAGCAGCAGGCCGTAAGCAATTAGGCTTGCCAGCACAATCATTGGTCATTAGTTATCTAGGCTCTATTGGCGCTTGGTATATGGTAGACGAAATGCTACAATTATGTGCCTTAGCACAAAAAAAATATCCCGGTGCTAAGTTATTATTTGTTACACACTCCGCCCCACAGTTAATACGTAGCCGCTTGTCGGTATTTGGCATAGTAGAAAACGACGTATTGATAACGGAGGCCAACCGAGCAGAAGTACCGGTTTATATGAAAGCATCCGATATAACCCTGTCTTTTATAAAACCAGTTTATTCTAAACTATCCAGCTCGCCTACTAAGTTGGGCGAAGTATTAGCAATGGGCATACCCGTAATTACCAATAGCGGCGTGGGGGATGTAGCGGATATTATTAAAAAAACAAATGGGGGATATGTAATAGATACATTTGATACCGCCTCTCTACAAATGGCGGTGGAGCAAATACCGGCATTATTAAACCTATCTCCAGCAGGTATGCGAGAGAAGGCAATTGAAATATACAGTTTGGATAAAGGGATACAATTATATGCAAACTGTTATCGTAACATTTTTTCGACCCCTTAAATAATTAAGCGGTATGCAAGCATTGTTAAAAAATACAATTCAAACGCCACATAGACAAATAAAGTCGTATCAACTACCCGACACGAATTTGGATAAAAAAACAGTGCAGTCCTTTGGTGAGGAGTGGACCGCCTTTAATGGTTTTTCTGATGCAGACATTGCCAGTAATGGAATAAAGTATTTTGATATTGTAACCCCCGCCATGTTGGATCATAACTCGGTAGTAATGGATATTGGCTGCGGTACTGGCAGATATATAAAGTATTTAAAAGGACGGTTTAAGCACATGGTAGGCATAGACCCAAGTGCTGCCATCTTTGCCGCCGATAGAATAATCGGAAATGACGAACGGGTGGAATTAATACAAGCCTCAACCGATACCATTCCTTTTGAAGACAATCATTTTGATTTTGCTTATAGCCTCGGTGTACTACATCACATTCCGGATACTCAGCAAGCACTATTGGATTCGGTAAAAAAACTAAAGCCCGGTGGCTATTTTCTACTTTACCTATATTATAGTTTAGACAATAGATCGATACCTTTTAAGTTTCTTTTTAGCGTATCTAATATCATTCGAAAATTTGTTTCATCCTTACCCAGTAAACCCAAAAAATGGGTTTGCGATATTTTGGCGATATTTATTTATATGCCTTTCGTTTTACTTTGTAGAGCACTAAAAAAGTTGGGCGTTTCTGAAAAAGTAAGAAGCCACCTACCATTAAAAGCATATGAAGATCAATCTTTTTACATCATACGAAACGATAGCCTAGATAGATTTGGTACACCCTTAGAGCAGCGATTTTCGAAAAAAGAAATAGCCTATATGATGGAAAACGCAGGCTTAACGGATTTAGTTTTTTCTGATAAAATACCTTATTGGCATGCAGTGGGAAGAAAAAAGTAAGCGCATCTATTTCCTTGTTCCAGCACCTATTGGCATTTCTCCTGGCCAGCGATTTCGATTTGAACATTATTTATCGTATGTACAGAAAGAGGGAATGCAATATAAAATAAGTTCCTTTTACACTTCAAAGGGTTGGGCAAGTTTATACAAACAGGGATCGTTAATGGTAAAAGCCTTTGCAGTACTTACGGGTTATGGTAGAAGGTGTATTGATCTTTTTCGATTGCGCAACTATGGGTATGTATATATTTATAGAGAAGCAGCACCCTTGGGCCCTCCATTGTTTGAGTGGATAATAGCCAAACTGCTACGCAAAAAAATTGTTTATGACTTTGATGATGCTATTTGGGTACCCGTGGTGTCGGATGCAAATAAAATAATAAGGGGTATTAAATGTTTTTATAAAATAAAAAGCATTTGTAAATGGGCGGCTGTTATTAGTGTGGGCAATTCTTTTTTAGCCTCTTTTGCAGCAACGTATAATGCCAATGTACGCATCATCCCCACGGTAGTAGATACTGAAAATGCGCATAATACAATGAAACCACTTGCGGCTACCCAGCAAGTACCCGTTGTGGGATGGACGGGCACACATTCCACTCTAAAGTATTTGCAAATTGTATTACCAGCATTAAAAACGATACAACAAAAAATTAATTTTGAGTTTTTAGTCATTGCAGACATTGACCCCCAATTAACAATTGAGCAGTATCGATTTATTAAATGGAGTAAAGAAACAGAAATTGAAGATTTATTGAAAATGGATATTGGGCTTATGCCGCTAACCGACGATGAACTATCCAAAGGGAAGTGCGGATTTAAAGCCATTCAGTATATGGCATTGGGTATTCCACCTGTAGTATCGCCGGTGGGGGTTAATAAAGATATTGTGGAAGATGGCGTAAATGGATACACCTGTATAACAGCAACAGACTGGGTGGCAAAAATTCAACTATTATTAGCAGATAGCGCAGCAAGAACAAAAATGGGCGCAGTGGCCAAAAAATTGATTGAAGAAAAATTTTCAGTAAAGGCCACACAACATTTATTTATGCAGCTTTTTACGCATCACTCGTAATTTAACATAAACCGCTCATCTACTACATGAGCACATTCGTATTTCGGCATTTGATAAACAGCAATACACATACGGTCAAAATTCTTTTTTTAGTTCCCTCTCCCGTAGGAATATCACCTGGGCAGCGCTTTCGGTTTGAGCAGTACCTGCCCTACTTGCAAGAAAAGGGTATTTCCTATTCCGTAAAGCCTTTTCTTACACACCAGGAAAGGCGACAAATATACAAGCCTAAAAATGTGTGGGGAAAGGTGGGCGCAATTATGACAGCACTTTTTAGACGCTTCGGTCTATTGTTTGTTATACATCGGTATAATTATGTTTATATTCATAGATGGGCGGCCATTGCAGGCCCACCAGTGTTTGAATGGCTAGTGGCCAAAGTGTATCGTAAAAAAATTATTTATGATTTTGATGATGCCATTTGGGTAAATGAATCGGCCTATAATAAAAAATACCTGGCAGCAAAATTTTTAAGTAAAGTAGCTACTATTTGTGGTTGGGCACATAAGGTTACCGTTGGAAATAATTTTTTAGCGGCTTTCGCTAAAAAGTATAATGCAAATGTACAGATCATCCCTACCGTAGTAGATACCAATGGCACACACGGTTACGTACAAGAGCAGGTAACCAATAGGCCCTGTGTAGGTTGGACGGGCTCTTTTAGTACCCTATTATATTTAGATAAAATAACCCCTATCCTTAACAAGCTACAGGAAAAATTTGATTTTGATTTTTTTGTTATCGCCGATAAAGATCCCGCCCTACCGGTTAAAAATTATTACTTTTTACCTTGGAATAAAAAAACAGAAGTAACCGACCTACTAAAATTTCATATAGGCATAATGCCACTTACAGATGATGATATTACAAAAGGCAAATGTGGCTTTAAAGCCATCCAATATATGAGTGTAGGTATTCCGGCCGTAGTATCCAATGTGGGGGTAAATGCAAGCATTGTAGATAATGGCTTTAACGGGTTTGTATGTACAACTGAAAAGGAATGGGAAGAGGCGATGGCACAATTATTAACAGATACACAATTACGAATAAATATGGGGGAGCAGGCAAGAAAAAAAATAGCGGCACACTACTCGGTAGATTCATCGAAAAATAATTTTCTTAACTTATTTTTAGACTGATGAGCAACTTTTATTTACTGGCAGGCTTTTTCTCCATATCGGATGTATTTTATTTTCCGATTTGCTTTCTGGTTTTATTCTTCATCATCAGGTACAAAGCGAATAGTCAACCCAATGAAGCCTACCGCCTTTTTTACTATCGAGCTTTTTATTTCAAAGTTTTATGCGTCATTCTATTTACTGTTATTACCGAATTTTATTTTGGGGGGGGCGATACCGGTTTGTTTTACCAGGCTTCAAAAAATCTATACACAGCAGTGCAGGAAGATTCGGATTTTTTCTGGCTTATCTTAAAAACCGATAAACTAACATTAGAGCATCCCTTAACACCCTTTTTTTTATATGATAACTATGCGCAAGATATTACGTATAACTATATGATATCAAGCAGTAATTTTTTCCCCGGAAAATTTGCCTTGATCCCTTCCTTGCTTTTTTCGCAGAGCTATTTATGTATTAATATGGTGGTGGGTTTTTTTGCATTGGGGGGCGCTATTCGATTATATAAATTTTTTCGATACTTCTATCCTTCATTATGGCGAGAGTTAGCGGTGGCAGCCGTTTTTTTGCCGGGGGTTGCATTTTGGAGCTCCGGCTTGCTTAAAGATCCAATTACCTTTGCCTGCATTGGTTTTTTCCTTTATTCGATTGTAAATATTTTTTTTAAAAAAGAGAAAATATTAATTTCTTCTCTCATCTTCCTTGGCAGTGCCTATTTATTAATTAATATAAAAATTTATATTTTACTAGCCGTTGTTTTAAGTTTAGTCGTGTGGTTTTTTGCAGAGTTTAATAAAACCATCAAAGAACGAGTGCTTCGATATATTTTTACGCTATTAACCTTTGCGGGTAGTGCGCTCGTGGCGTATTTCTTACTCAATTACCTTACTACTTTTGAAGCAGCTAGAGATTATAAATTAGATACCCTATTGGGAAATGCCGAAGCCCAGCGAACCGGGTATGCACACATAAGCGAAGGCTTAAAAAACGATTCTGGATTTCAAATAAATGCCTCCAACCCCATTAGTTTATTTTTTGAAAGCATCGGCGCTACTTATTTCCGCCCCTTTGTTTGGGAAATAAATACACCGATTGCTTTGCTTTCTGCCACAGAGTCTGCCATCTTTTTAATGCTTACATTATACATTATGTTTAAAAGAGGGGTTCGTAATTTCTTTAGCGTTAGCTTTTCCGATGGTCGTATTTTAATGTGTTTTGTATTTGCGATGGTATTTGCTTTTGCAGTGGGTTCGTCCACAACTAATTTTGGAGCGCTATCGAGGTATAAAATTCCTTGCACTCCCTTTTATTTAGTTTTTTTAACCTTATTGTATAATAAACAAGGCTTGCCTTTTCCTACTTGGTTTAATAAGCTGGTCAATTTTACTCTACCATATAAAAATTTAACGAATGTGCGGTATCGCCGGATCCATTAACCACGCTTTAGATATTCCCAAACTTACGGCGGCTATGTACCATCGTGGCCCCGATGAGCAAAATACTTTTGTGGATCAATCATTGATATTACACCATCATCGATTGGCCATTTTAGATATTACTGCTGGCCAACAACCGATGCGCAGCGATAACCTAACAATTATATTTAATGGCGAAATTTATAATCATCTAGAAATTAGAAAACAGTTAGGCCTAGTATGTAATACCCTTTCAGATACCGAAACCATTCTAAAGGCCTATCAAAAAAATGGGCCAGAATGCCTCTCGCTTTTTGATGGCATGTTTGCACTAGCCATCTACGACAAGGCAGCCAACAGCTTGTTTTTAGCAAGGGATAGGGCAGGTAAAAAACCACTTTATTATTATACACAGGGCAACACATTTGTTTTTGCAAGCGAATTAAATGCATTGCGCAGCCAATTAGCATTAGTACCAAATGAGGCTATGCTGCAGCAATATGTGCAGGCCGCTTATATTTATAAAACCGGCACACCTTACCAAAATGTAATGGAGTTGCCAGCTGGCTGTTATGCACAAGTGCCATTGACTGCCCCCGTACCCGAAGTAGTAAAATGGTGGAACATTCATGATTATTACCAACAAAAATCTACCGATAGTTTTGAAGTGGCCGTTAACAAAGTAGATCAATTGTTGCATGCAGCTGTTAAATGTAGAGTGGAGTCGTCGGATTTAGAAGTAGGTTCATTCCTTAGCGGTGGTATTGATAGTGGACTGGTAACCGCTATTGCCAAAGAATACAACCCCACACTGCAAACTTTCACCATCTCATTCGAAGGTGAGTATGATGAAGCACCTTTAGCAGCAATGGTAGCGAAACGTTATAATACACGACACCATCAAATAACAATAGGATTCGATCATCTTAAAAATGATATTGAAAAAATATTGTTTAATTATGGAGAGCCTATTTTTGATAGCTCTGTAATTCCCAGTTATTATGTAAGCGAAGCCGCTAAAAAACACTTAACAGTAATTTTGAATGGCGATGGCGGCGATGAAATTTTTGGAGGCTATCGACGTTATGTACCTTTTGCTAAGTATGATTTTTATAAAAAATCTTTTTTTATAAAAAATGCCGCTTCTTTGTTGCATAGCGTTATGCCCATTTCGCATAATAAAAAAAGTAAGTACAACTATTTATATCGCTTAACGGATTTTGCCAAAAAGCAAGGCATACATACTTACTTCTCTTCTTGTTTGGATGTTTTCGAGGGCTATGAGGAATACTTGAATGTAAACGACGATGTGTTACAATCAATCATAACTGATTTTGAGAAGATCACTAATTCAACCTTAACCGGCTTGCAAAAAATGTTGAACTTAGACTTTGATCATATTCTTAGTTCTAATTTATTAGTAAAAATGGATATTGCCACGATGGCGCATTCGCTAGAGGGCCGCAGTCCATTACTGGCTAAAGGCATTTTGGAATATGTACCGTCCTTGCCGGATAACTACAAAGTAAATGGCGGGCAAACAAAATATTTATTGCGCAAACTGGCTGAAAAATATTTGCCTTCACCGCTAATACACCAACCCAAAAGAGGGTTCGAAATTCCTTTAAAAAAATGGATAGATGGAACGTTAAAAGATTTAATAGCCGCATATATTTTGTCACCAACCGCTTACAGCTCGCAATTTTTAAAACCCGGATTTATCCAACAACTTTGGCATCGACAAATAAAGATCGGCGATGAAAAAAGGGCGAAGATGATCTGGTGCATTTTTGCGTTGGATGTTTGGTATCAAAAATGTTATTTAAAAAAGTAAACGATAGTAAGGCCAATATACCGCAGGCTTGATGCTCATTTTTTATGAAGAAGAATATGCATAAAATTATTCGAATTACCACCGCACCCATTTCTTTGAATGTGCTGCTACCCGGGCAAATGAAGTATATGAAGGAGCAAGGGTTTGAGGTAGTAATGGTAAGTAGCGATGGTCCCGAATTAAAAAAAGTGATAGAGAAGGAGGGCTGCCGTCACCATATTATTCCAATGACAAGACGCATGTCGCCGTTCCGGGATTTGAAATGCTTATGGTTGCTTTATCAATTTATAAAAAAAGAAAAACCATCCATAGTACACACCCATACGCCCAAAGCGGGTTTATTGGGTATGTTGGCCGCCAAATTGGCGGGGGTCAATATTCGTATTCATACCGTAGCCGGATTAAGGTATGTAACTACAAAAGGTCTAAGCCGTAGGATAATGATGATGATGGAAAAACTAACCAGCAAAGCAGCCTCACATGTATGGCCCAATAGCCATTCCTTATATCAATTTATGATCGATTATAAATTGGCGAATAAAAAAAAGTTAGCGGTCATTGGCAATGGTTCTAGTAATGGAATCAATCTTACTCGCTATTCAGTAGAGGCATTGGATGCGGATAGGTTAAGTGCCATTAAAACGAAAATTAATTACAATGAAAAGTTGGTCTACTTTTTATCCGTAGGTCGCATTGTAAACGATAAAGGAATGGATGAATTAGTACAAGCCTTTGAAAAATTGTATGCAACTAATTCATCCGTGCGACTAATATTAGTGGGCGCATTTGAAGACGAGGTAGATCCAGTAAGTGCGGATACAAAAAAAATATTAAGTACGCATCCCGGTATACAAATGGTAGGATGGAGCAATGAAGTTGAGTACTATATGCGTTTGGCGTATGCCTTAGTACATCCATCCCATAGAGAAGGTTTTCCCAATGTATTACTACAAGCAGGCGCTATGCAATGCCCTATCATTTGCTCCCGCATACCAGGAAATATAGATATAGTAGAACATACCCATACAGGATTATTATTTACGGTTAAAGACGTAGAAGATTTATACCAAATGCTTCAGTATTCTTTGCAAAATCCTACCGCTATCAATCAAATGGCCTGCAATCAATTGCACCGAATACGACAGTATTTTCACCAACCTATTGTTCATTCTTTCCTTCACCAACGGTACATAGCGCTGCTATCTTCGTAGACATGCGCCTAGGCTATCGCAAAAGTACGATGGCTTATAAAGTACTACTCCTCAAAAACGTTTTATTTGTATTCTATTGTTTGTAGAATAGTAAGTGCGGTTATACTTTAGCACTACCAATATTCTATTACCATGAAAAGCTCACTGAAAAAACCAGTGGCAATCGTTGGTTATTCTGGCCATTCGTTTGTCATCATTGATATTCTGCTTAGCGCAGGCCGTTTAGTTACCGCTTACTGCGATAGTGAACAAAAAGAGTTTAACCCTTATCACCTCACCTACTTAGGTAAAGAAAGCGAAGTCATTCATCAATTAAAGAATTTTGATTTTTTTGCTTGCGTAGGGCATAACGGAATAAGAGAAAAAATTCATACAAACCTAAGTCAATACTTAGGCAATCCTATTAACGCTATACATCCCAGTGCGGTTATCTCTGCTTCTTGTAAAATTGGCGATGGCGTAATGATAGCTGCTAATGCTACTTTAAATCCATTAGTAGAAATAGGGCGTGGTGTTATTTGTAATACCTCTACAAGCATCGATCATGAATGTGTAATTGGAGATTTTACACACATTGCACCCGGCGCCGTTTTGTGTGGCAATGTAAAAATTGGGAAAAGCACTTTTGTAGGAGCCAATTCCGTAATAAGACAAGGAATTACTATCGGAGATAATGTAACCATTGGTGCAGGCACCGTGGTAGTAAAAGATATTCCAAATGGAGCTACGGTAGTGGGTAATCCTGCTAAAAACCTAGTGAAAAAGAATACTCGTAAACTCGTTGCAGCTTAATCGCTGTGGCATCCCCTCATGAAAACATAAGCCCCATCGTAAGGTGGGGTTTTTTTGGGTTATTAATTTCAATAACACGCCCCTGGCATTGGTGGCTTTTATGGGCAACACTAATAAGTGGCGGCATCAATAAACAATCCTGTACCTACTAACGCATCGATAATAACATATAAAACATTCCAAGAAGTGCGAAGGGAGATAAAGGCAGTAGAAATAACAGTGTATTTGCCCGCCAAACCTGTACCTTTCTATTGATAAATCAATACCTTTGCCGTTAATAGTTGAACCAATAAAATAGCGTGTGAATAAGAAGGCTGCTAGCAATGTAAGGGTATTATTTTTACGAAAAAAGGACAATGAATATGCCCAGCGGGCAGAAGATTTTATCCGTGCCCATTTCCCCAATGCCATTATCTTTTCTGGCAGTAGAAAAGATTCATTACCCAACGAAGTGTTGAAATGGGAAGGAGATTTAATAGTGTCGTTTATTTCATCCTGGATATATCCGCAAAAATTATTAGATAACGCCTCTGTAGCGGCTATTAATTTTCATCCAGGTAGCCCCGACTATCCGGGTACGGGCTGTACCAACTTTGCGGTGTACGAAGGAGCATCGCAATACGGTATTACTTGCCATCACATGAAAGCAACAGTAGATAGTGGAAATATAATACAGGTAAAAAGATTTAAACTAAGTAAAGAGGATACGGTGTATCAAATCACACAACAGTGTTATCAATTAATTGAAGAAAGTTTTTATGAAATAATGAACCTAATTTTAGAAGGAGCACCATTACCCCTAACCAATGAAAGCTGGACTCGAAAACCATTTACCAGAAAACAATTAGATGAGCTTTGTTACATACGCCCTGAAATGAGCGAAGAAGAAATTAATAAAAGAATAAAGGCCACCACTTATAAAACACCGTGGGCTTTCACTAAAATTGGCAATCATACTTTCAAACTTTTAACTAATTCCTAAATGAGTAATAACACCACAAATAATAGTACACTTAATACCCCTCCTTTGAAGGGATTAGGGGATGCCTCCATCTCCAAAAGCCCCATAACAGGTGTGGAATATGAAATACCCAAAATAAAAGAGGATAAAACGGGCATCGATAATTTCATTGCTTTACATCCAGATAAAAAAGTAGTAGTAGTGCAAGGGTTGGGTTTTGTAGGCTCTGTAATGGGATTGGTGGTAGCCAATGCACTTACAGAAGAATATGCGGTGATTGGAATCGATTTACCCACACCCGCATCTTATTGGAAAATTCGTTCTATCAATGAAGGGGTGTTTCCCATTATTGCTAGCGACCCGAAAATTGATATTTACTACCAGCATGCACTAAAGAAAAAAAACTATTATGCTACTTATGATAGTCATGCTTACAGCAAAGCAGATGTAATAGTAGTAGATATAAATTTAGATGTACAAAAAAAATCAGCAGCCAATAGAGATTTGGAAGGGTACAATGTAGATATGACGCCTTTCAAAAAAGCAATAGAAGCCATCGGTGCTAATTGTAAAGAAGATACACTAGTGCTGGTAGAAACAACGGTACCTCCGGGAACGGCACAAAAAATTGTACGGCCTATTTTAGAAGAGAGCTTAACAAAGCGGGGATTAACCACCGATAAAATAAAAGTAGGCCACTCGTATGAAAGAGTAATGCCGGGGCCTAAGTATATTGACTCTATTCAAAATTTTTTTAGAGTATTTGCCGGTACGGATGAAAAGAGTGCCAACGCCGTAGAAACATTTTTACGTACGGTTATCCGTACGGATGAATATCCATTAACGAGATTGGGTAATACAAATGCAACTGAAATGGCCAAGGTACTAGAAAACTCTTACCGAGCTATGAACATTGCCTTTATGGTAGAGTGGAGCCGCTTTGCAGAAGAAGCCGGTGTAGATATTTATGAAGTGGTAAGCGCCATTCGTATGCGGCCTACGCATAAAAATATTATGCTACCAGGATTAGGGGTTGGTGGATATTGCTTAACCAAAGACCCGCTGCTGGCAAGCTGGGCCCGCATGAATTTATTTGGCAGCGAAGAAAAATTAGCGCAAAGCGAAAAAGGGGTACACATTAATGATAAAATGCCGGTATATGCGTTTGACTTTTTACAATCGCAGTACAATGGTTCATTAACTGGAAAGAAAGTATTGTTGCTGGGCGTAAGTTATTTGAATGATGTGGGCGATACCCGCTACACTCCGGTAGAAGGCTTTTACGATCAACTACAATTAGAAGGTTGTGAAATTACCCTCCACGATCCGCATGTAAAATACTGGGAAGAAAAAGATAGCTGGATAAATCAAAACCTAGAAGAATTATTAACCACCAATTATGATGTGGTGGTAATAACAACCGGACATAAAGACTATCGTAACAATGTAAGCTTGATGAATACACTATTAAACAAGCCTGCTGCTTTTATGTACGATACGATTGGTGTGTGGACGAAGGAGGAAATAAATACATTGAGTGAGAAACATGTGGTGAAGGTATTGGGTAGGGGTGATTTGTAGAGGCCTCCCCAAACCCCTCCGGTGGAGGGGCTTTAAATTTCCGATGCTAATGTATTTTCACTCAGTAGTGAAATGTAGAAAAGCTAGGGCTGTGATTGGATGGCCTCCTCTATAGGAGGAGGTAGGGAGGAGGCCGAATAGCGAACAGAAAGATGAAGTGTCCCGCTAAAGACGGGATTTGCAATGCGACCTCGTCTAAAGGCCGAGGCACGGCGCAAGGGACGATGTTAGTAGCACAAGCGATGACAACATAATTTTATAAAAAATAAGTATGAGTAAAAGCGTTTTATTATTAGGCGGTGCCGGTTTTATTGGTTTTAACATAACCAAGTACCTCGCCGAAAACAGAGATTATAAATTAACCATTGCCGACAACTTTGCAAGAGGCAAGCAGGATGATTATTTTACCGAGCTGGTAAATAAGCACAACATAAAAGTAGTAGCAGGCGATTATACCGACCCAGCCACTTTTAATTTATTGGATAAGGAATACGACCAGGTGTACATGCTGGCATCTGTGGTGGGTGTTGATAATGCGAATGCTATTCCGCATGAAATCATCCGCATTAACACCGCTTTAATTTTTAATACACTGGAATGGGTAAGGGCAAACAACATTGGTAAGGTACTGTTCACTTCTACCAGCGAATGTTATGCAGGAACGATTGAAGCATTTGGCTTCACCACCCCTACACCCGAAGAAGTGCCACTTTGTATTCAAGATATTAGCCACCCACGCTTTACCTATGCAGTTACAAAAATGTTAGGCGAAAGTGGTTTCCTTAACTATGCAAGAATTTTAGGTTTTGAAGCTACCATTGTTCGTTATCATAATGTGTATGGCCCACGCATGGGTTTTAAACATGTAATACCACATTTAGTTGTTCGTTATCGCAAAAACGAAAATCCATTTAAAGTATATGGCCACGACCAAACAAGGGCTTTCTGTTATATTGACGATGCGGTAATGGGTACCGTGCTGGCAATGGAACAGCCCAATACAAATGGTGAAACATATCATATCGGTACGCAGGATGAAATTTCTATTGGCGATTTAATTCACTATGCCGGTGAGTTAATGAACTATAAAGGGGAATTTGAAAATGCACCAACTTATCCGGGTTCTGTTAGCAGAAGATGCCCCGATATTACCAAAGCCAAAACACAACTCGGCTACGAACCAAAAGTAATGTGGAAAGAAGGATTGAAGATTACGGTGGATTGGTATAATGAATATTTAGAATCAGGAAAATTGGTATATGAGTAACGAAAAATTTATTGCTCTCAGCCTCCCCAATATGGCGGGCAATGAGTGGAAGTATGTAAAAGATTGTTTGGACACCGGTTGGATTTCATCCGTAGGTTCGTACGTTACACAGTTTGAACAAATGGTGGCCGACTTTGCCGGAGCTAAATATGGCATAGCCGCGGTAAACGGAACAGCTGCTTTGCATATTTCACTTTTATTAAGCGGAGTAAAGCAAGATGATTACGTAATACTGCCGAACCTTACGTTTGTAGCATCTGCTAATTCCATAAAATATTTAGGAGCAGAACCATTACTCATTGATGCCGACCCAAATCTCTGGCAGATGGATTTGGATTTGCTGGAAGAGTTTTTAGAAAATGAAACGGATGAGAAAGACGGGCATTTGTTTTATATAAAAGATGGTCGTCGCATTGGGGCTATTATGCCGGTGCATATTTTGGGCAATATGTGCGACATGGATAGGTTTTTATCAATTGTAAAAAAATATCCATTACCGATCGTAGAAGATTCAACCGAAGCATTGGGTACTACTTATAAAGGAGTGAGTGCCGGTAAGTTTAGTCGGCTGGCTTGCTTTAGCTTTAATGGAAATAAAATTATTTCAACCGGCGGTGGCGGAGTAATTGTTACCGACGATGAAGCACTGGCTAAACATGCCAAGCACTTAACCACCACCGCTAAAGCAAGTGCTGATGAATACTACCATGATGAAGTGGGATATAATTACCGCCTGGTAAATGTGCTGGCAGCGATTGGTGTGGCGCAAATGGAACTGTTGCCTTCCTTCATTAAACGGAAAAAGGAATGTGTGGAATTTTATAAAAAAGAGTTGACAGGTGTTGGTGATATTCGTTTTCAGCAGGAATTGCCGGACGTAAATACCAATGGCTGGCTGTTTACTATACAAACCGATAAGCAACAGCAGTTGCTCGACCACCTGAATAAAAACAAAATACTGAGCCGCCGCTTTTGGATGCCAATGAACAAGCTGCCAATGTATAAGGATTGTGTGTATGTGCAGCAGAAAGATAATTCAGATTATATTTATAAAACCTGCCTTAGCATTCCAAGCTCTACAAATATTACAGATGAGGATTTGGAGATAGTGGTAAGGGAGATAAAAGAAGCAATCGGATAACCTATGTACAAACACATCAAACGTTTTTTCGACATCCTATTTTCTTTGATAGCTATTATCATACTATCGCCCATTTTCGTTCCTGTAATAATACTTTTATTAGTTACTGGCGAGCATGAAGTGTTTTACAAACAGGATAGGGTAGGGTATCAAAATAAGATTTTTAAAATCTTAAAATTTGCCACCATGCTTAAGAATAGCCCTAACATGGGTGATGGCGATATTACAAAACGGGGCGACCCTCGTATTACTGCCGTAGGAAAATTCCTCCGCCAAAGTAAACTAAACGAACTGCCACAGGTGTTCAATATTTTTTTAGGCAATATGTCATTCGTTGGCCCACGGCCGTTAATGAAAGTGGGCTTTGATAGGTACAGTGATGAATATAAAGGGAAAGTGTACAATGTAATACCCGGCCTTACCGGTATCGGTTCTATCGTATTTAGAGATGAGGAGCTAATTATTACACAAAGTAACCTGCCCGTGCAGGAAACTTACAAGCATATTATTTTGCCCTACAAAGGCGCATTAGAAGTGTGGTACCAGCAAAACAGAAATTTCTATACGGATTTTATGATTATGTTTTTAACCGCTTGGTATGTGTTGTTTCCAAAAAGTAATCTAGTGCATAAAATTTTTCCTTCGCTGCCAAAGCGTGTATCAAACTCTTTACATCAGTCTTCAATCAATCAGTTATGCAAAAAAACGTAGTAGCTATCTTATGTTGCCTCTCTCTTTTAGGATTAACTCAACAGGCAAAGGCAAGGGTGCTTTTTGTAAAGTCAAATGCGTTGGGGGCCAACAATGGTAGCTCTTGGTTTGATGCGTATACAGATTTACAAGCTGCCATTACTGCTGGAACAGTGGGCGATAGTATTTGGATAGCGGCAGCTACTTATAAACCAACGTCTACAACAACTAAAACAATTTCTTTTAACTTAAAAAATGGGGTTAGTTTATTTGGCGGTTTTGCTGGGAGCGAAGCATTTTTTAATGAGCGAAATGTGGTGCTTAACCCTACAATACTTAGTGGTAATATTGGAGATATAGGAACTAATAATGATAATAGCTATCATGTTATATATAGCAGTACTGGAGTGGGCAATACCACCATACTTGATGGCTTAACCATTAAAGATGGCTATGCAAACGACCCGCTTAACTCGGGCGGAGGCATTGAAAACAGAGGGGCAGGTATGTATAATGAGTTTGGAAATCCCACGGTGAATAATTGCAAGTTCACGAATAATTATGCTAGAACAAGGGGTGGGGGTTTGTATAACCATCAATCTACATCAAGCTTTAATAATTGCGTTTTTCAATACGATACTTCCGATAATGGAGGTGGATTAGCAAACGAGTTTTCTTCGCTAACTACCTATACCAACTGTCTTATCTCAGATAATATTGCTATGCATTCAGTATTTCCTAATTCTGGCTATGGTGGCGGTTGTTATAATTCTAATGTCTCAAGCGCAGCATATATTAACTGTCAGTTTACAAATAATAAATCTAATTATATTGGCGGCGGCATAATATCGTTTAACTCTGCACATATAAGCCTTATTGGTTGTGTTATAACCAATAATACAGCTGCAAATGATGGTGGCGGTATGTACACTGAGTTTAATACGGCACCGCAACTTTACAATTGTCTCATCTATAATAATACCGCATTAAGAAATGGAGGAGGAATATACTTAGGTTACAATACCAGCGGCTCCAATTCGGTATTAAGAAATACAACCATTATTAAAAACAAATGTACCACTGGCCAGGGAGCGGGTATTTATATAGACACGCATTCGCCCATTATTAATAATACCATGATTTGGGGCAATTATCGTAACAATTCACACGCTGGTAGCTACATTCTAAATGGTTCTTTAGTATATAGCAATTCCTTATTAATTGATAATAGCGGAAATTTTATTACCGGCAGTTTTAATGTAGCGGCTAACCCACAACTAGTAGATACGGCGTTAAATAATTTTCGGCTTACACTTTGCTCACCAGCTGTAAATGCAGGAGTTAATGCTGCAGTGCCCATTTCCATCACTACAGATATAGATGGCAATCCAAGAAAAGCATTTTCCATCGTTGACATCGGAGCGTATGAATTAGGAGCGGCTGCATTCGCTAACGTATTGAATACTGCGGATGTTACCAGCATCGCCGATGTAGAATTACCCGATGCAAACGGGTGGACACATTATTTTAATTGTGCCCGTAAAGAGTGGATATTATCACTAAAGAAAAATGGACAAAACATAGGTACTATTGGCACACCTGGCTTTTTAGTTAGTAGCATAACAAGAAGTGGTTACGACGATTTGCCAGCATCTGCTTTTGATTTAACCGCCGCCCAATATGTGAATGCTACACATTGGCTTGTTATGAAAAGATATTGGCGAGTTACTCCAGTAACGCAACCAACAGATAGCGTGGGTGTACTATTTCCTTATACTACTACAGACTATAACAGCGTAAAAAATTCTTATGATTTAGTACAACCTGGAGTAGTAACCCAACATGAGGCAATGCGATTTTTCAAAATTGAAAATCATGATGCACATCATTTAAATGTATTGCCTTCAGAATTTAAATTATATAAATCCGGCGTTAACGCTTCCAAAACAGCATGGAAATATAATAATGTAGGAGCTGGCGTTCATAGCGCAGAATTATATGTTACCTCTTTTAGCGGTGGGGGCGGCGGTGTTGGTTCTGGCACCAATAATGGACCTATTTTGGTGTTACTACCTTTAAAATTAATTAGCTTTTCAGGTGTTAAAAAAAATAACGAAGTATCGTTATGGTGGGAGACATCATCAGAAAGTAATTTAGATGGGTTTTATGTGGAAAAGAGTGTTGATGGAGTTAATTTTACAAATGTGGGCTTTGTATCGGCACACAATAGGGATGCACATGCTAGCTATACATTTAAAGATCTAGCAAGGGCTAGTGAATCTGTTTTTTACAGGCTTACGATAAAAGAAAGGGGAGGCGCCGAACGTTTAAGCCATGTTATTAGATTGTTTGAAGAGCAGGGTAACAAAATTGAAATATTCCCTAATCCGGCAAAAACATATTTTAGTGTAAGTAATTTAACCGAAGCTTCTAAAATTACTTTAGTCAATTTGATAGGGGTAACTGTACAGGAATGGAATGTAGTAAGAGGGCAAAACGTTTTTAATTTAAATAGAATAAAGCCTGGCGTATATTTTATAATTTTAGCAAATAAAAATAATCGACAAGTTGCTAAACTAAAGGTGGAATAAAGGGAAGTGTTTTTAATTGATGGAATGGGTTATTTTATGAAAATTATATTAAAGGCGTTGTCATAAAATTTATATCAGCAATATGTTTAAACTGTTTTCAAAATCAAAAAATAATACTGCGGGCCAAGCTCCGGATTACAGTTTGTTGAAAACAGACATGCACTCGCATCTACTGCCGGGTATTGATGATGGATCGCCGGATATACAAACCTCCATACAATTAGTAAAAGGAATGGTAGCGCAAGGGTTTACAAAACTAATAACCACCCCACACATTATGTGGGAAATGTACCCCAATACCCCAAACATCATCCAGGAAAAATTAGCACAGCTAAAAGAAGCCGTAGCGCAGGAAGGAATAAAAGTAGAATTACATGCTGCTGCAGAATATTTTTTAGACGACCATGTAGAGGCGCTTTTAAAAAAGGGAGAAAAATTACTAACCATTAGTGGCAATATGGTGCTTTCTGAATTCTCACTCGCCTATGCACCACAAGGATTGAAAGACATGCTTTTCGAAATGCAAATGCAAGGTTACCTTCCCGTAATTGCGCATCCAGAAAGGTATACTTATTTAGAAGGTAACAAAGATTTTTATGAGGAATTAAAAGATATAGGCTGCCTATTTCAATTAAATATTTTATCGTTAGCGGGTTACTACGGAAAGTCAGCTCAAGAGCTGGCCCATCATCTACTTAAAAAAGGATATTATGATTTGGCTGGTAGTGATTTACATGGATTTAGACATTTAGAAAAAATGCCCGCCAACACCATTACCGCCCCACTTGAAAAATTAATTTCTTCGGGTAAGTTGCTAAATCACACCCTTTAGCTTTCCCTAATCATCTCGTTTAGTGAACCTTTTTTCTATTTTATTGTACTTTATATACTATGGATTCCTTTACAATAAAAGATTTAGAAAACCTTTCAGGCATTAAAGCCCATACTATTCGTATATGGGAGCAGCGTTATAGTTTTTTAAAACCTAAACGCACCGATACCAATATACGGTTATACAGTAATGATGAGCTTAAAACCGTGCTAAACATAGCGCTGCTAAATAAGTATGGGTTTAAAATTTCTCATATTGATAAAATGAGCCCCGATGGAATAAGGGAACGTATTCATTCCTTAACCGATGTGCAAGCTGCAAAAGAGAGAATGGTGAATGAGTTATTGCAACAAATGATTGATGTAGATATTCAAGCAGTAGAACAAACCCTGAATGCCTACATTAAAGCAAAGGGTATGGAAAGAACAATAACACAACTAGTGTTTCCCTTTTTAGAAAAAATAGGGGTACTTTGGATTACGGGCCACATTAATCCTGCGCAAGAGCATTTGGTATCTAATATAATTCGGCAAAAATTAATTGTGGCTATCGAAGCTACCAACCCCGCTGTTGAAAAAAAATCTACCGCTTTATTATTTTTACCTGAAGGAGAATATCATGAGCTTGGCTTGTTGTACACATACTATATTCTTAAAAATAAAGGTATTCGTACCATTTATTTAGGGGCCAATGTACCGGTTAAAGATGCTGTGTATATTATCAATTTAAAAAAGCCCGATTTTGTATATAGCCATCTTACAGCCACCGCTACCAATTTTAATTTCGAACGCTTTTTGCAAAATATTTCTACCCAAGCACCGCAGGTACCGGTTATTATATCGGGGCAGCTAACCCATTTATATAAAAAGGCTATACCTTCCAATATTAGCTTCAAAAAGTCAATAGACGAGGTAATTCAGTACTTTGTGGAGGTTCAATAGGTTGTTTTGTGCAGCTTTTTCAACAAAAATGTTTAACTAATTAAACAAAAAATTAAACAAACTTTCATTTTGTTTAGGTTTGTATTAATAAAATTAAACAAAATGGTAGCTGTAGAATTCAACAATTTGTTATTAAACAACACCGAGTTTTTAAAGCCCTTTGCCATTAACCTTACAAGGGATAATGAAGAAGCCAACGATTTGTATCAAGAAACTTTATACAAGGCCTTATCCAATAAGGATAAGTACAGCGAGGGTACCAACATTCGGGCATGGCTCTTTACCATAATGCGTAATATTTTTATTAATAATTATCGCCGTAAGTCCAAACAAAATACGATGGTTGTAGATGCACAGGATATGGTTTTAATAAATCAGCAGTCCACCATTGTAGATAGCAGTGCCGAAACGAATATGCGGATGAAAGAAATAAAACAGGCCATCAAAAATTTACCCGATATCTTTAGAACACCTTTCCTTTTATACTTTGATGGATACAAGTATAACGAAATAGCAGAAGCGCTACAAGAGCCTTTAGGTACTATTAAAAGCAGAATACACTTTGCTAGAAAGTTATTAAAGGAACAGATTAGTAGAAATTAATACATGGCTACAAAAAAAAATGTAATAGTAATAGGTAGTGGATTTGCAGGTTTATCCGCCGCTTCCTTTATGGCTAAGGCCGGATGGAATGTAACGGTTATTGAAAAAAATAACACACCCGGAGGCCGAGCCAGGCAGCTAAAAGAACAAGGATTTACCTTTGACATTGGTCCAAGTTTTTATTGGATGCCAGATGTGTTTGATAGATACTTTGCACAATTTGGAAAAAAAACTGCTGACTATTATCACCTTCATCGTTTAGATCCTTCGTATCGAATATATTGGGATAGCGGCTACAGCGATTTGCCGGCAGATTATGAAGCACTTCAAGATTTGTTTAATAGTATTGAACCTGGCAGTGGCCAAAAGCTGGATAAATATTTAAAAGGCGCAGCTTATAAGTATGAAGTGGGCGTTAATAATTTAGTGTATAAACCCAGTCGCTCAATTACGGAGTTTATGGATTGGAAAACGATCAGCGGCGTATTTAAACTCCAAGTATTTTCTTCTATAAAAAAACATATTGCGCATTATTTTGCCCATCCAAAATTGCGGCAAATTATGGAGTTCCCTGTTTTGTTTTTAGGGGCACTACCACAGGATACACCTGCATTATACAGTTTAATGAATTATGCCGATATAAAAGGAGGTACCTGGTATCCAGATAGTATTACCAAAGAGGGAACCTCTGGCATGTACGCTGTGGTAGAAGGCATGTACGCATTGGCAAAAGAATTAGGTGTACAGTTTCATTTGTCGGAAAATGCCCTTGAAATAAAGGTAGAAAAAGGTATAGCTCAACAAGTAATTACCGATAAAGGTATTTATAATGCTGATGTTGTTATTAGCGGGGCTGATTACCATTTTACCGAAACCAGATTACTACCTCAAAAATACCAAAGCTATACCAACGCTTATTGGCAAAAAAAGGTAATGGCGCCTTCCTGCTTATTGTATTATGTTGGGCTCAATAAAAAATTACAAAACTTGCAACATCATTCTCTTTTCTTTGATGTGCCTTTTGAGCAGCACGGAAAAGAAATTTATACTAATCCTGCATGGCCATCGCAGCCACTGTTTTATGTTAGTATAGCTTCCTTAACAGATAAAAAAGTAGCGCCGGAAGGGGGAGAAAATTTGGTTTTTTTAGTTCCTATAGCTGCCGGTTTACAAAATGATACAACCGCAATACGAGAAAAATATTTTCAGCAAATCGTAGAAAGATTTGAAAAGCATATCGGACAATCTATAAAAGAGGCTATAGTAGTAAAGCATACCTATTCGGTAAGCGATTTTGTAAATGATTATAATTCGTTTAAAGGGAATGCCTATGGCTTAGCCAATACGCTTTTACAAACCGCCATATTTAGACCTTCTTGTAAAAGTAAAAAAGTAAAAAATCTTTTTTACACAGGGCAATTAACAGTGCCTGGGCCTGGGGTGCCACCCAGTTTAATTAGTGGAGAAGTGGTAGCCAATGAGGTATTAAAACATTCAAATTAATTTTGTACATTCAATACATGGTTCAACTATTTCATACAGCTAGCCAAAATTGTAGTCGTATTGTAACAGAGCATTACAGTACTTCTTTTTCGTCCGCTATAAAAATTTTACATGCTGATTTGCGTAAACCTATATTTAATATATATGGTTTTGTACGCTTAGCAGATGAAATTGTTGATACTTTTCATGATCATAATAAAGCGCACTTGCTACAAACGTTTAAAAAGGAAACTTTTGAGGCCATTGAAACAGGCATCAGTTTAAATCCGATTTTAAATAGTTTTCAATTAACCGTTAATCAGTATAGTATTGATCATTCCCTTATTCATGCTTTTTTTAAAAGTATGGAAATGGATTTATCAAAAACACAGTACGATGCGGCAGCGTATAACGATTATATTTATGGCTCTGCCGAAGTGGTGGGATTAATGTGTTTGTATATTTTTTGTGAAGGCAAAAAAACACAGTACGATCAATTAAAACATGCCGCTCGGGCCTTGGGATCAGCATTTCAAAAAGTAAATTTTTTACGAGATATAAAAGCAGATTATAACGGGTTATCAAGAGTATATTTTCCCGGTTGCGATTTTGCAAATTTTCGCTCCTGCGATAAAGAACAAATAGAAGCGGATATAGAAAATGATTTTCGGGAAGCCTATGCTGGCATTACACAATTGCCCTTAAAAGCAAGGTTTGGAGTATACGTAGCATACAAATACTATTATTCCCTTTTTAAAAAAATAAAAAAAACCAATGCCGCTCGAATTTTAGAATCGAGGGTGCGTATACCCAATTATAGAAAAGCATTAATAATAATGCGAGCCGGCGTAAAAAATCAGTTGGGGTTAATTTAATGCAATGGAGGTTTCACAAGTAATACTGGTTAACGAAAAAGATGAAGTACTGGGTGCAGCAGAAAAGTTAAAAGCACATCAAGAGGGGTTACTTCATAGGGCATTTAGTATTTTTATATTTAATGCCGATGGCCAAATGCTTTTACAACAACGGGCCTTACACAAATATCATAGCGGGGGATTATGGACCAACGCTTGCTGCAGCCACCCCATGCCAAACGAAACCACTGCCAACGCCGCTATACGAAGGTTGCAAGAAGAAATGGGCTTTACTACGCCCATTACTAAAGCCTTTGATTTTGTGTATAAAGTCAATTTCGACAACGGCCTTACCGAATATGAATTTGATCATGTGTACACAGGAACTTACGATGGAATCATTAATTATAACGAACAAGAAGTAATGGCCTATCGTTATATGAATGTGCAGGAGTTGCAGATGCTAATACAATCGCATCCTACTCACTATACAGAATGGTTTAAAATTGCTTTCCCCAAAATTTTACAATGGTGGGCAAAAAAGTTTAATACAAAAGTAGCTTAGTATGATGAACGTTATTTTATACGGAATAGTATTGATGGTAACATTTATGGCTATGGAAGGTATTACCTGGTGTACCCACCGATACGTAATGCATGGATTTCTTTGGTATTTACATAAAGATCATCATCAAGTACGGCCAGGTATTTTTGAAAAAAATGATTGGTTTGCTTTTATTTTCGCCGTGCCTAGTTTCCTGTTAATTTATAATGGCACCTATAAGCATATGTGGTGGATGCAGGCCATTGGCTTTGGCATTATGCTATATGGGGTTGCTTATTTTTTAGTACATGATGTAATAATACATCAGCGCTTTAAATGGTTTAGCAAAAGCAATCATACGTATGTGCGAGCTATACGTTGGGCACATAAAATGCATCATAAACATTTAGCTAAAAACCCAGGCGAAAGTTTTGGATTTTTAATTGTTAATAAAAAATATTGGGATAAAGTAAAACGGGATAAAAAATTAATGGCAGGAAAAGTAACCGTGGCTTATGAGCCAGAAATAACTGATAAAAATTAATTTACACATTATCCGCTTTATCGCTATATGTTGCTTTCGTTGCAAGTTTGCCTTTAGGTAATGAAAGCTACGCTTCAATGTACTACCCACCAATCATCAATTTTGAACAAGCAAAATAAATACGATTATATCATCACAGGCATGGGTTGCGCAGGCCTTAGTTTAGTAGTACGCCTTATACAGTCTGGTAAGTTTGCAGATAAAAAAATATTGCTAATTGATAAAGATGCCAAGCGAACCAACGACCGCACTTGGTGTTTTTGGGAGAAAGCCGAAGGTGTTTTTGAATCCATCGTACATCAACGTTACCAACATATTTGGTTTCACGCAGCCTCTTTTTCTAAGCTATTGGATATAGCTCCTTATGAATATAAACTAATACGTGGTATTGACTTTTATGATTACTGCTTACAAATAATAGCAACACAATCGAATATTGAAACAGTACAAGCAACTGTAACCCAAATGGGCAACGAGTGCAATGAAGCCTATGTAATAGCCAATGGTATTACTTACCATGCTGCGTATATATTCAATAGTATTTTGCTAGCACAACCAGCATTAAAACCTAAAGAACATTATTTGTTACAGCATTTTAAAGGCTGGGTAGTAGAAACTTCAACGCCGGCTTTTACTCCAGCACAGGCTACCTTTATGGATTTTAGAGTAAGCCAGCAATTTGGCACCACCTTTGTTTATGTAATGCCTTATTCGGAAAACAAGGCATTAGTAGAATATACCTTGTTTACAGAGTCATTGCTACAGCCAGCTCAATATAAGGAAGGATTAAAAAATTACATACAACAGTTTCTTAAAATAGATGCTTACAATATTGTGGAAGAAGAATTTGGCGTAATTCCCATGACGAGCCATCGGTTTGCAGCCGTACAAGGTAACATCATTAATATAGGCACCGCTGGGGGGCAAACTAAAGCTAGCAGTGGATACACTTTTAACTTTATACAAAAGCATTCAGCTCGTATTGTAGAAAATCTAATCAAGCTAAAAAACCCATTTATAGCTTTGCCGCATGGTCCATCAAGGTTTCATTTTTACGACAGCACATTACTATATATTCTTAAAAACAAAACCCTTTCTGGCGATATAATTTTTTCTCAACTATTTAAAAAAAATAAACCCCAGCCAGTGCTGAGGTTTTTAGATAATGAAAGTTCTTTATCAGATGAATTGAAAATTACCACTTCGCTACCGATGTGGCCTTTTTTAAAAGCGGCGTTGCGTTATTAACTATATGATTTTATACATTGTTATTGATCGGGATCCATTTGCATAAACTCTCTTTTAACCGCCTTTAGCATACTAAATAATTGTGCTATTTGTATCAATAATAAAACAACCAGCGCTAACAATACATACCAAGGTAGATTGATGGCCTTGATTGGCGTTTCAATTTTCGCAAACTTAATATTGTAATAATTGGTAAGTGCCGAACCAAAGGCCATACCTACAAGCAAAAAAGAAAGTAGCGAATAAAAAACTTTCATAAACATAATGCGCATGGTGGAGTAGCCCACCTTAAAGTTTTCTAAAATAGCCGCAGGAATTATGAGTACTAAAGCTATCCAACTCCAATTACTGCTAAACCAACCAGCATTTAAAGTAAGATTTAAAATAAGTACCAAGGCAATCGACATTAAACCCCAAGGGAAAATAAGAAAGGCAGATGGTTTGTTTGTGGGTGTGGGCATTGTTTTCTTTTTTGTAGCGGGAAGATAGAAAAAATTTGTTATAAAATAATAAAGCTCCGAGGGTTAGACTGAACCCAAAAGTTTAGACGAATTTAAAAAAACTTTTGTTAATGATGAGCCCGATATTGTATCGGGCCCATCTCATTTAGATTGAGCTTTATTCTAATATTGTTGTAGTAATTGATATAATCTTTTTTTTCGATTAAATTCCAGCTTGTAACAATTCAAAGTAAGCTATGCAGTTTTAAATTTTGAATTAGGGTACTAAAAATTTTACTGAACAACTATTTTTTCTGCCACATCTTTAGTATCTGCAAGCCGCAATATATACGTTCCAGGTGTAAGACTATTTAGTTGTACTTGGATATTATGCTGTATTATATGCTGCTTTATCAGCTTACCACTTAAATCAAATACCATTAACATATCAGGTTTTTCTAATCCACCTACTAGTACATTTACTGAGCTTGCGGATGGAACAGGCCACACTTGCATGGTTAACTGTTTGCTTACATCGCCTTTTACAATGCGTATTAAAGAATAAGTTATTCTGCCATCGATATCCTCTTGCTTTAAACGGTAGTAAGTATTCCCGGTATAAGCATTCGCATCGGTTTTTACATAACTTAAAGGCAAGCTGCTGTTGCCGCCCAAAGCATTACTGCTAACAAAACCTATGTCTGCAAAGTCGCCTTCGATTTCTTTTTTTCTTTCTATGTGAAACCCTCTGTTATTTATTTCCTGTAACGTTTTCCATTCCAGGTGCACAGTTGTATTATTTAAACGTTTGGTATAAAACTCAAGTCCCGTCACGGGCAGTGTAACACCAACAGGGAGGGGTTGTAAAATTCCTTGTGTAAGTACGTTGTTGGCGCTGCTGTGGGTAATACTAGCAACTTCACCGAGTGTAAACTCCAGCATTGAATTGCCGTTTATAAAAGTTGTACCTGCATTATCAATACCGGCACCACTGTTGAGAATTACATTATTAATTAGCGGAATTGTAGTTGTGCTACCTTTATCCGGTTGTAAAAAATCTTGGGTGTATAGAAAGGTTGATGTGCCTATAGTGCTAACTGCAAAACCGCCTAATGCATCTTCCAACTGAGCGCCACCTGCAGACCGGAACTGCCCAGCATTGTTAATAGTATGCGGACTTAACTGCTGGCCATTGGAAGAAATGACCGTTACTAAAATATAAACAACAAAAGAAAAAATATATTTCATGTGTTTGTATTTATCGTTTAATAACGCACTTCAATTACCAGATTATAATAATCGTTTGATGCAATATTGATGGTAGTACTTTTATTTCTAATCCCCATGCCTATTCTGTATGTACCAGCAGGCAGTTTGATGGAACCCGTTGCAGACAATTGTATTTTAGTGGGTGCTATCGGAATTGATGTCTCCATAAAATTATTTGGAAAAAAGGGTTCAATTGTACCACCAGCAATGTTTTGATAACAAACTCCAACAGATGCCGTAACGGCTGTACCTGTATTGTTATGTGCAAACACGGCAGTTGCGTTTACAACAATAGTTTCATTACCTGTTACTGTTATTTGTGGAATATCTGTATACCCACTATTAATTGCGTTTGATACAAATGTCCAAGTGGGGAGATTGAGGCCGGGGCTTAGAATTGCTTGTATTAAACCTGCCCTTGTTATTATTGTATCTTTTTTTACAGGTGCCCATGCGCCACCATTCCATACAAGTCTGCTGCCTGTTACTGGTGTGGGTGTGTTAACAAAAGGAAAACCATCTACACCCTTTGCTGTATTAGCCGTTTCTGCAGCCAATGCAAATGGTACAGATGCAAGCGCTTGTGTGCCCATATCAGTAAACACATTGTTATTGGCAAGGTCTAATTCTACTTTTAGGTTGTACCCACCTGAACTGCTATTACCCCAATCAATTGCACTAATGCTGCCAGTAACATTGCTGGCACCTACTGCACCTATTTGTACGTTAAATAAACCTAGTGCATTGGTTGTAACCGTTCTTGTTTCACTGTAAATCATAGTGCTGCTCTGTAGAATGGAAAGGCGTACTTTAATAGTTTGATTAGCCAAAGCCACACCACTACTGTTGCGGGCTACGGCCTGATAATTAAAGGCAGGCGGAACTTGTGCAGTTGCTATACATGCAATAACAAGAAAGATAATGGTAATAAAATTCTTTTTCATTTTAGTAATTATGTTTGGTTTGTTTTTTGGTTGATAGCACAAAAATGCCCAAGCGTAATATGCCTGCCTATTTTATATAATTTAACAGTTACAGAGTTTAAATAGAGTGTACCATTTTTATAACAAAGCGTATTCCCTACTACCTTTTTACAAACAAAGGGAAAATGACCTAAATATTAAGTTGCACTTTAATACTTGTTCCCATTTATATAAAACACTTCAATGTGCATTACATACGCCTTATTATATAAAGAGTACTGTAAACTGAATATTTTTTTTTACAATAAGTATGTAGCGTGATGTTTGTACTATGAAACGAATGATTCCCTTTTACTGGTTCAGCAAATTATTTGCTGGAGATGGTAAAGCTCGAAAGCTACAATTGCTCTGGGAACAATGCCAGATACTTTGCAATGGTGTGGAAGCTTCTGCTGAGGTGATTAATGCTTGTTCGCAAAATGATGTGGTAGGAAATTTGGTGGAGATTAAACTTATGTTGAAACTAAAAAAAACAGATGGATCTTATGTATACACAAACACTGCCACACTAGTATCCCTGCGACAGTTGCCTGGTAAAGGAGATTTGCTCCATATTAAATATATACCCGGCTGTATGCAAACAGTGGTTATTCTCTAGCTATACTATTCCCCATTATACCTGTACGCAACCGCAGCCTGAAAGCTGTGGTTTTTTTAATTCCTATCGTTTAGAGTAATAGGGCAATAGCTTAATAACACTTTATTTATGATTAGGTACGCTTTATTTGAATGTTGTAACGGGTAGTTGCTATAATTTTTTTTTATAGGCTATGCGGTTACAATTTTACACCATTAAACAAAAAGACAAACCATTAAAATGAAAAAGATAACAACTATTACAATTGCAGCATTATCCTTACTTACATTATTTTCCGCTTGTAAAAAAGAAACAGTTAATTCACCCGAACCGGCGCAACGCAAGCTGGTAAAAGTAGAATTAACAGGCAGTGGTACAAACACCAATAGCTATACTTACAATACAGCCGGAAGGTTAATTGAAAGAAAACATAATAGTTTTACGCATCAGTATGATTATTCGGCTTCAGTTTTCTTACAAACAACTTTTGACAACAGCACTGCCAAAAAAACCTACGAGGTAAATGTAAGTTCTGTTGCAGGGGAAAAAGTGGCCGGTGTTAATTATATATCTTTTAAAACAGATGGTTCTATTAACTATACAGAACCCCACACCTTTCAATATAATTCGGAAAGTTATTTAACAGGTCGCTCTTACGGCACATATAACTATGTAAACGAGTATACGGCTGGTAACCTTACAAAGTCCTCTGGTACAAAATCTGGGGCTGCATTTAGTGAGTTCCTTTATGAATACTATACTGACAAAACTAATAATTTTAATATTAACTGGCTGGAACACACATTTCAGAGCCAATTCCTGAATGATAAGGAGTTGTTTGGAAAACGCAACAAAAATTTGCTTAAGAAAGTCTCTAATTTATACGCAACTGGTAATTCTTATGGTTATGAATTTACCTATACCTTCGACGCCAGTGGTTATATCACCAACTGCACGGCAACTGAAAGCACCAATGGGGTTACGAGTGCTGTTTACAATTATGAGTTCTTCTACCAGTAAAACGTTTCGATATAATTTTGGTACGCTTTATTAACCAAACGCCCCACTTTACAGTAGGGCGTTTTGCTTTTCTCATTTAATTGTTATCTTTTCAGCACTAAAAAATGAAGCAATTAAAATTATTGTTAACTGTATGGCTTTTGCTGGCGATAATGGTAGGAGCAAGCACGACAAGTGCTCAACCACCCGCCATCAATTTTCATAAACTTGGCTTTGCCGAAGGTCTGCATGATGGTGGGGTAAAATGTATTGCACAGGACAGGTTTGGTTATACATGGATAGGTACGATAGGTGCTATAAATCGATTTGATGGAAAAAAAATTACCCAATTTGCCTACATACCCGGAGATACTACAACCCCATATTCGTCACAGTCTCGTTGCATGCATACTGATTTAGCAGGACGCTTCTGGATAGGAAGTGAAACCGGCTTAGCGGAATATGATTTTAGAACTAGCAAATTTATCCGTACCCCCGCTTTTAAGAATATTTTTATCTTTTCAATGGAGAGTATAAACGACAGCATTTTACTGGTTGGTACTCGTGTTGGTTTATTTCAATATAATACAAAAAGTGGCGAGGCTTTTAATTTAGCCACATCACCAAAATCCTCGCATGCACCATTTAAAGAAAAAATTGTAAATGAATTTTTTAAAAAAAACACCCTTATTTACCTTGCTACGAATAAAGGGCTGCTTATTTATGATGTTGCTAAGGATGTTGTAAAGCAGCTTGAACTATCTGAACTAAAAGGATTGAATGTTCAATCTGTATGCATTGACAAAGAGGGTAATACCTGGGTTGTTTCACTCGGACCTGTTCGGTTTTCTAAAATCTCACCAGCCCTTGATCGTATTACTATCTTAGATAAGTACTTTGCCAGCGGACTTAATGTAAAGACTCCACTGGTATTAAATATAGTATTGGATAAACAAGAAAGGTTATGGTTGATAACCTCAGATGATGGCTTAATGCAGTTTCATCCATCCACTAACACATTCACCCGCTACTTACATAATGTCCATTATACTTCCGGGCCTTCATCTAACAGTTACCGAACTCTTTACGTCGATAAGTCGGGCATTATATGGCTAGGCTGCCATGTAGAGGGAGTTAATTATTTTGACCCTGAGCAGAACCTATTTTCCACTATTTTCCCATTCCCTTTGGAAATGAGCGACCGATTAAAAAAAATGGGCCGTGGTATTGCAGTGGATAAAAAAGGTAATATTTGGATGGGTAATCATGATGGCCTGAGCCGTTATAATCCAGCCACTAACCAATATACTGTTTGGAGAAATGAAAAAGGACTTACTAATGTCCTTTATGACAATATAATTCGCACGCTTTATTGTGATGTAGAAAATAATGTATGGATAGGTACTGGAAGTGGCGTAAATCGATACAATGCTACTACCCAAAAAATTGAATTTATTGAAAACCGACATCTGCCGTTACGATTTTATAATGCTATAAATGCAGACCAAAGCGGCAATATTTGGTTTTGTACTAATGATAGTGCGGCTTTATATTGGTATTCTCTCAAAAACAAAACTTACCACAATATCAGTAACCATCCGCATTTAAAAAAGTATATGAGGGTTTCGCCCACCTCATATATTATGGAAGATAGTAGACAACGCTTATGGATTTCTTTTTCTAGAAAAGGATTGCTTATGCTTGATAAAATAACGGGCATTACAAAGCTCTATGCTGCATCCGATACAAATAAAAATGCACTTATAGGTAATCAGGTTATCGATATCAAAGAAGATAGTAGTGGCTGGATATGGGCTACAACTTTTAATGGTATTACCGGTATTAATACAGATACAAACGAGTTTCTCTCGTTTAATAATCAAAACGGACTGCCGGGAAATATGACTGGCCCCCTTGCTATAGATAGCAATAACCAGATTTGGGTAGGCGTAAATGGCGGACTTACTATGTTGAGCAAAGACAGAAAAAAACTAACTGTTTTTTCACAGAACGATGGTCTTTCTTCGGTTGGCTTTAATGAGCATGCAGGTATTACAATTCCTGGAGGTGATATAATAATGCCAACTTATAACGGATACCTACGCTTTAATCCTAATGCATACAAAGAACGAAAAGCTTTTTTTAACTTTTATGTTTCCGGATATACCGTTTTTGATAAAGTTTTTTATCGGATAAATGAAGAAGATGCCAAGCCTGTTGTATTGCTAAATGCATCACAAAGCTCTTTTTCTTTTCTGTTAGATGCACTGAACTATAGTAATCCTTCTCAAACATGGTTTGCCTACAAACTTGATGGCTTTGAAGACGACTGGCATTATACGAAGGACCCAAAAGCAGTATATACCAATGTACCTGGTGGAACTTATAACTTTTTATATAAAGCAACTATTAATAATAGTAATTGGGATGAGGTGGCAGCTAAAGAAGTAACTGTACTCCTGCGCTCTTGGTTTTATAAAACGCTGTGGTTTAAAATATTATTTGGTTTGCTAATAGTTAGCGTTTTTTATGCGATTTATAAATACCGAACTAAACAGCAAACACAAGTGTACCAACTTAAAGAAAAAGCACAGGCACTGGAAAAAGAAAAAGCACAAGTAATGTATGAAACACTGAAACAACAATTAAATCCACATTTTCTTTTTAACTCTCTT
Organism: Bacteroidota bacterium; assembly: GCA_039796695.1. Lineage (GTDB taxonomy): Bacteria > Bacteroidota > Bacteroidia > Chitinophagales > Chitinophagaceae > JJ008. The sequence goes on from JBDKJF010000009.1 coordinate 60,232, forward strand.
ACTTCACTCAACAGCTTGATATACGCTGACCCCAAAACGGCCAGTGAGTTTTTAGACAGCCTTAGCAAAACATACCGATACATTTTAAAAAGCAGAGACTCAGAAACAGTGCCATTGGCCGATGAAATTCGTTTTGCAGAAAACTATGTGAAATTGCAGCAAACGAGGTTTGAAAAAGGGTTTAAAGTAGAAATAAACATTCCGGAAAAGTATCATCATACGCAAATTGTTCCTGTTACCCTTCAGAACCTGATTGAAAATGCCATAAAGCATAATATTATTGACGAAGAAAGTCCATTAGTAGTGAATATAAAAATTGAAAATAATTGGCTGGTGGTGCAAAATAATTTGCAGAAGAAAAAATTTGTTGAAACTAGTAATAGGCAAGGGCTAGCTAGTATGCAATCCTTATATCTATACTTAAGCGATAGGCCAGTGGAGATTACAGAAACGGCTACTACTTTTAAAATAAAACTACCATTACTTTAAATGCTATATATATGAAAGCAATAATAATTGAGGACGAAAGCCTTATAGCTAGAGAATTGAAGAATAAAATAGCAAGCGTTGCTCCTGATTTAATTATTACAGAAACACTTCCAAGTATAAAAACTGCTAACCGCTGGTTTATGGAAAATGCCGAACCTGATCTTGTTTTTGCTGACATTCAGTTAAGCGATGGTGTGAGTTTTCAAATATTTGAACAGTATCAATTAAAGTGCCCCATCATTTTTACTACAGCGTATGATGAATATGCACTAAGGGCATTTAAAGTAAACGGAATAGATTATTTACTGAAACCTGTTGATGTACATGAACTTAAAAAGGCGATTGATAAATGCAGAGCAATTGCTGAGAATAAAACAAAATTTCCAAGTAATATGCAGGAGCTGATGCATGTGCTGCACAATCCTTCTGTAAACACTAAATTATACAAAGAGAAATTTGTTATCAATTTACGGCACAACTGGCTGCCTGTTATGACTAAAGATATTGCGTGTTTTGTAAGGAATAATCTTAACTACATCTATACTTTCAGCGGCGAAAAATATATTACTGATTATGTTACACTGGAAGAAATTGAGGAGTTACTGGACCCGGCTGTTTTTTTCAGAGCCAATAGGCAAAGTATAGTTCATATAGATGCTATACAAAGTATAAAGCCCAGTGATACCAAAAAATTAACAATAACGCTTAAAGCGCCATTAAAAATGGAGCAGGATGTTAGCCGTGAAAAAGCGCCAGGGTTTAAAAAGTGGTTTGAGCGATAGTTTTTTTTTAAAACAACCCTCGTGCATTGCAGGAGAGATAACAATTTTGTGGCCTCGTCAGGAATCGAACCTGAATCTGGAGCTTCGGAAACTCTTATACTATCCATTGTACTACGAGGCCATAAATTACGAACTACATTATTTTAAACCCTGTAGCTGGAGCTTCGTCTCGTTTTAGAACGAGATTATACTATCCATTGTACTACGAGGCCATAAATTACGAACTACATTATTTTAAACCTTGTAGCTGGAGCTTCGTCTCGTTTTAGAACGAGATTATACTATCCATTGTACTACGAGGCCATTTTTGAATGCTACTTGATCAATCCAGCGGCATTGGTAGCAAATACCTTTACCGCAATGGCCAGCAAAATTACGCCAAAAAATTTTCTTACAGCTAATAAACCTGCTTTTCCTAATACTCTTTCTATTATATGTAATGAGCGTAATACTATATATATTATTATAAGATTGGCTAATATAGCTAATAGAATCATAAACTCATTTTTATCCGTTTTTTCAAAAGTGGCTTTTAAAGACATAATGGTGGTTAATGTACCACTACCAGCAATTAATGGAAAAGCGATAGGTACTACCGTACCTGATGGTGCATCTTTTTCAGGTTTAAAAAACTCAATTCCTAATACCATCTCTAAACCTAAAATAAATATAACGATGGAGCCTGCCACCGCAAACGAGCGGATATCTACGCCAAGTACATTTAAAAAAGGTTTGCCAATAAAAAAAAATAATACCATTAATCCCCCTGAAATAAGCGTAACCTTCCACGGATTAATATATCCCATTTTTTGTTTGATGGAAATAAGCATGGGCACAGAGCCAACTACATCAATTACGGCAAACAAGGTAAATGTAAGGGTTAAAAATTCTTGAATATTAAAACTCATCGTATTGCTTTTAGTAAAGTTAATAAACAAATTGCCTTTACAAAGAAGAAACCCCTTTCGGGGCTTCAGCTTTTTATAGAAAAAGTTTCTTTCAATAAGTGTATTTCTTGTTGTATATCCAGCAGGCACTTTCTGCATAAACACCCCGTATAGTTATTTTCGATAAAGGTTTTTACAGCAGTGGGCAAGCTAATACCATAGCATTGGCAATCACTTACATTGCTGGCATTACAATTAAAATGTTGCTCACACTTTGGACACTTATTTGTTTTTGAACTTTGCATTTAGTATTTAAAAATTAAAGCGTAAACCGCCATAGGCATTAAAGCCAAGTGTATTGAATCCACTTATTTCAATAAATTGACTATTTGTAATATTTCTAAAATCGGCAAACAGTTTTATTTTTCCTTTAGATAATTTATATTCAGCATACACATCCCAAAGTATATACCCTTTTAAAACCGTATGAACATTGGAAAAAGTATTATTATCAAAATATATATCATTGCGCTTGCCAATTCCTTGCAGGTTGGTGCTTAAATAAAATTTATTTGTTAGTTGACTGCCTATATTTAAACCAAATGTTGATTTTGGTCTTCTTATAAGATTGTTATAGGTAGTGTCCTTATTGTTTTTACGTGTAGTTATTTGGCCGGTGTTATAGTTATAAAAAACTTTAATCATTGTTTTTTTACTAAAAGTATAACTAGCATCTAATTCTAAACCACTGTCTTTTTGTATATCTTGATTGATGTACTTCGATTGAAAAAAGATAACATCTTTTACTTGTCGTGCAAAAAAGGTAGCCCTGGCCGTAAACTTTTTGGCAGGTGTTAGATATTGTATACCAGCTTCTGAAGTAGCAGCTCTTTCGGGTTTTAAGTTGGTATTACCATATTCAGAAAATAATTGATAAAGTGAGGGTGTGCGAAAGGCGGTTGAGATATTGAAAAAAAGTTTCACTTTTTCATTTATCAAGTAAGATGGGTTGATGTTAAAAACAAAATTACTACCATATAACGAGTGTATATTAAACCGTCCCCCCACCTCTGCATTAAACCCATTAGGGTGGTTCCAGTTAAGTGCACTATAAAAGCCAATTTGATTTTGTGCTAAACTATCGCTGCTATAATTTGTTTCATAGGGTCCAAAAAAACCAACCGATTGATAGCGTTGATCAGATGTTGAGGATCGAAAATCAATTCCACCCGTAAATTTTACCTGTTTGCTAAAAGGGATATTAAGATAGGCATCAACAAAATGTTCTGCACCGGTATAGCTCCCTTTCACCCAAGTATCATATCCATTTCTGCTTTTCGTAGAGTCGTCGATATATACTCGATCAATGCTATTAAAACTATATAGCAAACTTAATTTTGCTTTTCCGAGGAGCAACTCGTTTCGCAACCCTGCTTGCCAGCTTTTTTGTGTGTAGGTGTAATCAAGCTCATCTGTAAATGCTCCTTGGTCTAAATCGCCATTAATACTATTATACCGAAAGTATGGCTGTATATTTATTTTGTTAGTAGCTTGAATACCCAGGCCTAATTGAACACTATGTTGGCGAAACTTATCTTTATCGGCACCCGATGTATTATTAGTATTCACCGATTCGTTTATACCAGCTGTGGTGTGTAAGGCATATGCCGCATTATAATCAACTTTTCCATGGCGCCCATTCAAAGCAGCATTGGATCTAAAAGTTTCGTTACTACCATAACTAAGCAATGTATTGCCGGCCAAAGGCTTACTACCTACTTTACGGGTAATAATATTAATTACACCGTTTATTGCATCGCTTCCGTACAAGGTAGATTGGCTGCCTTTTAAAATTTCAATGCGTTCAATAGTGGCTAATGAAAGGTTGCGTATATCAAAATTGCTACCAATGCCCGAAGGATCGTATACCGGTATTCCATCCAAAGTAATTAGCGTGTGGGCTATATATCCGCCACGTAGATATAGGCTTTTATCTTTACCGGCATTACTATTAGCACCACCAATATAAATGCCGGCTTGCTCTGTTAGTAACTGCGATAAATCTTTTCCACCACTTCTTTCAATTTGCTCTCGAGTAATGACTGTTAAAACTTTTCCAGTAACGGATGTTTTTACCGGATACTTGGTGGCGGTTACTACCACTTCGTCTAGCTGGTTGCCAATAGTATCGGCTGTTTGTAACGATCGGTTTTGAGCGGTTAAATGGCTTACAAAGAAAATTGCAGCCATCAACAAAAATTCTTTTTTCATTTTAAATGAAATTTTTTGATGACGGCTTTCAGGAAAATAAAAAAGATAGAAAATTAAAAGATGTATAGCATCCGATAATCTTCACGCCTTTCACCCGAAAGCTGAATATTGTTAAAGTAATTTGGCAGGTCTTCTGGCTTAAACCGAATCTGATTGCCTTCCCATACCTTTTTATAGGTAAAGTGGCGCTATTAATCATTTTCCAAAGCCCATTGCTAGGTTTGGGGTTTTTACAGCTACGGGGATAGCTCCTGATTTTAACAGGATTCCCTTTTAATCCTGCTTTATGGCAGGAAACCAAATCAACGCAAATGTAGGCATGTAACCGAAATTGTATTAAGAAACTTTTAACAATGATGTGTATAAACTTTTTGCACTTGTATTAGTCCATATCCTCCCAAATTGGCCTATGCTATAATTTTAAAACGTATTAACGCAACTTTAAGGAGAACGACAAATGGTAGTTATTTTTTTTTCGTTACTTCTTAATGTCTTTTTAGCCGCTCTATTATTTTCTCTATTTATTAAGGGTGTCCTTACAAATTTGATGGTGTTGTTTGCCTGCATGTAACAATCTTTTGTTGCTGTTAATAATACAGCAGGCATAGTAACACAATCAAAAAAAATAGCAGGTGCCCTCCCAAGTTTCTATTATTAATTTAAAACATTAGCAGATGTATAAAAGGTATTGGTTAGTAGCTATTTTTATAAGCATTGGTAATTGGTTGGCAGCGCAGCAACCAATTAAAAATTATGAGTTTGGTATGGGTGGCGGTATAGCAGTGTATCAAGGAGATCTTACACCAGAGCAACTTGGCGCATATAAAACGATGGGTATAGCTTGGCAGTTACAAGCGGCTAAAGTAATAAGCCCTGCATGGCGTATTAGATTAAATTTATTGCGTGGCCGCTTGCGTGGAGATGATGGGGCATATAATAATCCAGCATTTAGAAAACAACGGGCCTTTAATTTCAACAGCCCGGTTACAGAGTTCACTGCATTGTGGGTGTATAGTCCGCTTAATAATAAAAATGCAAAAGGATTTTCGCCCTACTTATATGCTGGCGGTGGAGTTTCTTTTGTTAATATAAAAAAAGATTACAGCCAGTTTAATGCAGCTTATTTTGGAGATGGGTCTGATTTACCAAACCGTATTGCAATAGATGATGCAAAAAAAATGCCCAAAGTATTACCAGTAATTCCTGTTGGTATGGGGTTGCGGTATACTATATCGGAAAGGTGGGCCATCCAAGCGGAATCAAGCTACCGCTTTTTATTTACTGATTATTTAGATGGTTTTAGTCATGCAGCTAATCCCGCAAAAAACGACCATTATCAAACTACAACCATTAATCTAGTATATAAAACAGGCGTTAATGGAAAAAATAAAAATGGTTGCCCGGTAATTAAGTATTAGAAATTAATTGGAAACTCCATGCCGAACTGCCTCCGCCAAATGCGGAACAGTAATTTTTTGTATCACTCAACCGTTTCCTGGGGGGCTTATTACAAACCACGAGCCCTTCTGCCCATTTTTTATGAAAATAAATACGGCTGGGGGTTGCTCGGCTAGTAATAAACGGTAATTTATTTTAGAACCAAAAAATAGAATTGCCATTACCCATAACTAACAAAGGCTCAAGCGGAGGTTTAAACGTACTCTCAATCTTTGTATCTTCAATGTATGAGTGACAAGAATAAATTGAACCTGGTTGATATAAGTTTAATAGTAGTAAGCCTAGTTATAGGTATGGGTATTTTTAGAAACCCAGCTTCGGTAGCTGCTACATCAGGCAATAGTAGTATTTTCTTTTTATTGTGGATAGCAGGGGGCGTTATTGCATTATGTGGGGCACTTACGTATGCAGAAATAGGCCAACGGCTGCCGGCTATGGGTGGCTATTACAAAGTGTTTGCCGCCTGTTTTCACCCAAGTATTGGCTTTTCTGTCAATGCTATTATTCTTATAAGCAACGCCGCTTCGCTGGCGGTAGTAGCATTAATAGGGGCAGATTATGTAAGCGATTTATTGTATGGAAAACCTAGTGGTGTTTTTTTTAATACCATGGTAGCCATTATTGCTGTTGTACTTTTTTTTGTGGTTAATTTATTTGGATTAAAAACCAGTAGTCGCACTCTTAATGTTTTAATTATTATAAAAGTGGCTATGATGGCGGTGCTTATTGCAGCGCTACTGAAAGGTGTAGTAGTAGAACCACATGGCTACGAAGAAAATGCCAAAACATTTACGTTAAATAATAATAGCGCTCTTACCCTTTTCCTAATATCACTCATACCGGTCTGTTTTGCCTACGGTGGTTATCAACAAACGATCAATTTTGGAGCAGAGGCTAAAAATGCAAAAGTTATTCCAAAGGGCATCATCATTGGCATCATCATTGTCATTTTACTGTACTTGCTCATTAACATTGCCTATACGCAAGTAATTGGGTACGATAAAATGAAAAATGCGTCGGCCATTGGTGCGTTATTATGCGAAGCATGGTTTGGCAAAGCCGGCGGTAAAGTTTTTGATGCATTAATGTTTTTATCAGTAATGGCTTATGTAAATATTTTATTGATGAGCAACCCCAGGGTAATGTTTGCGATGAGTCAGGATAAAGTTTTTCCCAAAATATTTTCATACCGGCATCCCAAAACAGAGGCGTTAGTAATGGGCTTAGCCACCTTTTCATTAATTACGGTAATCGTTACATTTTTTGGAAAAGGGGTAGATAATATTCTAAATTTTACTATGTTTTTAGATAGTATTGGAATGAGTACTTCGGCTGCCACATTATTTATTTTGCGAAAAAGAAAGCAAAATGAAGCAGTAATCAACGCTGTGTGGAATAAGTTTACCCCTTTACTAGCTTCTTTTTTTGTGTTTAGTTACTTAATGATAGCTGTAGGAGTGGTAATAAAAGATGTAAATGCGGCACTCATTGGTATCGGATTACTAGCCATTTTTTTAGGTATTTATTATGTGTTTTACAACAAGAAATACGCTTAAAGCTAAAATGCTAAGCGGCTTCTTTAATTTTACATGCTTAATATAGATAGGATATGTCAAAGTCTTTTAAATGGATGGCCGGTATAATAGTGGCTTCTTTTGTACTGCAATTGTTGTATAATAAAGTAAATAAAGGAACACCAGTGGAGAAGGTAGCTATTGAAAAAGTTGTGAAGCGAACCATTGTGGAAACAGTGGCGGCCAGCGGCAAAATTTATCCAGAAAGCGAGGTAAAAATTATTCCCGAATTTTCTGGCAAGTTGCAAGATTTAAAAGTGGCCGAAGGCGATAGTGTAAAGAAAGGCCAATTTTTAGCCAATGTGGGTGGTCGCAGTAGCCTTACCTCACCCATTAGTGGAACGGTTTTGTCTTTAAGCGTAAAAGAAGGAGAAAATGTAACCGGCAATAGTTTTAATACCGGTATGGAAGTAATGACCATAGCCGATATGAGTGTACTGGAAGTGCGAACAGAAGTGGGAGAAAATGATGTTATAAAAATTCATAAAGGCGATTCGAGCGAAATAGAGGTAGATGCATATGCCGGTAAAAAAATTAAAGGAATAGTGGTGAGTATTGCCAACAATGTAAAAGCCACTGGCCCGCTAGCCTCGCAAAACGATTTAACTAGCTATGAAGTGCGTATAAAGTTATTGGCAGATTCTTACAAAGATTTACAACAACAGTTTGCTGTACCATTTAGGCCCGGTATGAATGCTCGAGTAGCAATAAAAACACAACGAAAAGAAAAGGTGTTGAGCGTACCCATCATTAGCGTAAATGCTCGTACAGCTACCAACGATAAAAGTAAAGAGCAAATAAAAGACGAAGAAGATACAACGATAAAAAACCAATTAGAAGAAATTGTTTTTGTAAAAATGGCGGATGGTACCCTTAAAAAAGTAAACGTAATAGCTGGTATACAGGATATGGATTATATAGAGATAGTGAAAGGGTTACAAGAGGGGGATGAAGTAGTAACCGGCCCGTATAGCGCCATTAGCCAACGTTTAAAAAGCGGTGTCAAAGTAAAAGTGGTACCTAAAGAAAAATTGTTCGATAAATAAGGATGGCTTTTGCTATCTTTTTAGAGAAACAAAACCATTATTATAATCATTTAATCAATATAATTTGTGGCAAGGTTTGGCATTATAGGAAGCGGCAGTTGGGCTACAGCATTGGCAAAAGTATTAACGGATAAGCAACACACTATACATTGGTGGGTGCGAAACGAGGAGTCCATTGCTTATATGCAACAGCATCGGCATAATCCGCATTACCTGCGGTTAGCAAAGTTTGATATGTCGCTTATAACAGCCTCACCAGACATAAAAAAAGTAATAGATAATGCAGATATTTTAGTGGTAGCCGTACCCTCTGCCTATGTAGCTGCAGCATTAAGCAGTTTAGCAATTGATGATTTAAAAGGAAAGAAAATAGTATCTGCCATAAAAGGCTTACTGCCTGATGCCAATGTGTTATTAAACGAATATTTGGCTACTCAATTTAATTTTCCGCTTGCCGATTATTTTGCTGTGTTAGGCCCTTGTCATGCCGAAGAAGTAGCAGAAGAAAAGTTATCCTATCTTACATTTTCAGGTGTAGATAGTACTACTGCCTCCTCCATAGCCACACATTTTAGCAACGACTATATTAATACCATTGTTAATCCTGATATAATGGGAGTGCAATATGCAGCAGTGCTAAAAAATATTTATGCATTAGGTGCGGGCATTGCACACGGGCTTGATTATGGAGATAATTTTTTAAGCGTTTATATAGCTAATGCAGCTGATGAAATGGCCGGCTTTTTAAAAGCATTCGGAGCCGATCATATTACCGTGGGCGATCATGATGGCGAAGACCCTGTTACCCATCGCAAAACGCCCAATTATGCCGCATCTGTTTACCTGGGCGATTTATTAGTAACCTGCTATTCCCCGCACAGCCGTAATCGCTCATTTGGCCATATGATAGGTAAAGGATACTCGGCAAAAACTGCCCAAATGGAATTAAACATGTATGCAGAGGGTTATAACGCTTCCCGTTGTATCTACAACATCAATAAAACGGTAAATGCGACTATGCCAATTGCCGAAGCTATTTACAATATACTGTGGAATCCGATAAAACCAGCCGCCGGCTTTAAACGAATAGAAAAGGTGCTGGTCTAAGGTGTAAACAATGCCCTATGCCACTGTCATATCACGGTATTGCACCGTCAGCCATTTTAATAACGGTGGCTTGCTTGCTGGCCAAACAATTATATCAGTATTGGAAAAGTGATCATTAAAAATTTTAATTTCACTTTGAAATAAAAGATTAAAAATGATTGCCCTTTTTCAAACCGTTTTTTTGATTGCTGCTATTATTCTTATTGTTTTAAATGTGTTAGATTTTAACAAGTGGCAAGATGGCCGCAAAGAAGGTAGCACTAAACCCTATCCCCTTAAGTGGTTTTATTTTATACTTACTTCAATAGTAGCATTAGGCTGTGCCTTGAATGTTGTGCTTCAATGGATTTTTTAATAAAATAAATCGGCGGCTATACCATCGGCCAATAGTTTACCTTCTTGGGTTAAATATATAAACCCATTTTTTTCACTTAGTAAGTGCTGCGAAATAAACTTGTTGGCTTTTAATAAAAACTGATACGAGTCTATATTGAATTTTTTTTGTAGAATAGGAAGATTAACCCCTTCCATTGTTCTAAGGCTAATCATAATGTACTCATTTACTTGCTGTGTGGTATTCAATGTTTCTTTTTCAAAAGGTATTAGGTCTTTCTCCAGCGATTGGATATATAAGTTATTGTTAGCTACATTCCATTGCCTTTCGGTACCGTTAAAGGAATGTGCAGAGGGGCCTATACCAATATATTTTTTGCCTTGCCAATACGATGAATTATGCCGGCTTCGCCAACCAGGTTTAGCAAAGTTGGAAATTTCATAATGCTCATACCCGGCTTCCGCAAGCCACTCCATCAGTAATAAAAATTGTTCTGATTGGGTATCAGTATTAACGTTTGCCAATTTTTGTTGACGGATTAATTTTTCTAACGGTGTTTTTTCTTCTACTGTTAGGGCGTAACAAGAAAGGTGGGGAATGCCCAATTGCAAGGCTGTAGCCACATTTTGTTTCCATTTTTCATTGCTAAGGCCTGGCGAACCATATATTAAATCGAGCGTAATATTTTCAAAATACTGTGTGGCAAGTAGCAAATTTTCGATAGCCTGCTTAGCATTATGTGCCCTGTTCATCCAAATTAAATCTTCTTCAAAAAAACTTTGTACACCAATACTTAGGCGGTTAATACCTATTAGTTTCCATTGTTGCAGCTTTGCTTCGGTAATATCATCAGGATTAGCCTCCAGTGTAACTTCCACTTTTTGGGCCAAATGGTAATGCCTTTTCAATCCATCCAAAAGCATCAGCAAATCTGCACCCGTTAAAAGAGAAGGTGTGCCGCCCCCAAAATAAATTGTTTGCACCTCCTCATTTTGTAAATAATCTTTTCGCAATGATAGTTCATTTATTAAGGCCCGTACTACTGCCTCCTTATACACCAGCGAAGTGGCAAAGTGAAAGTTGCAATAATGGCAAGCCTGCTTGCAAAAAGGGATGTGAATATAAACGCCTGCCAATGGATTAAAATTTATTAGATACTTTTACGTTAAATCGTGGGCAAATCTATTCTATATCGAAAATAAAAGCTTTTTATTTTTGAAATTGACGAAAACCATTTTTTTACACATTAAATCGGCAACGTAACAGCATCTTGAAAAAAGTACGTACAATCATACTGTTTCTACCTTTGTTTTTGATGGCAACTATTGGGGTGGCACAAAAAAATTATCTGCTTACTTTACAAGGTGTAGATACCGCTTCAGCAACTGTATTAAAAAGTTTGCCGCTTAAATATCAATTTGCGTCTAAACAGGAGTGTGTAACCTATATACAAAAATTACCACAGCTATTAAGGTCAAGGGGATATATTACTTCTTCGATAGATACACTTCGGTACGATGCTGCTGCTGCAATAGCTTATATTTATACCGGACAGCTTTATAAGTGGGTAATGCTACATACCACCTCGGTAGACTCCGCTTTGGTAAATAAAATTAATGGCCAGCAAAAATCATTTGCAAATAAGCCAGTTGAATTTGAAGCGGTGCAAAACCTGCAAGAAAAGTTAATTACTTATTTAGAAAACAATGGCTATCCATTTGCCGTAACTTTTTTAGATAGTATACAATTGGAAAATGGTAATGTATCAGCACATCTATTTTTAGATAAGGGATTCCCTTACAAATTAGATAGCATAAAAAACGCAGGCCCGGCAAAAATATCTACCTATTTTTTACAGCAATACCTCCATTTAATAAACGGAGAGTTATATAACCAACAAAAAATTGATTTGGCTAAAAAGAAAATTAGCGAACTAACTTATGTAGACGAAGAAAAGCCTGCGGAAATATCTTTTTTACCAACGGGTGCTTCTATAAAATTTTTTCTAAAGCCTAAAAAAACTAGCCAAGTAAATGTGTTGATTGGTTTTTTGCCAAGGCAAGATATTGCTAACGCGGCCGCCACTAAATTATTAATAACCGGCGAAGCAAATGTGCTGTTGAAAAATGCATTTGCGGGCGGCGAAACAATAGGTTTAAATTGGCGCAGCATTCAAAAAAATTCGCCTAGGTTAAATTTATTATATAATCATCCCTTTGTTTTCAAATCTCCCGTAGGACTTGATTTTTCAATGGATATGTTTAAAAGAGATAGCAGTTTTTTGAACATTAACTTTCAATTAGGGGCCCAGTATAACCTTAGTACCAATCAAACGGGTAAGGTATTTTTACAGCGCTTTCAAACCATCGTAAGCCAAGAAGGGGTAGATACCTTATTGCTGTTGCAAACACGCCAATTGCCCATAGTAGCCGATGTAAGTTTACTGAACATTGGAATGGATTATGAATTTAACAATACCGACTATCGGCTTAATCCCCGAAAGGGCATTGAATGGCAGATTATGGCTACCATTGGTTCAAAAAAATTAAAAAAGAATACCCGAGTTCAAAACTTAAAAGACCCTAACGATCCTGCGTTTAATTTCAACAGCCTGTATGATACAGTTAAGTTGAGCACCTATCAACTAAAGCTAAGGCTTAGCGCTGCTAAATATTTACCGCTGGCAAACAAACGTACTACTATAAAAACGGCCATTAATGCTGGTTTTTTACAGAGTGGTAATATTTATCGAAATGAAATGTTTCAAATTGGGGGATATAAACTGCTCCGGGGCTTTAATGAAGAAAGTGAGTTTCTATCCGCTTATAGTATAGCCACGGCCGAGTTTAGATATTTAGTAGGACAAAATTCTTATTTCTATGTATTGGCTGATGGTGGTTGGGGCAGGGATGGGGTAGCCACAGTAAAAACCAATTACACTTACTTTGGCACTGGTTTGGGAATGTTATTTGAAACAAAAGCCGGTATTTTTAATTTAGCATGGGCAGTAGGTAAAAGAAATGATACATCGCTAAACCTGCGCCAATCCAAAATACACTTTGGGTTTGTGAATTATTTTTAAAAGGCAACGAAAAGCCACCATACTTCTGTTATTTTTGTGTATAATCTTTTTTTTTTGAAGCGCTTACCTCAACTCCTTCTTTTATTGTTTTTTTTTATAGATAGTTATGCCCAGGCCCCAGCTTTGGATAGTTTGCCTCGGGTATCTAAAAATCCATTGGTACACAATCAATGGGGGGTGGATACAAACATTGCCCTTACTTCTACCATTTTTGTAAGCCAAGTATTAGCGCATCATCCATATTTTGGCTTTAATACAAAGCAGGTAAATCGAATATCGGCAAGCATTAAATACCCAAAGGGAAAGGAAACAATATTTTATGCGGTTATATTGTTGTGTATCATTTTGGGAGTATTGAGCCAACTTTTTCCTAAATACATGAGCGACCTGTTTCGTTTGTTTTTTAAAACCACACTAAAGCAAAAGCAGGTGCGAGAACAATTATTGCAAACGCCTGCACCCTCATTAGCCCTCAATATTTTTTTTATTATCAGTGCTGCTTTCTATATCACCTTTGTGCTTCACCATTATCACATAGTAGCACAAATGGATATTTGGACTACCATGTGTTACACGGCTATAGTACTAGCGGCCATTTATATCATCAAGTATTTAAGTATAGTATTTTGTGGGTGGCTATTTGGTTTAAAAGGCGCTGCCAATGCCTATATCTTCGTAGTATTTGTCATTAATAAAATGGTGGGTATTTTTTTATTGCCATTTATTTTTTTATTGGCTTTTTCAACCGGCACCACATTATCCACCGGCATTTTATTGTCTGGCTGCGCACTGGCAGGGGTGTATGTTTATCGCATTATACTTACATGGTCGGCTTTGCGGGGTCGTATAAAAGCAAATCCGTTCCACTTTTTTTTATACCTACTTGCATTTGAAATAGCCCCCCTTTTAGTAATCTATAAATCCTTGCTGCTTTATTTCAGCTAAAGTTTGTAATTTTGCAGCCAACTTTACCGAACCTAACATGAGTAAAACAGGGGTTAAAAAGACCGATGCGGGTGCAAAGCAGATAAAAAAGATACTGATAACCCAGCCCAAGCCAGAAAGTGAAAAGTCTCCGTATTTTGAACTGTCTAGAAAATACGACGTGCAAATGGACTTTCAACCTTTTATAAAGCTGGAGGGAATTCCTGCAAGAGATTTTCGCCGGCAGAAAATCGAAATTCAAAGCTATACCGGCGTTATTTTCACTAGCCGCAATGCGATAGACCATTTCTTTCGTATTTGTGAAGAAATGAAAGTTACCATCTCACAGGACACTAAGTATTTCTGCATTACAGAGGCAGTTGCCTTGTATCTTCAAAAATTTATTCTGTATAGAAAGCGTAAAGTTTTCTACGGCGCCGATGGTACTAATAAGAGTATGTTTGATGCTATTAACAAGCACAAAGGCAATGAAAAATTCCTGTATGTATGTTCAGAAAACCAGCAGGATAATGAAATTGTAAACTGGCTAAAATCCAATAACTGCGAGTTTATTCTTGGCTTTATGTACCGTAGCGTAAGCAGCGATGTAAAAGAAATGTTGACGCAAAATGAGTATGATGTTATTTGCTTTTTTACCCCTAGCGGCGTAAAAAGTCTGTTTGATAATATGCCTAAGTATAAACAAAACGGCACCGTATTAGGCGCTTTTGGCAGTAATACTTCAAAAGCTATCGAAGAGGCAGGCCTTTCTTTGGAAATAAAAGCTCCACAGCCTAGTATGCCGAGCATGGTGGCTGCGTTGGATAAGTTTTTGGCTGCTGCTACTAAGAGATAATAAACTTAAATTAGGAGATAAGGTTTAATCGAAGAGTTCAGAGGGCTTTGTTCCCATACCTTTTGCAATAGCTAATATGTGACTAAGGCTTGTATTAATGACACCTCTCTCAATTCTAATTAAGGTGCATTGGTTCAATACCTGCTTCCAATGCCACAGCCTCTTGTGTCATTTTTATGTCAAGTCGAATTTTTTTTACTCGGTTGCCAAAATTCTTGTTACCTACTTCGTCTCTCAGATGTTTCACTAAGAGTAAATTCAAAGGAGAATAAAAATAATTTATAGTCAAATTTTGTTATTAATTAATTATAGGTTTAATTTTTTGTAGTTCATGCAAAAAAAAGGGAACCGTTGATTGTATTGCAGTACAACAGTCGCCAGTACTTATCAATGTATTAAAATCGGTAGGTGATAAATTGTTAGATACAGATACTGCATTTACGGATCGAATGGTTTTCTTCCAAACAAATAAAGACAATCAAAATATTAGTTGGACAGTTGGGGCTGATCCTCGAAGTTTTAATAAATATTAATGTGAGTAATCTTCCCAAGGGCTTATATATTCTTAACCTGATTGCCTCTGATGGTCAGGCTGTAAGAGAGAAAATTGTAGTAGCGGATAAATAATGGGTCTGTAGACAATTATTCTATTTAACAAAACCCTCTAAAAAAAACGATGGTTTTGTGTTTTTGTTAATATTCCAATTTCATACTTTAGTATTTACAACAACACTATAATGAATAAAAATTTACTATTTGTAATTATCTTTTTTTATTCTGTTGAAAAAGTTTTTTCTCAAGGTGCATTTACAGCATACCTACAGATTAAGGGTGAAGTAAATATGTTTGACGAAGTGCAACTGGTTTCTCCATCTGCTAAAAAACGATTCGTTACAAAAGCCGATAGCCTCATAGATTATAATACTATTAAAGCAATCTTTTCGAAGACCAATGACCCGGAATCTATACTCAACATGCTTGCTGTCGAGGGGTGGACGCTGTTGTCGGTAACATGGGTAACCAGAAATTCGGACGATAGACATAGGTATCCTTTTTTGCTTTACTATTTCAAAAAAGAAATTGTAATTCCAAAAAAATAATTGTTTTTTCAAAAAAATAATACTGCTACTTTGTGCTATGCACAAACATACCAACAAGCTAATCCACGAAACCAGTCCCTACCTTTTGCAGCATGCACATAATCCGGTGCAGTGGTATCCTTGGGGAACAGAAGCATTAGAAAAAGCCAAAGAAGAAAACAAGCCTATCTTGGTTAGCATTGGTTACTCTGCTTGCCATTGGTGCCATGTAATGGAAAGAGAAAGTTTTGAAAACGAAGCCACCGCTGCCTTAATGAATCAATATTTTATTAATATAAAAATTGATAGAGAGGAAAGGCCTGATTTAGACCATATTTACATGGATGCGGTACAAGCAATTAGTGGTAGTGGTGGATGGCCCCTAAATGTTTTTTTAACCCCAGATGCCCGCCCTTTTTATGGCGGCACCTATTTTCCACCTACGGCTGCATACAACCGCCCGTCCTGGACAGATACACTGCTGGGTGTAGCGCAAGCTTTTCGAGAACGTAAACATGAAATAGACGCACAGGCAGAAAACCTAACCAGCCATTTGCAACAAGCCAATAGTTTTGGTTTACAAAAAATTGCCGGCGATGAAATTTTTAGAACCGAAAAAATAGATTTAGCCGTAACCAATTTGTTAAAAACGGCCGATATGGAATGGGGCGGCTTTGGTAGAGCGCCAAAATTTCCGCAAACACAAAGTATCCTGTTTTTATTACGCCATGCTTACGTAAACAACACACTTGTAAAGAAAGAGGAAACAAATTTGCATGATAAAAAAAGCCTCCTCTTCGGGGGCGGGGAGGCAGCCCTCCTCTCACTTAATAAAATGATAGATGGCGGCATTTACGACCAAATAGGAGGGGGCTTTGCTCGCTATGCTACCGACACAGAATGGCTGATACCACATTTTGAAAAAATGCTGTATGATAATGCATTGCTAATAGGTGTATTGGCAGAAGCCCATCAAGCTACGGGAGCGCTACGCTATAAAGAAGTGATTGAAGAAACAATGAATTTTATAACCAGCGAATTACAATCACCCGATGGCGGCTTTTATGCTGCCTTAGATGCGGATAGTGAGGGGGTAGAAGGTAAGTATTATGTATGGACAAAAGAGGAAACAGCTACACTATTAGGTAATGATGCGGATCTCTTTAATGCCTTTTACGATATTACCGAAAAAGGTAATTGGGAGGGGCACAGTATACCAAGGGTGAAAGAAACACTATCCAATTTTGCAAAAGCGAACAACCTAGAAGAGCAAGCATTAAAAAAAATGCTCCATAAAAGCCGAGAAACGCTGCTTTTACATAGAGAAAAAAGAGTGCATCCCGGTTTAGATGATAAAATTATACTAAGTTGGAATGCGCTTATGAATACTGCCTGCTCTAAAGCATTTGCAGCCACACAAAATGAAGCCTATCGGCAAATGGCAATACAAAACATGAAATTTTTGTTAAGTCGGTTTAAAAATACAGAAGTTTTTTTCTACCATACTTATAAAAACGGTCAAGCAAAGTATCCTGCTTTTTTAGATGATTATGCTTACTTGGCGGAGGCATTACTAAACCTATACACTATTACAGCAAACAACGAGTGGCTATTAATGGCTAAAAAAATAGTGAAGCATGTGCAAGTCCATTTTCGAGAGTTGGATACCCCCTTTTTTTACTATACCAGCCAGCATCAAACAGATGTAATTGTGCGTAAAAAGGAGGTGTACGATGGAGCTACTCCATCTGGCAATGCAGTAATGGCCGCCAATTTATGGAAGCTCTCCCATTACTTTTCAATTAATGAATGGAGGCAGCAGGCGATGGATATGTTGGCCGCATTAGGCAGTGCTGTTACTCGTTACCCTTCGTCATTTGGGCAGTGGGCATGTTTGTTGCAAGAAGTGGTTCTAGGTACCAATGAAGTGGTAGTAACGGGGCCCAATTTCGAAGAAATGTACACAGAAATTGCGGCAGCCTATTTACCTCATAGCATTTTAGCAGGCTGCAAAAACCCGCAAAATGAGCTTCCTATTACAGCAGGGAAATTGTCGGCCCACAAAAGCGCTATTTTTTTATGTCGCAATAATACCTGCTTGCCTCCCGTATTTTTCACTAGTGAACTTATTAGTTTGATAAACAAGGGCTAAAATCTGTAATTAATTTTTACAGAATACAATAAAACAGGCTTCTACACCGTTAGAAAACTTGCTTGAAATTATACGCTTTGATTAATTAAAATAAATTTTAACCTTGTGTGGCAGAAACGTTCAAAACATTATATTTGCCCAATACCCCTTAAGTGTATGAAAATGAAAAACCTAGTTTACACCTTTTATGCCGCTATCTTGGCCTTAGTGCTGGTTAGTTGCGGCTCGAGTGAAAAGTCAAAAGGCAAAGGAGGCAGTAGCACTCCTAATGACGGTCAAGTGCATGGCGTAGCCCCAGGCTCCAAGTACACATTACCAAGACCCCCTGGTATGGTTTACGTACCGCAAGGAACCTTTCATATGGGTCCTAGCGACGAGGATCCTGCCTATGCCTTTAGTGCAAGAAACCGTGCTGTATCCATTAGCGGCTTTTGGATGGATGCCACTGAAATTACCAATAACGAATATCGCCAGTTTGTACTTTGGGTACGTGATTCTGTGGCCGCCCGCAAATTGGGGTATGTAAAACCCGATAAAGATGGTAACGAAGCGGTGGATTGGGCAAAAATGAAAAATGTAAAATGGGGCGATCCAAAATTTTTAGAGGAATTAGCCGGAACCGATATGATCCTTCCTCCAGATGATCGAATTTTTGGAAAAAAAGAGGTTGATCCTAAACAAATCAAATATCATTCAGAAGTTTTTGATTTAAAAGAGGCCGCTAAAAGAGATAATGCCGGTAAACCAAGATCTAAATTCATCATTAAAAAAGATGTTGAAATATACCCCGATACATTGGCATGGATAAGAGATTTCTCCTACTCTTATAACGAGCCTATGACAAAACAATATTTCTCCCATCCCGCCTTTGGTAATTATCCGGTTGTAGGCGTTAATTGGAAACAAGCCAATGCATTTTGCGAGTGGAGAACCCACTACCTCAATGCTTTCTTAGATAGTAAAAAAAGAACACAAGAGTCTGATTTTAGATTACCAACAGAAGCACAGTGGGAGTATGCGGCTAGAGGTGGCCGTTCTCAATCCATGTTTCCTTGGGGTAATTATTACTTAAGAAATAAAAAAGGATGTTTAATGGCCAACTTTAAACCTGGCCGTGGTAACTATCCTGAAGATGGTGGCTTTTACACCGTAAGAGCCGACTCATACTGGCCTAATGACTACGGTTTGTATTGTATGAGTGGTAACGTAGCCGAATGGACCTCTTCTATTTATTATGAAGGTCGTAATAACTTTCAGCATGATATGAACCCCGATGTACGGTGGAATGCAAAAGACGATGATCCACCATTAATGAAACGCAAAATAATTCGTGGCGGAAGCTGGAAAGATGTAGGCTATTATTTACAAACAGGTACCAGTACGTACGAATATCAAGACTCTACAAAATCTTACATTGGTTTCCGTTGTGTAATTGATTTACCAGCTGCACCAGCAAAAGGTCGTAAGAGATAACAATTATCAATTATTATTATTATAAAAAATAGAGTAACTAAAACCACTCTAGTATTTCAACTTTTTAATCACAATTTTCAAAAACCACTTTTAAAAAATCCAATTATGGCAGCAGCAATTCCATCTAAGGTTAGCAAATGGGTAGACGTAGGCGTATCATTC
The DNA here is from genome assembly GCA_039796695.1 of Bacteroidota bacterium. Classification (GTDB taxonomy): domain Bacteria; phylum Bacteroidota; class Bacteroidia; order Chitinophagales; family Chitinophagaceae; genus JJ008. The sequence continues at coordinate 79,908 of JBDKJF010000009.1, forward strand.
GGCGCAGCACTCGTTATCTGGGGAGCATTAAGAAAAATTACACACCAGCCAGATGCTGATTTATGGCTGTGGATAGGCCTTACTACAGAGGCATTAATCTTTGCATTGTACGGCGTTTTGTATATCATTTATCCAGCGGTAAAAGATGCATCGCATGATGAAGAACAATTCTCTGTAGCCGGCGTAAAATCTAAAGCTACCTTTGGAGCGATGGATAAAATGTTAGCAGAAGCTGACATTACACCAGACACAATGAAACGTTTAGGAGAAGGATTTAAGCAATTAAACACCACCGTTACAGGTATGAACGGTATTGGTGATACCATTAATGCTACCGCCGATTTTACCAATAAAACAAGAGAAGTAACAGGCCAATTGGATAAAGTAAAAGACGCTTATAGTAATGCAGCTGCTTCTGTTGGCGCATTTAATAATGCTACCGAAGGGGCTAAGCAGTTTCACGATCAAGTACAAGTGTTAACTAAAAACTTATCTTCTTTAAATACCATCTATGAGTTGGAATTACAAGAAAGTAATAACCACCTAAAAGCCCTTAATTCTTTTTACGGACAGTTAACAGAAACATCAAAATCTATGTTAACCAGCGCCGAAGATGCTAAAAAAGTACAAGAACAATTGGGTGGCTTAGCCGGTAACCTTAGCAAGCTTAACAATATTTACGGAAACATGTTAACCGCTATGCAAGGTCGCTAATGGCTTGCTTATTGTAAATTAATACTGAACGAAACAGTCATCATTCTTAAATCCAATAAATAGATACAGTCATGGCTTTACCAAAAGAGCCCCGGCAGAAGATGATCAATATCATGTACTTGGTATTAACCGCCCTACTGGCTATTAATATCTCGGCTGAGATCCTCAATGCCTTCAAAACAATCAATAATAGTCTGGAGAAAACGAACGGTCAGGTTACCGCTTCTACCTCACAGATTATGAAATCGTTGATAGAAAAAACGACAGATCCCAAAACCGCCGAGAAAGCATCCACCTGGAAGCCTAAAGCGGAGGCAGTGATGACCGAAGCACAAAAAGCGATAGCCTTCATTGAAGGCTTAAAAAAACAATTGATTGATGCTTCTACCACTGGCGGAAAAATGAAGGACGATGAGCAAAATGCCACTACCCGTATTATGGTAAAAGAAGGTAAAGGCGCCGAGCTTAAAAAAATACTGGAGGCTTATAAAAACAGTACATTAAGCATTGACCCACTACTGAAAGCTGAGTTTGAAAAAAGTTTTCAAGTAGATACGGAAATGCCAAAAGATATGGTTTCCAAAAAGAAATCATGGGAAGAAGCCTATTTCTACATGGCCCCAACAGTGGGTGCTTTAAGTATTCTAAGTAAATTTCAAAACGATATACGCACATCCGAAAATAAAATGGTAACCTTTTGCCACGAGCAAGTAGGTAAAGTGGAAATTGTATTTGATTCTTACGCCGCTATTGTTGGCCAAAGTTCGAACTATGTTATGCCTGGTCAAACCGTAACCGTAAAGGCAGGGGTAGGTGCATATAGTAAATCCGCTAAACCCCTCATCACCATTGGTGGTGGTGGTGTTACATTAGGCGACGAAGGTTTTGCCACAAAAGACTTTACCGCTGGCGGTCCTGGCGAATACAGCATCCCTGTAAAAATCTCTTACTTTAACCAAACAACAGGTAAGCAAGAGGAAAAAACAGAAACAATAACCTATACCGTAGGTTCGCCAGGTGGTGCATCTGTAGGGTTAGACAAAATGAATGTAATGTACATTGGTGTAGATAACCCTGTAACAATAGCCTCCAGCTCAGGTTGGGATAAAACGAAAGTATCTGCAGCCGGTGGTGGCATTTCCTTATCAGGTAGTAATGGTAAATACATTGCAAGAGTAGGTAGTGTTACCGACGACTGCACCATTACTGTAACATCTGATGGCAAGCCATCCACTTTTAAATTTAGAGTGCGTACCGTGCCTGGTGCAGCCGCTTATATTGGAGGTATGCCAAGTGGTGAAAACGTACCCGCAGCCACTATTAGAGCACAGGGTGGGGTAGGTGCCGGTATTAAAGATTTTCCTTTCGAACTAAAATATACTGTAGCCTCTTTCAATATCAGTACGGATAGCGATGATGGCGATATAGTAGAAGCTAACGTTCAAGGTAATTCTTTTGCAAGCGCTCAAAATGTATTACGCCAATTAAAACCGGGTAAAACATTATATGTTGATAATATTAGAGTAATTGGCCCCGATGGTCAAAATAAAAAGGTTCCTTCACTCGTTTATTACATTAAGTAAAAGAATCATGAACATGAAGACAGCTATTATAAAATCCGTTTGTGTCATTGCATTGTTGGCAACAATCTCAAGCAATGTATCGGCACAGCGTACACCGAAGAGAAGGACCAACACACCCACCACCAACACAGGTGGCACAAATGGGGGGGGCACAGAAACACAGAACACAAATAACACTAATACCCCCGCTTATAATCCTACGGTAAATGTTCCCATTACATTTGATACATCTTCAAACGTAAATGGTGTAGTAATGCCCTCGTTGCGAAACGATAATGCCTTTGATAAGTCTGGCATTACTACAAGAATACCCTTGCCTTATGAGCACCTTCGCTGGGATGATGCCTTATATGCAGAAAAAGTATGGCGAGAACTAGAGTTAAAAGAAAAAACAAACCAGGTGTTTAGATATGATGGACAGGAAGGAAGCAGCAGCCAGCTGTTTATCAATATCCTGTTCAATGCAATAGAAAAAGATGGTATTACGGCTTTTAGCGACGACCGCTTTACCACTCCTTTAACTAGAGAGGCATTAGCATTACAAACTGCAGGCGGCTTTGATACGGTAGATAGATATAGTATTGATGATATATCTAAAATAGAAGCCAGGGTTGTTACTCGTAGAGAGTTTGATCCTAAATCGGTAACCAAACTCCGTATTAAAGAAGAGTGGGTTTTTGATAGAGAATCAAGCAGGATGTTTTGTCGAATTTTAGGAATATCTCCCGTGCTAACCAGGTATAATGAAAACGGTAGTGTTCGTGGTACGCAACCTATGTTTTGGATTTATTATCCTGAGCTGAGGGCTACCTTAGCAAAATATGAGGTATATAATCCCAAAAACATGGGACAAAGCAGAATGACTTGGGAGGAATTATTTGAAAGCCGCATGTTCAGTAGTTATATTTTAAAATCAACTATTGATAATGCTGCAAACAAAAATATTCGCCAGTATATTAAAGACCCCATTCTAGCATTATTAGAAGGTGATAATATCAAAGAAAAAATATTCAATTTCGAACAAGACCTTTGGTCGTATTAAGCCGAACTAATTTCTTAATAAAAAAATCCCTTGATTAACCGCAAGGGATTTTTTTTGCACTTAATGTTAAGCATCGAATATGATATTTTTTTATAATAATAGAAGCCAGAATTTTTATAAACAATTAAGTTGAGAATTTTGCTTTTATTTCAGTTTTACGAAATATAATGATTAAAGTCAAGAAGTATTAAACGCACAATTGGCGATGTCAAGTTTTGCCCCTCTTTTTTTAAAAAAAGTTTGTTAGAACGTAAAATTCCTATAGGAAGAATGAAAACTTCTTGTATCTTTGACACGGTTTTTCATAGGATATTGGATTTTAAAAACGGGGCTGAATTTCTATTCTGGCCCCATTTTTTTTATACCTACTTAGTGGCCAGTTTTTTTAAACTTTGCCCCGATATCGTTATAAAATAGGGTATTTCCTTTAGCGAATATAAAACCAGTTATAAAAACCTATTCTACATTATTTGCTTTTCCATCTGCCTTCAATCCCTACTAAAAAATATTTAAGCACCAGCTTTTTTGGTTTGAGTATATCCATTTTTAAGCAACCATTGCAGTACCTTTTCTCGTTGGTCGCCCTGCACAATTATTTCATTATCTTTTGCACTGCCACCTGTACCGCAATAAGTTTTTAATTTTTTGCCAAGCGCTTCCATATCAGTGGCTATGCCAATAAAGCCTGTAATTACGGTAGCGGCCTTTCCGCCTCTGTATTTTGTTTCAAGCCATACTCTAAGCTTTTGTTGTGCTGGAGGTAGCGTATGTGTAGGATCTTGCTCTTGCTCAAATTTAAAATGGGGGTCGGTGCTAAATACAATGCCTCTGCTATCGGGTTTGTTTTTTTTACTCATAAAAGGACCTGAAAAATTTGATTAATAAATTGCCGCTGTTGGTAAGTTTAAAACTAGCCTGCATTTGCACACAAGCGCTAAAAATGCGCCTAGGCAGTTTGCATTACTTATAGGGTTATGGCCTTTAAACTAAGGTCAAGGCTTTTGGCTTGATGAATTAAAGCACCCACACTTATATAGTCTACCCCGGCTGCTGCATATTCGGTAATATTCTCGAGGTTGATACCGCCACTGGCCTCGGTTTCAAACCGCTCTCCAATTAGGGCTACGGCTTCTTTTATTTGCATGGGTGTAAAATTATCAAGCATTATACGGAATACTTTTCCTTGTCCCATTTTCAATACACGTTTTACATCATCGAGATTGCGAGTTTCCACTTCTATTTTAAGGCCCGGTTTTTTTTCTTGCACATATGCATAGGCTTTTTCAATTGCTTTTTCAATTCCGCCGCAATAATCAATATGGTTGTCTTTTAGCATTATCATATCATATAAGCCAAAGCGGTGGTTTATGCCACCGCCAATGCATACGGCTTCTTTTTCCAATAAACGAAAATTGGGGGTTGTTTTTCGAGTGTCTAACAATTGGGTTTTATAGCCCTTTAATTTATTTACGTAAGTATGGGTAAGGGTGGCAATACCACTCATGCGCTGCATACAGTTTAATACTAACCTTTCGCAGGTAAGAATTGTATAAATAGAGGCCTCTACTTCAAAAGCTTTTTCGCCTATCACCATTTCATCGCTATCTTTTTTAAAAGCGGTAAAAATGCTGGACGGTTCTTTGTAGGTAAAAATTTTTTCGGCCACCTGCATACCTGCTAATAGGCCATTTTGTTTTATTTTAAGTACAGCTTTACCCCTTGCTCCGGTATCAATAGCGGATAGGGTGGAATGGTCGCCATCACCTATATCCTCTAAAAGGGCTAGGTCAATTAACTGTGTTAGTCGGTTGTCAAAACTCATGCAACAAAAATAATCACTTCCAGCTGTATAAAATGTGGAGCCCATAGTAGTCCAGCCACCGTAAAAAAAAAGCGATAAAACAGTAAGGTTTTATCGCTTTAAAAAGTAGATTGTTATAGTGCTATTAGTCTATGGCCTGAAAACGTATTTCTTTTATCACTTCTTTTCCCATTTTTATTTTCATAAAAACATTGGTACGAAAATTACCAGCGCTTGTTTGTAATGTACCAATACAAAAATGACCGCCCCCTGGAGAGTCGCCTTTGTGTTTTACTTCGAACCCTCTAACACCACTATTGCTAAAAAAATCTTTTACAATAACTTGGGCTTGGGCTTTGCTAAAGTTGTCGCTTTTATCCGGTAGCGTTAGCTCTATCGTATCATCAAAGCTTACAGAAAGCATATTTGCATTACCCGAACGTAGCGCCGAAATAACGTTTTCAATAACGCCCCCTTGAATGGTAAAGGCGGTTAAAAATAAACTACCTAAAAGGAGTAGTGTAGTAAAATATCTTTTCATATCAATTGGTTTCGCCAAATAATAAATCTAAAAACATGCCAATTAACAACACTTACATTGGCTAGCACTAAAGTAATAAAAAACAGGTTTCTTTTTATACTATTTGTCCATATAATAGCTAAAATGGGTGTAGTTTTACAGGGTAAGTATAGGAAATATTTCCTACAAAAGTTGTGTTTATACGATTAAACATATTTAGAAAATCGACATGGCAACAAAAAAAATTATTTTGGTTATTATGGACGGCTGGGGGCTTGGAAAAGTTGCTTCGGCCGATGCTATACAGCATGCGAATGTACCCTTTACCCAGTCATTGTATGCCCAATACCCACACACTACATTGGTAACCTGTGGCGAGGAGGTGGGCCTGCCCGATGGGCAAATGGGTAATTCGGAAGTAGGGCATTTAAACCTTGGAGCAGGAAGAATAGTGTACCAAGAACTTCAACGAATAAACGTAGCCATCAGAACAGGCGAGTTAGCAGCTAATACCGCCCTTCAAAATGCCATTAATTATGCTAAAACCAATAAAAAGCCACTTCACTTACTAGGATTAGTTAGCGATGGGGGGGTACACTCCCATACCAGCCACCTGAAGGCAATTATTGATTGTTGCCAGGCTGCTGGCTTGCAAGAAGTTTTTATTCATGCATTTACCGACGGACGGGATTGTGACCCCAAAAGCGGGCTTGGATTTATTACACAGTTGCAGGCTCATTTGCATACTTCAGTAGGAAAAATAGCCAGCATAAGTGGGCGTTACTATGCAATGGATAGAGATAAAAGATGGGAAAGAGTAAAACTTGCCTACGATGCCTTAGTTAATGGAATAGGCAATACCGCTACCAGTGCCATTACGGCAATAGAAAATGCCTACGCAGCCAATATTACTGACGAATTTATTTTACCAACGGTAATGGTAGATAAAGCTCATCAGCCATTGACTACTATCAAAAATGGCGATGCTGTAATTTGCTTTAACTTTCGAACTGACCGTTGTAGAGAAATTACGCAGGTGCTAACCCAAAATGATTATGCCGCTCTTGAAATGAAGCATTTGCAATTGCATTATACCACCATGACAGAGTATGATAAAACGTATAAAGCAGTTAATGTAATTTTTGAAACAGATAATCTAAGTAATACATTAGGAGAAGTAATAGAACAAAACGGTTTAAAACAAGTAAGAGCTGCCGAAACGGAAAAGTATCCGCATGTAACCTTCTTTTTTAGCGGTGGCCGTGAAAAAGAATTTCAAGGCGAAAAAAGAATAATGGCCGCTTCGCCAAAAGTAGCTACCTATGATTTGCAACCAGAAATGAGTGCTTACGAATTAACGAATTTAATTTTACCAGAAATTGAAAACCAACAATTCGATTTTTGTTGCCTCAATTATGCCAATGCAGATATGGTAGGTCATACCGGCGTTTGGGAAGCAGCTATTAAAGCCGCAGAAACAGTGGATAAATGTGTGGAGCAAATTGTTACCAGCGGGCTAAAAAATGGGTATACTATTTTTTTAACAGCAGACCATGGTAATGCCGATTATATGAAAAATGAAGACGGTTCGCCCAATACGGCACACACACTTAATGCGGTTCCTTTTTTTATAATTGATAACGAATGGAAGGGCAAACTAAAACCCGGTAAACTAGGCGATATTGCACCTACCATTTTAGCAATGATGCAATTACCTATTCCAAAAGAAATGACAGGCAATGTGCTGATTGATGCCTAATTGAATAAAATTTAAAACAAAATATATGTTAAAAAAAATAATGCTTTTTTTGCTTGCCTGCTTCATTATTATCCAATTCATTCACCCCAAAAAAAATAAGGCCGAGGGGGCACAACCTAATTATATAGGCGCAAAGTATGCCGTGCCAGCGGATGTAAAACTTATATTAGAAAAAGCTTGTAATGATTGCCATAGTAATAACACCCGCTACCCCTGGTATGCCACATTACAACCACTGCACTGGTGGTTAGATAAACATATTGTGGATGGAAAGAAGCATGTAAACTACGATGAGTATACCAATAAATCGGCCTGGTATCAAATGCACAAAATGGACGAAACTATTGAAATGGTGAAAGAAGGAGAAATGCCACTTAAATCTTACACCATTGTTCATAAAGATGCAAAGCTAACGATGGAAGAAAAAGTTAAAATTACGGGATGGGCACAATCGGTTATTGATACAATCAAAGCCATTTATCCAGCCGATAGTTTACTAAGACCAAAGCGTAAGTAACATTGACAAAGCTAATACGATATTTAAGCATCCCTTTCCTTATTTGGCCTATCGTATTACCGCTCATTTTTGCCCTTTGCATAAACCGCCACCGGAATGTTATTTTCCATCAAATAAAGGAAAGGATGGAAAAAGAAGCACTAATATCGGTACGGCTAAACCTGCATGAAGTAGTTTGGATAAAACCTAGCAAAGAGTTGGCAGTAAGAGGCCAGATGTTTGATATAGCCTCCTACACCATCGTGGGGGGTGTACTTTATGCTAATGGTTTGTTTGATGAAGAGGAACAAGCATTGAATGATAGTGTGAATAGAAAAATGCGTAATGCTATCAATGAAGATGCTCACTTATTTCAACAAATGTTTCAGTTAATTCCCAATAGTCATCCCTACCAGTCCGTTGTTACATCATTTTGTATGCCCGCTTTATCCATACCTAATGGTCATGACAAAAATGAGAGGCTAGCTACCCTTTCTGTTTCGGTGCTTACGCCACCCCCCAAGTGTTAATGATTATATAAGCAAAAAATTTTTTTATCATCAATACTGAATGGATTATGAAGAAAGCAATATGGCTTTCTGCATTACTTTATATCAGCAATTATTGTATTGCTCAGCCAATTACTGACACAGCGGCCGAAAAAAAATTAGATGAAATCGTTGTGTACACAAACAAGTTTGCAGAAAAGAAAAAATACATCGCTCAAAAAATTGACGTTATTACTAGCACCACTATTTCCAAATTAAATGGCCAAAATACCGGCGACTTATTAATAAACACCGGAAATGTATTTGTACAAAAAAGCCAACAAGGTGGTAGTAGCCCTGTGTTAAGGGGATTTGAAGCAAGTCGTTTACTGTTAGTGGTAGATGGTGTGCGATTAAACAATGCTATTTATCGATCTGGTCATTTACAAAATGCCATTACTGTAGATCAAAACATGTTGGAAAGAGTGGAGATATTATACGGCCCTTCATCAACCATCTATGGAAGTGATGCGTTGGGAGGGGTGCTGCATTTTAGAACAAAAAATCCGCCTCTTTCTGGCAATAAGAAACTGTTGATGAGGGGTACTTCCTTTGTAAGGTATAGTACAGTAAACGCAGAAAAAACAGCGCATGCCGATGTAAGTTTAGCGGGTCAAAAATTAGGATCGCTTACTTCTTTTACCTTTTCAGATTTTGGGCATATGAGAATGGGTAAAGATTATCCTAATAGATACCCCCAGTTTGGCAGGCGAAGCCATTACATTGTAACGGAGAATGGAGTAGATAACATAGTGGTAAATGAAAATGATCGGGTACAAGTTTTTTCGGCATATAAACAATGGGATGCCACCCAAAAATTTTTATTTAAGCCAACAGAAAAAGTATCACACACATTTAATTTTCAATACTCCAATTCTAGTAATATTCCTCGTTATGATCGATTGCAAGATATAAGAAATTTTGGGGGCACAGTGGGCACCACCCTTCGTTGGGCGCAATGGTATTACGGCCCACAAACAAGGCTGCTGGGTGCTTATGAATTGAATGTAAATAGCCTTTCATTTTTAAATGAGTTGAAACTGCATCTCAATTATCAAGATGTAAAAGAAAGCCGGCAGCAAAGGGAGTATAGAAGGTATGATCGATTTGATAGTAGAAGAGAACATATAAAAATAGCTGCCTTTACCCTTGATGCTAGAAAAAAATGGAGTAGAAATGAACTTACTTTTGGTATAGATGGGCAACTAAACATATTGCAATCAAAGGCCGATCGAACGAATTTAATAACCGGTGTAGTAAGCCCATTAGATACCCGCTATCCAGATGGAAAAAACCGGATGAACTTTTTGGGCTTGTATGCCCAGCATTTGGTTAAATCAACTAATGGTAAAATTATTTTAAACGATGGTTTACGTTTGCAATGGATCAACCTACGATCAACCATTGTAGACAATTCTTTTTTTAATTTTCCTTTTACTGAAATAAAGCAATCGCCTACTGCACTTACAGGAAACGTTGGTTTTATATATTTACCAGACGATTATTTTCGATATACAACCAATTTCTCTATTGGATTTAGAGCTCCCAATATTGACGATGCGGCACGCATTTTTGAATCGGCTACTGCTACCAAGCGGCTAGTAGTACCCAACCCATCTATCCGACCCGAGTATACTTTTAATATTGATTTTGGGTTTAGCTATCAAATTGCGCAAAAAGCTAAAGTAGAGTTTACCGCTTTTTATACCCGATTTAGCAATGCGATTGCCCTGGCCCCTTTTCAATTAAACGGGCTTGATTCCGTGATGTATAACTCGGTAAAATCTGCCGTGTACGCAAATCAAAATGTAAACCGTGCATATATAAGGGGTATGAATGCAAGGTTTTTTATGGCGCTAAGTAAAACGGTGGATTGGGATAACACCATTAGCCAAACCTTTGGTAGATATGTTTCGGCAAACGGTTTCAAAAAGCCATTGGATCATATTCCTCCTGTGTATGGAAAATCGTCTTTGGTTATAAAAGGGAAAAAAATAAATGCAGAAGGGTGGTTGCTTTTTAACGGGTGGAAGAAAATAAAAGATTATAACCCAGATGGAGAAGATAATGGGCAGTATGCTACAGCTGATGGTATGCCATCTTGGATAACCTGTAACATAAAGTTTTCATATCGATTACCTAAAAACTTACAGCTACAAATGGGGGTGGAAAATATTTTTAATAGAAACTATCGCTATTTCGCTTCTGGATTTTCTGCCCCGGGCACTAATCTTTTTATAGCGGTAAGGGCTAATTGGTAATTAGCCTTAATTGTTTTAAACAAGCTTTTAGGTACGGGATAAATGTTGGCTATCAAATGCATAGCCTTCGGGATATTCGTTTATACAACTGAAAAATAAGGCGATGGGTAAAAAAATATTTACATTTTGATGCAGCAAGCATTGATAAAAATTGTCTAACTTACAGGCAACCAAAGGAAATATATGACGGAGGAAGCCATACTGAAGCGGTGTTTGCGAAATGATGCTGTTGCACAAAGGGAATTATACAATAAGTATAGCCCTAAAATGCTAGCTGTATGCTACCGCTTTGCCCAAAATAGAGAGGACGCCGAAGACATGCTACAAGAAGGGTTTATAAAAGTATTTCTACAGATACATAGTTTCGAATGTAGGGGTTCTTTTGAAGGTTGGATTAGACGCATCATGGTTCATACCTGTATTAATATTCTTAAAAAGAATAAAAAATTTAATGAAAGCGTGGATATTATTCATGCATCTGGAATTCAAACAAGAGAAGAGTCTGTATCGGCTGTTATACAAGCTAAGCAAGTAGTAGAGTGTATTAGAATATTGCCAATAGGCTATAGAACTGTTTTAAATTTGTATGCTATAGAAGGCTATAGCCATCGAGAAATTGCCAGTATGTTGGATATAGAAGAAAGTACAAGCAGAAGCCAATATACAAGAGCTAAATCTATGCTGGAGGATATACTAGTAAGAAAAAAAATCTTACAAAAACCGAAACAGGAAATGGAATGGTTAACTGCAGTAGCGATGAGATCTTAAAAGTACCCAAATTTGAAGCGGAGTATGGAAAATAAATTTTACAATGAAGATTTTGACGAGCTGCTAAAAAATAGCACCGATCAATATAGAATGTTTCCATCGGAAAAGGTGTGGAAAGGAATTAATAACCGCTTGCATACTCGTAGGCGTTGGTTTGGTGCAGGGCTGGCTTTTTTATTGTTAAGTATAGGCACGGTTACATGGGTAATGTTAACTAATAGGCCTTTGTATAAAAACAATACCATTACCATCGCAGCTGCCAACTATCACATAAAGCCAAATAAGCCCACCACTACTAAGGAGTCAACTATATTTATAGCTCCGGAAATGCGCAATAAAAATCAATCCTATAGTACGGCGGTGAACCCGCTTTCTACAATTATAGCAAGGGCGAGCATAGTAATTATCGACTCTACTAAAAATGGGAGTGTAGACAATAGCCTAAACGGCACTAATGTGGATATTCGTAATACAACATTGATGGAGGGAAGCCATCAACCATTACTGAATACAGCACCGCAAGAAATAAAAGAAGGAAACATAGCAATCGCCGACCAACAGAAAGAAATAGCGGCGGCTAGAAAAATTACAGCAAAAAAATTATTGAATTTTCAACAGGGGCTAGCTTCTGAGGTAAAAACTGTAATGCAAAATAATATGAAAAGAGAAGGCGCAAGTAAAGCAACTGTTGATGAGGTAGGCAACTTACCGCCATCTGCAACCAAGCATACGCTACCCACCCAAGGTTTAATAGCTACAACCGAACTCACTACTGCGCCGGCCAATAAGGAGGCACCGCCATACAGTATTGAAAGTGTAAACAATAGTTATGTAAAACTAGCAAGGCGTAGAAGGGCAGTATGGCAAATTTATTTTACCCCTTCTGTAACTTATCGTTCATTAAAAGAAAATCAGGCTTTTATAAAAGCTGCTAGATTAGCCGCCAACCCTATTAATCAAAATAGCCCTAGCCCTGCAGCAGTAACTTATGGTTTGGCCGATTTAGAACATGTAGTAACGCATAAGGCAGATTTAGGGTTTCAATTAGGTGCATCCGTTAGTCATGCTTTATCCAGAAAATTAAGATGGGTTTCCGGGTTTCAATTTAATGTAAATAAATATGACATTAAAGCCTACGGGCATACAACAGAGGTAGCTACTATATCCCTAAATACGTTGGGTAGAAGAAGCTCCGTTTCTACCGTTACCAGTTACCGAGTAATAGGCAGTGGCTATAATGTAAATTGGCTTCGTAATTTTTACTTTTCAGCCTCTGTACCCATGGGGCTTGAGTATGTTGTAGTAAAAGGCAAGCGAAGTTATTTAGGGGTAGCGGCTAATGTACAGCCTACTTATGTATTGGATAATAAATCATACCTAGTTTCTACGGATTATAAAAATTACGCACAAGTGCCATCTTTAACTCGACATTGGAATATGAACACAGGGGCAGAAATATTTGCAGGTATTATTAATAAAAAATCCGAATGGCGCATCTCTCCACAGGTAAGGTACCAAGCATTATCAAGTTATAAAAATACCTACCCAGTAAAAGAAAATTTATTTGACGTAGGGTTAAAAGTGGGTCTCATACTTAAATAACGCTAATCTTTTTTGCGGATATTACCAGCTATTATTTTTTTTGATAGGATGTGTTACTTTTACTGTATGAAAGTATTGGCTACCTTACTCCTTGCTGTTATTATTACCCTAACTATTTCATGTAAAGAAAAAAATAATAGCAACACCCCGGGCAAAAGTTATATAGACGTAACCTCCATCATAAAAGCGCAAATAGCGCATGTGGATACTTCATTGTACTCCATTATGCAATTAGAATGGATTGATACAAGTAGTACGGATACTACCTACATAAAAAGGGAAGATTTTAAATCGGCCGCTAAAGAATTTTTACTACTGCCCCAACTTTCACATCCAGCTATTGCAAAAGAATATAAGCAGGAATCTAGGTACGATTCATTGACAAGAAAAGTGATCATTTCTTATTTCCCCGTGTCAGATAATAATGAAATAAAAAAAATTGAATTAATGGCTAGTGTGGATGAAATAGGAAAGGATGGTAATAATAGGGTAACAAACTTAATAGTAGAAAAAGGGAAAACCGACCGAAACAGTTCCCGCATTCAAAAAATGTATTGGAATACGGATCGTAATTTTAGTATCGTTACATTTTCTCAATTACCAGGGCAACCTGAAAAAATTACCACTACCAAAGTCATCTGGAATGATGATAGTTTTAAATGACACAAGCACAATTTCAACAAATAGCGCCAAGTATACCAGCCCAACCGGGCATTTATAAATATTTTGATGCAGCGGGCACTTTAATTTATGTGGGCAAAGCCAAGCACTTGCGAAAAAGGGTGAGCTCCTATTTTTCAAAAACATTTACCAGTTATAAAACACATGAGTTAGTACAGCGTATTGAGAAGATTGAGTTTACTATTGTAAATTCTGAACAAGATGCATTTCTACTTGAAAATTCGTTAATAAAAGAGCACCAACCGAAGTACAACATTAACCTGAAGGATGATAAAACCTATCCCTTTATTGTTATAAAAAACGAACCCTTCCCTAGGGTTTTTTTAACCCGGTATAAGCGAAATGATGGTTCTGTTTATTTAGGGCCCTACACATCTGTTAAAAAAGTAAGAGAATTACTAGACTTTATCAAACAAACAATAGCATTACGTACTTGCACGCTGCACCTAAGTGAAGCAAATATTAAAAAAAGGAAATTTAAGGTGTGCCTAGAATATCATTTGGGTAATTGTAAAGGCCCTTGCGAGGCATTGCAAACAGAAGATGCATACAATGAAGAATTACAACAGGTACAAAGTTTGTTGAAAGGAAATTTATCTCCTATTATTCGGAAGTATAAACAGGAAATGAAAGATTTGGCAGATCAACTCCAGTTTGAAAAAGCAGAAATAGTACATAAAAAAATTGGGTTTATAGAACAATATCAAAGCCGCTCTGTGGTTGCGAATAGCCGCTTAGTAAGCGTGGATGTATTTGCGGTTTTAAAGGAAAGTAGTGTAGCCTATGTAAATTTTTTAATGATTAGAAATGGCGCTATTATACAAACTAAAACATTAAAAGTAGAAACTTACTTAGATGAAACTGCCGAAGAAATTCTTCATTTTACAGTTACCAGAATACGAAAAATATTTAATAGTGACGCACCGGAAATAATTGCGCCTCTTTTATTTGATATAGACGAAGAGGAGGTAACCATTACCGTGCCCAAAGGAGGGGATAAAAAAAAGCTATTAGCATTATCCATCAAAAATGCGCAATACTTTATTGATGAGTTAAAAAATCAGGAACGTTTGAAACTGAATACAAGCCAAACTAATACAAAAGAGCTTTTGGAAAACCTGCAAAGCCTGTTGCACTTACAGGCATTGCCAGTACATATTGAATGTTTTGACAATTCTAACTTTCAAGGTAGCTATCCCGTATCGGCAATGGTATGTTTTAAAAATGGAGAACCAAGTAAGCCAGATTATCGGCATTTTAATGTAAAAACTGTTGAAGGTATTAATGACTTTGCTACTATGAAGGAGGCCGTAGGTCGACGGTATAAAAGACTGTTAGCAGAAGGCAAAGCTTTTCCTCAACTGGTAATAATTGATGGTGGCAAAGGGCAACTAAGTGCCGCACTTGAAGCAATAGCGGAATTAAACTTACAGGGGCAAATGACACTGGTAGGGTTAGCCAAAAATGAAGAGGAGCTTTTTTTTGCCACAGATAAAAACTCTCTAAAGCTGCCTTTCAATAGTGCAGCGCTTCGTTTTATTAGAAGGATAAGAGATGAGGTACATCGATTCGGCATAACTTTTCATCGAAAAAAACGAAGTATTGGAACATTTAAAAACGAACTGGAAGAAATACATGGAATAGGTGCTACCATTGCAGCACAACTGTTGCAGGAGTTTAGGTCAGTAAAAAATATTAAAAAACTTTCTGAAAAAGAATTGACCCAATCAATAGGTGCAGCTAAAGCGCAGCTTGTGTACCAACATTTCCATAATGATGATGATGCCTAAGTGCCAGCTTTGCGAATAGGGATTGAGGACGTATGCATAAAAAGCAATACCGCATTAATAAAATGGTCGAGTATGTATCAACCAATGTAAAAACAATCAAAGCATTACTTAGCTACTTCAATTTTCTTAGTGCGGCTTTTTAATAGCGCAATAGCCTCTTCCTCATTAGCAAACATATTATTGACGTTTACTAAATTTTGCGCCAGCTTATCGTACCGTTTTGTCATGAGCCAAATAAAAATGTGCAGGTAGTGAATGCCGTCAAAAACTAGAACTTTCTTTTTGGCATACGCATCTATATTTTTTAAAAACTCGTTAGGTATTTCCGTATAATGTAAGGCCGGGCGGGTATGGTGCACTGCGTGATAACCATCATTCCAACAGGTTTTATTATATTTTGTATTAATGCAATTAATAGTGTTGTCTTCTAAATCTTCGGGGGTAACAAAAGCATGCTGTGTCCAGTTGCCAAGCATCATTACAATTCTTGCAAATAAAAAAGGAATGATAAAGATAAACAGGGTGGCTTGTAAATTAATAAAACACATTGCTATGCAAAAGATATAAAAAGAAATTTCGCCTGCGGTAAGCCGCATGTAAAATCGTTTTCTTTTTCTTGCAAAAAAATATTGAAATGTGTCGGTAAAGCCAAGTAATAAAAAACGACCTACATAGGTAAGAAAACCAGCAAGGCTATCTCTTTGATAGCTTAGGGTGCTGCTAGCGTCGTGTTCCATATTATTTTCTACATGGTGCATTCCCATGTGGTGTACAAAATAAGTTTCAGGTGTGTGGCCAAAAAAAGGACATACGATCCAAATGATGTAATCGTAAATCCACATATAATTTTTTTTGAAAAGTTTGCGATGGCTTATACAGTGGAGCATTAATCCAAATCGTCCTTTAAAATACATTTGAGAAAGGTAGAAATATGGGAGATAGGCCAACCACCAATACCAACCGCTTAAAAGTGGAGTGTATAAAACAATAGCGGTGGGAATTACTAATATATGTATAGCCGTAAGTAAATGAATAAATGGAAGGTCCCTTTTGTCATTTAAATATTGTAACCAAAATTGCTCGTACCGGCTAAAGCTTTTAGGCTCTACATACACCGGATCTGTAATAGTTGATAGTGATTTCATGCGTGTAATATGTACTTAAAAAGACAAATGAATAAAAAGGTTATTCATGCTTTTTATTTAACGTATTGATTAACAATGATAAAAGCTTAACAGCAGTTTGTAAAATTACAATTTTCCTATTAAAGCGGTTTTAATTGTTTAAGAATAAGCGAAAGAATGCGGTTGGGTATAAACGTATTTATTTCAATATTAGGCCAACAGATCGGGTCTTTTTTGTTGGGTGCGCTGTAGGGATTGTTCGTAACGCCACTCTTCTATTTTTTTATGATCGCCACTCATTAATATCGGTGGCACCTGCCAACCATTAAAATCTACGGGGCGAGTATATACGGGCGGGGCTAAAAGATTGTCTTGAAAAGAATCGGTTAGCGCAGAGGTTTCATCATTTAATACACCAGGTAGTAATCGGCCAATGGCATCTACCAAAATGGCTGCAGGTATTTCTCCTCCACTTAACACATAATCGCCCACGGATATTTCTTTGGTTACATAGTGGTCTCTAATACGCTGATCAATGCCTTTGTAATGGCCACATATAATTAGTAAATTTTCTTTAAGCGATAAAGTGTTGACAGTTTTTTGTTTTAATGTATCGCCATCGGGTGTCATGTAAATTATTTCATCATACGTATGTTTTGCGCTAAGTTCTTCTATGGCTTTTTTTAATGGCTCACACATCATCACCATGCCGGCTCCACCTCCATATTGATAATCATCTACCTGTCCATAGTCGTTTACAGCCCATTGGCGTAATGGATGTACTTGTATAGAGAGCAGTCCTTTTTCTTGTGCCCTTTTCATCATACTATGTTGTAACGGGCTTTCTAGTAACGCTGGTAATACGGTTATAATATCTATATGCATGCGGTAAAGATAATTAATCAATCAATCCTCGAGGAAATCATCCAACTCCCTTCGTTCTTTTTTGGTAGGCCTACCAATTTTACTGGGGCGCTTACCGGTATGAAAGATGGCTGCCTGGTATTGTAGCCTTTCTAATTCTTCTGGTGGAGTAATATCACTATAATATTTGATAGCTTCTTCATATTTTACTCGGTTATATAACAGGGCAATTACTTTAATTTTCCACTTTTTATTTTCAGTTTTAACATCGTATACATCACCCAAGTGAACATTTTTTCCGGGCTTAGCTTGCTCTTCTTGATATTTTACCTTGCCATTATTACAAGCATCTGTTGCCAACCTTCTTGTTTTAAAAAGCCGAATGCTCCAGAGGTATTTATCAAGACGTAGTTTATCTGTTTGGGGCATACTGCAAAATAAAAAAACCTCACCAATAAATGGTGAGGTAAATACGATAGAGTAGTAAAAAAAATATAGCAAGGTTACATACTTGAAAAATATTGATGGAAATAAGGTATGGTTTCAATGCCTTTGTAATAATTTTCTATATTATACTTTTCATTAGGGCTATGCAGGTTGTCATTATCCAAACCAAAGCCCATGAAGATAATTTTAATACCCAATTCCTTTTCTAAAATAGAACAGATAGGAATACTGCCGCCACCCCTTACCGGAATAGGCACTTTACCAAACGTTGTTTCTAATGCTTTGCTTGCCGCTTTATATCCTTTACTGTCAATCGGTGTCATATAAGGTTCGCCGCCGTGGTGCAGTTCTGCTTTCACCTCTACACAGCTTGGTGCAATGCTTCTGAAGTATTTTAATAATACTTCAGTCATCTTATCAGAAGTTTGGTTAGGCACTAGTCTTGCTGAAATTTTTGCAAAAGCCTTTGCCGGCAATACTGTTTTTGCTCCTTCACCCGTATACCCGCCCCAAATACCGTTTACTTCCAAGGTAGGACGAATACCCGTTCTTTCATAAGTAGTAAATCCTTTTTCGCCCCACAATTCTTTAATGCCAATTTCATTTTTATATTCGTTCTCATCAAAGGGGGCTCTATTAATTAATTCTCTTTCTTCGGCGGTAGCTACCACTACATCGTCGTAAAAGCCCGGAATGGTAATGTGATTATTTTCATCATGGCAGCTAGCAATCATTTTAGATAGTATTACGATAGGATTAGCTACTGCACCGCCATACGTACCGCTGTGTAAATCTCTTCCACTAGCCGTTACTTCTACCTCAATATAGCTCAGCCCTCTTACACCAGTATCCAGCGAAGGGTTTTCCATGCTTAGTAAAGAACTATCGCTGATAAGAATAACATCTGCTTTCAACAACTCTTTATTAGCTGCCACAAATTTTCCAAGATTGGGTGATCCTACTTCTTCCTCCCCTTCTATCAGAAATTTGATGTTAGTCGTCATGGTATTTGTCTGTACCAAAGTTTCCAATGCTTTTACATGCATATAAAACTGCCCCTTATCATCTGCACTTCCTCTAGCAAATACTTTTCCATCTTTAATGGTGGGTTCAAAAGGTCCGCTGTGCCAGAGTTCCAGTGGCTCGGCAGGTTGCACATCATAGTGCCCATATACCAATACCGTGGGTTTGGCTGGGTCAATTATTTTTTCTCCATATACCACCGGGTGCCCGTCTGTTGCCATTACTTCTGCTCTATCACATCCGGCAGCAAGCATACTTGCTTTTACAGCATCGGCACATTTCTGCATATCATCTTTATGTTCGCTTTTGGCACTTACCGATGGAATGCGGAGTAAGTCCATCATTTCGTTTAAAAAGCGGTCTTTGTTTTTTTCCTGGTAGTCTTTCCAAACTTCTGACATATAAATTGGTTTTAAGAATGACGAAGATAAGTAGTAATAAATGTATTTATGTTACCAACTGCGGTACCCTGATGGGGCTTTTGTTGCGACGCTCCATTCATCTTTCTGTTCGCTAATCATCTTTCTTTTATATCTCTATGTGTTGGTAATTTATTATCGCTTTCTTTTTGCTTAGTATTCACTGCCTTTGTTACCAGCTTACTTCCAAACCGTTCTTTAATATCATCCACCGCTTTATAAAGATTCAGCTTCTCTACTTTATTTTCAAACAAACTCATTTGGGTGGTAATAGGTATCATGTGGCTGAAGCGTACACCCAGTAAACGAACAGGTCTTCCTTTTTCGTAAGATTTAGTAAACAGATCTTTCACTTTTGCAATCAGTACATCATCCAGCGCTGTGTAGTCCACTGTTTCCTGGCGGGAGGTGGTTTCAAAATCCGAATAGCGAATTTTAACCGTTACACAACCCGTCATCTTTTCATCTTCTCTTAATGAATAAGCGGTCTTCTCCGTAAGCCTCACCAGTTCTTTATGCAGAAAATCTATATCGGTGTAATTGGTATCAAAGGTATTTTCGTGGCTCATACTTTTTTGTTCCCAATCGGTGGTTATTTCTGCACTGCCTCGGCCATGTGCTTTGTGCCAGAGGGCTTCGCCCCATTTACCCGCTATGCGTTCTAAATGTTCGATGGGTGTTTTCGCAATATCTTCTATGGTGTATATACCATAGCTTTTTAAGTGCTGTTCAGTTTGTTTACCCACACCATTTATTTTTTCAATGCCCATTGGCCATAGAAATTCAATTTCTTTTCCATGTGGTATTTCTAAAAAGCCATTGGGCTTGGCTTCGTTAGTAGCCATTTTACTAATAAACCTTGCTGATGATAAACCGCCGGAGATAGGCAAACCCGTTTCTGCTGTTACCAACTGCCGCAACTCTTGTGCAAACTTGGCTGCCCCCAAATATTTATCCATGCCGGATAAGTCTACATAAAATTCATCTACACTCGCTTTTTCAAACAGCGGTGCTTTGGATGCAATAATATCTGTTACCCAACGGGAATATTTGCTATAATCTTTACTGCTGGCATGGGTTACTATGGCATGCGGACAAAGTTGCAAAGCCTTCTTCATGGGCATGGCAGAATGAATGCCAAACTTGCGAGCCTCGTAACTGCAGGTGGATACCACCCCTCTTTCGTAGCCGCCAATTAAAACAGGTTTGCCTTTTAAAGATGGATTATTGAGTATCTCCACCGATACAAAAAAAGAGTCGAGATCGAAATGGGCGATATGGGGGAGATTAGTTGCCAAAGATTGCACAGATTAACACGAATTATTGAAGGTACACTTCTAGCAATCCTTCGGGTAATGCCACCAGCACTTCTTTTTTACTATGATTTACTTTTTGTAGCGACTCTTCATGCAGCGGTATCAGCACTTCTTTTCCTTTTATTTCTAAGCGGCAAAGTAATTGATGTGGTTGTTCAATCACTTCCAGAATTTCGCCCAGCGGGTTGCCTGCATCAATAATAGTATAACCAAGCAAACCTGCGGGAGATGATTTGGAGGCAAATTTTTTATAGTCTGCCTCGGGTAGCCACACTTTTTTTTGCGCCAGTTTAATTGCAGCTTCACGGCTGTTGATGCCCTCTAGTTTTATATAAATTTCGTCTTCGCTTTTAATTTTTGTGCTTTCAATAAACCAGGGAATGAAGGAGCCTTTTTTTTCTTCTATGAAAATAGCAGCAAGCCCTTTGAGGGAGGTTTTTTTACCCAATTCATGTACCAACAAAAGCTCTCCTTGCAACCCATGAGCGCCTACCAATTTTCCAATGTTGTAATATTCTGCCATAATCGTATCCGCCAGTGGCGGAGCAAAGTTGATGATTAAAAAAAATGACCTATTGGTCAATGTACATGCCTCAGCATTGTAATATTGATTATAAATACTGGCAACACTATTGCATGATGCATAAATTTAGCTACAGCCCTGCCGAGGCATCTTTAGCCCATAGCAGTAATGATAGGAATAAAAATATTTTAAAATTGCTGGAATAAAAAATCCCGCTGGCTGCTGGGCCAGCGGGATTTTAGAGAACTTTCAGGTAAGCAGTTTTTATGCTTCTGCACCCGCATCGCCAGCTTCTTGCTTAGGCTCTGGTCGGCGACCTGGGCTAAAGCGGTTGGCTCTTTTTTTACGGGCAGCTTCTTCCTGGCGTCTTTTCACCTGTGCTTCATGCTCGGCAGTCCACTTGGTGAATTTTTCCATCGCAGATGCTTCATCAAACAAGCCTAAGCCCACACCACGGAGCAAATGCTTAAGGAACAATACTCCTTTAAAGCTAAGAATACGGCGAACGGTGTCGGTTGGTGTAGCACCTTTGTTCAACCACTCCAAAGCCTTTTGACGATCCAGCTGAATAGTAGCAGGAACAGTCAATGGATTGTAAGTACCTAATTTTTGAATGAATTTTCCATCACGGGGAGCCCTAGAATCGGCTACTACGATGAAGTAGAAAGGTCTTTTTTTAGACCCATGTCTTTGAAGACGGATTTTTGCTGACATAAATAGAAATTTAACAGCGTTAAACAATAATTGTTAATTCCGGTAAAAACCGGAGTGCAAATATAAGACGGATTTGGACAAAAGCAAGAGAAAGTAGGGAGAAGCCCAACGATCTGAATGGCCATAATTCAGCCTTATTTATACTTGAAAGTGATTTTTTTTGCCCTATCTCGCTAATAGTCTCTCTTTCTTTACTTTATCTCTTCATCCCTGGCATCATTTTGCCGAAGGCGCCCATTTTATTCATATTCTTCATCATGGCTCGCATTTGCTCAAATTGCTTCATAAAGTTGTTTACCTCCTGAATGTCTTTCCCGCAACCCTTTGCAATGCGTTTTTTACGATTGCCATCAATTAAATCGGGGTCGGCTCTTTCGGCAGGAGTCATCGAGTCGATGATGGCTTCAATACCTTTAAAAGAATCATTGTTAATATCAATATCTTTTACTTTGCTGCCTAATCCGGGTATCATACCCAGCATATCCTTCATATCGCCCATTTTTTTAATTTGCTCCAGTTGCATTTTAAAATCGGCAAAGTCGAATTTATTTTTTCTGATTTTGGCTTCTAGCTTTTTGGCTTCGGCCTCATCAAACTGGGCCTGTGCTTTTTCTACTAAGCTAGTAATATCGCCCATGCCCAATATACGCTGCGCCATTCTATCCGGATAAAACACATCTAATGTGTCCATCTTTTCGCCGCTGCTGGTAAATTTTATGGGTTTGTTTACCGTGTATTTAATAGAAAGGGCTGCACCGCCTCTTGTATCGCCATCTAATTTTGTAAGCACTACACCACTAAAATCAAGCCGCTCGTTAAATGCTTTGGCAGTATTCACCGCATCTTGCCCTGTCATACTATCCACCACAAATAAAATTTCTTGGGGGTTGATAGCATTTTTTACATTAGCAACCTCAGTCATCATCACTTCATCTACTGCCAAACGGCCAGCGGTATCTATTATCAGTACATTTTTGTTTTTGCTTCGGGCTTCTTTTACGGCATTTTGAGCAATGTTTACGGCGTCTTTATTTTCCAGTTCAATGTGTACATCTACGCCTATTTGCTCTCCTAATACCCGTAATTGCTCCATAGCCGCTGGGCGGTAAATATCCGCTGCTACTAGCATAGGCGAGAGGCCTTTTTTGGTTTTTAAAAAGTGAGCCAGCTTGCCACTAAAAGTGGTTTTACCAGATCCTTGTAAACCAGCAATAAGGATGATGGCAGGATTGCCTTTTGCATTAAAAGCAGCCTCTTGGCCCCCCATTAACTCGGTTAGTTCGTCTTTTACAATTTTTACCATTAACTGGCCTGGAGAAATGGCGTTAAGTACCTTTTCGCCCATGGCCTTCTCCTTAATTTTATCGGTAAACTCTTTCGCTATTTTAAAATTAACATCGGCATCTACCAAGGCACGGCGTATATCTTTTACGGTAGAGGCTACATTTAATTCTGTTATTCTTCCTTGGCCTTTTAGGTTTTTAAAAGCACTTTCTAATTTTTCCTGTAAACTATTGAACATGTTAGGCGCTGTTTTAGTCAATTGTATAAAATTAAAAAGTGAACAACGAATGTTCACTTTTTAAAGAGTTGCAAATATACTACTTCGCTACACAAGCTTGGTGGTACTGAAAAAAATGTAAAAGTTTATTGTCGGTATTAAGTTTTAAAAGTTAAACGCCTAAGTAAGTTCTAAGCATGGTGCCTTTACTGGCCACTTTAAGTTTAGTAATGGCTTTGTCTTTTATTTGCCGCACCCGCTCACGGGTAAGGCTAAACCTTTCGCCAATATCTTCTAAACTAAGTGGATGATCTACACCAATACCAAAGAAATAACAAATAACCTCTTTTTGGCGATGGGTTAAGGATTTTAGGCTTCTATCTATTTCTGTTTTTAGCGATTGATTATGGTAAAGTTCTTCATCTGTTTTTTCGGCATTGGGGTTTTCCATTAAATCAATCATTGTACCATCTTCTCCATCTGCAATGGGTGCATCCATACTAACGTGGCGTGCATTAATACTTAATGAAGAGGTAACCTCATCTATATCCATTTCTAACATATCGGCTAATTCTTCTGCCGATGGTTCTCGCTCATATTGCTGCTCTAATAAGGAAAACGCTTTTTGAATGCGGCTAGTAAGGCCCACTTTATTGAGCGGTAAACGTACAATGCGTGATTGCTCAGCCAATGATTGTAAAATGCTCTGGCGTATCCACCATACAGCGTATGAAATAAATTTAAAGCCCCTAGTTTCATCAAAACGCTGCGCTGCCTTAATGAGGCCAAGGTTGCCTTCATTAATAAGGTCGGGTAATGAGAGGCCCTGGTTTTGGTACTGCTTAGCTACAGAAACCACAAAGCGGAGGTTGGCCCTTGTTAACCTGTCCAGCGCTCGTTGATCGCCCTGTTTTATTAAAGTAGCTAACCTTGCTTCTTCTTCTGGCGAAACAAGATCTACCTTACCAATTTCTTGTAGGTACTTTTCTAAGCTTTGCGATTCCCGATTGGTGATGGATTTGGAAATCTTTAATTGTCTCATGCTCATAGGTATGGTGCTTTAGTTGGTGTATTTTATGGATTTGGATAAATTTCAGGCAGTGAATGATAAGGCAAAAAACACGGCCAAAAATTTTACTACTTCAGAACTAATTGAACTTCAAGGCAATTTAAGATAAAAAAATAAAATTGTCTAAAAAGTTTTTACATACATTTAACGGTATCAGGCTCAATTTATTTTGTGCTAGCAACTAATGTTTTTTAAATGGGGAAAAATAAGCGCTAAATAATTTTGCAGCAATGATTTATTTTCTATTATTGCACACTTAGCCACGAATTTTAGAGAAGAAGCATGAGTAAACAATTATACACCTTAGAGTTTCCAGTACGCTGTTCGCCGAGTATTTTATACGAATTTTTATCTACTCCAGCGGGCCTGGGCGAATGGTTTGCAGATAAAGTAGACGAGCGAGACCAAATTTTTTATTTTGGCTGGAATGGTACATTTGAAAAAGCCGAAGTATTGGAGTTTGAAGATGATAAATACATCCGCTTTCATTGGCTTACCGCTCCCAAAGAAGAATACTTTGAATTTCGTATTGAAAAATCTGAAATTACCAACCAAACCATTTTGGTTATTAAAGACTTTGCAGAAAAGAAAGAAATTAAAGACCAAAGTATGTTGTGGGATTATCAAGTTAAAGATTTGTTTCACCGCTTAGGTAATTAATCTACTATTATTTTAGTAAAGAGTGTAAAGGCTTGCAAAAGCTTTTCTTCAGCCATTGGCCATATTGATAAGGGCATTTTTACGGCAAGTTTTATAAAGCGAGCTGTACCAATTATACTGGCTGCCTCCATTTTTGAATAGGTGTTGAGGGGCTTATAATTTGAAATATCAAAATGATGTTGCCATTCGTCATCATTAATACAGATATAGACATCATTGGCCTGTAAATGGGCTATATGTGCTATAATTTTAGCCTGAAGCTGTAGCTTATAACTGCCCGATAGGTGCAAGGTTACACTAAAGCCATTTCCCCACCACATAAAAGTGCGAATAGCCGCTATATCTTTTTTGGAAAAAATGGCTGGATAATCTAATAACCGATAGGGTAAACCTAAATAGTTTTCGCCTTTTGCAATTTTAGGAACGGCAGAAGACCATGCAGGCAGTACCGAAGGGGCAAGGGCTTTTATTTGTGTGACTTGCAAAGTTTGTACATGTGCAAGCAACGATACCGCTTTATTTAATATTTCATTCTTTGTTAAAATCCACTCGGCATTATTTATCAAAGTCATCTCCTTTGCCGAAAGCCTTATTTTTGCGCTATCCATATTTAAAGATAAGTGTTCAAAAAATTAGATAAACTGGTAGTTAGGGCTTTTGTGGGTCCTTTTTTGGCTACATTTTTTATTACCCTGCTGGTACTTATCATGCAGTTTTTCTGGTTGTATATTGATGATTTTGTAAGCAAGGGCTTGGATGTTTCCATTATCATGGAATTTATACTCTACTTAGCTGCTACGTTAGTACCCTTAGCATTGCCCTTGGCCGTATTGTTATCCTCATTAATGACGTTTGGTAATCTTGGCGAAAGTTTTGAATTAGTAGCCATCAAATCATCTGGCATTTCTTTACTAAGGTTTATGCGGCCATTATTTTTTGTAGCTATTTTAATTGGCGGTATAGCCTTTATGTTTGCTAACTATGTAATACCTGTGGCTACATTAAAGCAGCGTACCCTACTATCAGATATAGTATGGGCCAAACCTGCTTTTGATTTAAAGGAGGGCGTATTTTATGATCGTATTCCAGGGTTTGCCATTAAAGTAGGTAAAAAGGAAAATGATAGTTTAATTAGCGAAGTAATTGTATATGAGCAAGGCAATACGTTGCAGGATAATTTTATAGTAGCTAAAAGAGGTGTAATGCGGGTAACCCCCAATCGGCGGTTTTTAGAATTTAATTTAATAGATGGCCATCGCTATCAAGAAAGAGGCAATATGTATCAGCCCGGCGGTACAGAGTTTGTACGGGTTAGCTTTAAAGAATTTAAAAAACAGTTTGATTTAAGTTCGCTTGGTTTTAATAATCGTACAGCCGATAGTGTAAATCAAAATAATGAAAAGATGCTAAGTATGCGGCAGCTTACAAAAGCTATCGATTCATTAAACCGTGACTTTCATAAAACTAAGGGCCAAACCTATAGCGATATGTTTGCATCCTTTCCCTTTGCAGGTTATTTTGATACTACAAAGGCTGATAAATTGTCGGCGCAATTATTTACCCCAAAAGATACCGTAAAAAACGTAAGTGAATTACTGCCCGATTCCGTAAAATATGCATTGGCTAATAATGTACGTAGTAGTGCCTCCTCCATTAAAATGGCAATGGAAACACAAGCCCAAACGGAGAAAGAAAGGCAAAAAATATTACGTAGACATCAAATAGAATGGCATCGAAAAATAACCCTTTCTTTGGCCTGTATCGTGTTGTTTTTAATAGGTGCCCCTTTGGGTTCTATAATACGTAAAGGAGGCATAGGCACGCCATTAATTTTTGCGATAGCATTTTTTATGGTATTCTATTTTTCCAGCACTACCGGCGAAAAAATGGCAAAGGAAAACAGCCTTACTCCGTTTACAGGTATGTGGTTGGCCACATTTGTACTATTGCCCATCGGGTTGTTTTTAATTTATAAAGCCTTGCATGACTCTAACCTTTTTAATAAAGAGCTGTACCGAAAAATTAGTAACAACGCAAAAGCCTTATTTAAGCGACAAAAATTTGTGCCATAAGTAATAGCAATTGTATATTGCCTCACATCCTTTTACATGACGCCACCAGTACAAAATTTAAGGGTTCAAAAAGTTGTAGCTGTAGTATCTATTTTGTTACTGTGCGTAAAATTTTGGGCTTATTACATTACCCATTCTATTGCTATACTTACAGATGCGCTTGAGAGTATTGTAAATGTGGCCGCGGGCCTCATAGGGCTGTATAGTTTATACATTGCTGCCAAGCCAAGAGATGCCGACCACCCCTATGGACATGGCAAAGCTGAATTTCTTTCCTCTGCCATTGAAGGAACATTAATAACCAGTGCCGGTGCTATAATAATTTATAAAGCGGTTCAGCAACTCCTATATCCAAGTGAAATAAGGCAATTAGATACGGGCATTTGGCTAGTAGCCGGCACTGCGGTAGTAAATTTTATTTTAGGGCAATTTTGCTTATCTGTAGGCAATAAAAACAAGTCATTAGCTTTAGTAGCGAGTGGAAAACATTTGCAGTCGGATACATGGTCCACCGTGGGAATAATAGCGGGCGTAGTATTGTTATGGATTACCGGACAAAAATGGATGGATAGTGCAGTAGCTATTGGCTTTGCTTTTTTTATAATGTATACTGGGTATAATATTTTGCGAAGCTCAATAGCTGGTATAATGGATGAAGCAGATGAGCAACTGCTAACGAAAATGGTAGCACTATTAAATGCAAACAGACAACAAAATTGGATAGATCTGCATAATCTTAGGGTAATAAAATATGGAAGTGTGTTACACTTAGATAGCCATTTAACACTACCTTGGTTTTTAAATGTGCATGAGGCGCATGCAGAAATAGATACATTGGCGGCACTAGCCCGTAAAGAATTTGGCGAATCGTTAGAGCTATTTGTCCATTCGGATGGATGCTTACCTTTTTCCTGTCGCATTTGCACAAAAACAGCCTGCATTGAAAGAAAGCATACTTTTGAAAAACGGGTAGAGTGGACCTTAGACAATGTGTTAAGTAATCAAAAACATGGCTATAACTAATTAAAATATGACAGCAACAGTTACTAAATGGAAGCATGCACATGCATTTACCAGCCAAATGGGGCATAATACTATAGCGATAGATGGTAGCAGAGAAAATGGGTTTGGGCCTAAAGCCCTTTTACTGTCTGGCTTGGCAGGTTGCTCTGGCATAGATGTAGTAGATATTTTGCAAAAAATGCGGGTGGAGTTTTCTGCCTTAGAAATAGCAGTAGAAGCCGACCAAACGGAGGAGCATCCAAAAGTGTATAAGGATATACGCATTCATTACAAACTACAAACAGCCACCGCAAATGAAGATAAAGTGCGGAAGGCAATAGAATTATCGTTAGAAAAATATTGCGGCGTAGCTGCCATGTTACAAAAAACGGCTTTTATTAATTATCAATTATCATTTATTAGTTAGGCTATGCTTTCCATGAAATCGCAATATGCATTCAAGGCACTTACTTTACTAGCCGAAAAGTATACGGAGGGGCCTGTATTAATTTCCGATATTGCGCAAAAGAAAAAAATACCACTTAAGTTTTTAGAAAACATACTACTTGAACTTAAAAAAGCCGACATTTTAGACAGCAAAAAAGGAAAGGGGGGGGGGTATTTTTTAAAACAAGCACCCGAAAAAGTAAAAGTGGCCACTGTTATACGCCTAATAAATGGCCCCATTGCTATGCTGCCCTGCGTAAGCTTATATTTTTATGAGCGATGTAAAAATTGCAACGAAAAGCACTGCGGCTTGCATGATATGATGATTGAAGTGCGAGATGCTACCCTACAAGTGGTGGAAAACAGAACCTTAAAAGATTTATTGCTTTAGAAAAAAAGCAAAACAACTGTTAGTGGCTAATCGCCTCATTTATTAGTCCACTTACTTGGTAGGGTTTTTAAATTTCCGTATTTTTGCAGCCTTAATAAAAAATTTATGGCATTAAGATTAGGAGATAAAGCGCCGAATTTTACGGCATCCACCACCGAAGGAGATATTGATTTTTACGAATTTTTAGGAGAGGGGTGGGGTATTCTTTTTTCGCATCCGGCTGATTTTACACCCGTATGTACCACAGAACTAGGAAGAACCGCTTTGCTAAAAGAAGAATTTGCAAAACGCAATGTAAAAGTGCTGGCCGTAAGTATAGATCCGTTAGATAAACATTTGATTTGGCGAAATGATATTAACGAAACCCAACGCTGTACGGTGGATTTCCCCATCATTGCCGATGAGGATAAAACAGTAGCTACGTTGTATGATATGATTCATCCTAATGCTTCTGCTACGGCTACGGTTCGTTCTTTGTTTATCATTGGTCCCGATAAATTGGTAAAGCTGATGATTATTTATCCTGCTTCTACCGGCAGAAATTTTTATGAGGTATTACGGGTTATTGATTCACTACAATTAACCGCTAATTATAGTGTAGCTACACCGGCCAACTGGAATAGTGGAGAAGAGGTAATAGTGGTGCCAGCCGTATCTACAGAAGATGCAGAAAAAAAATTCCCGAAGGGATTAAAAATTATAAAGCCTTATTTACGCTACACCCCGCAACCCAATATTGATTAAGCATGTTATCGGCGCAAGAAATAGCATTGGTGGGTCATTCGTCTATAGCAGATGGAATAAAATTGCTATGCGAAAAATTTCCCGGGCAAGTAGTTTTTTCTACCTCGCTGGGGCAAGAAGATCAAGTAATAAATGCCCTTATAGGCCAGCACCAATTGCCCGTAAAAATATTTACGTTGGATACGGGACGTCTTTTTAACGAGAGTTATGATTTGTTAGAAAAAACAACGCTGCGTTATAAAATACCCATACAAATTTATTTTCCAGAAGCCCACGAGGTACAAGAATTTGTAAACGAAAAAGGTATCAATGCTTTTTATGAGTCGGTAGAGAATCGTAAAGCATGTTGCTTTATTCGAAAAGTAAAGCCATTGAATAAGGCATTGCAAGGGGCAAAGGTTTGGATTACTGGCCTGCGAGCTGAGCAAAGCGATAATCGAAAAGATATGCCCATGGTGGAGTGGGATGAACAGCGACAGTTATATAAATACAACCCACTGCTGCTTTGGAGTTTTGATGAAATGATACAGTATATCAACGAGCATAATATACCCTACAATCCATTGCATGATAAAGGTTTTGTAAGTATAGGTTGTGCACCCTGCACCCGAGCCATAGAACCCGGTGAGGATGTAAGAGCAGGAAGATGGTGGTGGGAATTGTCAAAAAAAGAATGCGGGCTGCATTCAGGAAACAATTAATTAATATTTTGCCAGCTTCAGTACAAATAGCATCGTCGCTTGCGCTGTGCCCCGGCCTTAGACGGGGTCGCACATTTGTACTGCATATCGCTGGTCAGCAATAACATTAAAATATGAGTGTTTATCATCTTAACTATTTAGAGCAACTCGAAGCGGAGAGTATACACATTATGCGGGAAGTAGCTGCGCAGTTTGAAAGGCCAGCGCTATTATTTAGCGGAGGAAAGGATTCTATTACACTGGTACACCTTGCCAAAAAAGCTTTTGCGCCAGGAAAAATTCCTTTTCCATTAGTACATATTGATACCGGCCATAATTTTCCGGAAGCACTGGCCTTTAGAGATTGGCTGGCTAATGAAGTGGGTGCTACGTTAATTGTTCGTAAGGTAGAAGATACCATAAAGCAACGCAGCCTTACTGAGCCCAAAGGAAAATTTCCCAGCCGCAACTGGTTGCAAACCTATACCCTGTTGGATACGATTGAGGAATTTAAATTCGATTGCTGTATCGGCGGTGCAAGAAGAGATGAGGAAAAAGCAAGAGCGAAAGAAAGAATATTTTCTGTTCGGGATGAGTTTGGCCAATGGAACCCGAAACTACAGCGACCCGAATTGTGGAATATTTATAATGGCAAAATTCATAAAGGAGAAAACGTACGGGTATTCCCCATCAGTAATTGGACAGAGTTAGATATCTGGAACTACATACGTACACAACAGATAGGCCTCCCATCTATTTATTTTTCGCATGATAGAGAAGTGGTGCTGCATGAAGGGCAACTGGTGGCGGTAAGTGAATATTTAAATTTAGATGATACGGATGCAGTGCTAACCAAAAGAGTTCGTTACCGTACCGTGGGAGATATGACTTGCACCGCAGCAGTAGAATCAACCGCCGCAACCTTAGATGAAGTGGTAAACGAAATTATTGCTACCCGCATTAGCGAAAGAGGAGAAACACGGATTGATGATAAAGTAACGGAAGCAGCAATGGAAGACAGGAAGAAGAATGGGTATTTTTAAGGCGGCCTCCCCAAACCCCTCCGAAGGAGGGCCTTAAAGAAACTGGAAATTTAGAGAGTGTTTATTGGATTTGAAAAGTGGATGTTAATTATTTGAAGCGTTCTTTAATTGTGCAGGGTGCAGCCCCGGAGGGGCGATACGTTAGTAGTCCCGGATGCAATCCGGGGTAAATGAGTAAGCAAATGTTTCAGAACCCCGAAGGGGTTCAATGTATGTAGATGACGAACAGAAAACATAGATTTAATAAATGAACGTTCAAGTATTGCAGAATAGAATTATAGAACGATGATGTGAGATTTTTGTTTTCTTTCACTGGACGAAAACATTAACAGAACAAGTTCTCAACAGGCGATGATAGTAGTAATGAAGCTGAAAAAACAAAAATTTAATTATGGATTTACTTCGATTTATAACTGCAGGTAGTGTGGATGATGGTAAAAGCACCTTAATTGGCCGCCTGCTATACGACAGCAAAAATATATTAGTAGATCAATTGGAAGCATTGGAAAAATCGACCAAGAACCGGGAAGATGGTTCCGTGGATTTGGCATTGCTTACTGATGGCTTGCGGGCAGAAAGGGAGCAAGGTATTACCATTGATGTGGCGTACCGCTACTTTAGTACACCGAAGCGTAAGTTTATTATTGCTGATGCACCGGGGCATGTACAATATACCCGCAACATGATTACAGGTGCCAGCAATGCCAACCTAATCATTATTTTGGTAGATGCAAGGCAAGGCGTAGTGGAGCAAACAAGGAGGCATTCCATAATAGCATCGCTATTAAAAATACACCATGTAGTGGTGGCCATAAATAAGATGGACCTGGTAGCATATGCGCAGGATGTGTACAACAATATTGTAACAGATTATAATAAAGTAGCAGCACAACTAGGGCTAAAGGATGTAACCTACATTCCTATTAGCGCATTGGATGGCGATAATATTGTAGATCGCTCTATAAAGATGGATTGGTTTACAGGAAAACCGCTGTTGGATTTTTTAGAAGAAGTGGAAGTAGGCAGCGATATTAATTTAACCGATGCGAGATTTCAAGTGCAGTTTGTTATTCGTCCGCAAACAGAAGACCTGCATGATTACCGCGGCTACGCCGGAAAAATAATTAGCGGGGTATATAAAAATGGAGATAAGGTAAAAGTATTGCCGCAGGATATTGAAACAACAATTGCATCGGTAGAAGTAAGCGGCCAAGAAGTGGATACTGCTTTTGCTCCGCAAAGTGTAGTGTTGCAATTGGCCGATGATATTGACATAAGCCGGGGCGATAGTATCGTAAAAGCAGATAACCTGCCCACAGTAGGCAATGAATTAGAAGTGCTGCTTTGCTGGCTGGATGATAAACCGCTGATACCCGGTAATAAATATTTACTGCAACACAACAGTCGCCTGGTGCGAGCCATGGTGCGCAATATTGAATATAAGTTGGATGTAAATAGCTTGGAGCAACAACCTGTAGAGGGTAACGTAAAACTTAATGAAGTAGTGAAGGCAACCATCAAAACAGCGGCTCCGCTGGTATATGATGGTTACGAAAAGCTAAGCGAAAATGGAAGTGCTATATTAATTGATGAAACCAGTAACAGCACCGTGGCAGCAGTATTAATAAAGTAACAAATTAGCTGCGGATGAATAGGAGCATACCTCCATTAATTAAAATATTGTATGCAGGAAAGTGGATTAAAAAAGGATGAAACTGTTTCCTCTCCATCGGGGAGGTTAGAAGGGGCCGGTTTTGTAACGCTGGCTGGTGCTGGTCCTGGAGATGAAGAACTAATAACCTTAAAACTACAGCGTAGGTTAGCAACGGCGCAAGTAATAATTACAGATAGATTAGTAAATCCCGCTATCATAAAAAACAATGCAGCAGCAACAGCCCAAATTATTTTGGCGGGTAAACAGGGGTACAACGATAATTCATACACACAAGAAGAAGTAACAGCACTGCTTATTAAATATGCGAAAGAAGGAAAAAATGTACTTCGTTTAAAAGGCGGCGATGTTGCTTTTTTTAGTAATGTCTTAGATGAATTAGAAGCGCTGAAAGCTCATCATATTTCGTATGAAATAATACCCGGTATTACGGCGGCATCTGGAGCCTCTGCCTATAGTGGCATTCCGCTTACGGCTAGAGGATATGCACAAGGGGTACAGTTTATAGCCTTAAACCCCAACCAATATTTTAGTACTGAGCAATGGAAGCATATAGCACAAAGTAACGATACGCTAGTGTTTTACATGGCGGTAAAAAATATTTTATCATTGGCGGAAATGTTGTTGCGCTACTCCAAAAACCCCGGTACGGGTATCGCAGTTATTGAACAGGCTACCACCCCGCACCAACAAGTACATATTACTACCTTAAAAAAAGTAGCTATCGATTTTGCGGGAAAAGAATTTTCCTCTCCCTCATTAATTATAGTGGGGGATGTGGTGGGGCTCTATAAAAAGTATAACTGGAACTTACCGGATGCAATAGGCACTGTTTTTTCTGCGTTAGTAAAATAGCCGTAGTAAAAATTTATAAACCCGTTTGAAGCCTTCGTATTATTCGAAGGCCATTTTGTTGGTAGGGGTGCTTCTTCCATTTGTTTGTGGTAGTATATGCTTTGCAGTATAGCTTACTAGATTTAAGCAACCACATTGGCCGCCTTTTCAGCTTTTAATTATTCGTAAAAAATAAATCTAGAAATAAAGGGTGTTGAAATAGTTCCAGTAAAACATGAACTAAAGTAAAAATATAGATTAATCAAGGGGGTTGCGTTTAGTAATAATTAGATACAACTTTCACTAAAAACGAGGTTTAGAAGATTTACGAAGTAATACTACTTAATTAAGCTGGCATGAATGTTGTCATATAGGCACAACTGTAGGTGTAAAGTCTATTTTAAGTATAATTACGATTTATTCCATCAATTATAAACATATTTCAGTAAATTTGAATCTATCATATTGCATGAAAATAATTTTGCTTATTTTATAAGGCAGAAAAAAATAATTTTTTTTTCAGTTTTATAATCCCCACCTAATGGTACGTTTACCATTAAAATTACAGTTTTGTAATTCGTAAGCAATTTTACTTTATGCTATCATTACCAATATCGTTTTAAAGCATCTAAAGTAAAAAATTATGAAAAATTTGTTGATCGCCACCTGTTTCTACTTTTTTTTATTCCAAAATCTGGCCTTTTCTTTTCCTATCAATGTTCAGTTTACTAAGTCATTGTCAATGCAGCGGTATCAAAAAAATGCGTTTGACAATAGCACAAAAAGGCAAAACTTGTTTATTGATAAATCTGTAGTTAGCCTTTTCTCTAATTCATCATTAATTGAGGGCGGAGCAAATGATGATGCAAGTACATTTCATTTATTTACCCATGGTAGACCAGGAGAATTGCACATCGAAAATAAATGGCTTAATGCGGAAGAAATAGCCATTTGGTTGAAAAAAAATGTCGCAATGTCCTTTAGCAAATTAGCCATTTATGGTTGCGAATTTGGTAAAGGTCCAAAAGGTATGGAGGCTATTAATAAATTACAAGCCTTATTAAATGTAAACATTGCAGCGTCTACTAACCTTACGGGTAATGCATCAAACAATGCAGATTGGTCTATGGAGTATAATCCCCAAAATATCAGTACATATCGCATTCATCAATTGCAGGGTGTATTACAAGACTGCGCTATTCCAATTGTTACTAATTCTGATTTTAGTACCGGCATCACTATAAATGGCAATGTGTCAACCCTATCCGGATGGACAATAACTAAAACAGCTGGCACGGGTGCAATTCAAGTTTTTGCTTTTCTTCCTCCAATTCCTGGGTTTTCCCCAGGGGGTATAGGGATAAGTACCAATGATATTAATCAAACCATTTCACAAACAATTACAGGTTTTACGCCGGATGCTACAGGCACTAAAAGAATCTACCTATCATTTAAAACATTAACCGGATCGCCGGTACTAAATTCAGACAATATTACTTTCGAATTACTATACAACGGTGTAGTATACATGGAAGTTCAAACTGTTAGGGAAACGACTACTACCGCTGCGGCTAATGCCACATTAACGTATTTAAATGGTGCCACCGGCAATTTGCCTACTTCAATAGCACATGATGATAGACTAGGAACCGTTGAACCGATACACAATTTGGTGTTAACTATACCTAATGGGGCTCCAACAACGGGCGTGTTACAATTAAGATATAATAGCACCTTAGGTACATCCGGCGCTCAAGGAAATGAGGATGATCTACAAATATTTAAAGTGGCTATATTAACCTGTGCCGATAGTGATGGGGATGGCGTACTTAATGATAATGATTTGGATGATGATAATGACGGTGTGGCTGATGCAGTGGAGTGTAATGGGCAACAACTAGTAAGCAATTCAGATTTTAGAACTGGTGCACCATCTGGACAAATAACTACTATAACAAACTGGGGGTCCGTTGTTACTACTGCCGGTACAAGTGGCGGAACAGCGGGTGTTTCGAGTGTTTTTGCATTTGCTGGTTCGCCAGGGGGTATTCAATTTCATAGTAACAATGTTACGCAAACCATTTCTCAACCGATTACTGGATTTGTGGGAGACATAAATGGAAGTAAAAAAATCAACATAACCTTTAGAGCAACCGATGGTAGTCCTAATACAGGCTCTGATAATGTGAAACTTGAAATACAATATAATGATGCGGTTTATGCGGCTATAGAAACCGTTGATGATGTAACCACAAACGATTCAATTTTTTATTTTAATGGAGCTACTGGAAATCTACCAAACCTGGTACCACATGCTACACGGCATACTTTAGACCTTACACTACCTGATACGGTGCCGGTTAATGGAGTGCTATTATTAAGGTTTAATAGTACATTGGGCACCGCAGGTGGCCAGGGTAATGAGGATGATATAGAAGTAAACAGCGTAACAATGTATAGCTGCCAAGATACCGATGGCGATGGTATTAGTAATAGATTAGATTTAGATAGCGATAACGATGGTTGTTCTGATGCTAATGAGTACTACAATAATAGTACCGCGCAGGGTACTGATGGCAACATGGTGTATGGTACTAACCCAATTACAGTAAATGCCAATGGCGAGGTTACTACTGCAGCCTATACAGGTACTTACGCCAATGCTTTAACGGTGGGGTCAGCAAGTACTATTACAGCACAGCCCGCTAATGCAATTTTTTTAAACGGAGGTACCACTAATTTTAGCGTAACCGCATCTGGAGGCTCAAGCACTAGACTATATCAATGGCAAGAAAGCACAGACTTAGGTGCCACTTGGAACAATATTAGTAATGGCGGTATTTATAGCGGAGCTACTACATTGTCATTAACTATAGCCCCTACAAGTAGCTCAATGAACGGTTACAGATATAGAGTACTAATAACGCAGAATGATTATATATGTGGGTTATTTAGTAGTTCTGCTAGTTTGTTATTTGTGCTTCCCATCAAGCTGAAAAGCTTTACTGGGCAGTTAAATGAGTGTAAGGTTACACTTAACTGGCAAACGCTTACCGAAGAAAATGCGGCCAGCATTGAAGTGGAAAGAAAAATTGGCAATGGCTCATTTGTTACCATCGGCTCGTTACCGGCAAAGGGCAACAATAGTAGCTATCAATTTAATGATACAATTACGAGTAATGCTTACTATCGGTTAAAGCTCGTAGATAATAATGGTTCATTTACGTATAGCCATCAACTATTTTTTAACTGCGCCGCCCCTCATATAATTGTGTATCCAACAAACGTTGCAAATGGGGATGTGTATATAAGTGGAATGCCTTCTGGAAAAAAACGCATTACTCTTTTTAATACCGCAGGACAACTTGTATACAGCAATACTACAGCTGCCAATAATACCAGCATTAATATGCAAGCAATGGCTAGTGGTCAGTATTTAATTCGTATAGAAAATAATGAGGCAGTACTTACTACTACCTCTGTTATTAAAAACTAAGTAAATCCTTCAACTATTTTAAGAGTCAGTAATTCTTTACTGACTCTTTTTTTATGCCTAAATTTCATATTTGCCTTTCCAAGGTAATTGAATTGGTTAGTGTGGAGAGTGTAAAAGGGTTAAATGTATATAACAATCCTTAGTAGACTGGGAGGCTGCTTTTCTTTTAAATTGAAATTAAACGATAGCTGCTCATGAATAGCAGAATGGTATAGATAGAGCAATAACCAAGCCTTTGAAAAAATGAACCTGCAAAAAGAAAGCCCTCCAAATTTTATGGAGGGCTTAGTGGCTTATTTCTTTATTGGTTTTTTGGGGGCCGGTTTTGCTTTTATGGAGG
>JBDKJF010000010.1:0-100228 GCA_039796695.1 Bacteroidota bacterium
CGGCCGCCTGTGCCTGCCTGGCGGGGGCTAGATTTGCAGGCGGCAGTGGGGGTACGGGTGGTGGTGGCGGTGGCTCTATAGCTTCCGTATCCAGGGTAACCTCCTTTAACTCCATTCTTGTTTCCTCATGTCGCTCTCTACTTTCTCTCTCCTTTCCTTCAGCCGCTTTATTCATCAGTTGAAATAATTGTAACAATGCATTTTGATGTGCATCGCCAACGGCCATTTCCATTTTGTTGTATAACACTCCATTTTCGTAGCGCCCACTCAGTAGGTTCATATCTCCAAACTGCATAAACATGCTTAAAATATCTTTATCATCCTTTGTATTGGGGCTACCACTATTTTCATACAATAAATTAAAAAAATTACGAATGCTAAAGCTTACGGCCATTGGATAATTTGCTGCTTGCTGCGCAAAAGGAATAGTATTATTGGCCGTCGTATTGCTGATGTATGATTTGGCCAACGCTGCAGAGGTACTAAATACAAATAGGCTATCATTATACTCATAAGCTGGTTTTATATTTATGCCTTTGAATAAGTCAACATCCTTTACCATTTCCTCATCGTTTTCATCGGATAAGGTTTTATTTTTTGCTTCTTTTTCTTTCTTCATTTTTTCTATAAAAGAAACAACCACATCCTTTAACTCATCTACACTTTTTTTATTTTTTACAGGCATAGCTATTACCAAGTGCATGTTCTTAAAAAGTTCCGCTGTTTTGGTTTGTTTAGATGAGGGCATGGTGGCAGATTCATCATTTGTTTTTACCACGGCAAATAAACCGCTATTGCCAAATGCTGCGCCCAGCAACGCTGGGTTAAAAGGCATTGCATCTTTTTGCTCTTCCAGCACACTTTTGATGCCAGTGTTGGCCAATAGCTCTTTTAGCAAACCATCATCCATTGAAGCAGTCAATAACATCATTGGCGCTGCATTAGCAGGTATATGTGTAAGCAAGGTTTTATTAATACCAGCTTGGGGATATTTATTAAAAATGGCAGCTTGTTCATTTGTAAGATAATTTTTGCCAGTGCTTGTAATTTTCCCATTTTCAAAATTTAAGACACTGGTGCGAATACTACCTGGAAATATTTTTAACTTTTTAATAAGGCTAGCTAACTGCGGTGGCAGTTTACCTAAATCGTTACCTAAGTTGCTAGCACCATTGTTCCAAAATTTTATATCGGCTTTTTCTGTTAGTAAAGCAATTAATCGGCTGTCTGCTACTGTGGTATGTGGTGGTGCTAGTAATTCAAAACAATAATTTCTAACCTGTTGTTGAAAGTTATCGTACAGTTTTTGTAAATCAAAATTTGGGTGTATGGGCGCCATTGTGGTATCCACGACCTCTGTAGAAGTTTCGTCCGTAAGCACTTCATCAGTTATTTGAAATTGTTTACTTATTTCTCTTTTAATGCTTGCTCTATTACCTGTAGTAAACACAAATATTTCTTTATTCCAAGCGATAGCGGGGCTTGCTTTTCCGGGAAAAAAAACGTTGTCTGTGCCATAGGTTTTTAGAGAAGCATCTTCTCCTTTCGCAAATTTTTGAACAGTGGCCGCAAATAGCGCTTCATTTTTTATAGCGCCCAAAATGGTAATTATGCCATCTTCCTCTTTCCCGCTTACGGAATCTTTGACAATGGAAATAATTAAATCTGTACTAAAATCAATGCCGGTACTTTCCGGGTTGGATAGAAAAGCCTGTACATCGCCTTTATCGCCTTTCATCATTTCGCGGTACATAGTGCTTTGCTTAAAAACATCGCCAGGTATATAGTTGGCTATTTTAACAGGATTAAGGCTTATCACTATATTAGCCTGATGGGGCAAATGGTGAATTAATTTTTCCATTTGTGCCTGCGCCAACAAACTGCTAATGCATAATAAAATAAGTAAGGATAATTTTTGCATATAAGTAAATTAAAAGGAGTGAGCTAATAACTGTTTAATTGTAAGAACTTCTTGCTTGCCGGTAGTAATATTTTTAAGATTGCAGGTGTCGGTTTGTAATTCTTTTTCGCCTATAATAACTACGTAGGGAATGTTTTTCTTTTCGGCGTATTTAAATTGTTTATCAAACTTTACCACTTCATGATACAGTTCTGTACGTATGCCTTGCTGACGCAGCTGCTGTGTAAGGGCAAATGCTTTTTTACTTTCCGCCTCCCCCAAATTAAAAAATAATACTTGTGTACCTATGTGTACATCTGTAGGAAATAAATTTAACTCTTCTAATACATCATATATACGGTCTACACCAAACGATATACCTACACCCGGTATATTAGGCACACCAAATAAACCTGTTAAATCATCGTAACGACCACCGCCGCCTATGCTACCTATTTTTACAGTGGCTGGGGCTTTTACTTCAAAAATGGTTCCTGTGTAATAATTAAGACCTCGGGCTAAGGTGGGGTCAATGATTATTTGTGAGTATTGGGAAGCTAGTTGCGAATGTAGATAGCGCAATTCTGAAATGCCCATCATACCAACCTCGTTATGGCCTAATAGTTCTGAAAGCCCTTCTAGTATGGCTTCGTTACTACCGTTGATGGATAAATATTTCTCAATGGTATTAATATGTGCCGCATTTATGCCTCGCTGTGCTAGTTCTTCTTTTACTTTATCCATTCCAATTTTGTCTAGTTTATCAATGGCAATGGTAATGTTGGTCATACTTTCAGCGCCACCGCATATTGTTGCAAGTGCTGCTAAAATTTTTCTATTATTAATGCGCAGCTCAAATCCTTGTACTCCCAGTTGGTTAAAAACGGTACAGTAAATGGTAGCCAGTTCCACCTCATTTAATAAGGCATTACTTCCCACCACATCTGCATCACATTGACAAAATTCTCTGTAGCGTCCCTTCTGTGGCCTGTCTGCCCGCCACACAGGTTGTATTTGATAGCGTTTAAATGGAAAGGTTAATTGTTGGTGGTGCATAGCCACATAACGGGCAAAGGGAATAGTAAGATCGTATTTTAACGCCCTTTCGGTAATGCCTTTTACATTTTTTCCAGCTAATACTTTTTCAAAATCCGCCCTTAGTTGGGTTTCCTTTTCTTTATTATCAAGCCCGTTATTTAATATTTTAAAAATCAACTTATCGCCTTCCTCACCATACTTGCCCATAAGCGTTTCCATATTTTCCATAGCGGGTGTTTCTATCGGTTGAAAACCGTATAACTCAAATACACTTTTAATGCTATTTAAAATATAGTTTCGCTTTCGAACTACATCTGGTCCAAAATCTCTTGTTCCTTGCGGTAGGGTTGGTTTACTCATCTTATCTATTATGCTATTTATTTTTACGGTTCTAAAGTTGCGCTTGTGGCGGCATTGGAGGAGGCCTTGTACACTATGGCTTCACAGGCATCGGCTATCATTTTATACACTTCGTAATAGCCTGGTTCTGTACCATACCAAGGGTCGGGTACGTCTCTATCTTGGTGCGGGTATATTTCATTCAATAGTAAATCAACTTTAGCGGCCATATATTTTTTTCCGGCTATTCGCTTCATATCATCCACCACATCGTTGGCCATCGCATATATTTTATCGTACACTTCAAAATCTGCTGCTGTTAATTTTCTAGACCGTTGATTACTTATATCTATGCCATTAAGTTTAGCTACTTTTTGCGAAAGTGGATGAGGAGCCTCTCCATTGTGATAGCCGTTAGTTCCAGCACTTTCCACACTCCAATGAAGCCCTGCTTTAAAAGCTTTATCCTGTAAAATTCCTTCTGCTAATGGGCTTCTGCAAATATTACCCAAGCACACCATCAAAATTTTCATAGTGGCAAAGATAATTCACTATTCCCAGTTGTAGGGGGATTGAGTTGCCATAGTTCCAATAACATCGTAATTCAACTACTTCCAAACGAAGGCTTATTTTTTTGAACCATTTTACAATAAATTTTTATGGATAATACCTAAAGCCTGCATCTAATTACTAAACACACTACTATGACAAACAATGAAATGATGCGGGCAGATATGCTGGACATTTTGTTCCAAAACCGCAATAAGCAATATGGTGCTTATACCTTAAGAAGAGGGTATGATAAGCGATTAAGCATAGCGCTACTAACAGGGGTAGCATTGATAACAGGCTTTATAATATTGGCTCGTTTTACTAGTAAAAACGAATCAGTAGTATCGACTTATGCAAAAGAAACCATCTTGTTAAAAGAAGTAAAAATGCCTAAGGAAAAAATAAAGCAACCAGAAAAGCAAAAGGAAATTACAAAGCCAAAAGAGCCTGCCATTAAAAAAACAGCAGTAGCTACCATTAAGGTTACGCCTCCTGTCATTACACCCGATGATAAAGTTAAGGAACCCGCCAAGGCAAACGAGGCCGTAATTGGGAAACAAATAAGTACTACAAACACTATTGGCAAACCCGATGATGGAATAGTAAAGCAACCCCTTACAATACCTACCGATGGCAAAGGAGACGGCATAGTACAGGCAGGCCCTGCCCCAGCTGCACAGCCAGATTTTATAGTGCAGGAAAAAGACCCAGAATTTCCGGGCGGTCAAGAAGCTTTTAAAAAGTTTATGGCCCGCTACCTTGTAACACCAGAAAGTTTAGAAGCTGGCGAAATGAAAACAGTTCGTATTAAGTTTAAGGTAGATAAAGATGGCTCGGTTAATAGTTTTGAAATAGTGAATAGTGGAGGCACCGAATTTGATAAAGAAGTGGTAAGGGTATGCAAAAAAATGCCAAAGTGGGTTCCCGCCATTCAAAACGGGGTAAATGTGCCCGTACACTATGTAATACCCGTTATTTTCATGGGAATCGGGGAATAATGAAGCCTAGCCCCTTTTGCAAAATATGCGAAAGGGGCTTTTTTATGCCACAATCGTAATTTTTTACGCAAGTTTACCCGATAATTCAATAATTTGCCCACCCCAAAAACGCCCGATTATGTTGGAAGATTATGAAAACAAAAAAAGGAAGCAGGTAACATTCATGCGGTCGGTATTAGACTATGGAATGGGAGTGGTATTTATCCTTTTAGGCGTATTGATTTTTATGCGAGAAAAAATTAGTTTGGGTGAGGGAGAAGCCTATAAATTAAATGTGCCTAATAAATTATTGGGTGGCGTTTTCGCTTTATATGGATTATGGAGGGTGTATAAAGGGTACAAGAAAAATTACTTTAACGAATGAGCAAACCAAGCATCTTCCACTTATGGGCACTAGTATTTATTTGCACTTTAGTAGGTTGTAAAACATATAAAGAACAAGAAGATAAATTGCCCGATACGCCTTACCGCGGAAGTATTCGGGTAAGCGCCGATGAGTCGTTTAAGCCGGTGCTAGATGAATTTAAAATGGTGTACGAAGGCCGTAACCCGAATACCACTATTAATATTGATTATAAACCCGAAGCCGATTGTCTGCGTGATTTATTAACGGACAGTGTTAGGATGATCATTGCCACCCGAGGTACTACGGCTATAGAACAAGAGGCGGTTATTGACTCTTTAAAAATAGGCCCCAAATATTTAACGGTGGCCAGAGATGCAATATCGGTTATTGTAAATCCGGCGGATGAGGACAGTAGGTTTACTATGGAAGAGTTAAAACAAATACTTACAGGAAAATTTAAGAAGAATTTAATACCCGTATTTGATGGGTTAAAAGCAACCAGTACGGTACGTTTTATCATCGATAGTGTGTTACGTGGGCAAAAGCTAACCCCCCAAGCAGTAGCCGCTCGTAGTAGCGAAAGTGTGGTGGATTATGTAGCAAGTCACAAAGGCGTAGTAGGGTTTATAGGGGTTAGTTGGATAGGTAATCCTGAAGATACCGCACAACGTAGTTTTTTGAAAAAAGTAAAAGTAGCCGCAATAGAAAGTGTTTCCGTTCCAGGATTCTATTGTCAAGCTTTTCAAGCAAACATCTATGCCAAAATTTATCCCATGGTAAGAGATCTTACTTATATTCTTAAAGAAAATTACCACGGATTAGGCACTGGGTTTGCTCATTTTATGGGAGGAGAAGTGGGGCAAATTATGTTTAGAAGAACCTATTTGGCTCCAGCGCTTAAAAACCTAGGGTTGCGACCAGTCAATTTAACAGAAAAACAGTATTAACTATTTGCTGTAGCGGCAAAAACAAAAAACCGAAACAGTATATTTACAGGCCAATTTTTTAAAAAGAAGAAAAATGAAGAAGACCTTTTTATCAGTAGTAGCAGTAGCCTTGCTTGCCATAGCGGGTAGTGCGCAAACTTTGCAAGATGGTATTAACCACCTGTATGCAGATAGATTTAAAAGTGCGACAGATGTGTTTCAAAAATTATTAGCCGCTAACCCTAGTAATGCCGAAGCTATTTTTTGGCAGGGCCAGGTGTATTTTGATATGGATGATAATGCTAAAGCAAAAGACCTTTATCAAAAAGCATTGAGTACAGTGGGTAGCCAGCCCTTGGTATTAGTAGGTTTGGGACATTCCGAATTAAGTGAAAACAAATTTGCAGATGCTAAGGC
Organism: Bacteroidota bacterium; assembly: GCA_039796695.1. Lineage (GTDB taxonomy): Bacteria > Bacteroidota > Bacteroidia > Chitinophagales > Chitinophagaceae > JJ008. The sequence continues at coordinate 6,517 of JBDKJF010000010.1, forward strand.
AAAATTTGAAGCAGCTTTAGCCGCCAGCAAAAATAAAAAGGGGCAAGATGATGCTACCGTACAAACTGCCATTGGCCGTGCCTTGGTAGATGTAAAAGGAAGCGATTACAATTGGGCCGTACAATTATTAGAAGCCGCACATAATACTAACCCTAAAAACACTGAAACATTATTACAATTAGGTAATGCTTACCGCCGTGCCGGCGAGGGTACAGGTGGCGGCAAAGCTTTTGAGGCTTATAGAAAAGCTATTACGGTAGACCCCACTTTTGCAGTAGCAGATTTACGCCTAGCTAAAATGTTTGAAACACAACGAAATTGGGATTTAGTATTAGAATATTTAAACAGTGCTGTAAAAAGAAACCCCAAGTTTTCTCCGGCTTATTACGAGCTATTCTTTTATCACTTATACAGAAGACAGTATGATGAAGCTGAAAAAAATGTAGATGCATTTAACAACTCCTCTGACCCCAGTTGGGAAAATGACTACTTGAAAGCACAAATTTGCTATGCCAAAAAAGATTACAACTGTGCCATTACTAAAGGCGAAGCGGTAGTAGCCTCTAATGGCGAGGGCACAAAACCAAGAGTGCTACGTTCATTAGCCCTTGCTTACCTTGAAAGCAATGATGTGGCCAATGCTAAAAAATACATTGATAAATATTTTGCCAAAGAAAAAGACTTAGATAAGTTCTCCTACGAAACGAAATTGAATATTTACAAAAAAAGCGGTGGCACCACAGACGAAATTGTAAAAATATATGTAGATGGCGCCAAAGCCGATACGATTGTATCTGGCAAAATTGATTTCTTAAAAATGGGCATTGCAGAAATGAAAGAACAAAAGCTGAGAGATAAAGAAGCAGTGCTAATTGCAGAGCTAATACCACTAAGAAAAACGCCTATCATTAATGATTACTTTGATCTAGCATTGGCGCATTATTTTACGCCTAATTATGCAAAGTCAAGAGAAACTTCATTAACGATGATCGATAAATTTCCCGATCAAGTATATGGATACGATTGGGCGGTAAACAACGCTAAAATTTTAGATACGGTTAAAAAAGATAGTATTTATGTACCCGATCTTTTAAAGTTAGAAGCCTTTGCGGCCAAAGATTCGGTTAAATTCAAAAAGCAATACCTAAATGCAGTTCGCTCATTGGCCAACTATTATTTTTCTGACCTAAAACACAAAGAAAAATCAATAGAATACCTAACCAAATGGAAGGGGGCTGATACTGCTAACGCCGCCACCGTAGACAGCTATATTAAGTATACTGAGTCATGGAAACCTGGTATCCAACCCGTGGTAGCTCCAAAGGCAAGTCCAACACCGGCGGGTGCTAAGCCTCCAGCAGGTACCAAAACGCCTGCCACTAAGCCTTCGGTTACCCAACCTAAAGCTAGTACCCCTCCGGCCAAGCCAGCGGCCACTAAACCAGTTGCCACAAAAACACCTACTACTACCACTAAATCGGTAGTAAAAAAATAACGAAAGCCAACAGGTTTTTCTTCTTTTTTCTTTAAAAGCCTCCTTTACTTATGTATAGGGGGCTTTTTGTTTAAGTTACAATATCAATTAGTTGTGGTTATTTCCCTCCGCCACCTTATTTTTGCCAAAGCATAAATCCTATGTTTCATTTATTACAAATCGACGTAAATAGTGCTACGGCAGGCTCTTACCTACCAGTGGCCATACAAGTACTCATAGCAGTGGGTTTGGTAGCATTTCTAATGGTAGTTACGCACTTATTAGGTCCTAAGCGTCGCACTTCAGATAAGCTACAAAACTTTGCTAGCGGCATTGAAAGCCATGGCGATGCCCGTCAGCCAATGGCTATTAAATATTTTTTAACAGCCATCCTTTTTGTGTTGTTTGATGTAGAAGTCATCTTCTTTTACCCCTATGCCGTAAATTTTAAAGAATTAGGCTGGGCTGGCTTTTGGGCAGTTTTAATGTTTGTAGGCTTCTTCCTATGTGGATTTATATATATAATTAAAAAAGGTGCGTTAAAGTGGGAAGATTAGTAATCCCATTCCTTTAAGGGAACTTTTGGGGTTCATTATTGTTAATTTAGTAGAAGTTCTTTAATAGTTGTTGGGTGTTATACTTTAGGCATTTGAAACATTTATCGATGCCAGTGCAAAAAAGTAAAGCCGGTTAATAGTAGCATCTGTCAACTGTAGTAATTCTAATAATCAAATCACCGCTTCGCAAATGCGGAGTATCAAAACTCCCCTATAGGGGTTGAAGATTATATATGGCTCGTCCTGTATCATACAATTTAATTAATAAGCCGCTGGTAAATGATATCAGCATTGCCGAAATGCCCGATGGGCAACAAGGCGAGGGATTTTTTGCCACCAAACTAAGCGATGTAATAGGGTTGGCCCGTAAAAATTCAATATGGCCACTTCCTTTTGCTACCTCTTGTTGTGGTATTGAATTTATGGCTACCATGGGTTCTCATTACGATCTGGCAAGGTTTGGTTCCGAAAGAGTGGGCTTTTCGCCTCGTCAGTGTGATTTATTAATGGTAATGGGCACTATTGCCAAAAAAATGGGGCCGGTGGTAAAGCAGGTGTATTTACAAATGGCCGAACCGCGGTGGGTAATAGCAGTAGGGGCTTGTGCTAGTAGTGGTGGTATTTTTGATACTTATAGTGTGTTACAAGGCATAGATCAGGTAATACCGGTGGATGTATACGTGCCGGGCTGCCCTCCAAGGCCAGAGGCTATTATTGATGGGGTAATGCGGGTACAGGATTTAGTAGGCAAAGAAAGCTTGAGAAGAAGAAATGGGCAGCAGTATAAACAATTATTAGAAAGTTACGGAATACAATAACCTATTACTCTCCAAAGGGGAAACTTTGGTTTTAGTATTCATGTATTTTATATTAGCATTCATAACAAAAAATTAAAAAGTCGCTAATATCATTTAGGTATTAGGCTTCTTAAGCCCCATAAGGGTTTGCGGTATGGCATTAACAAACGACATAATTAAACAACGAGTAACTGAAAAATTTGGAGACCAGGTTTCTAAATTTGAAGAACCGTATGGCATGCTCACTTTCGAAGCACCAAAAGAGCTTAATCTGAAAGTGCTCAATTTTTTATACGATGATGAAGAGTTGAAATTTCGGTTTTTGACAGACCTAACCGGGGTTCATTATCCGCAACAAACAGGAAGAGAGTTGGCCGTTGTTTATCACTTACATAATATGGTTAACAATGTTCGTATACGCTTTAAAGTGTTTACAGACATCAACAAACCGGATGTATACACAGCTACAGGATTATTTTCTGCAGCCAATTGGATGGAAAGAGAAACCTATGATTTTTACGGAGTGAATTTTGTGGGTCACCCTAAGTTGAAAAGAATATTAAATGTGGATGAAATGGATTATCATCCTATGCGGAAAGAATTTCCGTTAGAAGATCAATCTAGGATTGATAAGGACGATGAAATGTTTGGAAGAGGATAATTAGCCAATGAAGCAATTTGAAAATTTGGCAATTGAAATGTTATTGAATCGTCGAATTGCCAAATTGATAAATTTTCAAATTAATAATGTCAGAACAACACATAAAATTACCAGAAGGTTCGATAGAGAAAACGACCACCACACTAAACTTGGGGCCTACCCATCCGGCTACGCATGGGGTAATGCAAAACATCCTTGAGTTGGATGGCGAACGTATTGTTTCTACCGAACAAACTATCGGTTATATACATCGGGCTTTTGAAAAATTAGCGGAGAGAAGACCTTTAGCGCAAATAACTACGCTTACCGATAGGTTGAACTATTGCTCATCGCCCATAAACAATATGGGATGGCACCTTACTTGCGAAAAACTGCTGGGAGTAAAAACGCCTAAGCGGGTAGATTATTTGCGTGTCATCATCATGGAATTGGCCAGAATTTCAGATCATTTGATTTGTAACTCTATTGTGGGTGTAGATGCGGGTGCTTACACCGGCTTTTTGTATGTAATGCAATACAGAGAGTTGATTTATGAAATTTATGAAGAGGTTTGTGGTGCAAGATTAACAACTAACATGGGCCGCATTGGTGGGTTTGAAAGAAATTTCAATAATATAGCATTCGAAAAAATAGAAAAATTTTTAAAGGAGTACCCTGTAGTGTTGAAGGAGTTTGAAAACCTGTTTCAACGTAATCGCATTTTTATGGAGCGTACCATGGGTACAGGTGCCATTAGTGCAGATAGGGCATTGAACTATGGATTTACGGGGCCTAATTTAAGGGCGGCTGGTGTAGATTATGATGTTAGAGTACATTCACCGTATAGCAGTTACGAAGATTTTCAATTTAACATACCAGTAGGTACCACCGGTGATAATTATGACCGCTGGTTGGTACGGGAAAAAGAAATGTGGGAGAGCCTTAGCATCATTAAACAGGCGTATCAAAAAGTGCAGGAGTTTAAAGGTACGGAAGCTGATGTGTATCATGCAGATGTACCGGAATATTATTTGCCAGAAAAAGCTGATGTGTACACTAAAATGGAAGCCTTGATCTACCATTTTAAAATTATTATGGGAGAAACGAATATACCAGCTGGCGAAGTATATCAATCAGTAGAAGGGGGGAATGGCGAACTTGGTTTTTATTTAATTAGCGATGGCGGCAGATCTCCTTATCGGTTACATTTCCGCAGGCCATGTTTTATTTATTACCAGGCTTACGAAGAATTAACAAAGGGTGCTATGCTAAGCGATGCGATTATGACGATGAGTAGTTTGAACCTAATTGCGGGAGAATTAGATGCATAATGGAGAAGAAAAGAAAAATAGCGATGGAAGTAAGGAAAAGTACTTTTGCGGAAGTAGAGGAACTCGATGTAGAATATTATGCTAATGTGGACTGGAAAGAAAGTATAGCTACGGTAGAAGAAATGAGAAAAATGTTTTGGAATAAAGAGTATAAAAAAGGAATGGTGAAGGTGGTGGTGAAGGGTAACTTAAAAGATGATAGAGATGAATTTGAATAAAAACTTTGTTGATTTCATTAATCTTTTAAATGGGCATAAGGTAAAATATGTGTTGGTGGGTGGATGGGCAGTAATTTTTGAAGGGTATAGCAGGAACACCGGTGATATGGACATTTTGGTAGAAAGAGACGAAAGGAATGCTGATAAAATTCTCGTTGTAATTAAAGAATTTTTAGGCTCAACGATTGGGTTTGAAAAGGAAGATTTTTTAAAAAAAGAGAATGTGATTATGATGGGACGGCCACCTTTTAGAATTGATATTTTAACAGACATATCAGGTGTTAGTTTCAACGAAGTGTATGAATCAAGTAAAGTATATGAAGATGAAGGATTTAAAATAAGATGTATTCATATAAATGAATTGATACGAAACAAAAAATCAACTGGAAGATTGAAGGATTTGGGTGATGTTGAAATGCTAGAGAAAATTTTAAAGAAAAGGAACAAAAATAAACAATGAGTGTTCAGTTTTCAGATAAAGCCATACAAGAAGTACAACGGATAATTAATTTTTATCCGGAAGGAAAACAGAAAAGTGCTGTTATTCCTGTGCTGCATTTGGCGCAACAAGAGTTTGGCGGATGGCTTAGTTCAGAAACAATGGACTATGTAGCATCTTTATTAAAGCTATCGCCGATAGAAGTGTATGAAGTAGCCACCTTCTACAGCATGTATAATTTAAAACCTGTAGGTAAATACATGTTTGAAGTATGCCAGACTGGTCCGTGCATGATTAATGGCAGCGATGATATTGTAAAATACATCTACGAAAAGCTCGGCATTAAACCAGGCGAGACAACCGCAGATGGGCTATTTACATTGAAAACAGTAGAATGCCTCGGTGCTTGCGGCTATGCACCGATGATGCAGATGGGAAAACATTACCGGGAGCATTTAACGAAAGAAAAAGTGGATGCGATAATAGCCGAAAGCAGAACTGCCACAGCGACTAATAATTAGCATGAAGCAGTTTCTAACGATAGTTCTTTTATTCCACGTTGCGTTGATGAATGCCCAAACAACAGATGAAGCAAAGCTGACTTCAACATTGAAAGAGTTTCACCAGGCGCTGGTTAAAAAGAATACCGTTTCCATTAACCAGCAAACGGATAAGGCATTGAGTTACGGACATAGCAACGGCTGGGTGGAAACAAAAGCGGAGTTGATAAAAAATTTAGAAACAGGCTATACCAATTATAAAAGTATAAAAGAAGATAGCCTGCAGGTAACAATAAATGAGAATCTAGCACATGCTAGGTTTGTGGGCGATTACGAGGTTTCATTAAAAGGCGGCGAACCGGTAGTATATCATTTAAAAGTGCTGGAAGTGTGGGTGAAGAAAGGAAAAAGATGGTTGTTGTTTGCAAGGCAGGCGGTGAGATGAGAAGTGCGTAAGTGATTAACACAGGCCTGGGCAAATGGAAGAAAATAAAATACTTTATTAAGATGGAGGGGATTACTGCGAATCTGCCTTTGAATAGCGAACAGAAAGATGAAGAGTCCCGCAGAAGACGGGATATGCCATGCGACCCCGTCTAAGGCCGGGGCACGGCGCAACAGACTGTGATAGAAGCACTGAAGTTGATAAAATAAAAATTAAATCCTTATTACAGGATTAGCATATGGGAAGAAAATTATTATTAGACAAAGCACACATTGAAAACATCAGGCTCTATGATGTGTACCGCCGTGAAGGTGGTTATCGTAGCGTGGAAAAGGCATTGAAAACAATGAGCCCCGATGCTGTAACGGAAGAAGTAAAGAAAAGTGGACTTCGTGGCCGAGGTGGTGCCGGTTTCCCTACCGGAATGAAATGGAGCTTTTTGGCTAAACCAGAAGGAGTGCCTCGTTACTTAGTGGTAAATGCCGATGAAAGCGAACCCGGAACATTTAAGGATAGATACTTGATGGAGTTTATTCCGCATTTGTTAATAGAAGGAATGATTACTGCTTCATTTGCATTAGGAAGCAATCGTTCATACATCTACATCCGTGGTGAGTATGCATGGATAGTTGATATTTTAGAACAAGCCATTCAAGAAGCAAAGAATAATGGTTTTCTTGGTAAAAATATTTTGGGTACAGGTTTCGATTTAGAAATATACGTACAGCGAGGTGCTGGTGCTTATATCTGTGGAGAAGAAACAGCGTTGATAGAATCATTAGAGGGTAAGAGAGGTAACCCGAGAATTAAACCACCATTCCCGGCTGTAAAAGGTTTGTGGGATTTCCCAACCGTGGTAAATAATGTAGAAACGATAGCCGCTGTGGTGCCCATTATTAATGAAGGTGGCGAAGAATATGCAAAAATTGGTGTAGGTAAATCTACCGGAACAAAATTAATTTCTGCCTGCGGCAATATCAAAAAGCAGGGGGTGTATGAAATAGATATGACCATCTCTGTAGAAGAGTTTATTTACAGTGACGAATATTGCGGTGGTATAGCCAATGGAAGAAAATTGAAAGCTTGTATTCCGGGTGGCTCATCTGTTCCTATTTTACCTGCTAACCTATTGCTCACAACAGCGAAAGGTGAAAAGCGAATGATGAACTATGAAAGTTTATCAGACGGTGGTTTTGCAACCGGCTCTATGATGGGTTCGGGTGGCTTTATTGTATTAGACGATAGCCAATGTGTAGTAAAACATACGTACACCTTAGCAAGGTTCTATCGTCATGAAAGCTGCGGGCAATGTTCACCTTGCCGTGAAGGAACAGGCTGGATGGAAAAAATTTTGTTGAAAATTGAAAGCGGCCAAGGCAAGATGAGTGATATTGATTTGCTCTGGGATATTCAGCGTAAAATAGAAGGTAACACCATTTGCCCGTTGGGCGATGCGGCGGCATGGCCGGTGGCAGCAGCCATCCGCCATTTTAGAGATGAGTTTGAATGGCATGTGCAGAACCCGGAAGATTGTTTGAAAAGAAATTATGGATTGATGCATTATGCGGATCCGATTCATGTGCCGACAACTGTATAGTAGTCTCACAAAGACACTAAGACACTAAGACACAAAGAAGAGCGAATATGGAACAGGAAAATTTAATAGCATCAGATGTTCTAAATATCTGTTTTGATATTCATAAACGGTATGGTCCAGGGTTGTTTGAAAAAGTGTATGAAGAAATTTTGTGTTACGAGTTAACGAAGAGGGGAATTGATTTTAAGAGGCAATTTCCGATACCAGTTACTCATGATGATGTAAAACTTGAAATTGGATTTGTAGCTGATATAATAATTGAAGATTTATTATTGATAGAGTTGAAAAGTGTAGCAAAATTAGAGGATGTTCATTTTAAGCAAGTGCTCACCTATTTAAAATTAACTGGATTGAGATTAGGGTTGTTGATTAATTTTAATGAAGTAATGCTGAAAAATGGAATAAAAAGAATTGCAAATTAATAATTCACTTAGTGCCTTAGTGCCGTTGTGAGCGAATTACAAATTATGGCTGACGAGATTAAAACATTTAAAGTAACCATTGACAACATCACCATTGATGTTGCTCCAGGCACCTCTATATTAACTGCTGCAAGGCAAATTGGTGGAGATGTAACGCCCCCTGCTATGTGCTTTTACAGCAAATTAAAAGGCAGTGGTGGCAAGTGCCGTACCTGTTTGGTGGAAGTGGCTGCCGGTTCTACCGCAGACCCAAGACCAATGCCAAAACTAGTTGCATCATGCCGCACCAATGTAATGGATGGCATGATTGTAAAAAACATTACCAGCGAAAGAGTGCAGGATGCAAGAGCCGGCGTGGTAGAGTTTTTGTTATTAAACCACCCATTAGATTGTCCTATCTGTGACCAAGCTGGCGAATGCCATCTGCAGGATTTAGGATATGAGCATGGTAAAGAAGGTACTCGTTACGAGTTTAAAAGAAGAATTTTTGAAAAAGAAGATATAGGGCCTTACATACAGTTGCACATGACAAGGTGCATACTTTGTTATCGTTGTACTTATGTAGCCGATCAATTAACGGATAATAGAGTGCACGGGGTATTGGATAGAGGCGACCATGCAGAAATTTCAACCTATATTTCAAAAGCCATTGATAATAACTTTAGCGGCAACATGATTGATGTGTGCCCTGTAGGTGCTTTAACCGATAAAACATTCCGATTTAAAAACAGGGTATGGTTTACAAAGCCAGTAGATGCACACAGAAATTGTGATGATCCTAAATGCTGCGGTAAAGTAACGCTATGGCAAAGAGGAGAAGATGTACTAAGAGTAACCGCCCGAAAAGATGAATGGGGAGAAGTACAAAGTTATGACGGCCAGCCCGGTTGGATATGTAACACCTGCCGCTTCGATAAAAAGAAAGCGAGCGATTGGACAATAGAAGGGCCAACAACAGTAAACCGACATTCGGTTATTTCGCAGGGACACTATGTAAATGGCGTAAAACCAAAAGAAACAATAGCCGAAGTAATGGGCGGCAGAGATCCAAAATTGTTAATGGATATACACAGTGTAAGTGATGTAAATAGTGTGGAAATTGCTTCTTTACCGGGGCCAGCTACCAGTAAAACGTTTGAAAAGAAAAATTAAAACGATACTTACTAAGCACTAAACAATTTAGGGTATTAGTAAAAGGGGTGGTTCAGCAAAAGTTTGAAATTAAATATAGATTAAGTAGCAACCACACAGTAGGCGTTAGTAAATAAACCAAATTTGGAAAATAATTGAAGAGAGAATTTAATTTATGTATTTATTGTCATTAGATGGGTGGATAGTTTTAGAGAAAGCATTGCTGATTGGCGGTATCGTCGGTCTATCTTTCTTTATTGCTATGTATACCACCTTAGCAGAAAGAAAAGTAGCCGCATGGTTGCAAGATCGGCGTGGCCCTAATAGGGCAGGGCCATTTGGTATTTTTCAGCCCTTAGCCGACGGCGGAAAACTTTTTTTTAAAGAAGAAATAATTCCACTAGCCTCTAATAAGTTTTTATTTGTACTAGGGCCCGGTTTAGCAATGATAACGGCTTTACTTACCAGCACGGTAATACCATGGGCGGCACCATTTGTTACCAAAGGCGGAAACGTAATACCGTTACAAGTTGCCGATGTGGACATGGGCATACTTTTAGCCTTTAGCATTGTAAGTGTGGGAGTATATGGTATAATGATTGGGGGTTGGGCCTCCAATAATAAATTCTCCTTAATGGCTGCTATTCGTGGAGCATCGCAAATGGTGTCTTACGAATTGCCAATGGGATTATGTCTCATCGCCGTTTTGTTTATGACAGGCTCTTTAAAAATGAGTGAGATTGTAAGCAATCAAATAGCAAATGGCTGGCATATTATTTATCAACCACTTGGTTTTATTATATTTTTTGTGTGTGCGTTAGCAGAATGTAACCGCACGCCCTTCGATTTACCCGAAGCCGAAAATGAATTGAACTTTGGCTATCACCAAGAATATTCATCAATGAAATTGGGATTTTATCTTTTTGCTGAATACATTAATATGTTCATCAGCAGTGCCATAATGGTAACCCTTTATTTTGGTGGGTACGATATTCCATTTGTAAATGAAGCAAGTTGGGGGTTGAGTTCTATTTGGATGACAGCTATTAGTTTTGGAGTTATCATGGCCAAAATATCCTTTATGCTGTTTGTGTTTTTATGGATTAGATGGACCATACCCCGTTTCCGATATGACCAGTTGATGAATTTAGGATGGAAGAAATTGATACCGCTAGCCTTAATAAATATGATTATTACCGCTGCGGTGCTGTTATGGTTGAAGAAATAAATTTCACGCTACCGCCGCAACGAAACGGCGAACGCAGCGTGGCTAAAACTTGGCGTTGGCTGCGAGAAACAAAAAGTTGAGTAGCGAACAGAAAGATGAAGCGTGCGACGCAACAAAAGCTGAATAGAGTTGCTGTCGCTGGGAACATAAATATATATTTGCGAACTTTTATAAAGTATGTTAACACAAAGAGCACAACAAGTAGATCGTAAGCCAATGACTTTTTTAGAGAGTATTTATCTCTGGAATATCATGAAAGGCATGGGTATTACTATTAGCCACCTTTTTAAAAGAAAAGCTACGATTAATTACCCGGAGCAAACCCGAACATTTTCTAAAGTGTTCCGTGGCTTGCATGTGCTAAACCGGGATGCCGAAGGAAGAGAAAACTGTACGGCCTGTGGCTTATGCGCAGTAGCTTGTCCTGCCGAAGCTATTACTATGGAGGCGGCAGAAAGATTGCCGGGCGAAGAAAATTTGTATAAAGAAGAAAAGTATGCAGCAAAATATGAAATTAATATGCTGCGTTGTATTTTTTGTGGATTGTGTGAAGAAGCTTGTCCAAAGGATGCGATATATTTATCAGAAACTTTTGCGCCGGCTAACTATGGACGCCAAGGGTTTATTTATAAAAAAGATGATCTGTTGATACCGCATCCAATAAATGATAAGGCGGCGTATGAAAAGGCTTTGGGCGAAAAGTCGATAAAAAACTAAGTTGAGTTTAGCAATAACGGATTTGAAAATGATGATTACAGAAATATTATTTTGGCTTTTATCGGTGGTGGCATTGTTTAGTGCCTTAATGGTTATTACCCAAAAAAATCCTGTGTATAGCGTACTGTGGTTAATTGCCACCTTCTTCGCTATATCTGGGCATTATATATTACTAAATGCACAATTTTTAGCCATTGTTAATATTATTGTGTATGCCGGTGCCATTATGGTATTGTTTCTTTTCGTTATCATGCTTATGAATTTAAACAAAGAAACAGAACCGCAAAAAAATAGATGGCTTAAAATGGCAGGAGCGGTGGCAGGCGGTTGTATGTTATTAGTATTAGTAGCAGCATTAAAAGATAGCAGCACAAAAGGGGTAAATACGCTGGCTTACTCTGGCAACATAGGCTTAATCAAAAATTTAGGTAAAGAGCTTTTCTCCACATATGTGGTGCCTTTTGAAATAAGCAGTGTATTGTTTTTAAGTGCAATGGTGGGTGCTGTTGTAATTGGAAAAAAAGAATAAGATGCCGATTAATTATTACATATTTCTTTCTTTAGCATTATTTACTATAGGTATAGTAGGAGTGCTTACCCGCAGAAATGCGATTATTATTTTTATGTGCATAGAGTTAATGCTCAATGCTGTGAATTTATTGCTGGTGGCATTTTCAAAAATGCATCATTTAAAAGCCCTTGCCCTTGATGCGGCTACTACCACCGGTACAGACGGACAATTATTTGTGTTTTTTATTATGGTAGTGGCAGCGGCAGAGGTAAGTGTAGGGCTGGCTATTATTGTAATGATGTATAGAAATATTCATTCGGTAGATGTTAATTTTTTAAACAGGCTGAAGCATTAGATATGGATGCCTGAAGCAGGAGGCAGTAGGCCAGTTGGTTTCTATTTGCTTCTACTTCTAACTTCGGAACTCATTTTATGAACAACGTATTGAACATAGTATACCTCATCCCGCTGTTGCCATTCATTGGTTTTTTGATCAATGGGCTAGGAAGAAAGCATTTATCTAAATCGCTAATAGGTATAATAGGCAGTGGTGTTATACTTGCCGCATTTGCAATAAGTATTTGGGTATTTATTCAGGTAAAGGGTGGCCTTACCCATGAGGCACATTATTTTGATTTTATAAAAGTGGGTACATTAAAAATTCCCTTTGCTTTTAAAATAGATCAATTGTCTTCTCTTTTTTTATTGATCATTACAGGTGTAGGTTTTTTAATACATGTGTATTCCACCTCCTATATGCACGAAGAAAATACAGAACACTTTGGAAGGTATTTTGCATACCTCAACCTCTTTGTATTTTCTATGCTATTATTAGTTATGGGGGCCAACTATGTCATTATGTTTATTGGTTGGGAAGGGGTAGGGCTTTGTTCATACCTGCTCATTGGTTATTGGTTTAAAAAAACAGCGTATAATAAAGCTGCCAATAAGGCCTTTATTATGAATCGTATTGGCGACCTAGCTTTTTTAATAGCTATTTTCTGGTTAATTAAAAAAACAGGTTCAGTTTCCTTCACCGAAATATTTTCGGCCGAGGGTTTACGTAAACTATCAAGTGCCGATATTATTACCATTACCCTATTATTGTTTGTAGGCGCTACAGGTAAAAGTGCCCAATTACCATTGTACACTTGGTTGCCAGATGCTATGGCAGGCCCCACTCCAGTATCGGCGCTTATACATGCCGCTACTATGGTTACCGCTGGTATTTATATGATAGCCCGTAGCAATGTTCTTTATTCAATGGCGCCAATTACCCTAAATATTATAGCTTATATAGGGTTGGCTACAGCATTACTTGCTGCCTCTATTGCTGTAAAGCAAAACGATATAAAAAAGGTTCTAGCTTATTCAACGGTAAGCCAATTGGGATTTATGTTTTTGGCAATAGGTTGTGGTAATTATACGGCGGCTGTATTTCATGTTATCACCCATGCCTTCTTCAAAGCGCTCATGTTTTTGGGTAGTGGTAGTGTGATACATGCTATGGGGGGCGAACAAGATATTAGAAATATGGGCGGCCTTAGTAAGAAAATGAAAATTACTTACGGCACTTTTTTGATTGGTTGTATAGCTATCGCAGGTGTATTTCCTTTTAGCGGTTTCTTTTCAAAGGATGCTATTTTATTAAGTGCTTTTTTTAAAAGCCCCATATTGTATGGTATAGCCGTATTTGCGGCGCTGCTTACCGCATTTTATATGTTCCGCTTATTGTTTATCACTTTTACCGGTAAGTTTCGCGGCACGCAAGAACAAGCGCATCACTTGCATGAAAGCCCAATGGCCATGACAATGCCATTAATCGTATTAGCAATTTTATCTATCATTGGTGGTTTTATAGGTGTGCCTGAAGTATTGAAGGGCAATGACTGGCTAGGGCATTTTCTTTCTCCTGTAATTAAAGCACACACAGAAGCGCATCATGTATCCCATACCACAGAGTATTTACTGATGGGAATTTCTTCAATACTAGTGTTGGGTATGATAGTATTTGCCTGGACGAAATTTAAAAATTATCAAAGTAGCGGAGAAGATACAGGCTTTGGAAAGGTATTGGCTGATAAATGGTATGTAGACGAAATGTATAATAAGGCTATCGTAAATCCATTACACCAATTGGGTGGCTTCTTAAAAAATATTGTAGATAATAAAGTAATAGACGGCATTGTAAACGGCGTTGGTAAAGCAGTGCAATATAGTAGCAGACAGTTGCGATTGTTACAATCCGGACAAGTGGGGGTGTATGTGTTATTGATGGTAGTAAGCATGGTATTGGTGTTTATACTACAGTTCTTTTTAAAAAAATAATATACCTTTTAGGGTTAGGCTAAATTTGTAGAACGGAGGGTTCGATGGCTTAACAGGACAAAAGTTATTTTATATTCATTATTTGTAAAGTATCTATTTTAAATAAAAAAATTCCGTTAGTTAACGGGCTAGGGCATGATTCCTATTTTATTGATAACAATTCCGCTGGTGGCAGGCCTACTTTCTTTCTTCTTAAAAAATGAAGGCATGGAGCGGTCATGGGCATTAGGCATGGCAACTATTACATTGGCCATTGCAGTGATAGGTGTAACGATACCCGATGGCAATGCGCTATTGCAGCATACCTGTACTTGGCTGCCTGCTTTAGGTAGCGACTTTTCTGTAGGTATGGATGGTATGGGTAAATTACTTGTATTATTAACGGCGTTGGCTTTTCCCATAATTTTTACAACGATTTTCAAATCGACGTATAAAAAAGCAAATAACTTTTTTGGTTTAATGTTATTAGGGCAGGCGGGCTTAATGGGTGTGTTTGTAGCTACAGATGCATTGCTGTTTTATTTCTTTTGGGAGCTAGCCCTTATCCCCATGTATTTTTTATGCTCTCAGTGGGGTGGCGAAAATAGAATACGGGTAAGTTTTAAATTTTTCATATACACATTTATTGGATCATTATTAATGTTGATTGGCCTATTATGGCTACAATCAAAAACGGCCACCCATTCCTTTTCGCTTCAATCATTCTACGCTTTAAAATTATCTGCCAAAGAACAAAGCGGCCTCTTTTGGCTTATGTTTATTGCCTTTGCTATTAAAATGCCCATCTTTCCTTTGCATACTTGGCAGCCAGATGCATACGAGCAATCGCCTACTGCTGTAACCATGGTGCTAAGTGGGGTGATGGTAAAAATGGGGTTACTTGGTATTATTAGGTGGCTATTGCCGGTAATGCCCATAGCCTTCCATGCGTGGGGCGATGTAGTGATGTCGCTTTCAGTGGTTGGCATTGTTTACGCTTCGCTTATTGCCATTCGGCAAGATGATATAAAACGATTGGTGGCCTATTCTTCCATTGCCCATATTGGGTTAATGTGTATGGCATTGTTTTCTGAAAACCTTTCTGGTGTACAAGGAGCATTAGTGCAAATGTTTAATCACGGTATTAATATTATTGGTTTGTGGATAATGGTAGATATCATTGAAAAAAGATTTGGCACCCGTAAAATGAGCGAGTTAGGTGGGTTAGCAAAGCATCATCCAGTAATGGCGATATTTTTTGTCCTCATCGCTTTTGCCAATATAGCCTTACCATTAACCAATGCTTTTCCGGGCGAATTTTTAATGTTTAATGGTGTGATAAATGCGCAAACTTCGCCTTTGTATGCTATTTTATTTACCGTGTTTGCAGGTATGGGTATTATACTGGGCGCTGTATACACTTTAAATATGGTACGCAAAATATTTTTTGGTGAAGTAAACGCTGTATATCAACAACAAACAGATTTAAAGCTACACGAACAAATAGGATTAGGGGTAATTGTAATACTAATTTTGATTACCGGATTTTTTCCGCAGCTTTTATTAAATATAACCGAGCCTTTTGCAAATACAGTAACCACAGCATTTGTAAAAATAAAATCATAAGCAGGTAAGAAGTATGAATGCATTAATTATATCGGCCTTATTGGGAGTAGTAATGATGTTTAGCGGCATTATTTTTAAAAAAAATGCGTCTATTCGTTACTTGGCTATTGCCGGAATGATGCTATTATGGGTGGCCAATGCGTGGGAAATGTGTACCGCTAACCCACTATTTAATATAGATACAAAGGGCATGATTGACGTTGATCGGTTTTCCTATTTATTCATCAGCATAGCAATAGCTGCCACGCTTATATATTTTCTATTGTCGGCAAAAGATATGGAAAAGGTAGGCGTTAACTATGCGGAATACTTCTCCTTAATTTTCTTTATTACTTGCGGTATTGCATTAGTGGCCTCTTTTAAGTCGCTACTTATTCTTTTTATAGGAATCGAAATAATTTCCATACCACTATACATTTTAACCGGTAGCGACAAGCGAAATTTAAAAAGTAACGAAGCTTCTTTAAAGTATTTTCTATTGGGTTCATTTTCTACAGGGTTAATGTTAATGGGTATTACTTTCATTTATGGTGCCCAAGGTACTTTCAATATTACGCAACCACTTGTAAGAGATGCGGCTGATAAAGTACCGATGTTATTTACAGCAGGTATGTTATTAATGCTTTTTTCAATGGCTTTTAAAGTATCGGCGGCTCCCTTTCATTTTTGGACGCCCGATGTATACGATGGTGCTCCCTCTGTATTTACATCGTTTATGGCTACCATTGTAAAAGCGGCTTTGTTTATTGCATTTGTGCGGCTGTTTAATGAAGGGTTTGGCGAAATAGAACACCAGTGGAAAATGCTGGTAGGCATTATTATTGCAATTACTTTATTTGTTGGAAATATTACTGCCGTATTTCAACAAAGCGTTAAGCGTATGCTTGCGTATTCTAGTATTGCACAAGCGGGCTTTATGTTATTTGCGGTGTATGCAGTAACCGCAGAGTCGAAGGAGGGTTTGTTATTGTATGCGGCGGCCTACAGCTTAGCTACTATTGGAATCTTTGCAGTACTTATTAAGCTAAACGATTATACATTTGATGGCTTTAATGGCTTAGCCAAAACGCAACCCTTACTAGCTGGTGTTACCACCATTTGTTTGCTATCATTAGCGGGTATACCCCTCACGGCTGGTTTCCTATCTAAGTTTTATATGTTGAAGAATACCCTCTCGGCCGGAAATAATTTATGGCTAGTAATATTTGCAGTATTGATGGCTGCCGTAAGTGTGTTTTATTATTTCCGGGTAATACAGGCAATGTATTTTAAAGATACCGATACGCCACAAACCATAAATGTGTCACTACCGTTTAAAATTACGCTAGTGGTAGTAGCCGCTCTCATTATCATATTAGGTATAATGCCCGGTTTGGTATTACAATATTTATACTTCTAATTGTTTCTTCTACAACCGCCTTATGTACTGCCATTGATAATGCATAACTTCGGATAGCGATGAAGATTGCAGATTCCATTACACTAGCATTACATACCCTGCGCAGTAATAAACTAAGGGCGGGTATTACCATGGCCATCATTGCCTTTGGTATTATGGCTTTAATAGGTATTATAACGGCTATTAAAGCCATGAATCAAAAGTTTACGGATGGTTTTTCTACCATGGGGGCCAATACATTTACCCTCCGTTTTAAAGAAAGAAAAGTAGCCTTTAGTAATAGTAAATCAGCAATGGAGCTATCTTCCAAAAAAAACCAAAAGGAGCGCCTTTCTAATGTAGGAAAAATGATTACTAAATTGGAGGCCGAGCAGTTTGTACAACAATTTGAGTGGAATGCGATCAAAGGTATTTCTCTTTATGGAAATCGTAACAACAGCGCATCCTATCAAAATAGGAAAACACATCCTAATGTTTCCATTTTTGGCGGCGATGAACATTATGTAGCGCTCAACGGATTTGAATTATTATATGGGCGCAATATTAGCCGGCAAGATGTACCAGCCGCTAGCAACGTTTGTTTACTAGGGTATGATGTGGCAAAAAAATTATTTAAAGGCGAAATGGAAACAGCTGTGCACAGCATTATTCAAATTAATGGGCTCAATTTCAAGGTAGCTGGTGTATTAGCTAGTCGGGGCTCTACGTTTGGTTTTAGTAGGGATAATGTGATTGTAACACCGTATACCCAAGCAGAAAAATTTTTTTCCCGCGGCTTCTCTTATGTAATAGCCGTAATGACACCCGATATATTGCAAACAGAAGCCGCTATGAGCGAGGCAGAAGGGACCTTTAGAGCGATAAGAAAACTGACGGCAACCGAACAAAATAATTTTGTAACTGATAGAAGTAATAGCATAGCGGAAAAAGCCATGAATAGTTTGCGCTTTCTTACTCTTTCTGCCACCGTAATAGGACTTATTACACTAATAGGTGCCGCCATTGGGTTAATGAATATTATGCTGGTATCTGTTTCAGAACGTACCCGAGAAATTGGCCTGGCCAAAGCCATAGGCAGTAAAAGCAAGGATATTGCAAGGCAGTTTTTATTAGAAGCTGTAATAATAAGCCTTATAGGGGCAGTAGCAGGCATATTACTTGGGGTAGTGGTGGGTAATCTTTTTGCCCTTTTTTTACAAACAGGTTTTGTAGTGCCTTGGAACTGGGTTTTATACGGTATTATTCTATGTAGCCTAACCGGTTTATTAGCGGGGCTATACCCAGCATATAAAGCAGGAAAATTAAATCCCATCACTGCATTGCGTTACGAGTAACATTTTCAATCGTTTGAGGGATAGCAAAACCTTGGATTTTCGTAAATAATTACAGTAGAAGTTGTTGCTTTTAAAAAAATCCTTAACTTGACCCCCCTTGCCATAAAAAATAGGTGGTTGGGAATTATTTATTAAACTTTTTTCTTAGCATTGTAGCACTAAAAAAAAGAATTAAACTTTTTAAAACAAAACTAAAAAACAAAGATCATGGCGGAAGTAAAACCAACTGCATCTGTTAAGGCCACATCAGTTCAGCCTAAAAAAAGTAGCAACATTATTTCATGGTTAGCTCCAGTAGTTTGTATCATCGCTGGTTATTTAATTTGGCGTTTTATTATGGGTAATCCAGATGGATTCAATGAGCCCTCTAAAGAAGGTGGATTTTGGCCTAAACACCATAAGCCAAAAGGTGCTTTAAATGCCATTTATGAAGGTGGTATCATTGTACCATTGTTGATTGCAATGTTATTAATGGTAATTGTATTCTTTATCGAAAGATTATTAACGATTAGTAAAGCATTAGGTAGTGGGTCTATTTCTGATTTTGTACGTAAAGTACAATACCATTTAGCTAACAAGAATGTAGATGCAGCTTTAGCAGAATGCGACAAGCAAAGAGGTTCTGTTGGTAATGTGATGAAGGCCGGTCTTCGTCGCTATAAAGAAATGATTACAGATACCACTTTAAATACTGAGCAAAAAGTATTATCTATCCAAAAAGAAGTAGAAGAAGCAACAGCGCTTGAATTGCCTATGTTACAGAAAAACTTAGTTTTCCTTTCTACTATCACTTCGGTAGGTACCCTAGTAGCCCTTTTAGGTACGGTATTAGGTATGATACGTTCATTTGCTGCACTTGGTAAAGGTGATGGTGGTAATGCTACTGCCGACCTAGCGGTGGGTATCTCTGAGGCCCTTTATAATACAGCATTAGGTATTGGTACCTCTGCATTAGCCTTAATTATGTACAATGGATTTACAACTAAAATAGATTCTATTACTTACGGTATTGATGAGTCTGGTTTTACTTTAACCCAAAGTTTTGCTTCTTTATATAAATAAGCAAAAATTTCCGCCAAGGTGGAATATGGAAATAGTAAAAACATTCATCTTATAGTATAAATAATAGCAATCATGCCAAGTGTAAAAATTCCAAAGAAAAGCACCTTCACAGACATGACGCCGTTTGTGGATATTGCCTTTCTTATTCTCTCTTTTTTCATCATGGCTACCAAGTTTAAACCACCTGAAACGGTGGAGATTAAAACACCGGGATCTGTATTAACGCAAAAGCTCCCGGAAAGTAATGCCATCATGATATCATTTGATTCTTTAAACAGGGTGTTCTTTACCGTACTCTCTCCAAAAGATCAAAGTAAGTATGCTACCATTATTGATCAGGTTGACCAGATTCGTACATTAGGCCTTTCTCCGCAAGAAAAAGCCGCCTTTAAAAAAGTGTATATGACCGGTGTGCCCTTTGGACAGCTAAAGCAATTTTTAGCCATGACACCAGAGGCGCAGGGGAAATTAAAACTACCCGGCATACCAGTGATGGACTCAGCAGACAATCAAATGGTAACATGGGTACAAGCCGCAAAAGCTGCCTTTCAGGGCGAAAAACTACAAATCCTGATTAAGGGAGATAATGAGGCAAAGTATCCAGCTTTTCAAGCAGTAATTGCTGCTTTAAAAAAGAACGATGAGCTTAAGTATAACCTTGTTACGCAATTAGATGGGGTGCCTACTGGTTCAGAGTTAGACTTTAAACAAAGAGCTGAAAGAGCAGCCAAATAAAATTTGATAACTAAAAATATTATTAACAATGGCAAGTATTGACGAAAGCGGCGGCGGCGGTGGTCATAAACAAGGACCAGGTGTAAAGAAGGCCAAAAAATTATCTACTAGAGTAGATATGACACCCATGGTTGACTTGGGTTTCCTCTTGATCACCTTCTTCATTTTTACCGCAACGATGAGCAGCCCTACGGCACTTGATCTTAACATGCCCAAGGATGTAGATAAGCCCGACGATGAAACTCCGGTTAAACAGTCTGGTGTACTTTCTATTATTTTAGGAAAAGGTAACCAGGTATATTACTACGAAGGTCAATTAGAAGTTAGTGAAGGAAAGAACAACTTTAAAACATCTACTTACAAAGACATTCGTAAGGTAATACTTGATAAAAAGAAAGACGTAATGGGCAGGCATGTGCATAACGATGAGCTATGCAAAGACGATAGAGATGCCGCAAAGAAAAAAGGAATTGCCGATTGGCAAGAAGCTTGTAAAGATTTAGACTTTACCGTTATCCTTAAACCCAATGACGAAGCTACTTACAAAAACACCGTTGATATGTTAGATGAAATGACTATCAACCAAGTTAAAAGGTATGCGATGGTAAAAGTGCTTGAGGATGAAAACAAATTGGTAAAGGCTACAGAAGCTGCCAACGGAATTAAATAATTTGTATAGATGTATGGAAAAATTATTTGTCCTGCATCTTATTTAAAAATAACAACATGGAAGCCAACAAAATTTTATCAGCAGATATTCTTGACATCGTTTTCGATGGCAAGAATAAGGAGTATGGCGCCTATGAATTGCGTAAATCGTACAACCGTCGTGTTACCCGTGCTCTTATCATTACTGCTTCTATTGCTGCGCTGGCCTTAGCTGGTTCTGTTTTAGCAAGTGTAATGAAGGATAGCAAGAAGAACATTAAGATTGACGAAATGACAATTCAGGAGATTAAGCAAGAGGAGAAAAAACCACCTCCACCGCCGCCCCCTCCGCCGCCGCCACCGCCCAAACAACCCGATCCTCCGAAAGTGGAAATGAAGGCATTTACACCTCCCGTAATTAAAAAAGATGAGGAAGTAGAAAAGCCACCACCACCACAAGAAGAGTTGAAAGAAGTAAAAATCGACGTAAAGGATCAAGAAGGGGTGAAAGATGAAGGCATACAAGAAGTAGTAAAGCCACCAGAAGAAGTAAAGCAAGTAATTGAAGAAAAGAAAGAAGATCCGGATGAAAATAAGATTTTTGAAAAAGTAGAAGTTGAAGCAAAGTTTCCGGGTGGAGATGGTGCTTGGAGAAAGTATTTACAACAAAAACTAAATCCCAACGCCCCTGTAGATGGTGGTGCCCCAGAAGGCACTTACACTGTAGTAGTACAGTTCGTAGTGGATAAAGAGGGTAATATTAGTGATGTAAGAGCCCTTACGAACCACGGCTATGGAATGGAAGACGAAGCAATAAAGGTGATCAAAAAAGGTCCGATGTGGGAGCCGGCTGTACAAAATGGCCGACAAGTAAAAGCATATCGTAAACAGCCTATTACTTTCCAAGTAACTTCTGAATAATTAATATTACTGTAGTGATACAAATCAATCCCCTTTCAATCGAAAGGGGATTTTTTTATGGTATAAATAAACGGCGTTTTTGGTATGCGTTACAGGAAGCGATATTTTTGACGTATGTACACACTTGCCGGATGGGATGATACCATAGTCGCTTTAGCCACACCGCCAGGGGTAGGTGCCATAGGCATTATACGCCTAAGTGGAAAAAAAACATTATCCATTATAGACCAAATTTTTCCCGCCAAAAAAATATCGGCCCAGCCTTCGCATACCTTACATGTGGGTATTTTAAAAGATGACCATACTATAATAGACGAGGTAGTGGTATCCTTATTTAAAGGGCCTACTTCTTATACAGGAGAAGATGTGGTGGAGATTAGTTGCCATGGTTCATCATTTATTTTACAAAAAGTAATAGCTGTATGTATTAAAAATGGAGCAAGACTGGCCAAGCCCGGTGAGTTTACACAAAGAGCATTTTTACATGGCAAGTTAGATTTAGCACAAGCAGAAGCAGTAGCTGATTTAATAGCCTCCAATACCGCTGCTTCGCAAAAAGCCGCACTGCATACCATGCGGGGTGGATTCTCTACGCACTTAAAACAACTACGAGATCAACTAATACAATTTTCGGCGTTAATAGAATTAGAATTAGATTTTAGTCAGGAGGATGTGGAGTTTGCAGACCGCACACAATTTCATTTATTAATAGATGCATTAACCGCATCTACACTTACCCTTATACAGTCGTTTAAAATGGGCAATGTAATTAAGAATGGCGTAAGTGTAGCGATAGTGGGTAAGCCCAATGCGGGAAAATCTACATTATTAAACGCATTATTAAATGAAAACAGAGCCATCGTAAGTAATATACCGGGTACTACAAGAGATACGATTGAAGAGGTAATCAATATAAAAGGGGTGTTGTTTAGATTAATTGATACAGCAGGTATAAGAGAACATACAACAGATGTAATAGAATTTGCGGGCATAGAAAGAAGCAAGGAGAAAATAGCAAAGGCCGATTTGGTGATATACTTATTTGATGCCGCGCAAACCATGTTGGAAGTGTCTACTATAAAGCAATCCCTAGCAGCCCAAAATTTAAATTATCTTTTAGTAGTTAATAAGCTTGATGCATTAGGCGAGGCAGGCACTATTGAAAAATTTAATGAAGAGAAAAGCATCATTTTTATTTCAGCCCAAAAAGGCGATGGGGTAGAAGCATTAAAGGAGAAGATGGTAAATGCAGTATTGAAGGGAAATATAGATACGGAATCTACAGTAGTTACAAATGCTCGTCATCATCAATCGCTACAGCAAGTAGCTACTTCATTAACAGATATCAAGCAAGGGTTGATAAATAATATACCCGGCGATTTATTAGCGATAGATATTCGCCGATGCCTACATTACCTAGGAGAAATTACCGGCGAAATAAGTAACGACGATCAATTAGATTATATATTTAGTAAGTTTTGTATCGGAAAGTAATTATCTTTCCTTTGCTTACTAAATGCTTGTATTTCATAGGTTTTAACCGTTTTTTCTTTCTCTTATTTGTTGCCAATCTACTCTTTTTTACTTATATTCGTTGCCTAATTGTTGCCCTGATTTGTTGCCCATGTTTCCCGGCAACAAAAATTCAGTAAGTGGTGAAATGGTGCTACACACAGCTACACCCTGCAACAGTTAGCCACAAAGAGCAACAAAATGAGTAGTACGATTAAAGTAGAAAAAACCTGTCAGCACTGCGGCAAAAAATTCATTGCACAGAAGACAACAACGAAATGTTGTTCCCATCGCTGTGCAAGTGCAGCCTACAAACAGAGGGCAAGAAATGCAAAGGTTGAAGCAGTCATCCAAAAAGAGAATGAGCAAAAGCCATTCAACCTCAATGTAACCCAAAAGGAGTTCCTGAGTGTTCAGGAAACTTGCCAGTTAATCGGAGCCAGCAGATGGACCATTTACAGGCTGATTGATGCAGGGAGTTTGAAGGCTTCCAAGTTGGGCAGTCGTACTATCATTCCAAGAACAGAAATCAATAATCTTTTTAAATAACTGAAAGAATGAAAGTAACACTTCGCCAACGGCTCAAAGGTGATAAAATCACTTTATATCTTGACTACTACCATCAAGGCAAACGCAACTATGAATACTTACAGCTTACACTTTACCCCGACCCTGAGAAAGGCAAACTGACAAAGGAACAGAAGGAAGAAAACCGTAAGAACTTAGCACTTGCAGAAGCCATCCGAAGTAAAAGACATTTGGAGTTGCAGAATGGCATTTATGGTTTCCAAGACCAGGGCAAAATGAAAGGCAGTTTCCTTCGCTACTTTGAATACCTCATGGAGGAAAGGAAAGACAGTCAGGGTAACTATGGCAATTGGGATAGTGTGCTCAAACACATGAAGAAGTATTGCAAGCATGATATAACATTTACCCAAGTGGATAAAGCATGGTTGGAAGGCTTCAAAGAATACCTGATGAAGCAAGCCCGAACACCAGCCAATCAACCGCTTTCCCAAAATTCGCAAAGCTCATATTTCAATAAAGTAAGGGCTGCATTAAAACAGGCTTTGAAAGATGAAATCATCCAGCGTAACCCATGCGATACCATTGAAGGAATAAAAGCGGGTGAACCTGAAAGAGAATTTTTGACACAAGAGGAATTACAGGCAATGGCTAGAGCTGAATGCGATATACCGCAAATGAAAACAGCTTTCTTGTTTAGTGCCTTAACTGGTTTGCGTTGGAGTGATATTCAAAAACTCACATGGGCTGAGTTGCAATACTCAGATGAAATCGGGCATTACATCCGCTACACTCAAAAGAAAACCAAAGGTTCTGAAACATTACCCATTTCTGAACAAGCTTTTGGTTTATTGGGTGAAAGAGGCGAACCCAAAGAAAGAGTTTTTATAGGATTGAAATATTCAGCCTGGCACAACCTGCGGTTGCAGCAATGGGCAATGAGAGCAGGTATAAGTAAAACAATCACCTTTCACTGTGCAAGGCACACCTACGCAACATTACAACTAACTTTAGGTAGTGATATTTACACAGTATCAAAAATGTTAGGGCATAAGCATTTAAAGACAACAGAGATTTATGCAAAAGTGATTGACCATAAAAAGAAAGAAGCTGCAAACCGCATCAAAATAGATTTATAGAAATGGAAGTAAAAGTATTAGACAGCATCATGCACGGAGTTTTGAAACCGTGGAAACTGGATACAAGCAATGCCAGGCGATTTACTGAACTGGTGAAAGCTGCAAAAGCAGCTTCACCCAAAGACACAGCGGAGTTGCAATCGCAACTTACAGCCCTGCTGGCTGATTACCCTACTCTCCAAAAAGTGCTGTCAGATGAAGCGACTGCAAATGCACCACTCCATCAGCTTTTATACTCTATAGAATTGCCCAAATATAAAGATGCCGTTACTCACTTCTATTACTTCATCATCACCGGAGAAACACTGCGTGTTTTTAATGCTGTGTTAGAGCAATCAAAAAACTGGGAAGAATTGGTTGACATTCGCTATCAGGTTGGAAAAACCCTTACCAATGTGAGGGTATTAGCCAAGCAGGTGACAATGGAATTAAATGAACAGGGTTTTGCAACCGTTCCCAATGCACAGAGTAATGTTGTTCACTATGCTTTGTATTACTTAAAACATAGCCTCATTCAACTTTATTTCAGCATTCAAGAACAGTTCAAGGCAAGCCTTTCACAAACAACTACCATCGAAGATTTTTACTTGCTGGATTTGGAAGAGCCAATTACAAATATTGTTTATCCCATCCCTGTCGCTGAGGCCCTTGCTGAAAGCCAGGAGCAAAACTCAGGCAACCCTATTCAGGATAAACTTTCATTCGGGTTTACTGGTGATAAGGACAGATTGAAGGCTGTGATTTTTCAGCTTTGCCAAAAGATAGAATTGTTGAATGAGGACCAGACAAGCTCAGATACCTTGCTGAAAATATTCACCGCACGGGATCTGGAAGCAATGACAGACAAAGTTTATTTAGGTTGTGAAACAACACAGTTCCGTTACATCATTGATAAATTAAGCCCACATTTCACCAACCTCAAGCTGAAAGCCATTGAGAAAACCGGTGCATTCTTTTCTAAAAACGGAACAAAAATAACCGCACAGAATCTATCAGCAGGAAAGGTAGATAACCCCAAAGAAAAGGGTACTATTGACAGTATTCTGAAACAACTGCAATAAAAAATATTGAGTAGGTTGAGATAGCAGATTGAGTGCTTAGTAACTCAACCTTTACCCCTCCGCAGCTTAGCAGTTTTGCCTTCGTAATCAAAAATTTAATACGATGGCAAACGAAGAATTAATCTTAAACAAGCTCACCGAAATTGCTAACAAGCTGGATGAGCAAAACCTGTTACAAAAAACAGTATTGAACTTTAACGAGGCTTGCAAATATTTAGATGTAAGCCCATCGCATTTGTACAAACTCACCAGTACAAAGCACATTCCCCATTTCTGTCCGCAGGGTAAAAAACTCTACTTCAAACGGGAGGAGTTGGATAACTGGTTACAACGTAACCGCAAGTCAGCAGCCGATGAAATAGATCAGATAGCAGCCGATTATGTTATCCGCAACAAACGCAAGAAGTAAGAATTTTTTATTAACTGAAAGAATAGGACAATGGCATCAAGTACCATATTTAAAAACTTTACCGTTCCGGTTGAGAAGAAATCATTGCTTCTTATCGGTAATGATATTGCCTCCGGCAAATACAAAGCGGAGGTAGAAGAAATCAGGGCATTGCTGGAACAGGGTAAATCAGAAGAAGCTGCCAATAAGAAGAAGCAATTGTTGGCTTTCACTCCATCCGCAGTATTCACGGAGAAAAGACAAATGCCTTTCATTGAAATGTACAGCGGCTTTGTGCATCTTGATTTTGACAAGCTGACACCGGAACAATTGGATGCAGCTTTCAAAGTCATTGCTGAAATTCCATACACCTTCTTATGCTTCATCAGCCCAAGTGGCAACGGCCTCAAAGTATTCATTGAAGTGAATACAGGCCTTGAGCACCACGACATAGCTTATTTGCAGGTGCAGAAGTATTATGAAGAAGCAACAGGCTTAAAAGCAGACCCAAGCTGCAAGGACATTACAAGGCTTTGCTTTATGAGTTACCACCCTGGCCTGTACAAGAACATCCGTAACGAAAAATTCAAAGTTCAGTTGCCTGAAACGCTGATTAAGGAAGAAGCCCTGCAAGCACCGCAGCAGAATATTCCACCCGTTCAGGAGGAACCGCAGGAGGATTTAAACATCACTTTCATTTTCAACCAACAAATTCAATTCACCAATCAAAAAACCCAATACACAGATGGAAACAGGAACAATTATATTTATCTGCTTGCTTCTAATTGCAACAGAGCTGGTTTATCGCAGTCCGATACTGAACTTTTATGTTCGCAGCATTTTGACCTACCTGAAAGAGAAATTCACGAAGCGGTAAAAAGTGCCTACACCCACCACAAACCCGAGTTTGCAAAGTTTGCAAACACTGCAAAGCTGCAAAGTGCGGAGCAGCAGACACCACAGGAAGATTACCTGAAGGCCACACCTACCATACCCGAAGAACTCTATTTGCAGATGCCTGAATTATTGCAGCATGGTGCAATGGCTTTTACCGATGAAAGGGAACGGGATGTTTTTCTCACAGGGGCGTTGGCTATTCTCAGCGGATGTTTGCCGGGAGTAAAAGGAGTGTATGCAGGTAATGAAGTTTTTCCAAATGTTTTCTCTTTCGCAATTGCCCCTGCCGCAAGCGGAAAAGGTGCTTTGAAATTTGCAAAGATGCTGGCAGACGATTACCACAGCTTTGTATTAAAGGCAAGCCGTGAGGCCGAATCCCAATACAATCAGGAACTATCCGAACACAAACAGAAGATCAGCAGTAAAAAGAAAGGGGATACTTCCACCGAAGAAGCACCCACCAAACCCACTTTCAAAGTAGTTTACATTCCGGCCAATACCAGCTATGCAAAAATCCTTTGGCACCTGGAGCAGAACGAAGGCACAGGTATTATTTGCGAAACCGAAGCTGATACCTTGGGCAATGTATTTAAACAGGAATGGGGTTCCTATTCCGATATGCTTCGCAAATCGTTTCACCACGAAAGGCTTTCCAGTTCCCGTAAAGGCAACAATGAATTTACAGAGGTAAATGCACCCAGCTTATCCATTGCCTTATCAGGCACACCCAATCAGGTAACGGGATTAATATCCTCTTCCGAAGATGGTTTGTTCAGCCGTTTCATTTTCTACGCTTTTAAGGTGGAGCAAAAATGGAAAGACGTTTCCCCAAATGCCAATAACATCAACCTCACCGAGCATTTCAAAATATTATCCGGCAAAGTGTTTAACATGGTCCAGTTCCTCCAACGGGAAGAAACTATAATAGAGTTGACAACCGAGCAATGGCAGCAGCTAAACCAAACCTGCGAGGCGTGGCTCAATGATGTTACCATGTTCACAGCCGAGGAAGCCGCCAGTATCGTAAAACGCCTGGGTTTGATCTTGTACCGCATGGTCATGATTTTTACTTCCCTCCGCAAATTTGAGAACGGAGAAGCAGCCAATAGGATCGTTTGTACCGATGAAGATTTTAATACTTCCCTTCGGTTGGCCGAAATATACCTCCACCACAGCATTCTCATGTTCAACAATCTGCCAAAGCAAAGCGAGGCCACCCAGTTTAAAACAGGTGATAGCAAACGCAGATTCTTTGATGCTTTACCGGCAGAGTTTACCCGCCAGCAAGCCGTTGAAACCGGCAAGCAGTTTCAGCTTTCTCCCCGAACCGTGGACGACATCCTCCACAATGCCACCGGCAAGGCTTTGGAAAAGCTGAAAGCCGGACACTACCGCAAAATCTAACCTTCTTCCCTTCATTGGTTTAGCTGCCCCATACTCTCAAAGTGATGGGGTTTTTGCACTCTTTGCAGACTTTGCAAGGTTTGCAATCTTGCTATTCTTTTTAGTAAATCCTTTCTTTTGTTTTCTTATATTTGCCAATATCTGACAGGTCAATTAAAGAACGATGGCAACACAATTCGGTGAGAAAGTACGGGAGCTAAGGGAACAGCAGCATTTATACCTGCGGCAGGTGGCTCCACTGTTGGAAATGGACACAGCCCAATTGAGTAAAATAGAAAAAGGAAGCCGCCAGCTAAAACGGGAACAGATTCCCTTGTTAGCAGGTATTCTGAAAGCCAATGCAGATGAATTACTGGTGCTGTGGTTAGCCGATCAGCTGTATGATGTGGTAAAGGATGAAGATGTAGCGTTGAAGGCAATGGATGCGGCACAACAAACGATAAAATCAAAGAAGAAACAAAATAGAAATAAATAACTCATGGCTTTAAATATACAATCACTTCAACCCATCATCAACTTTCTATGGACCGTTGCAGACGATGTATTGGTAAATACCTATCAAAAGGGCAAATACAAAGATGTCATTCTGCCAATGGTGGTAATACGCAGACTGGATTTATTATTGGAACCAACGAAAGATCAGGTTTTAAAAACGTTTTCTGAATACAAAGACAAACTTCAAAACCTTGATAGCTTGCTTACCAACAACAAGCATGGCTCTGGTTTGGCTTTTTACAACACATCACCTTTTACACTGAAAAAGTTGTTGCAGGATCCAAAGAACCTACGTTCAAATTTTGAAAACTACCTCAACGGGTTTTCTGATAATGTGCAGGACATCATCAACAAGTTCAAATTCCGCAATGAAATTGAAACACTTGATGAAGCACAGATTCTATTCTCACTTATTGAGAAATTCTGCTCTCCAAAAGTTGAACTGCATCCTGATAAATTGCCTCCTCTGGCTATGGGCTATGTGTATGAAGATTTGGTAAGACGTTTCAATGAAGAAAATAATGAAGAAGCCGGAGAACACTTTACACCCAGGGAAATCATTGATTTAATGACACACCTGATTTTTATTCCGGTAAAAGACAAAATCAAAAACGGAACATATTTACTATACGACCCTTGCGTAGGTTCAGGAGGTATGCTCACCATTGCGAAAAACTTTATGCTCAATCCAGAGGGTCCGGTAAAGAGTACCGCAACAGTACATTTATATGGGCAGGAAAGTACACCGTTTATATACGCAACATGCAAAAGCGATATGCTTATAAAAGGTGAAGACCCTAACAAAATTGCTTATGGCAGCACACTGAGTGCTTATGGTTTTCCCTCCGATTTAAAGTTTGATTTCATGCTTACCAATCCACCTTATGGTAAAACCTGGGCTCCCGATAAAAAAGCTCTTGGCGTAGGTGAAAAAGGAAAGATCATTGACAGGCGTTTTATTCTCAATGGCAGCTACAAGCAGGAAGCCGTAACAAGCCGTGTAAATGACGGTCAGTTAATGTTTGTACTGCACATGTTAAGTAAAATGAAGGATACCGAGCTTGGTAGCCGTATTGCTTCAGTTCATAATGGTTCCGCATTGTTTACAGGCGATGCTGGACAAGGTGAAAGCGAAATCAGGAAGCATATTATTTCTAATGATCTGTTGGAAGCTATCATCGCATTGCCCAATGATATGTTTTACAACACCGGCATTCCAACTTACATTTTTATTATCACAAACCGCAAAGCTCCACATCGTAAAGGAAAGGTTCAACTGATCAATGCTACCTCTGAAAAATTCTATTACAAGATGCGGAAGCCACTTGGTAAAAAACGGGTTGAATTTTCATCAAGCCATATTCCGGTAATTGAGAAAATGTATCTCGATTTTCAAGAGAATGAATACAGCAAGATTTTCGACAACGAAGATTTTGGCTACACACAAATAACAGTGAACCGCCCTGAAAGAGATGAAAATGGAAACATTGTTTTTGCCAGCAAAGGAAAACCTAAAGCGGACAGCAAATTAAAGGACACGGAGAATATTCCTTTGAAGGAAGATATACAAGAGTTTTTTGAACGGGAAGTATTACCATTTTCACCTGATGCGTGGTGGGATGAAAAAGATAGTAAGGTTGGCTATGAAATAAACTTTGCCAAATATTTCTATAAGCATCAACCACCAAGGCCGTTGTCAGAAATAGCAAAGGATATTATAGCAATTGAAGAAGAGACAGAAGGTTTATTGAAAGAAATTATTGAAGCATGATGATAGCCGCTGAACCAAACAACAAAACTGCATGGCTCGGTGAGTTCCCAACTCACTGGCAGGTGCTTCGCATAAAAAACCTTTTTCAGGAGGTAGATAGCCGAAGCGAAACGGGTAGCGAAGAACTGCTTTCTGTTTCTCAATATACTGGTGTTACGTTTAAACGGGATAGTCTGGAAAGTGAGGACGAACATATAACCAATGCTGAAAGTCTTGTAGGCTATAAATTGGTAGAGCCCGGTGACCTGGTAGTAAATATTATGCTGGCTTGGAATGGCAGTTTGGGTATTTCACCACATAATGGCATAACAAGCCCAGCTTACTGTGTTTACCGTATAATAGGCGATAATAACCCTGAATATTTCGGTTATCTATTTTCTACGGCATTATTTAAAGGAGAGTTTCGCAGAAACAGCACCGGCATCATAGATAGCCGTTTACGACTTTACCCCGATAGATTTTTTAGCATTTATTCTGTAAGACCTCCAAGAAAGGAACAAGATAAAATTATTGAAACGATTAAAAACATTGAGGAAAAGATAAACCGCTTTATCAGGAGCAAACTGAATTTTATCTCTTTGTTGGAAGAACAGAAAACAGCAATCATTAATCATATCTGTTTAAATGGGATATCTAAATCTGAATATAAGGAAACAAACGATGATAGATTTAATAAGATACCAGGTCATTGGAATTACAAAAGGTTAAAATTCTTAATTAAAGAGAGAAATGTTCGATCTGAAACCGGAGAGGAAGAATTACTTTCTTTAAGTCAATACAAAGGAATAGTTCCCAAGAAATCTTTAGAAGAAAGAGCGGGAATGGCCGAGAGCCTAATTGGCTATAAAATTGTCGAACCGAATAATTTGGTAATAAACAAAATGCAAGCCTCAAACGGTTTGGTTGGGATTTCAAATTTATTTGGAATAACAAGTCCTGATTATGCAATTTTCGAACCATTGACAGACGAAGTACACATGCCATTTTTAGGGTTTCTTTTTAAAACGTCTGCGACACGTTCTCATTTTTATTCACGTTCAAAAGGTGTTATGGCCGGATATATTCGGTTATACTCCGACCAATTACTTGATTTGAAAATTCCGCTGCCTCCTACTGAAGAACAAAAATTAATAGTTGACCAGATAAAAAATGAAACAGTCACTATTGACAAAGCGATAGCCAAAGCTGAAAGAGAAATTGAATTAATAACTGAGAACAAAGAAGCTATGATAGCAGAAGCGGTGATGGGTAAAATAAAATAACGCATTCATGAAAACAGATACATCAGAAAAGGGATTGGAAGTACTCATTACAGAATGGCTCTGCGATACCACCGTAGGTAATTCATTTGTAATACGCCAGCATCCGCAATACAACCGCATTGACTGTGTAGATGAGGAGTTACTTTTCGGCTTTTTAGAAGCTACCCAGGAAAAAGGAGTACAAAAACTGCAAGCCATACATGGCGGCAATTACCGCAGTAAAATATTGTACCGGCTCAATAATCAAATCAAGCTGTTAGGTATCATCGATGTTTTGCGTAAAGGCATTACTGATAATAATGTCAAGCTCAAATTGTTTTACGATAAACCCGTTTCCAGTCTTAACCAGCAAGACACTGAGCTTTACAACAAAAACATATTCTCCGTAACCCGCCAGGTACATTACAGCACACAGAATGAAAACAGCCTCGATATGGTTGTTTTCATCAACGGCTTACCCATCATCACATTTGAACTAAAGAATGAGCTTACTAAGCAGAATGTGAAAGACGCTATCAAACAATACAAAACCAGCAGAGATAGTAAGGAAGAACTGTTTCGTCTCGGCAGATGTATGGTGCATTTTGCAGTAGATACAGAACAGGTGTGGATGACCACCCATTTAAAAAACGGCAGTACCTATTTTCTTCCTTTTAACAAAGGCTATAACAATGGTGCTGGCAATCCACCTAATCAATCAGGAATAAAAACAGATTATCTCTGGAAGGAAATTTTAACCAAAGACAGCCTTACGAATATCATTCAGAACTATGTGCAGTTGTTTGAAGAAGAGGTAGAGAAAATATTACCTGATGGTAAAATCAAGAAAGAGAAGGTCAAAAAACTCATATTCCCCCGTTACCACCAATTGTATGCGGTAAACAGTCTTTTGCAAAATGCGAAACAAAATGGAGCAGGCCGCAGATACCTAATTCAGCATTCAGCCGGTTCAGGTAAGAGTAATTCAATTAGTTGGCTGGCTCATCAGTTAGTTGGTTTATTCGACCAGTCCAACACCAACACAGTATTTGATACTGTTATTGTAGTAACTGACCGAAAAGTGCTGGATGCTCAGATACGGAACAACATCAAACAGTTTGAGCAGGTAAAAGGAGTTGTGGAAGCGATCACAGAAGGCAGCAAGCAATTAAAAACTGCTTTAGAAGAAGGTAAGAAGATCATCATTACCACCATTCAGAAATTTCCATACATCGTTAATGAAATTGGTGAGTTACCAGGCAACAGGTTTGCCATTATTATAGATGAAGCCCATAGTAGCCAAAGCGGTAATACTGCCGGTAAACTGAATGAAACTCTTGCAAAGGACTTTGAGAAAGTACAGGTAGATGGAGATGAATACATTTTTGTTGACAAAGACCAGTACGATGAATTGACTTCTGAAGATTTGGTAGTGGATATTGTAAAAGGTCGAAAGATGCTGACTAATGCCAGCTACTTTGCTTTTACCGCAACTCCAAAGAACAAAACACTGGAATTGTTTGGAGAAAAATTCAACGATAACGGGAAAGAGAAATTCAGGGCGTTTCGTTTATACTCCATGAAGCAAGCCATTGAAGAAAACTTTATCCGGGATGTATTGGAGAATTATACCACCTACCAGAGTTTTTATGGCTTATACAAACGCATAGAAGAAGATCCTCTGTTTGATAAAATAAAAGCACAAAAAAAACTACGCATCTATGTAGAAAGTCACGACTTGGCAATTGAAAAGAAAACTGCCATCATGATTGAGCACTTTATGGATGCGGTGATAAAACGGAAAAAGATAAACGGACTTGCCAAAGCAATGCTTGTTACCAGCAGCCGTAAAAATGCTGTTAAGTACAAAAAGGCATTCGACAGATACCTTTCTGATACTGGTAATCCATTTAAAGCTATTGTTGCGTACTCAGGAGAAATTGATGGGCAAACCGAAGCCTCATTGAATGGCTTTTCCAGTTCATCGATACCTGATGAGTTTAAGAAATCACAGTATCGTTTCCTGATTGTGGCCAACAAATACCAAACAGGTTTCGACCAGCCACTATTACATACCATGTATGTAGATAAAAAGTTAGGTGGTGTAAATGCCGTGCAAACTCTTTCACGATTGAACAGAACTACAGCAGGTAAAACGGACACATTTGTATTGGACTTTGCCAATCAAGCTGAGGACATTAAAAAGTCTTTCGACCCCTTCTACGAGACAACCATTTTAGGTGAGGCAACCGATCCCAATAAGTTGTTCGACCTGCAATCTGCTTTAGATGCTTTTCAGGTATATACACCGGACCAGGTGCAGGAATTTTCTCAGAGGCTCATAACAAATGTTCCGGTGGACCAGTTGCATAGCATTTTGGATGCTGCTGCGGAAGTATTCAGAAACCATCTGAACGAAGAACAACAGGAAGATTTCAGAAGCAAGTGTAAAACCTATGTTCGCTTGTACGTTTTCCTTGCTCAGATAGTTCCTTTTATCAATCCCTATTTGGAAAGGCTATATCTCTTCTTAAATCATTTGCAGAACAAGTTAGGCCGTCAGCGGGAGGAAGATTTAGCACAAGGAATTTTGGATAATATCGACATGGAGAATCTCCGTTACCAGTTAGAAGCTACCACCAATATTGCACTTGAACAGGGTGATGAGTTGAAACCAATACCAACTGAAATGAGAAGTGGTGTAGCGGAACCAGAAATGGAGTTTCTGTCCAATATCGTAAAAGCATTTAACGACAGGTTCGGTACAGCCTTTACTAACGAGGACAAAGTGAAGAAAATGACCGAGGATTTAATGCAGGATGTAGCAAACGACAGTGAGTTTGTAAATGCCTTTCAGCATTCCGATACCCAAAATGCGAGAATCACTTTTGAGGATGTACTAAAGCGGAAACTGATTGACCACATCGAGACCAATTTCGAAGTTTTCAAGGAGTATAACGACAACAAGGAGTTCAGGGATTTCTTTGCTGGAACCATGTTCCAGTTAATGCAAAGAGACTTTATAAAATTCAATACTGGGAAATAAATTATTGATTAACAGGCAAATAACATTGAATACAGTCCATAAAACGAAACCATTAACAACCATACGGCAAGCATAAGAAGCAAATATTTTGACTTACACTTGCTGTTATCTAAAATATAATTACCTTTGCAGTGAAAATTACTTTTGCAGATAAGAAATTGGAGAAACTGGCTAACGATGACCGGAAGATGTTTAAAGAGTTAGGCAAGATACGGGCTACCATACTCAGGCGGAGGCTCACCCAATTGGAAGATGCCACCACCCTGGAAGAAGTAAGGAACTTGCCCGGCAACTACCACGAACTCAAGAACGACCGGAAAGGGCAATGGGGCTGCGACTTAGACCAACCGTACAGGCTGGTTTTTACTCCTCATGAAAACCCTATCCCCACCAATGCAGACGGCCAGTACATTTGGTTAGAGATTACAGGTGTAGAAGTGATTGAAATTATAAACTACCATAAAGAGAAATAGCAATGGCTAAGCAAAATCAATACTTTCCGCAATCAAGACCGCATCCGGGTGAAACCTTAGCTGAGAAGCTGGAGGAAATGGAAATGGGTCCGAAAGAATTTGCACTCCGTACAGGAAAGCCGGAAAAAACGATAATCGCCATCCTTAAAGGCGATAGCTCCATTACACCCGATATGGCCGTGCAGTTTGAGAATGTGACCAAGATCCCCGCCAACTTTTGGATGAACCACCAAAGAGGCTATGACGAGTTTGTTGCAAGAGAGAAACGCCAAACAGTAATTGAAGAAGCAGTGGCATGGGCAAAGCAATTTCCATTGGCAGATATGATAAAAAAGGGCTGGTTGCCACCAGTGGCCACCATTCAGGAAAAAACAATGGAGATGCTGGCTTTCTTTGGCTTCTCCAATCACACAGCCTGGGAAGACTATTATTTCAAACAGCAGTTGAAAGTGGCTTTCCGAATTTCACTGGCTCAAACAAACGAGCCTTATGCCATTTCTGCATGGCTTCGCAAAGGTGAGTTACAGGCTGCCGAACTGGAAGCAAACGACTATTCAGAAAAGAAGTTTAAAGAGGCATTGCCGGAGCTAAAGTCCATCATGGCACAGCACCCCGATGGTTTCTTTAACCAGTTGCAAAGTTTATGCCTCGAAGCAGGTGTTAAAGTGGTACATACCCCCTGCATCAACAAAGCACCTATCAGCGGTTCCACCCGTTGGCTCAACGATACACCTTTCATACAGTTAACAGGTCGCTACAACCGCAACGACAGTTTCTGGTTCACTTTCTTTCACGAAGCAGGGCATATTCTCTTACACGGTAAAAAGGATATTTTCTTAGAGAAAGTAGAGTACTCCGATAAAGACCTGGAGAAAGAACAGGAAGCAGATGATTTTGCCTGTAAGTGGACATTGACCGATGATGAAGAAGCGGAGATACTGGCAGCAGCACCACTGAGTGAAGAAGACATCAGGGAGTTTGCAAAGCAGTTCAATACACATCCGGCCATCATTATAGGAAGGCTGCAGCACAAGAAGCTCATTCCTTATTCTTTGGGCAGAGAATATTTTGAACCTGTAATATTTGAATAACCCTTTATGAAAATACTACATGGCCCAATCACTTCAACTAAATATCATTCCATTCACCGCCCCTGTTCAGGAGGCTGATTTTGCTTTTTATACAACAAAGCAGGAAGGTTATTGCCCCATTCACAAAGACGATTTAAACGGAGCCATTGAAGGGTTAGTAGATGAAAGCGAATTGCACTATGGCAATTGGCTTTATACAGATTTTGCAGCACCAAAAGAAAATGCCATCATCATTT
The DNA here is from genome assembly GCA_039796695.1 of Bacteroidota bacterium. Lineage (GTDB taxonomy): Bacteria > Bacteroidota > Bacteroidia > Chitinophagales > Chitinophagaceae > JJ008. The sequence continues at coordinate 43,835 of JBDKJF010000010.1, forward strand.
CGGTTGACCTTACCGAATGTAAATACTTTGCCCAGCACTATTACAGGCATTTGATCCGCAATCATTTCAATGGCATTGCAGACATTATGCGGAAGAACTTCACCAACGAAATAGAAGTTTGGTTTCACAATACAAAATCAAGCAGTACAAAATTCAAAGTGTACAATCAGTTTACACTCAAAGTACAGCACAACAGAGTTACCGATGGTCCCGAATTGGTTGTTTCATTTGATGGCACAACCAAAGTGCTCAACAAAAGCATTGCTGAAATACACAATTTTAAAACAGAGCTTTACAACTGGATAAACTGCAACGGTGAATTGAACAGGTGGAAATACCTCACCGATGAACAAAAGCTCAACCATGAGAAAAACTATCCGGTAGTGAGCAACACATTAAAGCCTCACTTCGATATTGCTTTTGATGTGCCCGATTTCAAAAACCGTTATCCCAAGTATTTCACCCTGCTCAATGACTTTTACAATAACTATCTGAATACAGATGCTTTCAGGGCAATCCTGCCGCTTTCAGCGGACGGATTTTTCAAACCCAATGGTGTGTCGGTGCAACGCATCAATGGCACATCCAATGAATTGCAGTTTGGCAATGGTGTAGGAGTTGAACCCAAAAGAGATTTACGAAAACTGAAACCTTACAAGCCTGTACCAAAACCCAGTAATGTAAAGTTCTTTTTCATTTACCATAAACCCGACAGGGAACAAGCTGTTAAGAGCATTTGGACCTATCTCAAAGACGGCTACAACGGCCAGTATCCTTTTCCAAAAATGGAAGAATACATCAGCCAGCCTTTTGAACTGGAAGAAAACGGCAGCATTGCATTTGATAACATTGACGAGGCCGTTTCAGTGGTGCAGAAAGCCATTAAGAACAAAGACAAGCTGCCCGATACAAAATACTTTGCGATCTATGTAAGCCCAGTTCCCAAGTGGGAGAAAGACCCGAAGCGAAACAGCATTTACCACCGCATTAAAGAAGCATTGTTGTATGAAGGCATTACTTCACAGGTAATCTGGAAGGAGAATATTTCAAAGCCTGCATTCAACTTGTTCCTGCCAAACATTGAAACAGCCATCCTTGCCAAGCTGGGCGGTGTTCCGTGGAGGCTGAAAAGAGATACCACAAACGAACTGATTGTTGGCGTAGGTGCATTCTACTCCATCACCAAGAAATCAAAGTATGTGGGTTCAGCTTTCTGTTTCAATAACGAAGGCATCTTCAAAGGCTTTGATTGTTTCGGTGCAAATGATACAGATAGCATCGCAGGTTCCATCCGTGAAGCAGTAGGCAAATTCATTGCATCCAATTACAAAGCCACAAGGCTTATTATCCATTTCTACAAAGACCTCAGTAAACGGGAACTCAAACCCATCATTGACACCCTCCATGCGTTGGGCTTACCGATTCCGGTTATAGTGGTAACCATCAATAAAACAGAGAGCAAAGAACTGTTGGCATTTGATACCGCCAGTCAGAAGCTGATGCCATACAGTGGCACAATAGTAAAAGTAGGTGCAAAGGAATACCTGTTGTTCAACAACACCCGGTACGAAGAAGCATCCGCACCAACAGACAGGGAGCATCATTTCCCTGTTAAGATTTCATTCTTCAGTTCACAGGCAGATTTGTTGGATGATCCTGCATTGATAAACCAACTCATTGACCAGGTATATCAGTGCAGCCGGATGTATTGGAAAAGCGTAAGCCAGCAGAACCTGCCCGTCACCATCAAGTACCCCGAAATGGTGGCCGAGATATTCCCCTATTTCCAACACGACAAATTACCCGACCACGGTAAAGAAAGCCTTTGGTTTTTATAAAGTGATAAATCAAGAAAAAACAAAAGGCTTATGTCAACAATCAACAGCTGGAAAGCATTTATAAAAGCTCAAGAAATATTCGTTAATCAGTATTCAGAACCATTTGCAATTGAGTTTAAAAAGACGGATAAAGCTGGATTAGCTCACTTCACAATCGAACAAAGAAACCCTCTCTCAAATATTATTCATTCTTTAGAAAGATCCTTTCCTGGGATTTTACAAAACGATATAAATATCAAGGATGGATATTTACTTTATGACTCATCCAGAAGCCCCCAACATACAGACGAATTAAAGGAAATAGCTGATGCAAATTATTTTGAGTTTGATTATAAGCAATGTTTTTCAGGTCATGTAAGTTTAAAGGAAAATCCATATAAATGGTTAGCCGACATCAATGAGCAACATCCCAATAAAGAAGGTCAAATTGTTGCCACTCTTTCAGACATAAAACGCATTGATGATAAAATACAAAGTCTCACTGGCTTTACTCGGGCAGCAGTTATTGGTGGCATCTTTAAAATTCAGCCTTCTAAATACTATATACAAAAGCAGTATGAAATTGCAAGTACATATTTGATTCAGACTTTAGGTATTCAATCAGTCTCCAATCATGGCCATTTTGCCAATCTTATTATTCAGGATATATTTTTAAAGGAGCCTGCACTGGATTTTATAAAAGAAAACTCTGCTTATCACAAATCTCACCACCGCTTAATATTCACTATAAAGGAAGATTTATTTCAGAATTTTTTAGATTCAAGAAAATCTAAAAAGATATTCTTTTCCTCTGAAGATAAGAAGAATGATAAAATGGGTGTCATTCTCCCAACACCAATAGGTAATGAATTTCATCTTACATATGAATCAGATATTAATTTATCAGATTTTCGTTTTGAGATATTTCATTACAAGAAAGTATTTGAACGGTATTTTGGTCCCGATTCTTTTACTATAAAGCACCAACACATATTTCAAATTGATAGAAGTCTATTTTTGGAACATTTCCAAAATTCTGTTCAGGATGAACGCTTTAATGTTAGCGTTGACAAGGAAACAGTATCATTTGACTTTACTAATGAAGATGAATTAAATTCTGGCATTGAATATTTATCTGCGTTACAGATTGCAGATATTGACAACAAGGGGGCTGAACATGGTTTTAAGATAAAGTTACAATATGGCTCACCTTTATTGGAAATTCAAGAGGAATTACAGCAAATACCTGCCATTAAAACCAAATTGTCTAACAATGGTTTAAAGCTATCATTCTTCTGCTTTTTTGACAATCACGACCTATTGCAATTGCTCGTTGCTAAAATAAAAGACGCAATTGATCCGCTGTTGAACGACAATATGCAGTATGTGTTTGAAGAACTTCAGGAAGGGAAACTAAAATATTTTCTAAACTTTAAACAAGAAGAATTTGAAGCTGAAATCAATAGCAAATTTAATTATTTAAGAGGCGAGGAAATTTCGATATGGGATGCTAAAAAACCAGCCTCTTTTGGGACTATTTCAAAGATTAACTATCCCAATGTTGCGATTGAAATGGAATCAATGAAAGAGGAAATCTGTATTCCAGCTATTTCAACTAATGTTTGTTGTACTTTAAAAGGGGAAAGAGATAAAATAAAAAGGTTGTCAAATACGATTGACATTATTTTCTCTATTACTAAGCAGAAGATATTAAATGAGAAACTACGGGATATATTGATGGATTCATCAAAGGCTATAAGTTTCCCTGGTGATATTTTACGTACTGTTGAATACCAAAAAGCAATCAACGAAATAGATGCTTCATTGCTTTCAAAAAATATTAATGATCGGCAAAAAGAATCGATTGCAAAGTGCTTATTGGCAAACGACTTTTTTCTAATACAAGGCCCTCCGGGTACTGGAAAGTCAACAGCAATTGCAGAGTTGATATGGCAACATATCCGTTCCAATATTTCCGTTAAGAAAGAGCCATATAGGATACTTGTCACATCAGAGACTAACCTTGCTGTTGATAACGCTTTAGATAAACTCCGGAGCAAAACTCATTTATTAATCAAACCAATTAGGTTTGGCTCTGATGACAAATTGGATAAAGAAGGAAGAAGATTTTCATTGGAATCCCTTAAACAATGGGTTCTATTTGGTAATAAGGAGTTGACTGAAGATAAATCGGCTACTAATATTTTACAAGACTGGATTGCTTTAATCAGTAATAGAGTAAGAAGTAAACGTACCACAGTTAACCGTGAGTTATCAGAAAAGTGGTTAGCCTACCTGACAAACGCAAATGAACAACTGCGTTCGTTATTTTTTAATAACTACTTACAGAATGCAAATGTTATAGGAGCAACATGTAGTTCAATTGGTAAAGAAAATTCAGAACAGAAATTTACAAGGTTCTTCTCTGACTATTGCAATGTAGTACACATCAAGGAATATGATGCTTTTCGGCTTTCAATAAATAAAAACACTATAGCCGCATTAAAGAAAAGAAACATTGAGTTCGATCTTGTTGTGCAAGATGAGGCGAGTAAAGCATCCCCTCCTGAATTAGCCCTACCATGCCTTTACGGAAAAAAGGCGGTAGTAATTGGAGATCATAGACAGTTGCCTCCAATGGTTGATACAGCTGAGTTTATCGACAATCTTAAAATGATGTCGAAAAAAACTAAGGATGAAAAAAATAGAAATGAAATAAATGACCTAATAAGTTATATAAGACGTAACAAAGAAGAATTTTCAATATCTCATTTTGAGAAATTATTTATTGGAATAGATGAAAACTTGAAGTCTTCATTTAATGTCCAGTATAGAATGCATCCAGCGATAAATGAAACTATAAAGCAGTTTTACATTGCTGACGGTGGCTTAGAATGTGGTATTCCTGATGAGATAGCAAATTCAGAAGATATGTCACATCCGCTGAATCGCTATCATGGTGTTACAGTCAATAAAAAAACACACGTAATCTGGCTTGATGTAGAATCCCCGGAAATAAAAAGCGGTACATCCAGGGTTAATTATGGAGAAGTACAGGCTGTTGATTGGCTTTTAAGTCATTTCAAAAAATCACCCGGGTATAAAAACTTTGTGGATTATTGGCCCGCAGGGGATGTCGAGCAAAAGCAAATTGGCATAATTACTTTCTACGGTGCTCAAGCAGGGTTATTAAACAAGTTGAAGGATAAGTATCCCGATGTTCCGCTAAGAATCTCACCGGTTGACCGTTTCCAAGGCATGGAGAGGAATATTGTAATAGTGTCATTGGTAAGAAGCAATTCTATTGCAGAATTTCCAAATCAGGCTCCTAATATGGAAGCGTATCCTGAGAAGGGTTATCCATCCCAAGAAAGTTTAGGGTTTGCAGAATTTCCCAATCGTCTGAATGTCGCATTGTCCAGAGCAAAAAGACTCCTGATAATTGTTGGCAATTCTCAGCATTTTAGAAAACATGCTATTTATAACAAGGTTTACGAAACAATTCAGCAACATCCTAATGGTGCTGTGAAAACATTTGATGCCAAATCCTTAAAATAATGAATCTAATAACGATAAAAGAGGAATGGCCAATTAGAGTTGCAAAGCATAAGGTGCTTTATAGGAAGGCATATCCACTCACTGAGTTTGACAATATTATTCTTTCATTTTTGAATTTGTATAATGATACAATTAGTTATAATGAATTAGGCTCCATTTTAGGTTTTGCTGTTGAAGCCAATGAAGATGAACAGGTTTATTTTGACATAGCTGAAGCTGGAATATTCTCTTCATTACTTGATACACTATCAGAATATCATTTGATTTCAACTCATAAAAATGAAGATGGTAATCAGGTAATTACTACAACCCAGTGGGGTTTAGAAGCAAGACAAAAGGGCGTTAAGCACTTGTTTTACGAAGGTGTTATCAGCTTTAATGAACATTATCTTCTCTTTGATTGGGAAAGTTTTGAAAATCTATTCAATTTTTCAAAATATGGCCTTTTTTCTGAAATATATAAAGCGAAGGAAATAAAGCCTTTCTATTATAGTTCTGAAGACCAGCAGGAAAATGTATTTCTTCACAAGGCACTACTCAATTTTAATTCAGAACAGGAAGGGCATAAGAATATTGAAATTCAATGGGTAAATGAGGTAGTGCTTAATTATGAAAAATGTATTTCAAACTTATCCCTATCCCTACTAAAAGAGGATGAGGTTTACAGAATACAAGTAGCTTTAAATGACAAACCTTCGCCTGAATTAGATGAAATAATTTTAAAAGAGGCAAATTCAAATTTGCTTGCTGATTGGATTCTGTTGCTTCGTTATCAGTTATATCTTAGAGATATTAAAGAAATACATGCGGCAGAAATTTCTCAATACACCAAACATGTCAACTGGCAAATAATTCTGAGTGATTCAAGAGTAGTATGGGATAATAATTGGTTTGAATTATTGTCGAGTGAAGAAGTTTCAAGTAACGCAGTGTGGTATCAAGTAATACAGCATTGTCCTGATGAAGTATTGATATTGAATATCGAGGCTTATGCTGATTATTGGGATTGGTCTCGCCTTTCAAAGAAAGTTGAAATACCATACATTATAAATACCATCAATCAGTTTCCATGGGATATTGATGTGTTTCTGGAAAGAATTGACCAAAAAGAACTGGAACAGTTATTAACAACCATTACGGATGTTAATGCAATTGTAGATTGGAAAAATGTTACAAAAAGAGTTTCATTTGAATTTATTGAAAGGGAAATTCAATCACTGCCTTTTGACCTTCACACTCTAATTTCTTTTGGAGAAATGCAGTCAGGCAATTTAATTCTAGCTAACCCAAACCTAAGCTGGGATTGGTCACTTATCAGTTCTACCTATTCAATAAATTATTTCATTTTAAATATTGAAACCCTATCTCCATACATTGACACTATTTCAGTAGTTAACAGGTTACTTAGAAATGAGGCTGATTTTAAATTATCATTCAACGAATCTAAATTCTGTTCGTATTTGATTGATTCCCTCAAAAGAACCAACTTCAAAATTGGTAAAGACCAGGATGTAATTTTAAATTCAGAAATATTTGGGTTTCTATCTGATAATGACTTATTGTTTTGGGGGAATGAATACATTCCCGGAATTGAAGCAAATCAAAATCTAAAGTGGTCATCAGAACTATTTGAAAAATTTAGCAGCTTAGTTAAAAATCAAGCCGGCTATGATAATGTATCCCATTCTATTGATAATATCTCTATAGTTGAGTTTAATGAAACATTTCCTTGGAACTTTAGTGCTCTTTGTAATCGAAAAGACTTAAAATGGTCTAATGAATTTATTCGCAAACACCAAGATAAATTAGCATTAAATATTTTAATCAATAGTATTCCATCGGAACTTGTAGCTGATAATTTGGCCTTCTTTTTTCAATGGGCTGTTGAAGAAGAGATGCTGGCGATAATATCAAAGCATGTATCGACTGAGTTTACTTTTGAACAAATACTACTAAATCGGGAACTCCTTAATTCTCATAACATAGCCATTAATTGGCTTTCAGTTCTTAGGGAGGCATCGGTAGAATCACTTAATGAAATTGTATTATCGGACGAGGATGAATTATTGCAATTGCCATCTGCTGAAGGTCTAAGGAATTATTTATCTGAAAAATGTGACCTGGACTTTATCCTCGATAATCCTGACCTTTTCTGGGATTGGAGTTTGGTAACTAAAGAAAGAATAAGTTCTGAGATATTATTGGATGATGATTTTCAAGTTGAATATGCGTCATATATACATTGGCCTTATCTAATTGATAAATTCATTTCGCCAATAGACTTAACCCCAACAAACAAATTACCATCGCTTGCAGTTTTGATTTCACAGTCCCCGGAATCTGTTATAAATGAGTCATGGTCTATTATAACAAAAAAAATATTGCCTAACGATCTTTGGAATTTTATTCAAGAAACTATTCAGTTTGATATTTTTACCTGGGACTGGAATTATATCAGCTCTTCAAAAGTAATCCCAATTGACCATAAGTTCCTTTCTACCTATTCAGCTAAAATAAACTGGAAACTGCTTTCAAGCAATAGTACTCTTTCTTCTTTTTTTCAATTCAGTAAAGTAGTTTATAGAGACACAAGACAATGGCTGGATAGAACGCTTGAATATCTTTATGCATATAAGAATGAATGGGATTTTACTGCTCTTAGCTCGATAAATAATATTACTTGGAACGAAAGAATTATTTCAGAATTTGAAGATAAATGGGATTGGCATATACTATCAGCAGCAAGTCCATTACTTACAATTTCAAATAAAGAAAAAAGAATTACGGAATATGACGCAAGACGCTTAAACAGGTTTTCAAGCCTAATAGATTGGGGTGCATTATCCATTCGATATGAAGTAACATTATACCCTGCGTTAGTTAGCAAGTTTAGCAACCATCCTTGGGATTGGGAAAAACTATCTTGTCACCCACGTTTTGAGTTGACAAAAGAATTTATATTAGAAAATGGCACAAAGCCCTGGGATTACCACGCCTTATCTTCTCATAGTTTCTTCAAGGTTGACAAAGATGTATTATTACAACTTCAAGATAAAGATTGGGATTACAATTTGCTTTCAAAAGCAAGTTGGATTGACAATGATACATTGCTTACACTGTCAGATAAGCAATGGAATTGGCAGCTTTTGAGCAGCAGTAAAAATTTAATCTTTGATCTTAATTTATTAAGGCTATTTGTACAGCAAACAGATTCCAATTGGAGTAGCATATTGAATAGTGATTCCATACATATTACACCCGATTCTATTAAACTATTAGTTTCAAATAATGTTTTGAATAACGAGCTATGGGTTTCCCTTTCAAGACATCAGAATTTAGACTTTCAACAGCATCCTGAGTTATTGTTAGAATACGAAAGCAAATGGGATTGGATTGCTTTAGTCAAATCTTGGAAACTTGATTTTAATAACATAACGATACTATCGTCTTATCAAGATTCAATAGAATGGAATTTGCTCTGCGAATCAGAAAAATTCTCCCCATCCCCTGAAATACTATTAAAATTCAAGGAGTTTTTAAACTGGAAGATTATTTCAGGTATGATAGTTTTTGACATAAATGGGTTGCGGCTATTTAAAGATTTTTTGGATTGGGAATATATTTCTCAAAATACATCAATCAATTTCACAATTGAAATGGTTGATGAGTTCATGATGTATTGGGATTACTTCTATCTGCAAGAAAATATTTCAATTCCTTTAAACATAAGAGAGCATATAATTCAAATAGTGAATAATATTCCTGAATTAGAACTTTATTTAAATCTAAAAGCAAAGCACTCAAGTTGGTCAGGTTACATTTATCATTTTACACATCTGACAAATGCAATTGAAATAATTAAGAATAAAAAGATACTTAGCCGGAATAAGGCCATTGGTTTTGCAGATGCAGCAGGTGCTGTAGTTGGTAGGCGACATACGGCTCATGAATTTGCACGATTCTATTTCAGACCACAAACACCTACTCAGTTTTATAATGAATGTTTGGGGTTGGATATAAACGATAAATATTATGAAAGTGCGTTAAGATTAGGATTGCCTAAATGCCCCATTCCTGTATTTTTTCGATTTAATTTACAGGAAGTATTATTGAAGTTGCGTGATAAATGTTATATGAGCAATGGTAACATGCAAACGAATTGGGCAGTAGTTAAACCTGTCTTGCAAATGTTATCTAAGTTTAATTATAGAGATGTGTATAGCACCATATTCAATACATCTGATGGCGACTATAGAACCTATATTAATTATTCACAACAAGAATTTTTAATAAAAGATGAGTTTGATTTTACCAGTATCATAAATTTTGATATTATAGTAAGAAGCGAAAATGATAAGGATGAATTGATAAGAAGGATTGGTGAAAGAAGTCAATACGCTAATAGAATCAAAGTATCTTCTTATAGTGATGATATTTACCACAATCAGAACAAGGATATTGAATGTGAATACAGTGATGGCATATTGGATATTTCAACGAATTACAGTGGAAACGGGTTCAAATCTGGAATGTTTATCGTTCAATTCCCATCCGGTACAAAATATGAAATGATAAGTGGGAATGTTATCAATGCAACTGAATCAATGATATGTGCATATCCAAGTTTGAATATCAAATTTGAAAACCACACTTCTTTGAAAGTTTACTTTCAGGATGAAATAAAAAACACAAAATGGGAGCTATATAATCTGAATTAAAATGGCAATAGAGTTAGTAAGAGGAAATATATTTAATACAAAGGCACAGGTAGTGGTAAATACCGTTAACTGCGTTGGGGTAATGGGGAAAGGGATTGCTTTGGTTTACAAGCTAAGGTATCCGAAAATGTTTGATTTGTATCAAGAGCATTGCAAGTCAAAACTCATTGGAATCGGTAAGTTATGGTTATATAAAGGTGAGCCGGATGCACCGTGGGTTCTCAATTTTCCTACAAAATTCCATTGGAAGTATCCGAGCAAATTAGAATACGTTGAAAAGGGGCTTCAAAAATTTCTTGATACATACAAGGTTCAAGGTATTGAATCAATTGCATTTCCTTTACTTGGTGCTCATAATGGAGGCTTAGATAGGGATGAGGTATATCAGCTAATGACAAGCTATTTATCAAAATGTGAAATCCCAGTTGAAATATATGAGTACGATCCATCAGCACCGGATGATTTGTTTGAATCATTTGCTGTGAAATGGAACTCATTTAGTTCTGCTCAAATTCAAAAAGTTACAGGTATCAGGAAGGATAGGATAAATACAATATCCACGGTTATTGAAAGTAAGTCTATCAAATCAATGATTGACCTGATTAATGAACCAGGTATTGGTTTAGTAACTATGGAGAAATGCTTTTCGTTTATTATGAGAGGCGAAATACAAGCATCGTTATTCGATAAAGATTAAAAAGAAAATATTTATATAATGAGCAAAAGTTTACCAATTAAGCACCTGTCAGCAAGAGTACCTTGGCATGATAATAAATGGAATGGCAAAACCTGCTGTAGTGTTTTGGACAACTCTTTTTGCAGAATATTGCCTCGTGTTGATGCTACTAAGAACCCTGATACGGAACCTTCCAACACAACGATAACTGAAGAAAACTTTCCACCGTGCATCTCAGAGAAAGGCACTTTCCTTTCTCCAAATAGCTACACAAGAGAGTTATCTCATGCCTGGACAAAGATCAATCCTATGTTTAAGGATTTCAAGCCGGGCATATACTTTCATAAGCCTTATTCTTTCAATGCAGTTCCTTTTTTGTGGATGATGAAAAATAAGGGTGGTGACGATAATCCCCATTTTTCCGAAAAAGCACATGTTTTTGAGTTGGAATATGATGCCGACCTGGAACAGGAAGTTGATGAGAATTTGGGGTTTGAAGGCAATATTTGGGTTCAACATCCGGCCAATCAGAAAATATTGTTGGATGCATTCTTTGGGTGCCTTAAAAAGCGACAGTCATTAATTTTCTTCTATTGTAAAGATACTCCCTTCTCTGAACCAAATGAAAGAGTAATTGTAGGTGTGGCCAAAGTGAAGAACGAACCCGGTGAAATACTTGAATACAATTTTGATAAGGGCTATACTGGTCATAAAAGCCACCCGTGGGATAGATGCGTTGAACATACATTAACTACCAATAATCCTGACGGATTTCTGTTGCCTTACCATGATATTCTTGATTTTACAAAGAAGAACAACATTGAAGTTGATTTAAAAGAGTACGCTGCTTTTGCATCCGATTATAAGCAATTTTCTTTTGCCTCAGAATTAGTTGAACACGATACGGCTATCGATGCATTACTGAATATGGCGGAGAGTTTGAAAAAGTCAGAAGTGCTGCTGGAAAAATCTTTCAGGAAAGAGTTGGATTGGATTGATGCCGAAATTTCAGCTATCTGGGATATGAGAGGAGCCTTCCCGGGAATGGGGCCCGTTTTAAGTGCATTAAATATTGAGGATGGTAACACCATCGCTTGGGAGATAGAGAAATATATACTTCAGAAAGATGGAGACCTTTTGCAAGCGAATCCTTGGTCAATATTTGAGGAAAGTATTATAGAACCGGAAAAGTATATTAAGGCCAGAGGTGCAAAATTATTCAACGCTACTGCACAGCGTATATGGAAAGGGAAACCTGGCAAGAAAAGAGAGTTTTTCAAGCTCATAAGCCGTTGCCAGTTGAATAATGATCAGGCAACTTTTATTATAGAAAACCATGTTGATTTAATTGGATCAACACAAGAGATTTCAGAAAACCTTTACTTGCTTTATGAAAAAACAAGATTTGAAGCCTTTGGTATTTCCTTTCGTCAGGTAGATAAGGCACTATTGCCACCTGAGAAAATTCAAACAGCGTTTCCCCTACCGGCTGAAACTGCTTTAACAGATAACTTAGATGAGAAAAGAGTTCGGGCATTTTCAGTATTCATTTTAGAAGAAGCGGCAGCGGAAGGTCATTCATTATTGCCATTTGAGGAAGTGTTGGAACGAATGAAGACGAAAGCAATGGATGAGAGTTTTCCTATTGATGAAGACATCCTGACCATTCAATCAGAAGAAGAGTTTTTTATAAAAGAGATTACATCTGTTCAGCCAAGCAAATCAAATCCTACTCTGTTTCTCAAACTGCAACGTTTGGCAGAATTAAAAACAATTATAAGACAGCGTTTAAATATCGAGCAAATTGTATCAAAGCCATATAACATTGAAAAGGATTGGCTAAAACTAATTAATAGCCATAAGAAATTCCCATCATTAGATCCGAATAGTCCTGACTATGCAGATGAAATTGCTGCAAGAAATGAAAAGGCAGAAGCATTAAACGTTTTGACCAATTACAAATTTTCCGTGTTGATTGGTCCGGCTGGTTCTGGCAAAACATCTTTGCTGGAAATTTTTGAGAGACAGGATGAAATAGTCCGGGGTGGTGTATTGAAATTAGCTCCTACAGGTAAAGCAAGAGTTAAATTAGGGCATGACGCCAAAACAATTGCTCAGTTTCTATATCCTGATAGGTATGATGCGATGACAGGTACCTATTTCATTAATGAAGAAGCAGGGAAAAGTTCATCTGCAAAAAATATCATTATTGACGAGGCATCAATGCTAACCGAGGAACAATTGGCAGCATTGTTTGATGCTTTGGGTCCGGTTGACAGGATCATACTGGTAGGTGATTACAGACAGTTGCCACCAATCGGTACAGGAAGACCTTTTGTGGATATAGTAAGTGAGATTAAGCCAAGGACATTTGAAAAGGCGAATATTTTTTCAGGTCCTGCATATGCAGAATTAAAGAAGATCAGACGTCAAAGTAATACGGGTGACTTCCGTTGGGATGTTGCATTAAGTCGTTGTTTTAGTGATGAACCCACCAAAGAAGACTTAGAGGCATTTCATGCGATTTCATCAGGGGCAATTAAATCAGACCATATCCGGTTAGTGAAATGGTATGAGAGTAAAGATTTCAGAGAACTATTTGAGCAGGTTGTAGCTGAAGAATTACCATTAGATAAGAATGACATAATTAAATCGTTCAACAGAAAAATTGGTGCGAAAGATGTTGGCAATTATCAATACTTTAATTACGATTTTGCGGAACGGGAAATAGAGAAATGGCAGGTCATATCACCTGTAAATGGATACGGATATGGTGTAAAGGAAGTAAATAAGTTCTTTCAAACAACCTATCGAAAACCCTTCATTGATTTGGCACTAAACATTCAGCCTGAAGGTTCGAGTTATTTTCAAAAGAGAAAGGTTGCAAAACCTAAAGGCAATGACAACATAGTGTATGGCGATAAGGTAATTAATTTAAGAAATACCCGTTGGGAGAATTGGCAGTGGATTAAACCTTCTGATAAGAAAGCTGAAGCATTGAACTATATTGCTAATGGTGAAATTGGTGTTATAACCGGGGAGTTCAGAGCAAAAGATGGAAGTCGAAAAGGAGAACCCAATATTGAAATTGCTTTTTCTACGCAGCCCGGTTATAGCTATGTATTTTGGGCAGATCAATTGGGAGAAGAAGGGAAATACTCATTAGAATTAGCCTATGCAATAACTGTACACAAATCGCAGGGAAGCGGCTTTGAAAAAGTGTTTTTCGTGATGCCCTCTAAAGGTGCAATTTTAAGCCGGGAGTTACTTTATACAGCATTAACAAGACAGGAAAAGAAGATTATTATTTTGCATCAAGGCGATTTCAGAGATTTCATCCGATTAGCCTCAACAGATGCTTCGTCAACTGCAAGAAGATTTACAGACCTATTCCATTTACCAGAGGTGAAACAGTTAAAGCAGAAGTGGTACGATGCAAGGTATGTGAATATAAGTGAGAGAGGTGAACCAATGCTGAGTAAGAATGAGGTAATTATTGCCAATTGTCTGAATAAATACAAAAGGCAAATTACTTATGCTTATGAAGACAAATTGAAACTGGATAATTCGGATAGAACTATAAAGCCTGATTTTACAATTGATAATCTTTCAACGGGCAAACGATTTTATTGGGAGCACTTAGGGATGATGACGAAAACCGATTACCGGGAGAAATGGCAGCAGAAATTGGAGGGTTATATTCAAGATGGATTTGTTTTGCATACAGAGGCAAAGCCTGGAGATGAAAGAATATTAATCCTGACAGAAGAAAACCCCAATGGCGGTATTAACTCTCAGGATATTGATCTTACTGTCAGGAAGTATATTTTGGAAGAACAAGTATAACACAGCAGAATATTTTTCACGGAGAAATATTTAGGGCTTTCCCCTTCGGGTCGGGCTTTTCGCTACAATCTTTTGCTGAAGGCAAAAGGATTTCCGCTTCAATCCCTAATGCAATGAAAAGCGGTGTTCGTTCATCACGAATATATTGAACCCACCCAGCCGACACACAAGCACGGCTTATGCAGTGGCTACCGCACAGGGCAGACGCTTCCACTGCATCTATGGTGTTGCCGCCATTTTTAACTGTCATACTTTTTGTGTGGTGTGTGCCAACGCATACAGCACATTGGTATCCTCATTACGCTAAAGCTCCATTGCGGTAGCAAAGAGCTGTGCCACCCTACACACCAAACAAAAAGACGCTACACTCCAACCGCCACCACCGTTTCGCTTATGCCAGTATAAAAAATGGCGGAAGCTACTTAAACATAATGTTGCCTTATGTGTTCGCTTCGCACAGCCTTTTGCCATCGCTTATGCAAGCATCCAACCGCACAGGCTGTCACATAAGAACATTATGTTAAGTATCCAACACCATAGCATCCCGATAACGGGATGAAGCCGTGCTTTTACCCACCGCACCCCACCCGAAGACCCACGCCACCCCGCCACCCTTTCAATGGTGCAGAAAAAAATAAAGCATGATTTGTTTTATGGCTATGTGCTTGCGGTAGGTTCATTCACTTCATCTCCATTCCGTTCAGGCGTTGCGTTCATTCCGCCTCGCTTCATTCTCTACACTATCCTTCACTACATTCCGCCTACGTTCATTTCACCAACCTCAGCACCGCACAGCAAAAGCAATTCCTTCTCTGCATTCCGCAAAGCCATCACACAGGCTTTCCGTTTCATGGCGTTTGCTTATCCCTCGCTGCAATGGCTTTTGTTTTTTGAAAAGTTACAAAAGCCGCCAATGCTTCTAAGCAAACTGCTCATGCCACTCCAAGCCACCAACCTCATTTGCTCCATTCCGTTCAGTCATTGCATTTGCTCTTTACCCACCGCACGATTGAAAGCGGTATGCTTTATTTTTTCCTGCGAAGTGTTTACCCCATCCGACCCACGAAATACATCTCCGATTAATGTTTCTGGCTAAAATGAAATGCAGTTAATAAAATACAAGGATTGATATTTCTCTTTTAAAAATACGAATGCAGATACGGAGAATCTGAATGAAAAAAATAAAAATAAAAAGTGCAGCAAAGGTAGGTGGCTGGCACAGGCCAACGCTTGAAAAAAACCAAAAGACTACGGCATAATGAAAGGCAAATAATCTGTTTATTATTTTATTGGTATTTGCCTTTCACCCTTCGGGACTTATTCCGTTTCCTTTTGGTTTTTTAGCCACGCCACCTCTGTGATTGCTTTCTTTTTTTTTCTGTTTTTTTTCTTTGTCAAATTATATATGTGTTGCGGAGCATAAGCGAAGCAGGGCAGTTGCAAAGATTCAAAGCAGCTTATAATTTAAAGCTACAATCATGCACAGTCCGAAGTTTCAAACGTACAGCCCAAAAAATCAAGCCACAGAGTTTGAGTTTTACATTCTCTGCAAAGGATTAAACAGCGGTAAGCCTCTTACTGCACCTTGTCCAAATTCATTTGTTTGCATCTGCAAAAATCAAAAGCAAAAGGATTTTTATTTCTGGTTGCTATTTGGTTTGTGGAAAGCAAAACATTTTCATCAGTTCCTCACTGGTTCCGTTATTCCGTTTATTCGGATAACTGAATTTAAGCAAGAGGTAGGCACTCAGGCAACAGTGGTAAGCACACAGGAAAACGAATACACCGCAACAGTTGATAAAATCAAGCAGCTTGAAGAAAGGGAAAGGAATATCCGGCAGCAGTTGGCTTTAATCAATGATTTGAAAAGAGCCATGATATACCGGCACTTAAAAAGCAAAATGTAGGGCAGCCCCTTACATGATACTGCTCGTTGCATGAATAAATTTTCATGTGCAAAGGTAGCATGGCGGGCAGACGCACAAGGCCAACCTAAAAAAACCAAAAGACTACGGCATAAACACAAGGCCACCGCACAAGGCTATCATTTATTCCGTTTCCTTTTGGTTTTTTTATCCGCCATGCTGAGAGATGCACATAAAATTTATTTATTATGCAAAAGCATCCTCGTATCAGTTCCGGCAGCCATCCAGGCATTTGCCCATTTACTCCGCAGGTCCTTCATCAGTTCTTGCAGCTTCCACCTCATGGTTATAGTCGCTATATCCGCAGGTCGTCACTCATTGCCCAGCATCTCACAGGTGTTAAGGTTTATCGCCTTCCATGTGGTTGTTGCCTTTGGCGTTATCCATCAGGTGTTCGCCAGCTTTCAGCATTGCCCTTTTAGGGGCTTTGCTGAAAAGAAAAAGCCCCACCAAACTGGTGAGGCCATTTCCTAACTGAAAGAAAGAACAGCTTTTATGCTACTTCAACAATGTTTAGTACATTGTAAGCACCGTTTTTGAGAGAGTATTGAACCCCGTTCACTTCCTGGAAGAACTCAATCAACATCAGGTAAAACTTAGTACCGGCACCGGCAGGAACACCAGTTGGAATAAGGTTTACTGGAGTGTTGGTTCCATCAATCGGCAAGTTGGTTACAGGACTGTACTCAATTGCACTATTTCCGTTGGTGAAGTCAACAATTGCATAAGCAGATTTGAAGCTCACATGAGTTGCACCGGAAGGGTAAGCAATATCATTGATCGGAATGAATGCCGGGATATTGATTGCACCTGTAAGACCTGTAACTGTGAACGGAGCAAAGAGAACACCGCCTAAAGCTGCATTGTCGTTGAAATCAAAATCTTTCAACAGTGCTAATGCCGCAGGGTCAGCAATTCCAATTGCAACAATACGTTCACCTCTTGCGGAAGTGGTATCGTAGTTCTTAATAAGGGTCATGATCTGAGTTAAACGACTGGTAACACGGTTGTCAGCAGCGTTCATCATCAGGTTACGGACTGCGTTGCGGAGCAACTTGCCAGCAGTTGCAGAACTTCCAAACTCCGCACCGTTTTCACGGGTACGCTGAAAATTAGGATCATTTGCAATTCGTTCAGCAGATACACCACCTTTTGTTTTCACCAAGTGGCCATCTTGTGTTTTGTAGAAGGTCAGTTCATCCAGAGTGCCTTCGATTTTGAGGATACCTTTTAGTTTTGCCATTGCTTTAAACTTTTATGAATTAGTAAATTTGTTTCGACTGATACGCTTTAATCAGCTTACGAAAACAAAATTAGAATCAGTATAAAGCCTCTGCAAATGTGCCGTGCCATCTGTGCCGAATGTTCCACATTATTCCAACAAACACACTTTCACCACCCTTAAAAAAGATTTATATTTGCAATGTCACTTCCATATTTGAAGTATATCATCGGTATGGTTAGTGTATGAAGTTGAATAATTGAAATAATGAATAGACTGTGCATTTATCCGAAAGACATTCAGGTAATCACAGGCAGAAGCGACAGGTATGGTAGAAACCTTATTAAGAAGATCAAGGACCACTTCAACAAGCAGCAGCACCAGGTTGTTACTGTTGAGGAGTTCTGCCATTACATGGGCTTGCAATTGGAAGCAGTTGTCAA
Source organism: Bacteroidota bacterium (assembly GCA_039796695.1). Lineage (GTDB taxonomy): Bacteria > Bacteroidota > Bacteroidia > Chitinophagales > Chitinophagaceae > JJ008. Next base: position 62,040 of record JBDKJF010000010.1, read on the forward strand.
GCAACTTCGATAGGTTGTAACCTTATCTTTGCTTTTGCTTATGATAAGGAACAGCACACTCTAAACTCAACAACATTTTTTCCTTTCTTTGTTGTGCCCTTGCACTTGTTTTAGTCGCCTTTGTTGTCTATTTGGTGCCCAACTATTGTAAGTGCCTGATAGTAAAGGGAACTCTAATTTTTGTATAGGAAAGTAACGGCGCTTAGCTTATTTGTTATTATTCAGCTTTTTTTTGGTTATCAATTTTGCTTTTAATTTCGTGGGTGGTTATTGCAAGTTGATGTGTAAGATGAATAGGAGGAGATGTTATTTTTAAATACTTATTACGAATAAAAATTTTAAATAAGGAGCAGTAACAGTTGTCAACAAATAATTTATAAGTACCGTTTCATTGCCTGCGTAAAAGGCAAGTACTGTAGTTAGGTGCTTTTTTGCAAGCTTAATCATCCGTGTTGCCGGTGTATTGCAACCTTGCCAATATTGTTAGTAAAAACTTGTCTTTACTTATATTTGCTAACCTTTGATTAGTCGATTTGGTGAGTAGGTTTGAGCACTACAAGAGAATCATTTTTTTTATTGGAAGTTAATAACGCTATTGTTTTAAGTGGGTACGGTTCGATGTAGTAGAATTGAAAAAGGATTGCGGTAATTGAAACGAGAGCGGATAACACCCATCGTTGGCGGAATATTTAAAGTCAGTAATGATGAATTAATGACGGTATGGTTAGCGGATCAAATTTATACAAGTAATTATCGTTAAATTAATTGGAAATAAATCGCTGCAAGAACAAGAAAAAATGCAAATAAACTCAGACATAAATGTTTTAGGCAGTTTACCTGATTGGAACTTAATTCAAGTTTTCCTTTCGGAAGATATGATTTCCATCAAAGAGAAAGGTGGGATACATACCTATACCGCTATTAAAACGGATAAGTCTGTTATGCGGTTTGAAAAAGCTATTAAGGCTACTTTTTTAAGTTTTAAAAATTCCAAATCAGAATCTATTTTTCTTTCTGTAATAAAGGCGAATGCAATTTCAAACGAAGTGCTTTTTCTTTTATTCTGGAATGCTTCTGTGAATAATGAATTATTAAACTATTTAAATTCTAAAGTCTTTTTTCCTGCCTTTTACAGTGGCAGGGTATCAATAAAAAACGATGAAGTAGTTGCTTGTATAAAAGATTTAAAAGAAACACAAGATGATCTAAAGAAGTGGTCTGAAATAACAATTACTACTACAGCTTCAAAGTATCTTACATTATTAAAGAAGTTTGGATTGATGGAAGGCTCAGTCAATAAAAGCATCATTCATCCAAATTTATCGGATACGATGTTTGTGTTATTTGTTTACTGGCTAACAGCCATTTCAGAGAAACCAAATCTATTAAATAGCGAATGGTTGAAATATAGCTTCAACGAAAAACAAACGTTTATCGAAAGGCTATTACAAAAAAAGTTTTCAAAATATTTTAATGTGGTTTATACAGGCGATAAACTAAGTATAGAACCAATAAAAACTTACGAGTCAATTTATGAGCACATCACTAAATCCTGAACATATCATTACGCAGTTAAAGCGGATTGTGGAGTCTGACAAACGTTCAGAAATCCGACTGAATGCCAATGGGGGCAATTCAATATTATTGGTATGTCCACCCGAATTGGAATTTCAATTCATAGAAAAGTTAACTGAGCTGATGCCGCAAGACAATTACCGCATAATTGACATAAACGAAATGTTGATTTCGTTTGTGGAAGATCATAAAAATGACCTTGATGAAATGTTCGACTTACTCAGGGGTTCGGTTCATCAAATTTTCAAAGCTCCCGAAGGAGAAACAAGTCCCGACTTATTCAGGCATTTACTCTTAGCCATTGAGCAAACTTTTAACGAACAAAAAATACCAGTATTAATCCATAGTGGTGCTCTATATGGGAGTGGTATAGATAATATCCATTTAATGGAAAATGAATTGGTAATGAAATCAAAAATGCCTTTGATTATTTTATATCCGGCTGCACAAGATGGAGATCAATTAATGTTTCTCAATTCACGCCCAGCATCTAAGTATAGATGTATGATTGTTAAATAAAGAATTTTACAAAAATGAAAATAAAAGACATTCTAACCATAGACCTGTCAGAAGACATCAAGAATGTAATAGATTTAGAAGATGTTTCGGAAAAAGAAATACAGGCAGAAATTGAGAGCTATATCGTTACAGACGGTTTGGCTCGTGAATATGCTAATTTTGTAGATACATTCACATCCAATATTCTTGAAACAGGAGTATGGATTTCAGGTTTTTACGGTTCGGGTAAATCGTATTTCGGTAAGTTATTGGGCTATATGCTAAGTAACCGCACCATTGGTGGCACAGCAGCAAGAGATAGAATTATCCAACGATTTACAGGTATTGATGATGAAGCATTGGTAAAAAACGCATTATCGAGACTAGATGCCATTCAATCAAGAGTAGTCTTCTTAGACATAGCAAAGCAAGACACATCAAAGGGGTTGGCTTTCACGTTATTCAGAAACTTTCTACGTTCATTGAACCTACCTGAAAACGAACACGGTATTTTCTTATTTCAATTAATGCTCAGTGAAGGAAAAACCTTTGTACAAGACTTTATTTTTGATGCAACAGGTTCTGATTGGAATGATATAAGAACAAGCTCCTTTAAATACGCAAAAGCCATAAAAGAGCTTTACATCAAAAAAGGCAATACAGATGCTGATTACGACAACCTGATAACTACTATTCGCAGGGATATTGACCAATTCAGTGCTTCTCGTTTAAGAGAAGAATTGACAAACTACCTGCAAGTTGAAAAAAATGAAAAAGTTGTTTTTCTCTTTGATGAAGCCAGTGAAGCAATCAATCAGAAAAAGTTCAATTTATTGGATTTAGAAGGTGTAAGCGAATCGCTATCATCCTTAGGGGGTAAAGTATGGACCATTGCTATTGCCCAAGAAAAATTGGACGATGTAATTAACAACTCGAATGTAAGCAAGGCTCAATTAACCAAAGTAACCGACCGTTTCAAAACTAAAATTCACTTAGAAGCCACCGAAGTAGATGTAATCATTCGCAACAGGTTATTGAAGAAAACTGAAACCGGCATACAAAACCTAACAGAGCATTTCAAGAAAAATTCTGGAAAGATTTCAGACCACGCAGCAATACACGGAGCAGGTATCAGTAAAACTGATAATGCTGAAAACTATGTTACCTACTATCCTTTTTACAAGTATCAGTTTGATTTACTTCAAAACTTTCTTTTTGGTACAAAAGGTTATGCTTCCACTAAAGTGGCAGCAAGGGGTATGATTATTACCACATATGACGTTCTCAAACAAGAAGTGCAGCATACAGACCTTTTCCATACCGTTACTGGATGGCATATTGCCAAGGAAGGTCAACCGCAACCGCCAGTAAGATTAGTAAGCAGATACGATAATGCAGAGCGTATCTTGTCAGAAGCAGGTTCGCCCATTTCAGGCAGAAAATTATTAGAAACTATTAATTTTCTTACAGAAGCAGAAGTTACTCCTTCTTCAGTACCCAATATTGTAAAGTCATTCATAAGTGACCCTAATGAACAGTTCAAAATTCAAGACGACATTTTAAAGGCTCTTGACCTGCTCACAGAAGCAAAAGTGTTGTTAGATACCAACAAAACGTACCGCATCACTTCTGATATTGAGCAAAGATTGTTGGATGAAATGAACGGTTTCACCGTTCAAGGTTTCGTAAAGAAAAAGCAATTGGTTACGGCATATAAAGGTTCTAATTTCAATAAATCTATAAGCAGGGTTGCTGACAATGGTTTACAATTTGACTTTTACATCACAACCGATAATGATGATGAACTTACCACACCAAACCTAAAATACCTCAAAGTAAAAATCAAAAGTGTTTACAATATTTCAGACGACCGTTCGGCTGATATTGACACCTTGAAGGTGCAGCATCAAAATGATAAAGATTTACTTTGGTTAGTACCTGACAATAGTTATTTCAAAGAGTTGGATCGTTTGATTGATGAAGTAGAGCGTATTACCTACTTAGAGCAGAAATACAACAATCCTAATTCCGATGAAGGTAAAATTCTGATTTCTTTCTCTACCGCCAAAGGTGAAAAGCAAAACCGCATCAAGGACTTGGTAGAAGAAAGTTTAACCAACGCTACTGCTATTTATTTATACAATACACTCCAACTTAATAAAGACAATTGGCAAACAACCTTGCAAACCCAACAAAGGAGCATTATACAAAATGTGTATAGCAAGCGTTTGGCTTCTCAGTTAAGTGATAGTGTAGCAGCAGCAGTAATCAAAGAAGCCAATAATGGCCGCTTACAACAATATTTTACAGGTAGCGACTTTGCCTTTTTTGATAATCAAGGCAATTTCATTGGAGAAAACCTTAAAGTATCAGAAGAAATCCTATATAAAGTACGCAACACTTTTGTAGATGGTGCAACTTTAGAAAAGGACCTTGAACAGCCTCCTGCCGGGTTCACTTTTGGTACAGTTATATCTTCAGCGGCTGCATTAATGAGAGCCGGAAAATTGATTGCCAAATACAACGGTGCTGAAAAATTCTCTTGGCGTGATGAAGGTGTAAAAGTGTTTTTTGAAAATTCTCGTGAGTTCAAAAAAGCTTCCTTCAAAGCAGTTTCTAAATCACTTTCAGCTTTACAGAAACAAGAATTAGCTCAGTTTCTTTTGGATATAGAAGTAGAGAAATATATCGGTCGTAAAATAGACTACAATACCAACGATTTTGAATTGGTATCTGCGGTTCGGGATGCAGCCAAACATTTTGCCGATAAAGTAACTACGCTTAGAAACAGTGAAAAAGAGTTTGACCAGTTATTCCCCAAAGCAGATGAAAACGCTACCTATTTAGGTGGTTTTACAGGTGCGGTAAGTGAAGCAAACTACATTGATAAAGCAGTTGAGTTTTTAACCTCAAAAGATGCATTTAATAAGGCATTGCAAGAAATTGAAAAAGTAGAAAAGTTCATCCGAAATAATTTGCCCAAAGTAAAAGAGTGGAAAGCATTTGTTACTTCGGTGCAGGATGAATTGACCAAAGCAGCTACAACTAACGCTTCCATTCAACAGCTGAAAATTGATTTTGAAAGCCACTTAAATGGTGATGTAATAAAAAACTTTGCTACACTTCAACAATCGGCACAAAAAACCAAAGATGAGTATCATCAATTATTCAGTGCAGCAATGAAAGATTGTTCAGCTAAATACACCGAGATAGAAACTTTAGCAAGCAGTCTTGTAAACGAAATTGAGAAACTTCCTGCCGGTCTGAATGATGCTACCTTGCAAAAAGCATCAGCACTCAAACAATACGCAAAGCAAAGAACCAATGCTTCGGTTTCTATTGATTTTGATGTAAAAGACAAACAAAGCCGTTTCACCTATTCAGAAGTACTTTCATTTATCGAACTCTTTCCAAGCAAAAAAGCGGAGATAGAAATTGCTCAGGCGGGTTTAGTTAAAACTAAAACACCCGAACCACAACCAGGCACTCCACCATTACCAGCAGTGAAAAAATATGCAGTAAAAATGCCAACTTCAAAAATGAAAGTGGCTGAATATAAAAGTTGGTTGCAAGGTGAATTGCAAAAATTGGCAAGTGCATCTGATAATGACGAAATAGAGATCAATTAAAAATTAGGAATGAGTAATTAGGAATGAAACAGGAAAACGTAATACAAACCAAGTCTTATGAATTTGCCATCAAGGTGGTAAACTTATACCGCTATTTGGTTGATGAAAAGCGTGAATATGTTTTGTCCAAACAATTACTCCGTTCTGGAACTTCCATTGGTGCAAATGTAGAAGAAGGAATTGGCGGTCAATCGTCAAAAGACTTTTTCGCTAAACTGAATATTGCTTACAAAGAAGCTCGTGAAAGTCATTATTGGCTAAGATTATTAAAAGATACAGGGTATTTGGAAGTTGACAGAGCAACTGAATATCTCAATGATTGTGATGAATTGCTCCGAATTATGGGTTCAATCATCAAGACAATGAAAACTAAACTTGGGTTTGACATTCCTAATTCCTAATTGAAAATTCGTAATTGATAAAAAATGAAACTTAGCGAACACGTAGAACATATACGCCAACTCATTGACCAGGCATTTCGCAACCGCTTGGGCAGAATGGGTATCAATGAAGGGCAACTAATTCCCATTCAAAATATCCCTGCTGAACGCAAACGTATGGAAACCATCCGTGAAGTGTTCATTGCAGAAACCGGAACTGTTGCAGATGCTTATGAGAAGTTGGTGGAAGAACTCACGTTCACATTGTTCAACCGCTTGGCAGCTCTCAAAGTAATGGAAGCTCATACTTTGCACCCCGAAATTGTAACCCGAAGAGAAAGTCACGGTGGCCGTTCTTTTGCTCATTTGGCTTGGCTGGAGCAAAACCCCAATGCAAGAAATGAAGAAGCCGAAGGCTTGCTGCTTTTCCTGGAAGACCAATTGCAAAAATTAGCTTCCGATATTCCTTTATTCAGCCCACAGCACCCTTATCATTTACTGCCTACGACATTAGAATTGCAAGGCATCATCAATGCCTTTAATCAGGTAGAAACCGATACACAAGTAGAAACCGAAATTTGGAAAAGTGATGATGTATTGGGTTGGCTATACGAAAGCTACAACAACTACAAAAAAGCAGCCCATAAAGCCAGTGGCGATAAAACAGAATACAACAAAGTAAGCATTCAAAGTCAGGTATATACACCACGTTGGGTAGTACAATTTTTGGTAGATAACAGTTTGGGGAAACTCTATTTAGAAATGTACCCCCATAGTGAAATACGCAATAAGTATAAAATTGCCAATGCTCCAACTTCGCAAACAAGAGAACGAAAGCCCCTCCACGAAATACGAATGATTGACCCATCCACAGGATCGGGCAATTATCTGTTGTATGGCTTTGATATGTATTACGATTTGTACATAGACCAAATAGAGAACTACGGAGCAGATTATAACGAAGCAGACATCCCAAAACTAATTATTGAAAACAACTTGTATGGGGTTGATTTAGACGACCGTGCCATACAGTTGGCTCAGTTGGGTTTGTACATCAAGGCAAAAAGAAAGAAGCGTACCGTTAAGGTGGAGCATTTCAATATTGTGAGTTCAGACTTTTTCTTACCGGCTTATGATGAAGTAAAGCATTTATTTGAAAATGGTGCTCCTTTAGATGAGCAATTAGAAAAAATAGTCATTGACCTTTGGGAAGATTTACAGCAAGCCCACAAATTTGGTTCACTCATTCGTTTAGAAGAAAAGTTTAGTATCAAGTTGCACGGCTTGGTAAAAGAAGAAGGCATTACCCTTTTTACAGAGCAGAACTTGGTAAAGTACGAAGAGTTCCGAACCAATTTCTTTACCAACCTACAAAAAGCAGTAGCCCAAAACACCGCCAAACAAGGGCAAACTTTCTTGAATACCAAAACACAGGATGCCATTACCTTTTTGCAACTACTCACCCAAAAATACGATGTAGCAGTTGCCAACCCTCCTTATACTCCATCATCTGAATATGGTGATGAGTTAAAAACATTTGTAGAAGATAATTATAGAGATAAAATAAATGTATACGAAAATCTTTACGGTTGTTTTATACTGCGATGTTTTGAATTAATTGAAAATGAAGGTTTCATTTCAATGATAACACCACAAACATTTATGTTTATTGACTCTTTTAAAGATTTACGTAAAAAAATATTAACTGACAGTCATATTGATGTATTAGTTCAATATGGGTTTGGCGGCATATTTAAAGAATCAATAGATCCTGCTTTTTATATAATTAATAAATTAAAACAGGATGCAGTTCTTAGTAAGTTTATAAAATTAGATAATGATTTTGGATCTTCAAAAAATGAGTATTTCGCTAACATTGTAAATGACCCAAATTTATCTTCTACAAACACATTTGACTTAAATCAAGAAAAACTACTTTTAATTAAAAACCAACCTTTTATATATTGGATTTCTGATGACTTCAGATTGAAATTCAAAGAAAATCCATTAGAAGATTATTTTAAGGTTTGCCAAGGGTTAGCAACAGGTGATAATAATAGATTTCTAAGATTTCATTGGGAAATAGGCAATAATTCCAATAATGAGTGGATACCTTACGCTAAGGGTGGTACCTTTAATAAATGGTATGGGAATCTTTGGTTAACTGTTAATTGGAAAGATAATGGTCATCAAATTAAAAACTTTAAAGATGATAAAGGCAAACTTAGATCTAGACCACAAAATGAAAAATATTATTTAAATGAAGGAATAACTTATTCAGCAAGCGGAAGGGGTGGATATGCATTTAGATTTTTACCTGCTGGTTGTATATTTGATGTAGGTGGCTCTTCTGTATTTTTTACAAAGGAATATAAAAATACGTATTACGCTTTAGGCCTATTAAACAGTAAGGTTATATTTTATGTAGCTGATTGTCTAAATCCCACAGCCAATATTCAAGTAGGGGACATTCAAAGAATACCATTTGTAAAACCAGATGAATTTAATGAAAAAGTAGTTACGCAATCTACGATGGCTTGTATTAGGCTAACTGAATATATTAATTCATATAGAATTATTGAACCTAATTTCAGCAATAAATACTTTCGTCTTGATTCAACTTCTGCGTTAAAAGAACAATTGTTTAATTATTTTGAAGATTTAATTCTTTGTAAGGTGAGAATTTTAATCAACGAATCAATTATCAATAAATCTATTTTAGATGTCTACAAGCTTTCAGATTTTGATTTAAATCTTATTAATCAAAAATTTGGATTTGATGTATGTGAATACTCTGTTGAAAGTAAGGCCTTAGAATTTTTCAGGAATCAATCTGCTCAATTAGATGAAAATGAAATAAATTATCTTGATAATTTAGAAACTAATGAGTTTAATGAATATGATAAGAGAAACATTATATCTCAATTTTCGAATTTGTTCAAAGGCAATTCTGATCTAAGTGAGTTCTGTAAACAGTATGTAGTAAATCCAATTAATATATGGTTTTGGTTCAAAGAATCGAATATCATACCTCAAGCTCGTTCAAGAGAGATTGCGTTGGAGTTTTTAGTAGACATCATCCGTACTTTATTACAGCAAGATGATGATGGAATAATTCCATTGGTAGGCTTGCCAGGAGAAGAAGCTCTGAGCCATCGTTTGGAGCAGTACTGCTTAAACAATGGCTTCAATACTGCACAGTATATGCAGCTTGATAATATTCTTGGTCGACCGGTAAATGATTACTTAGAGCGATTTTTCTTTAATGATTTATGCGACTTACTCAATCTATTCAGTTACCTGCCCAAAACGCCATTTATTTGGCATTTAAGCAGTGGACAACATCAGGGCTTTGAAGCCTACGTTCTCATTTACAAAATGAATAGAGACAGTCTTTTTAAACTCAAATCGCAGTACATCAGCCACAGGGTACAAAATTTAGAATACCGCCAAATTACCCTGCAAGATGTAAATACAGCACAAGCACAAACAGAGAAAGAAACCATCCGTTTACAATTGCAAGAAATAAAATTGTTCACTACCAAAATAGACGAACTCATATCCGAAGGCTACGACCCTAAACTGGATGATGGTGTAGGCAAAAACATAGCACCATTACAAAAGAAAGGTTTGCTAAGAGCAGAAGTGCTAAAAGCAAATCAATTAACAAAATACTTAAAAGCAGATTGGTAAAATCAATTACGAATGGGGAAATACGAATTAGGAATGGAAAAAGGACATCACAATCTGTCACAAATTTCGACAAGATTTGTGACGGAATATCGTAACCAATTTAGAAATATGTGGTTCATTTTAAATGTTATTTTGTCACAAATTTTTACTAAATTTGTGACAAAATAAAAGAATGATAAAGTATGCTAAGCATTGAAAAACAAATAGAAAGGTCAATAAAAAGCAAGCCAATCGGTTCGTTGGTATTACCAGACGATTATTTCTCTTATGGCTCATCAGATGCTGTGCGTAAAGCTTTGGATCGTTTGCAAGATAAAAAGGTACTTGTCAGGGTAGCACAAGGCATTTATGTACGTCCCAAAATAAGTAAACTGATAGGGCCTTTGGTGCCCAGTGCTGAAGAAGTAGCAGAAGCCATAGCCAAAAGAGATAAAATAAGAACTGTACCTACAGGCAGCTATGCTTTGAATGCTTTGGGGCTAAGTACACAAGTGCCAATGAATATTGTGCTGCTCACCGATGGTTCACCAAGAGAAATAAAAGTAGGTAAGCGGAAAATAAAGTTTAAGAAAACCACTCCAAAAAACCTAATGGCAAAGGGTAAAATAAGCCGATTGGTTATACAAGCTTTAAAAGAAATAGGCAATGGCAAAGTAAACGAAACTGAAGAGAAAAAGATATTGGAATTGCTAAAAAAGGAAGATGTAAAAGACCTGAAGCACGACATAGCATTAGCACCAGTATGGATACAAAAAATAATGAAAAAAGCATTGCACGATGGCAAAAATTAATTTTTATACAATAGATAAGGCAGAAAAAATAGCCATTTTCAATGCCATTGCAGCCGAAAAGGGAATGACACCCTTTGCCGTAGAAAAAGATTGGTGGGTAAGCCGTACTTTGGAAATCATATTTCAAATGCCTATTGCCCAGCATTTAGTTTTCAAAGGAGGAACATCCTTGAGTAAAGCTTGGAAATTAATAAATCGCTTTTCGGAAGATATTGATTTGGCTATTGATAAGGAGTTTTTTTTAAAATCTGAAAAGGGATGGTCAAAAGGCGAAATAACTGAACTTAGACAAGAAGCGGGAATATATTCAACAGGGACTTTCTTTGATGAATTACAAGAAGAATTTCGGAAAAAAGGATTTAATGATTTGATTTTTAAGCCTGTTGAAGCTAAAGATAGTGACCAAGACCCAAGAATCATAGAGATACACTATTCCAATGTAATTGCTTCCAATTCAGAATATATATTACCGAGAGTACAGATAGAAATTGGTTGTCGCTCATTGAGAGAACCATTTTCTGATCAATCATTTGGTTCGTTAGTAGATGAATTTTATGCAGATAGTGACTTTGCTGAACCCTTATTTTCCGTACCTACTGTAAATCCGGAACGAACCTTTTTAGAGAAGGTATTTCTATTGCACGAAGAGTTTCATAAACCAGTTGACAAAATGAGAGTAGATAGATTAAGTCGCCATCTATACGATATATATCATTTAACTAAAACAGGAATTGCAGCAAAAGCAATAATCGATAAGGAATTATATGAAACCATAGTCATCCATCGTCATAAATTCAACAAAGTACCAGGAGTAGACTATAATTACCATAATCCCAAAACGATAACTCCTATTCCTATTGGAGAAAAAATGGATGAATGGAAAGCTGATTATGCCAAAATGAAAGAAGATATGATATACGAAGAAAACAAGCCAAGTTTTGATGAACTGATAAATAATTTGAATGATTTAAGAATCTTACTTCAGGCATTGGATTGGCAGTTTGAATTACAATTTCCAATCACCAATAACCAATCACCAACAGCCTAAATAATGACAGATAACTGGATAATACAAGATATAGAAAAACACATTGCCCACAGAAACAGGGTAATGATACTTGACCCTACTGGTCAGTGCAGCTATTTATTGCCAATCATTGAGAAACATTCTTACACCATCTTAAAATCAGACAATACCAAAACTGAAGAATGGCAAACAGTGCAAGAAGAATTAATGTTGCGTTACGAAACTGAAAGCAAATTTAAAAATGAAAAGGTGGTGTTTTATGTAACACGACCTCTTTCTAAGTTGAGTTTTTTATTCGATTACTGTTTCACTCACGGTTGTGTTGACCTCAGTAATCCTGTTGAATGGATACGCAAGAAACTTTTTGCAACTACTGACCATCAAATCACTTTAGACAATCCAATGCTGCTTACAGCAGCTAAATTGGGAATCGGCAAAGACCTTAGTTGGTGGAAAAAAATTCTGCAAAACTTAGAAGAACTCGTTTCTATTGAAGATGAATTGCTGCCATTTTTGAACAACCCTGACACTTATTTTTCAGATAAAGAGCCAGATGTAAAAAGACTGTTTGAAGAAAAACTATTTGAACTCATAGGGCAATCGTATAGAAATGTTCCCACAAAAACATTAGCTACCGAAGTGGTTAATCATTTGTTTGCAGGTTTATTAAATAATGACATCAAACCAGAATTATTAAGCGTTTATCACAAATGGTTAGATAGCAATTCCTATTCACAATCACTTAGCCAATACATATCTGGCTTCCAATTATCTCCACAACAAAATATTTGGAATGTACACCCCACACATTGCTTTATAGCAATTGATAAAAAGCAATTGGTACAAATTACAGCCAATTTTAGAGATAAATCATTTGTAAAGGAAAAACTTCAAAAACTAAGCTCACGTATCAAAAATCGCAAAGCAGCGAACTTCGTTCCGCTTTGGTGGGATGATGTTGTCAATCTTTTTGAGTTTGACAACAAGGCATTGGCTCAGTGTAATTCATTAGTTAAAGTAACTGATTTTTATACCAAATCATTTCACAAAGTAGATAGAGCCATACGCAATATTTACGCATCGTTTTTACAAGAAGAAAATATTGTTCGTCCATTACAAGAGCATTATGAAAGCCTGAATCAAGAATTACTACAGCATTGGTTTGACCATAGCAGCACTTATAAAACAGACCAACAAGGCTATTTACCGCAGTTAATTTCCCAATCAAAACCCGGCACAGCAATTATTGTTGGCGATGGTATTCGTTATGAAATAGCTGCCTTTATTGCTTCGCAATTGCAGGGCAAATGTAAAATAAAACCTAATATAATGCTTGCCGATATGCCTTCGGAAACAGAACACAATATGAGTGCATTGTATGTAGGCAATAATGAAGTTGTACCAGTTCATAAAGACAGAGAGAAAAAGTTATCGGAGCTTACAGGCAAGGAAATTACTTACTTGAATTTGGAAGCATTACATTATGGTATCAAAGCCGGTTATCTAGTGCTAACCTACAAAGACATTGACAGTGCAGGAGAAAAATTGCAATTAGGGGCAATTAAATTATTCAATGAATTTGAAAATGTACTGACAGATAAAATTTTGTTACTACTAAATATGGGCTTCCAAAAAGTGCATTTAGTAACAGACCACGGTTTTGTGCTTACAGGTTTATTAGATGAAGCCGATAAAATTGATCCAGATGCTACAGGTAAAAAAGAAGTACACGAAAGATTTATAAGAACAGAAGAAAAACAAAATGCAAAAGACTGGCTTGCCTTTGATAAACCTTATGGCGATTTCAAGCATGTATATGTAGCTAAAAATCACAGACCATTTAAGTCGAAAGGAGTATATGGTTTTTCACATGGTGGCTTTACACCGCAAGAAATCATCATCCCCAACTTTGTTTTTAGTAAAGAAGGCATTGCAGAAAAAGGGCTTGAAGTATCTATCATCAACAAGAAAGAGCTCGCAGAAGTAACTGGTGAACTATTTGGGTTAAAGGTGCAAGCAATAGGGAAAGCAGATGACTTATTTTCATCAAGCAGAAAAGTTCAAGTATTGCTTTATGCCAATAATCTTACATACAGTAGTAGCAATATTATAACCATTGAGCAAGGTGCAGCTCAATCATTCGATTTTTCATTTGGTGGCAATAATGAAATAATAGCTGTAATTGTTGATACAAATACCCAAGAACAAATAGATTCGGTAAAAATTAAAAAATCAAACGCCAGAGATTTAGGCGGCCTTTTATAAAAATTACATTATGATAGTATTAGACAACTTAGATAAAAAAGCTTTAGACCACTTCAGAGGATTTGTGGTAAAAAAAGACTTGGTAGGCACCATTAAAGGCGGTGCAAATGTACCAGCCTTTGTGTTGGAGTTTTTATTAGCCAATACTTGCAGTACCGAAGATGAAGAAAAGCTAAAAGAAGGGATGGAAAATGTAAAAACCATTCTACGAAACCATTACATCAACCCTGAAGAAAGTACACTTATTCAATCCAAACTTCGTGAAAAAGGTAGGTATAAGATTATTGATAAAATTTCAGTAGAGTTGAAGCCAGAGGAAGATAAGTATTATGCTTTTATTTCTAATAGCAATATAAAAAAGGCAAGCATCAGTGATGAGTTAGTAAAAGCCCATGAAAAATTATTATTAGGAGGTATTTGGGCAATTATTGAAATGGAATATGATCCATTAATTACTAACGGAAATAAAATCAATCCTTTTTTGGTAAAGGATATAAAACCCATACAGCTTTCTACTTTCGATAATTCTAAAATATCAGAGAAAAGAAAAGAGTTTACCAAGGATGAATGGAAAAAATTGTTGTTAAGAAGTGCGGGTTATGAACCATACAGTGAGGGTTTAGATGACAGAAAACTAAACCTCTTGATGTGCCGCTTAATTCCTTTAGTAGAAGCCAATTTCAATATGGTGGAGTTAGGGCCTCGTTCCTCAGGTAAATCATACATATACAAAGAAATTACCCCTTATGCCATACTCATATCAGGTGGGCAAGGTTCAGTTGCACAATTATTCGTAAACAATACTACAGGAAGAGTTGGTGCTGTTGGTTTATGGGATGCCATTTGTTTTGATGAAAGTACCGATAAGCTGTTCAAAGACCGTGATGCTATTCCTTTGATGAAGGACTATATGGAATCAGGTTCATTCTCTAGAGCAAAAGGCGGTGGAATTTCAGGCTCAGCATCTGTAATACTAAACGGTAATATCAACCAACCAGTAGAAACAGTATTGCAGACTTCTCACTTGTTCAGTCCGCTATCAGATGAAGTAAACCACGATACAGCATTTTTAGACCGTATCAATTTGTTTTTACCCGGATGGGAAATAACAAAATTCAGCCCTGCAAACTTTACCAATCACTTTGGGTTCAGTACCGATTTCTTTTCAGAAATATTAAAGTCACAAAGAAAAACTACTTATTATGATGCCTTAGACAAGTACTTTAATTTGGGTTCACACCTAAAGCAAAGAGATTCTAAGTCGGTAAGGCGTATTATTTCAGGCTTTATAAAATTGTTGCATCCTGATGGTGAATATACCAAAGAAGACATAAGAGAATATTTGGTAATAGGTATGGAAATGCGAAGAAGAGTAAAAGAGCAGTTAAAGCGAATTGGTGGGATGGAATTTTGGGATACTAATTTCTCATATATTGATAAAGAAACACAGGAAGAAATTTTCGTTGGCTTACAAGAAGAAAAAGGTTCCTCATTAATAGAATCTAACCCATTATCGCCAGGTGTTTGCTACACTGCTACAAGTGATGGAGAGAGTAATGCATTAGTAAAAATTGAAGTAGTTGCTTTAAAAGGTTCAGGAAAAATAAATGTAACAGGCACAAGTTCACAGGATGTAAAAGAAAATATTAAAAA
Source organism: Bacteroidota bacterium (assembly GCA_039796695.1). Classification (GTDB taxonomy): domain Bacteria; phylum Bacteroidota; class Bacteroidia; order Chitinophagales; family Chitinophagaceae; genus JJ008. The sequence goes on from JBDKJF010000010.1 coordinate 77,551, forward strand.
CACCTACAACTACCTAAGAGCAAATGAAAAAAGCATATTGAACGAGCAGCACTCTTTATCAGGTTACGACATCAACATTCAAGTCAGTAATCTAATGGGAGCATATATCAGTGGAGGCATAGGTAGTGCAGTTTACATTGCAATTATATCAGCCATTTATAAAAAGAATTTAAAAGCAGGGTTAGCAGTTCTTGGAAACATATCCATTGGTGGTGCAATAGAAAGGTCAATGAATTTTGCAGACAAAGTAACCTTACTTTCAGAAAACGGTGCGAAAACCGTATTAGTGCCAATGGAAAATATTAATGAAATGCTAACCATTCCCCAAAGTATTTTAGGTAAAACAGATGTTCCTTTTTATGGCAATAGTCAGATGTTATTACAAAAAGCAGTATTTGGGGAATAAATAAATATTAAAAGAAATGGCACTATACATAAACCAAACAGGCAAACTAAAGGAGGTAAAAGAAAAACCTTTTAAACTGGAGAAAGACATTCAAAAAGTCTTTGAGGAGAACTTGTCTGCCATCATGGGGCTTGTGTTGGTTAAAAGTGAGTTCACCATTAAAAATAAGCGGATAGATACATTGGCTTATGATCCGCAAGCATGTGCCTTTATCATTATAGAATACAAAAGAGATAAAAACATCAGTGTGGTTGACCAGGGCTTTACTTACCTCAGCTTGATGCTGGAAAACAAAGCTGATTTTATTGTGGAGTACAATGAAAGCCTACGCCAAAATATGAAAAGTGAAGATGTGGATTGGAGCCAGACTAGGGTTGCATTTGTATCAACAAACTTTACCGAAAACCAAGTTCAGGCAACAAACTTCAAAGACATTGCTATTGAGTTATGGGAAGTAAAACAATTTGAAAATGATACTATCATCATCAATCCTATTAAAAAATCGAATGCAGCAGAAAGTATAAAGCCATTAACCCAAAATAAAGAAGCACTCAAAAAAGTAACAGAAGAAATAAAGGTTTACACCGAAGAAGAACATATCCAAAAGACAACCGAACTTATTGCAGAAATCTATCAAAAATTCAGACAAGGGGTTATACAATTAGCAGATGACATTGAGATTAAGCCCAAGAAAATGGAAATTGGTTTTCGTAAAGACAGCAAAGTATTTACGGATATATGCATTTTGAAAAACTCTCTTAAAATATGGATCAACCTAAAAAAGGGAAAGTTAGATGACCCCAAGAAGTTGGCAGAGGACGTATCAGAAAAAGGACATTGGGGCAATGGAGATTATCAGATACAGGTTGAAACGGACAAAGACCTGGAATACATAATGAGTTTGATAAAACAAGCTATAAAATAATGAATTAAATGCAAGCCGATGCAGCAAGAATTACGCTTAAATATCATCCCGTTTAACCCTCCGGCAGGGAAACAAACATTTACCTTTTACAAGCAAAAGCTGTAAGGTTATTTCCCAATATTCAAAGATGATAGAGAAGGTCTTCTTGTTGATACATTTTATGCACTGATGTGGCAACAATTACAAAAGTCTTGTAGCTCATAATTATTTTAAAACAGCAAGAGTTTCGGTAGTTAGTAGAATATTTGCTTAAATGAAACATTTTGGCCTAAACTATAATATCTATATTATTTGAAACTGTGTTTTAGTAATACGAATAGTATTTAGTAGAATATAATGCTTTATAAACTACTATATGTCTTTAGAGGAGAATTGCAATAGAGCGCTTTGGAGCTTAAGCTTTATTTTCTCAAACAAGCTAGTGGGTTTAATAACGGAAACGGTATCTGCATAGGAAAGTATTAATCTTTCCAGCTCATAGTTTATTATAACATGAAGTGTAACTTCCAGTGTATCTTGGTTTATTCTTTTGGTTTTTTGCGAACCGTGAAGAGGTTTGGTTTCTATATAGTTTCCCGTTTTGCCAATAAAGTGTAAAACTACTTTTTCCAGTTCGGCATCAACCGGTTTGGTAACACCTATCATATCATCAAAATACTCTAACCAGTTTATTTTATTGTTTTTATGGTATTTACCTTTTATTTCGTTTATGGAAATGATCCGGTCAAGGGCAAGATTCCAGTCAAACTTTTCCATTTCAGGATTATATCCAAATAAAAACCATCTGTTATTGTATTGTTTTAAGAAGTATGGATGTATCACAAGATTAAATGGTACATTATTTTCAAATGGTTGGTAAGAAACTGCAAGTACTTTTTTATAAAATATTGCATTATATAATATGCCCAAATGCTCAATACCTTTTAAATATTGGTTATTGTCAAATTCTATAATAGTAGCCGATGCATCCTCTAAGCTTATGCCCTGTTGAAGTTTAGGCACTATTTCATTTACCCATTCAAATTGCGGCATCCCTTTAAATTGTGTAAGAATCTGTAAAGCGGCTTTTAAGTGATTGATTTCAACTTCGTTCAAAGGCATATTATTAATCGAAAAAGAAAGATCGTTATATCGATAATAAACTTTATTTCCGTCACGATGTTTGCAAAGTTCTATTTCCCAGCCTTCTTTGCTTTCCATGAAGGCAATATCAACAAAAATTTGCCTGCGGCTTATACCATTCGAGGTAGGATCAATTTCTAGTAACACTCTTTCACATTCGTCAATAAGGTCATTTATGAAATACCTTTTTCCAGGATTTCTAAAGCATTTATCTAATACTTTATAGCGTATAAGTGCATTTTTATTTGTTGCCATTTACTTATTTTAGTTGTGTAGATACACTGCATAATCGTTAGTTCTATTTGCTCATTATTGAAGTGTAGAAACAATATGCAAAACTAATAATAATTAATTATCTTTGTGCAGATAAGCTGCACAGTTAGTTTTTTACTTTACACTCGTTCTTTGAAAGTCGGCTGCAAAATATTGATTTGTGCCCGCTGGAAACAACCGAAAGGAGGTTTCAGATCGGTGGGTGTTTCCTCAATATGGGGAAATGAATGTTTCTCGGTTAATTTTTTACTATTCTATCTATTGATAGATTAATGTAATAATGAGAAATATTTTTATATATGTTATTTATTATTTTATTATAATAAATTTTAACATAATTATTATGGTAATTATTAATATATTATTTATTAATAGTTGTTATCCATAAACAAAGAATAAAGCAGCTGACTTCATTGAACCATTTTTAAAAATTATGAAGCAGCTGCAAGCACATATCGAACAAATAAAAGTTGCATTTCAATCAATGCAAAGTAAGGAAGATTTACTTCGTGTGTTAAACGAAGCAAAACCGCTCTTGTATGGTGCCAAAATTGTTCCATTTGAGTTGAAACAAATAACCTGGTATGCAAATCCCAAATTTGGAATCAGGAGATATACGGAATTTACAATTAAAAAAAAATCTGGAGCTGTACGTTGCATTCATGCGCCGATAAATGGGCTAAAAGCGCTGCAAAAAACACTTGGCTTTGTGTTGCAATGTGTTTTCGAACCACACAGTTCTGCTATGGGTTTTGTATTTAATAAGTCAATTGTAAATAATGCTCAAGTACATGTTGGTCAAAACTATGTGTATAATATTGACCTGAAAGATTTTTTCCCTTCTATAGATCAGGCTAGGGTATGGAAAACATTGCAATTAAAACCGTTTAATTTAACTGGCAATAAGCAAGTGTTATCCAATATTATTGCATCGTTATGCTGCACACAAATGGATGTAGAACGCAAAGACGAAAATGGCGAATGGGAAAAAGTAAGACGCAATGTATTACCACAAGGGGCTCCCACCTCACCTGTAATAACAAATATAGTTTGCCAAAAGCTAGATTACTTGTTAACTGCTGTTGCAAAAAGGTTTTCTTTAAAATACAGTCGCTATGCGGATGATATTACTTTTAGCTCTATGCATAATGTGTATCACTCCGAGAGTGATTTTATAAAAGAATTACACAGAATAATTGCTGAGCAAAACTTTCACATTAAAGAAAGCAAAACCCGTTTGCAAAAAGAGGGGTACCGTAAAGAAGTAACCGGCTTGTTAGTGAATGAAAAAGTGAATGTGCAGCAGCGTTACATTAAGCAGTTACGCATGTGGCTGTATTACTGGGAAAGGTATGGTTACGAAAGAGCCTCAGAATTCTTTTTACGGCAATACATTACCGACAAAGGTCATGTAAAAAAAGGTAAGCCAGATATGGCAATGGTTATTTCCGGCAAATTGGATTACCTGAAAATGGTGAAGGGTGCGGATAATGAATTGTACTTAAAGTTGAAGAGCAGGTTTGAATTATTAATTGGTTTTGAAGATCCTATTAATCAAGTTTTAAACCTATGGGAAACAGTAGGAATTGAACAAGCTATGGAGTTTTATTATAAAGACAAATTTAATTAAATGGCAAAGACAAAATATGATTTCATAAAAGAACTCCTCGAGGATAAAAAAGTATCTCAAAATCAGCGAAAACGAATTTTAGAGCTAGCTTCCAAGGAAATCAGCATAGAGGGAACATTAGAAGAACGTGTTCAAAAAATTGAAGATATAGTTTTTAGTCATAATCCTCCTGACAATAATCATCCTCCTACAAATCCATCGACAGCCCCAAACCTCCCAGTATATATTGATCCTCTAATATTATCTAAGTTTTTGAGAGCATATAATAAAGATTCAATGTTAAAATATACATGCCATGAGATCGACAAAGACGGACTTATTACTATAAACGAAAAATGCGGAACAGAGGCATTTAATTTGATAAAATATCAAGAACAAATTACAAATTCTTTTAAAGAACATATTACACAATTCTCAATACCAAAAAATATCTGGGCGTTAATAAATGCCTATTTAAATGGCGGAAAAGAATGGTCTTCGGATAAAGTTAAAATAAATTGGCAATCTGCCGAATTGTTAGAATGGTATAACAATAATATAGGCTTTGTACCTAACCCTGATAGTGGGCTTGTTATAGAAAATAACAATCTCGGTTTTAATTTTACCCCCTTTAGGTCTAAAATATTCGATACAACAATAGGTTCTTTCTCTCAGTTAGTGATTCATTTCAAAAATTTATTTCACATTAGGGCAGATAATTCATTAAAAAAACTCATAGAAAATGTAAATGCGAAAAATGATTGGAATGAGCGAATTGAGTGTTCTACTATAAATTTAAGGAATAATGTTGAATTTTTTACTGATGTAAATAAACTACTTCAAGCATATAAAAAAATTATAACAATTATATTAGATATATCGGAAACTCACAATTTGGGTAAGCCTGAGATAGATTTATCAATTAAGGAAGATGAAAATGTTACATTGTTTTCAATCCACCATAAAAATTCAACTTATAAAAAAACAATAAAAAACACAGTAGAAAGAATTGGACAAAAACACACAGAGCTTATCGAAAAACTGATAAATGGGGTATGTGACCTATATATACAGGCTGACTTTGAAAATAATGAGTTTGCAAGAATTAATATTTGGGATGGAGAAGAAAGAAAGGCAAATACAATAAATAAATTTTGTGGCGTTGAATATCAATTAATTATAAAATAATATGATATACATTTTTGATGATAAAAAAAATAGACAGGAAGTATACAAATGGACTAAAGAGAGATTTGAGTTCCATAAAGCTTTTGTCACTGCTATACATGAATACAGTGAAGTCCAGAATTTAGATGTTCGTAAAAAACTGTTTATTGCCGGGAATGTTATTCTTTTTCACGAATCTTTCTTTGATGCAGACTTTAATCGACATCATAAAGAGGCAGTTGTAATAAGACGGGAATTGGAAGAATTTGCAAATAATAATCCTAATTTTTTTCTTACATTTTTTAGTGGCAGTAAGGGTAGTCGTTTTTTAAACAATAATGTTGCTTATGTACCTGTTTCAATTTTATATCAAAACCTTGAGGAGTTTATACTAAAATCTAAAACTGGTAATATTGATTTAAAATATCTTCTATTCGGCAGAAATCCAAATATTGAGATAGAACTTGTTGAAAAATTGAGAAGTGCTAATGCATCTCTTCTAAACTTAAGTCTTCCATTTACAATACCAAATGGTGCGAGTATTTTAATTGCAACAACTATTGATCATGATAGATTACCTCAAATCGTTACTGGAGCTGGCTATAATATGAATTTGAGCAGCGATAATGATGTAAATATTGATGAGCTGATCAATACCATTCTGAAAGCAAATCAGTATGATAAAATATTCATTCCACTCTGCTTTGGTACTTCTTTGTCTGACTTTAACGGATTAAAGTTGGCTGTACATATCAGGTGTACAAATACAATCAACAGATGCAAGCCTATTTATATTTACAGTTTTGTAAAAATTGATGAACTTATAAATCATGAATACTTTAATATTCTAAAACAAAAAAATATTCAAATCATTGATTATTCAGTAAAAGCTTTTGAAGATGTTATAAAATCAGACTTTGAACCTTTGGAATTAGCCGAACTACCAGAGGAAATGTCAAAACTAAAATTGGATGTACCCAACAGCTATGAAGATAGTCACAGTATAGCTAACGAATGGGCTGTATATAGATGGTCAAAGGCTATCGATGCAGCAAACAATGCTATTCAGAAAATAATTGAGAAAGTAAACACTCAACTTTATTTCAAATACCTTACTACAATTTATCCTACTTCTAAAATGCCCACTATATCTGAAGAAGAATTGCAAATCAAGAAGCAAGGAGAACCAAAAATTCTATATGTTGATGATGAAGCAGAAAAAGGTTGGTATGAAATTCTATGTAGGATACTTGGAGATATAAACAAAATTGAAAACTTGGATTATTTAGGAGATCAGATTAAACTGGTTTCGCAACAAGAAATTATCAATAAAACCATATCTAAGGTAATTAAGGATGACATTGATTTAGTGATTTTAGATTTCCGTTTGCATCCAAATGATTTTGTTACAGAAGATATGATGAATGTTACTGGCCTGAAAATTTTGGAGGGATTAAAGAAAATAAATCCTGGTATTCAGGTAATAATTTTTACAGCTTCTAATAAAGTGTGGAATTTACTAGAATTACAAGATACAGGTGCTGATGGCTTTGTTTTAAAGGAATCTCCTGATTTAACTCCAAATAGTTCTTATACATGTGATTCTATAGTTTCCTTCTGTAGGCAAATGGAATTTTGTTTCTCAAACACTTACCTAAAAGAAGTATGGAAAGTATTAGAAGAAATCAGAAAATTGTTTTCTGCAAATCCTTTGACAAGATATTATCCCAACGATTTAAGAACTCTTCGGGGTATCCAATATCAAAATCTTCTACTTCTAGAATTAGACTCTATGTACAATATTCTTAATAGTGAAAATGAAAACCGACTGAGTTATGCAATGCTAATACAATTTAAAATAGTTGAATGTATAGTTGAAATATTTATACACGAAAAAGCAAGAGATGGAAGTTGGTTGTTTTTTGATAGAACTAAAGTGGCATACTTCTACACAGAAGATAACAAAATACATGCGAGAAGCGAGTCTTTGGCCTTTTTTGATAAAGCCACTTGTCAAAGAGTAAACATGAAAATACCTGCTTACGAATACAATTCAACGCGAAATAAAATTGATTGTCTAGTCGAGCAAAAACTAAATGTTGAAAACAAACCACAAGTTCATAGTGAACTTAAAAGGTTGGTTAATTATAGAAATAGGTTTATCCACCCTACTGATAGACTTAACTTGAACCGTTTAAATAGTGGAGATATTGTAGAATGGATAACAATTATTGGTAAGATATTAAAGTCAGTATAAATTTTATGCAACTCACCGCCAAACTCACCCAGATACTTCCAATCCAAACCGGTACAGGTAAAAAAGGAGTATGGAAAAAACAAGACATCATTGTTGAAACAGATGGTCAATATCCTAAAAAAGTATGCATCTCAATTTGGGGTGATAAAATCAATGAAGGTCAATTGCAAATAGGTAATTTATTGCAAATTGATTTTGACATCGAAAGTAGGGAATACAACAGTAAATGGTATGCCGATATTAAAGCATGGAAAATTGAGGTAGCAGGTGCAAGCACTCAAAATACACATAACAATGCCTCTAATGCGGATGATTTTATTCCAAATGGTGAAGACGATATATTGCCTTTTTAAAATTATTTTACTGTGCAGTTACACCGCACAGTTGAATACAACATTTGCATAGAATTTAAACGACATGAGCATATTCAATCACTTTAAGCATTTAAATCTAAGTCAGAGCCAGGAAACTGCTCTAACTAAACTGGAGGCTTTTTTAGCCAGCCCGGTGCAGGTGTTTATGCTGAAAGGATATGCTGGTAGTGGTAAAACAACAATTTTAAAGGGGTTAGTTGAATATCTTAATGCAGTTGAAAAGGATTTCGCCTTAATGTCTCCAACAGGCAGAGCTGCCAAAGTAATTAGAGAAAAAACCGGACATGAAGCTTTTACTATTCATAAGTCTATTTACAGCTATGAGGATATGGTAGAGATTGAAGATGGAGATTCCTTCTATTACAAATATAAAATCCGGAATAATGTGGATGTGGCTGGCAAGATATTCATAGTGGATGAAGCCTCCATGCTATCTGATGCCAAAAGCGAAGGAGAGTTTTTCCGTTTTGGTTCAAGCCATTTATTGACGGATTTGATTACCTACACAAGAGTTGCACAGCCAAATGTAAATTCTAAAATCATCTTCGTTGGAGACCCTTGTCAGTTACCGCCGGTGGGTGATAATAGTTCAAAAGCTTTTGAAGCCAGTTATCTAAAAGAGCATTTCAATATTTCTTCTGAAGAAACCGAAATGAAGGAAGTGAAAAGGCAAGGTGGTGATAGTGGCATATTAAGAGCAGCTGCAAAAATACGCAAGAGTATTTCAGCCCGTTTCTTTAACGACTTCAATTTGCGTTCCAATGGAAAGGATATTTTAAATCCTACCTATGAAAGTTTCCTTGACACCTGGCAAGAAGCAACAAGTCCAAAAATTATCATTGCAAGTAAAAACAAAACCTGTCTTGACCTCAATTTGCAAATAAGACAGCGGAGATTTGGCAGTGCTGATTTACCTGTTCAGAAAAGTGATATTGTTATCATGGGTGGTAACAATTATAGAAAAGGCGTTTTCAATGGTGAGTTTGCCGTTATTAAAGAAGTAAGCGATATAGTAACTCATAGAAAAATTGCGTTAAGAGGTAAAAGTAAGGTATCACTTTATTGGCGTGATGTGGAGTTGATATTCCCAGATGCAGAATGCACTAATAAAATTGTAAAAGGTAAGATACTTGAAAATTTCCTTTACGGAGATAATTATTTAAGGTCCGAAGAAATACAAGCTATGTATGTAGACTTTACCAACCGGCACAGGGGTTTAAATCCCAAAACTGAAGAATTTAAGAAAGCCATATTGGAGGATGAGTATTTCAATTGCTTGTTGATTAAGTATGCTTATGCCGTTACTTGCCACAAGGCTCAAGGTGGCGAATGGAAAAATGTTTTTACCATATGGGACAATGATAATAAGGAAGACTTCGATTGCTTCACGGATAAACAAAGGAGAGCTGGAAAAACAAATCAAGATTTTTATCGCTGGGCATACACAGCAATTACCCGCGCCTCAAAAACTTTGTATGCATTAAACCCACCTTCTTTTAATTCCTATTCAACTATGTCATTTCTTGAGGAAACAGTCTTGAATGCATTAAATGAATTAACCGGCAATCAGGTTCAAACAGAAGAAATCAGTCTGGACAACGAATTGCTGCAACAGCTTTCAATGCTGAACCTTTTAGAGCAACCTGTTCCTTTGCAGGATCATTTTATCAAAGTTCGCCAGGCAGTAAGGAAGCAATACATTGAAATTGTTGGGTGGGAGAAAATTGGCTATGAGATTAGATACTCTTTGATGAGGGAGCAAGACAAGGCAGTTTTCAGAACTTATGTAAATGGACAAAATGAATTTAGAAAACCATTTGCGTCAATGCCAAATCTTTCTCCAAACAGTTCATTCAATATTGCACTTGCTGAAATATTAAATCATTTGCCAAATGTTTCCCTAAAGCGAAATACAGCCGAAACGATTATTAGCCAAATTGAATTTGACTTCGAGTTAGAACAAGAGTTCCCTTTTACAAGAAGTTTGTTTGATGACTTAGTATTGTTGTTTAAAGAAACAGATATTACGATTGACGGTATTGAACATCAGCAATACAAAGAGCGCTATACATTTAAGCAAAATAAAAATAAGGCCGTTTTAGATTTTGAATATAAAAAGAATGGATTTTTTGGAAGGGTGGTGCCTATTCAAAATTTGACCAACAGCCAGTCGTTGCTATCCCGCATTCAAACAGAATTACTAACCTTAAAAAAAGAAGAATATGCCAGCTAAAGAAATAAAAGAACTACGTCAGGCAGGAAAGTTAGAGGAAGCATATGCTATGGCAAAAGCAGAATTGGATGCTGATTTGTCAAACATTTGGGGTAAAAGGAATTTGAGTTGGGTGTTATATGCTCAATTGGATATACTTGTGTCAAGATTGGATGCTTTTATAGAGAAAATAAAAGAGGTAAAAGAATTGGCTTTGCCGGCATCCGAAGAAATGTTCTTCGATAATTTATCTCTTGTCATATCCAAAGCTGCAAGATTTTTTAATAGTGATTCCACCCGAAATATTAACAAATTAGAGAGTTTATTTAATGCTATTAAGGATCTACCATTAAAAAGAAATAGCAAATGGTATAGTGCCCTTTTTAAGTCAATGTATAAAGGAATGAAGGATTTCGATATATATATAGAATTTGCAGACTGGTGGGATTTCAAAAATTTTAGACCAGAAGATTTTCAAAAAGAGAAAATGCCAAATGGAAATGAGATAATGGCGATTGCAGAGCAGGCAGTCATTACTTATGCCAAAAAATTATTACCGATACACATTCATGGGGTTACAATCTTTAGTAAAGAGAAAGTAGAAGAATTTCTACCGATAATATCTCACATAATAGAGGATCATCCACAATTGCAATATCCAGCTTATTTCAAAGCTAAACTTTTATTGGCTTTAGGCGACAAAGAGAGTATATATGAAGTGCTTTTGCCCTTTGCAAAAAAGAAGCGCAATGAATTTTGGATATGGGAAATTCTGGCCGAAGCTTTTTTGGACGATCAGGAAAAAGTATTTGCTTGTTATTGCAAGGCCTTATCTTGTAAAAGCCCTGATAAAATGTTAGTCGGTCTAAGACAAAAATTTGCAGAGCTATTAATTTCAGAAAAATATTATAACGAAGCAAGGATAGAAATAGATTTATTAATAAAAGCAAGAACAGAGCAGGGGTTTAACATTCCTTGGGTGGTTACAAATTGGCAAACAATGGATTGGTATAAATCGGCGATACCATCAAAATCGAATTTTTCTTTCTATAAAGGCTTTTTGCCTATTGCAGAGGCACTATTATTTAGTGATGTACCTGAGGAATTGATAATTGTTGAATTTGTAAACAACGAAAAGAAAATACTTAATTTTATTGCATCTGAAAGCAAGTTTGGTTTTTTAAAATATGATCGATTTTTTTCAGAAGTCAAGGTGGGGGATACGTTGAAGGTTCGCTTTCAAGGAGGAAGTAATGAGGGTATACATCAACTTTATACTGCAATTAAAGTCAATGATGATGCTTTTAAAACGCAATTTATCAAACAAGTAAACGGGGTTGTAAAAATAACTGAAGGGAAATCTTACGGATTTATAGACGATGCTTTCATCCACCCTTCCATAGTCTCAAAATACAAGTTAATTAATGGCATACAATTCACGGGTGAGATTATAAAATCGTATAATGCAGAAAAAAAAATGTGGGGCTGGAAACTCTACTAATGTAATGTATAGATTATATAAAAACATCCAAAAACTCGCTATAGTCAAAATAATCTAAAGCAAAATCCAAAACCCCAACATGTATAGTAGTAGGGGAGCTACCTTATTTCCAATATATCGGCAGATAATCGAACGGAATAAACTATGCACTTCACTCCAATGCTTTATATGCAAACCGTTATTCTTGAGGGTTTAACACTATTACCTACCAAACATAAATTACCCAGCCCGCTTTCAGAAACTAGCTATATTCATTTATACAATGGCTACTAGGCTATTATTAATTACGGATTGGTCTGCCACTTTTCAATACGCTTTGAATTCTTTCCAACGTTTTCTTTTCGCCGCAAAGCGATAAGAAGGCTTCTCTTTCTAAATCTAATAGGTATTGTTCGGAAACCAATGTAGGCTCGCTTAAATCGCCACCACACATTACATAAGCTAATTTTTTTGCTACTACCGAATCGTGTGCGGTAGCATAGTTGCCTGTACGCATAGCATGTATGCCCGCATATAATGCACCTAAGGCAGATTGGCCTAATACTTTAATATCATTTCGTTGAACAGGCGTGGTATAGCCCGCATCAAAAATTTCAATAACCGCTTTTTTGGCCTCGGCAATTCTTCGCCCTTGGTTTACTACCACCTCATCTAATCCTTTTCTATAAATGCCTAGTCCAAATGCTTCATGTGCCGAGGTGGCTACTTTTGCTGTGGCTATGGATAGAAATCTATTTTTTAAAGTAATGGTTTCCGGTTCATCTTCATGCATTTCATCGGATGCTCGTAATACAAACTCTTTTGTACCTCCCCCACCCGGAATTAATCCTACACCTAATTCAACCAAACCAGTATAAGTTTCGGCAGCGGCACATACCTTATCGGAATGTAAGCTAAGTTCGCAAGCGCCGCCTAATGCTAATCCATGGGGTGCCACTACTACAGGTATGGATGAATAACGGGCCCGCATCATTGTATTTTGAAACATACGTATGGCCATATCCAGCTCATCATACTCCTGATCTATTGCCAACATAAATATCATACCCACATTTGCGCCCGCAGAAAAATTAGCACCTTCATTAGCAATTACTAAGCCTTTATAATTTTTTTCTGCTTTGTCAATGGCTGTTTGCATACCTGCTAATACATCCCCTCCAATGCTTCCCATTTTGGTAAACCATTGCAGGCCTAATACATCATCACCTAATTCATATAAGCGGCAGCTTCCGTTTTTCCAGATTTGCTTATCGGTGTAATTGCTCATTACAATAAAGGCAGCGCCCTCTTTGCCTTGGCCAGTAGGCGAGGTATATGAACCTGACAGTGGCGAGTAACTTAAACGTATGCCATTATCTACTTTATAAAAAGACTTGATGCCTTTTGCTAACATTTCACCAACCCAAGGGGCTACCGCATAGCCCGCTTCTTTCATTGCTTTTACTGTCTTTTCTACCCCTAATACATCCCAACTTTCAAACGCACCAATCTCCCAGCCAAAGCCCGCCATCATACCATCGTCTACCCGGTATAGCTCATCACTTATTTCTGGTATGCGATGAGAAATATAAGAGAATAAACTGTAATGAAACAGGCGGTAAAATTCGCCGGCTTTATCCTGGCCGGCTACTAACATTTTTAATCTTGTGTATAAATCATCAATCGGTTTGGCCGCTTCTAGCGAAGCAAATTTTGGTTTTACTCTTGCGCCATATTCCAAGGTGTCTAGATTCAAGGTCAGTATCTCTTTTTCGCCGCCTGCACCTTTTGTTTTTTTGAAAAATCCTTGTCCTGTTTTATCACCCAGCCAATTGTTAGCAATCATTTTATCTAACCATACCGGAATATTAAATTGGTCTTTTGCTTCATCATTCGGGCAATTGTCGGCCACACCTTTTGCCACTTTTACTAGCGTATCTAAACCTACCACATCACCCGTACGGAAGGTAGCAGATTTCGGACGTCCAATGATGGGGCCTGTTAACGCATCTATCTCATCAATAGATAACTTTAATTTTTCTTTAATATTCATAATGGCCATCATGCTAAACACACCAACTCTATTGGCAATAAAAGCCGGCGTATCTTTACACAATACCGTTGTTTTTCCTAAATACAAATCGCCATAATGCATTAAAAAATCAACTACCTCTGCACTGGTATCTGCAGTAGGAATGATTTCTAACAACCGTAAATATCTAGGGGGATTAAAAAAGTGCGTGCCGCAGAAATGCTTTTTAAAATCATCGCTTCTACCTGCCGCCATCATGTGTATGGGAATACCAGATGTATTTGAGGTAATTAATGTTCCTGGCTTGCGATATTTTTCTACCTGCTCAAAAACCTTTTGCTTAATATCTAATCGCTCCACTACTACTTCAATTACCCAATCGCAAGTAGCAATGTCCTTCATGTTGTCATCAAAATTGCCCGTCGTAATTTTCTTCACAACTTCTTTATGATAAACGGGAGAGGGGTTGCTTTTGATAGCAGCAGTAAGTGCATCGTTTACAATTTTATTTTTATCGGCCGGTTTGGCATCTGCCGGTAAATCTTTCGGCACTATATCTAACAACAATACTTGCAAACCTATGCCTGCAAAATGACAAGCGATTCTAGAACCCATAACACCGCTGCCTAATACAGCTACTTTTTTAATAATTCTCTTTGACATACAACAAAATTAGTTAGTTATGCAACTATTTTTATAAATCGAAGGTAAGGGATTTTAGGAAAGATGAAAAGCCTGGTTGCCCATGCATAATAGCGAACCCATTTATGAATAGAAAACCCGCCTGCCAAAGTAGTAAGGAGGTAGGCATTATTAGCCGCTACACCCATAAGATGGTAACCTATAGGTGGCATCGGTTTTACCTTTCAAAAAGCTCATTTACTACTGCGGGTACAGTTATTACTTTCCGGTTAATATAAAAGCACCCCAAAAATAAGGGTGAATATATTTTTCTTTTATTGTTTTTTGTGCGTTAAAAAAGGCGGCTGATTTGTTTTTATGTAATAAATAATGTTGATAAAAAGCTATCATAAAGTCCTTTGTAGCTGCATCATCAACTTTCCATAGGCTGGTCATGGTACTGGCGGCACCAGCAGCCCTAAAGGCCCGTTGCAAACCATATACACCCTCGCCCGCATCTAGGTAGCCCAACGTAGTTTCGCAGGCAGAAAGTACTACTAAGGCCGTATTAGAAAGGTTGAGGTTTTGCGCTTCGTAGGCGGTTAATACGCCATCATAAGTATTGGGGTAGGGGTGAGTATTGTAATAATTTACCACGCCAGATAATAATAACCCTGCATTGGCCATTGCATTAAACAAACGAAAGCCTTCTGTACTATTATTACTGCCGGCCCAATAGCCGTGGGTGGCTATATGTAATATTTCCGGACTATCAAGCTGGTATAACTTATCTTCTACTGCCTCTTCTTTTAAATAGGTTGTTATCTTATAAGTTTGTTTGCTTAATTCAGCGGCTATGCTATTTACCTCTTCTTCAGTGCCGGGTAAATCTGAAATGGGTTGATTTTTAAAATTATTAACAAAGGCTCTTGTTTCGCTGGATGGAAGTGTGGAGGTTTTTGTATTATTATTATAAGTGGGCCGGCCAAATAATACAGCCGTGTTATTATAAATGGGGGTTGATGTGCTTACCATATCGTTGGTGGAAGTGGTCAAATGAATATTGATTTCGTCCATTACAAATTTGCCAGTGCTAGGATTTTGTAGCGTGGCTAAATTAATAAGGTGATAAATACCATCTGGAGAAAAATATACATTGGTAATGCCAGCTAGCGCATGGCTAATGGGTTTCCAATAATGGTTATAAGATTCTTTATCTGAAGTTTTAAATTGAATGCTACTCTTATATTTTTTATAAAATTTATCATCTAATTCGCTTGGGGAGGTGGGCAGGTACACTACTTGCGGATTACCTGTAGCCGTAAGAATATAGGCTGCATAATAGGCACTATCTGAATAATACACTTGATTTCTCCATTGAAAACGCACCATTTCAATAGCGGCTTCTCCTGGTTGTAATTTTTGTTGTATTTGTCTCCAATCGGGCGGTGTTATGGTAAGTAATTTTTTAAAATCTTTGGATTGAACTGCTAAGCGGTTTTCCATTTCTGCAACCGCTGTTTGTAATTGCAATAAATTATCGGCGGGGGGATTGTCTGTTTTACTTTGCGGGGCGGCAGGCTCACTGGTTTTAAAGTACAAGCGTATGAGTTGCTGCTTTGCATCAAGCCAATTGTCGTATAACTTATGTATAGCCGGATTATTATTTTTAAGAAACGCTTCTTTTCTTTTTTTGGTGCCTTGTAAGGATATTGATTTTGTAAATAATAAGTTGTTATAATCTATCGATACTAATTCTTCATCATTACTCAATTTATTTTCTATTGCCCATTTTACATAGCTGTGAAAGTTTTCGTACCCTTCTCTTAGCTTAGTATTATAATAGGTTACAAAAGCCCTTTCACCAAATGTAAAAATAATATCGTTGATCCAGCTGGCATTGCGAGTAAACAGTTCTTTGTATAGTGCGGTGGCGGTAGTATAATCTTTATCACGCATTGAAAAGTAGGCAAAATCTGCAAAGGGTTTGGTAGACTCTCGGTAATCTTTCGTTGCCCTTATTTTATTTAATACGGGGATAAAAAAATCTTTGTAATCTGTCGACTTTAGAAAGGCCAGTTGGGCTGCTTTATGATATTGCGTGCTAACGTCGGCATACTGTGCGTAGCTGTCGTAATAGTTTTTTGTTTGTGCTATATGGTAACTATTGGGCTGCGCAATTAAATGTTCAAGCCCTCTTTTATGCATAAATACCGGATACAAGGATAGGTCATACATTTTTAAATTGGGATACATTTGTTTTTGGCAATTAATCCACTGTGTATAGGCACTGTCCCTGCTTTCCCAATTTTGGGCGGCCGCAGTAAAATTTTTTAACTGTTCTGCAGCTATGGCGGTATTGGTTAAATATTGGTGTGTAAGGCCGGCACAGGGTAATTTATTTTTTTTGTAAGTTTTTGCTAGCATCGCTGCTTGAAGTGTAGCATAATGCAAGTATGATTCAAAGTCGCCGGTATAAAAACTATATAAAGCATGGGCAGCTATGGCTTCGCTTTTATAGGAGGCGCTAAACATTTCAGTAGCAGTAGTAGCTAGGGTTTCTAATTTATGTATGTACTCTTCTGCCTGTACATAATCGCCATACTTAATTAAAAATAATACATAGGTAAGGTAGGAGAAGTATTCTTTTTTATCATCGGTTACCAATGACAAACTATGTTCGTAATATTTTTTGGCATTGGCTAAATCGCCATTTTTGTCAAAGGCATAAGCTATGCCGCAATAATTTACATAGGTTTTATACGACGGATGTTTTTCTAAAAAGGCTAAGGCTTTGTTGGCATTTTCGGGGTCTGTGGTTTCGTATAAATTTTTATAAACATCATTATACCATTGGTTCATACTATCGCTGCCATAATCTGTTTTGTTTTTGGCCAATCCCACTTCAGCCCTAATTAACTGATCCGCTTTTTTGCCACAAATGTTGGCATAAGTAGTGTCGGGCGCTTGATTTTCAAAAATGGTTTTTAATAAATGATAGTTGATATAGGTTTGTAAATTAGGTTGCTTTTCTACCATTTGATAAGCTGCTTTTGCAATGGCCAAGGCCTTTTTTTTATCACCAGCTTGTTGAAATATTTCGGTGTATTTATTTTGAAAATCTTCTTGCGTTTGCGCACATGCAGGCTTTGGTATAAAAGCAAGCGCTACAAACAAACAAGGTAAGAGAAGGTTTTTAAACATCATATATCTTTAATGTAAGCCACTATAAAATTGAGCAATTTATGGCATTAAAAAACCACCTATGCTGGTGGTTTTATAAAAGGGTTATGCTATTTGAGTAAGGTGGGCATTTAAAGGGTGTAAAACTAGCTTACACCGGCCCCGGCATTAATGGTGGCTTCGGGATGTATAAAATGTAGTTTTCCCGCTGCATCTTCGGCCATCAATATCATACCATTACTTTCAATACCTCGCATTTTTCGGGGGGCTAGGTTGGTAACCACGGTTACCTGCTTGCCTATTATTTCTGCTGGCTGAAAGTGTAAGGCAATACCGCTTACAATGGTGCGTGTTTCAACACCAAGGTCTACAGAAAGTTTTAAAAGTTTATCGGCTTTTTCTACTTTTTCGGCGGCTATAATGGTTCCTATTTTTAAATCAATTTTTGCAAAATCATCAAACTGAATAGATGGCTTAAAGTTTAAACTAGTAGGTGTAGGGGTTGAAGGTTTTTCATCCTTTTGCCCCTTGCTTTCCGCCCTTTGCCCTGCAGTTTTCAACTTTTCAATTTGCGCTGCTATTTCTTCATCTTCTATTTTTCTAAATAACAGTTCGGGTGCTCGTAAGCTATACCCTACACTTAATAAATTCAGTTTACCCGCATTCTCCCAGTCCAGCATTTTATCCACCACCTTCATCATGTGCAGCATTTTCTTTGCCGTGTTTGGCAAAAAAGGATTGATAAGTATAGAAAGATTGGCGCATAGTTGTAAGCAGATGTGCAACGTATTGTCTATACTTTGCTGAGCCGCTATTCTTTCGGCATCTGAAGCACCTCCTTCGGAGGGGGTTGGGGAGGCCGTTTTAGCTTTTATCCATGGCTCTTTCTTTTGCATATACTGGTTGCCCTTTCTTGAAAGTTCTATCACTTGAAATAATCCATCCCTAAAATGATAGTACTCCAATGCAGATTGCACTTCGCCTTTTGTATTTTGAAATTCGGCAATCATTGCTTTGTCAGTATCATCCAATACGTCTTGATGCAGCTTTGGTACTTTGCCACCGCAGAGTTTATGCATTAGGACCCAGGTACGATTGACAAAATTGCCAAACACGCTTACCAACTCGCTATTCACGGCATCTTGAAAACCTTTCCACATAAATTCGCTGTCCTTAGTTTCCGGGGCAATTTGTGTAAGGTAATAGCGCAACATATCTACACATTGCCCACCGCCGTTGTCTTTCTTTACAAAGTCGTTGATGTAATCCCGCATATCCAGTTTCCAGTTGCGGCTGGTGCTCATCTTATCACCTTCTAAGTTCAGGAATTCATTGGCCGGCACATTATCCGGAAGTATGTGGCCGTATAATTTCAGCATTACCGGGAAGATGATGCAATGGAAAACAATATTATCCTTACCAATAAAATGCACCAGCTTGGTTTCTTTATCCTGCCAATAAGGTTTCCAGTCTTTATCGTTATCCAATGCCCACTGTTTGGTGGCAGAAATGTATCCGATAGGCGCATCAAACCAAACGTAGAGGACTTTTCCCGCCCCCCCGCCCCCCAAGGGGGGGATCTGGGCTGTTGAAAGTTCGGACTCTTGCTTTTTTAGTTCGGAGAGAATTGTGTTGATAACAAAATCAGTTTCATGTAATACCTGCTCGTTAGTAAAACGAATAACTGCAAATCCAAGTTTGTTTAACTCGGCAGTTCTTTCCTCATCTTTTAATTTGTTTTCAGGTAACTGATGAATTAAACCATCAACTTCAATAATTAAATTATGTTCAAGACATACAAAGTCGGCAATAAACATGTTAATGATGTGTTGCCTTCTGAATTTATAACCACCAATCTTTTTTCCTCTTAATATTTGCCACAATACATTTTCTGCTTCTGTAGGCTGGCTTCGATGTTCTGCTACAAAACTTTTAAGCAGCGTATAAGAAGTAGGATCTGCTGTCCGGTATCCATAAGCACTTTTTGAGTTATGGGGTTCTGAATTCCCCCCCATGGGGGGCAGGGGGGGCAACTTCACCCCCCAATCCAAATCTCGGGTTACGGCTCTTGACTGCAACCCACCTTCAATCCAGCTTTTGCATTGCCCTATCACGTTACTCCTCCAATCATCTTTATGTTGTTCCAGAATCCATTCTTTTAAAAACGGCTCATGCTTGCCCAATGGTAAATACCAGTGCGAAGTTTTTTTCTTAACCGGTGTTTTACCACTTAAAGTACTTACGGGGTTTAACAGTTCGTCGGGGCTTAATGTTCTGCCGCAGGTTTCGCATTGATCGCCAAAAGCCCTATCGCTATTACAGTTGGGGCAAGTGCCTTTAATATAGCGGTCGGCCAAAAATGTTTTAGCCTCCTCATCATAGTATTGTTCGCTTTCTTTTATTTCCAGTTCGCCAGCATCATTTAGTTTAGAAAAAAAATCCTGTGCCGTTTCATGGTGTAGGGGTTCGCTGGTGCGGTGGTAAATATCGAAGCTCATGCTGAGGTCGGCAAAGTCCTGCTTCATGGCTTCGTGGTATTTATCAATAATGGCTCTTGGTGTAGTGCCTTCATTCGTAGCTTGTATAGGAATGGCGGTACCATGCTCATCGCTACCGCATACAAAAACCACCTCTCTTTTTTGTGCCCGCAAATAGCGTACATAAATATCAGCAGGAATGTATGCGCCTGCAAGGTGGCCCACATGTTTTAATCCGTTGGCATAAGGTAGCGCACTGGTAACTAAGTATCTTTTTGGGTCTGTCATATTTGTTATTTGTCACCCTTCATTTAACAAAGGGTTATTTCGTCATCTCCTGCATTATTACTTGCTTGCCGACATAACTTTAGCAGGCAGGTATGTTTTAGTGGCGAGGCAGCGTACAGCTTGCTATTCGCTTATCGGCTGTATAAGTGTGCAAAAATAACCAAACAAACCCAACTATGGTATATGCTATTTATATCGGTTTATACATGTGAATAGACTGGCCCACTAATTTCCATTGACCTTTTATTTTTTCCAATAGCCTTATTTCATAAGAAAATGATTTTTTACCATCTTTTGCTACCGATTCTTCGTGATGGCTTACCCAAGCCGTATTTTTGGAGATGCTCATTTTGTAGTTGCTATTTATAGCATAGCCGCCTTGCCCCACCATTGTTGCTGGAGGATTTATCATTACAATAGGCGGCACATCAATAGTATTACCATCCGCAGTAGAAACCAGTATGCGGCTATATGGTTGTACATGCCAGCATTCGGCATGGCCTTTTACATCGCCCGATCGCCAGGTGGCAGATTCTTTTTCTAATAAAAGACGGATGGCAGTGGTGTCGTTAACTTTTTGGGCTAGGGAAATAAAGCTTAGGCAAGTAAGCACAGTAAAAAAAGTTAGCCGTTTCATTTTTAATTTGTTTACATGATTATTTAGCGCTCATAATGGGGGAAGTAAAATTGCAACTGAAAATGTTTAGTCTTAAGGCTCCCACAATTGAATTTTATTTCCTTCTGCATCCAGTATATGTACAAACTTGCCATAATCGTAGGTGGCAATATCATCTACTATAGTTACTCCTTCTTTTTTTAATTCGTCTACCAATGCTTCTAAATGATTCACCCGATAGTTGATCATAAAATCTTTAGTGGAGGGTTCATACATTTTAGCTGTCTCGGTATTTAGGTTCCATTGCGTTAGCCCCTTTGTTTTGCCTTCGGCATCTTGATACCACTCAAAGCTGGCGCCATAAGGTCCTGCATCTAAGCCAAGGTGTTTGTTGTACCATTCTTTCATAGCTATAGGGTCTTTGCATTTAAAAAAAATGCCGCCGATACCTGTAACCTTTTTCATGTTATGTTAGTTTTTAGATTAAATGAAATTAAAAAATATTGTAGATAAACCTTAAACTTTTAGAAAATGAAGGTGGAACCATTAGGCGCCGGCCTACGCTATTAAACCTGGAAGCAAAACCGAAAAGCGGCGTATTTTTCTATTGCGTGGGAATGCGTAACAGGACGGTGGGGGACATTGTTTTTTTATACCTACACAATGGTTTGTGCCCTTACGAACCATGCATTAACCTTTTTCTGCCTATGTAGGCTCCGATACAAACAAATAACATTTCAGTTTTTCGGAAGAGGAAATCGATTGGGCTCGCCACAAACGACGAGTCCCTCTTCAAAGATTTTTACAATGTATATATACCGCAGGAGGAGACTCGTCTGGGGAAGAAAAATAATTTGTTTTTTACACAGTTCATGTTGTTCGTTCGCCCTATTTGTCAATGAAGTAAGCCTGATGTTTTTCTAATTTTTCGACTTGTGATTTGAAAGAGGGTAAAAATGTACTGAGTTCTTCAATCTTACTCGTAACGCAATTTAATATTGCAATTGTTACGGGGTATTTGTCAAGATTTTGTTGATACATCAAATTTTTGTCGATGGTTAATAGTATATCAAAATTATTCTCAACACAATATGTCATCAACTTTCCATTTTTAATTCCACTCAAGTCTAATTCTCTAATTGTAAATACATCAAATTCGGTCAAATGATTTTTCAGTCGTTTGGTAACGCACTCGTCAAGCAAAATTTTCATTAAGTATATTTGATGAAGATTCAATTAATTTCTGTGACATTTCAAGAAGTTTAATAACCTGGTTTTTGCTTACACCTTCAAAATCGTCAAGGAAGGTTTGAATAGAGTCGCCTGTTTCCAAATAGTCAAAAAGGTTTTTAATTGGAACTCTTGTGCCAAAAAACACTGGTGTGCCGCCCAATACTTCTCGGTCAATATTTATTATTTGATTGTCCATAACTGTAAAATTTATTTAATCCTCCCAAAGTTAACGTTTTACTGTCAAGTTGCAAGCTGTTGGAACAGGCGGAATGGTTACGCACAACGACTTGGGTGTTTGCGAAGTGGCAAGGGGAAATGTATTAGGTGCAACCTTTCCCCTTTGACACGGGAGCAATCAGCCTCTTTGAAGTGCCATTGCGTAAACACCATGTAAGCCGATGTT
>JBDKJF010000011.1:0-88956 GCA_039796695.1 Bacteroidota bacterium
AACTATTTTTGCCCACCGCACCACTGTAACTACTTTTTTACGCAACCTATTTTAGGATGAATTATCTTAGTAAACCAATAGCAGGATTATTTAACTAAACCAGTCAACTTATTTTAGGACGAGTCAAAGTGATTATTATGGAAAGCCAGGGGCGGACATACTGCATGAGGTAACAGAGGCTTATCAAGGTGCTAAAATATCACAAACTTCAGGAGTTTCATCACCAATGGCAGGTCAACCAGGTAGTGTTTATGAAGCAGCACACAGCAGTGCTACGCCACAATCGGGAGAGCAATATTTTGATACACAGGATGCAAAAGGTAAAAGTGTTGGAAAGCAGGTTCCGGGCGGAAAACTTGTTTACTTTGTTGATGATGGAGTTAAAGCACCTTTAATACTTTTCACTTTTCCTATTCCCAAGAAAAAATAAATACTAATGAAAATTCTATTTTTTTGCTTTGTAATATATTTTTTATTTGCTCAAAATGGCATGGCACAATCAAGCGAAAAGCAAGATAGTATAGTTGTATCCAGTAGAGATATAGGTACTGGAAACAAGTTTGAAATTTGGAACATTGATTCAGTCCAATCGGTATACCTTATTTATGCTAAACGAAATGATTCGATTATAAAGATTGTTTCAAAAAAGGAAAGATTTAAAAATTGCAAGACTATTTTAAAGGGGCAATTTTATGATTTGAAAGTAGAATCGCTTCTTAAAAATACTTCCAGCAAACGGCATATCGGAGGGATAAAATACAATGACATAATTGTAAAATTAGAAGGCGGGGAAGTGATATGGGACTTGTTTATATGCGAAGATTTTAAAGGTCTCTGCTATACCCCGTCAACTTTAGTTACATGTAAAAAAAAGAAGAGAAAAAAAGCCTGAGTCCTACAGCAACTTAAATATTAAAGCTCCGTTTGGGATGGATATGCCGGGGAGAAAGTTGGGTAGTGAAAACAGGTATGGGTTTAATGGGAAGGAAAGGGATAAAGATATTGCAAGTGGTAATTATGATTTTGGGGCGAGGATTTATGATGGAAGGATTGGGAGATGGTTGAGTGTTGACCCTTTGCAAGCGAAATATCCTGGAGAAAGTCCGTATATGTTTGGAGCAGATAATCCCAACTTTTTTATAGACCCAGATGGAAGAGATAGGATAATTTCGATCTTAATACTAAATGCAGATGGCACTGCAACTCAACTTAAGAAAGTTGTTTATAATAAATTTACCTATGAAATGTCTAATAGTTTTACTGGCGGTTATCACTTTACAAGATATGATCAATATATCAATTTAGTTATAGATAATAGAAGCGGGGCAGAATTAACTGTTGAGGCTGCTATGAATAACCCCAATGCTGGAAACATTATGACTTTTGAGAGAAATGATTATGTCAATGGCCAGCCAATTTCAGGCCTTACATATTTGTTTGGAAATACAACAGGCGATCAGCATGAGAAAGAAACAATCGGTGTATTTCAATATGGTAAGGGGCTTGGATCTGATTTTAATAAGGGGTTCCCAATGGGAGCATTTGGTAGTGAAACCATGGATTTAAGCCCACTCCTTGATGTTCTAAGTACAATAAGCCCAAGCTCAGACCCCGCAAATATATATAGTAAAATTTCTCAACAATGGAGAGAAAAGACCGGAAGGGATATGAAAGAAATTCTATTATCGTTAGATTATATTTCCCAAATGGTTAAAGGAGTTACTGAAGTCGTTAGCAATTCAAAAACAATGATAGAGGCAATTACCAAGTTGGTGGAGATTAACCAAAAAAGTGGTAATACTGAAACAAGTTCAAGCAATAACAATATAACGCCGAGAATTGAACCATCTAATAGCAAGCCAAAAGGAGTATACTCAGGTTACAAAAGGGGTACAATTTTACATACACGGACGGGTAATGTTAGGGTTAATAGTGATACAACGGGAACATGCTGTCAAGACGACAAAAAAGCAACTGATACATTGCCTGATGCAAAAAAAAGGAATTAAGATGAATATTTTTAAATGGACAATAATTGCTTATTCATTAATCTGCTTACTTTCCTTGTCATGTATTTCTGGTAATGAAAAAGAATGCCATTATACCTACGACCAGCTAATGAAAGATTCTATTCCCTTAAATGTAACTGCTTTGAGTGATACAGTTATCGAAGTGAGAGATAAAGTAAAAGATAGCAGTTTTTCAACTGGCTTATACTTATTTGATGGGAAGAAGAATTTACGTTTTTATGGTTTTTTCCCTAATAATGACGAATTTAAGTACTCTGAGGAGTATGATGAGAAAGGTAGATTGATTAAGTCAGAAGGTAACCCTTTGGTGGAATATCGATTGTTTAAAGGGAAAAAGGACTCAGTCGTTTTTAGTGTTTTTCTTTTTTCTTTAAATAAAAAATATGAAGGCATTGAGCTCACTTCAAATATGAATGATACAATAAGGCCAAAATATCTTTTTAAAAGCGATTTTTATTCTAATGTTAAATGCTTTGCATTTGCTCTTTCCAATCAGAGGAATTTTGATAGTTTAATTTTCTATGCTCACGGTTCAGTCACCAATTTATGTACTGGATTGAACAGTGATTTTAACGATACAACATATTTTAAAGGAGGATATAAGATAAGTGGCAACGTATCAAATTAGCAGATACTACAAAATAGGATTAAAAGAATGACTACCAGAGGGGTTAAAAACTAGCCTTGTATGTTTTTATTAGGTTTATAGTAATTTAAAAACCGCCACACCGGCGGTTTTTTCTATTCATGTATCAAAATAGCAGATGTATGATGGAGTGTAAATATTGTAACCTGCCAGTTCATGGCTGATAAACAGATTAGGAGTTTACAGCAGTTAAAAAAACACTTCTGCCATAAAAGAACTATTGCAAACAAAGCGGGGGCTATGGCAATGCCCATCTGTGTTACTGTAGTTGATGGGCTGCCGGATGGTAGCGAATACCCGGGTGAAGATAGGTGAGTGGGCTTTGTGCCGGAGTAGTAGCGCACAGCCGGGTATGCAGTTGAACAAAGAACAGAAAGAGGAGAGCCCCTTAAAAAACTAATGATACCACATCCACTTCCCAATACCCCCCCATGCTATGCGGTTTAAACGTAAGCATTTTTAGTACTCCGCCTGTGGATACCAGTACCTGTAAAGACCCAACACTGATAGCCCTGACCGATGCCACCATAAAATGGCAGTTGTATATAGATAGTTTGCGCAATGCCTTTGATGTGGCCTGGTATGCCAAATGTACCAATGCCAAAAAGCTGGAAAGCTTTACGGTAAGCTATCAAAAGGCCGAGCATCATTATACTTTATATTATTACGACCAAGCCGGGCAATTGGTACGCACCGTACCGCCAGAGGGGGTAGATGATAGAAGGAGTGATGCTACCTTTCTTGCCAATGTAAAAACGGCCCGTACGCAATGGGCAACGGGCAATGGGCAAATAGTAATACCAACCCATACGCTAAGTACGGAGTATAGGTATAATACCTTGGGGCAGGTGGTGCAGCAGCAAAGCCCCGATGGGGGATTAAGTAAATTTTGGTACGATGCGCTGGGCAGGCTGGTAGTAAGCCAAAATGCACAGCAGGCAATAGATGGCAAGTATAGTTATACGCTGTATGATGCGCTGGGGCGCATAAGCGAAGTAGGACAAAAGGCGGGCAGCACTATGACGCAGACCACCAGCCGCAGCAAAAGCGCCTTGCAAACATGGGTAAACAGCCATGTGCATGAGCAGGTAACCAAAACGGTGTACGATGAAGCCTATGGCGGCACCGAGTTTAGTTATTTGCTAACGCAGCGCAACTTAAGAAACCGGGTAAGCTATACGCAGGTGTGGAACCTTTACTCTCCCCCTTCAGGGGGAGCCGGAGGGGGCCAAGCCTATGCCAATGCCGCCACTTATTATACGTACGATATACATGGCAATGTAGATACGCTGCTGCAAGACTATGGGCACAGCAGCCTGGGCAGTGCCATGAGCTTGGGTAGTAACCGCTTTAAGCGGATGGTGTATGATTATGATTTAATAAGCGGCAAGGTAAACCGTGTAAGCTACCAGCCGGGTTATATAAGCCCGATAACGGGACTATGGACAAACAATGCAGACCGTTTTTACCACCGGTACAGTTACGATGCGGAGAATAAACTAACCAAGGTAGAAACCAGCCATGATAGCCTGTGGTGGGAGCAGGATGCCACTTATAGCTACTACAAGCATGGGCCGCTGGCCAGGGTGGTGCTGGGGCAGCAAGCCGTGCAGGGGGTAGACTATGCGTATAATTTGCAGGGGTGGTTAAAAGGAGTGAACAGTACGGCGGTTGGTGATGGAGTACATGATATAGGTGGCGATGGGAAGATAGGCGGCACCAATGCTTTAGTAGCGAGGGATGTTTTTGGTATGGCATTAAACTATTACCAAACCACGGTTAATGGAGTAGCCGTTAGTGATTATAAAAGTATTAATAATGCAGTAACGCCTTTTGTAACCATAAATAATGCAAATACAACCACAGGCAAGCAGTTGTTTAATGGCAACATATCGTCTGTAGTAATAAACCTGCCCAAACTGGGCGATGCTAAACTGTACCAATACGGTTACGACCAGTTAAACCGATTAATGGCAGTAGATGTGTTTGAAGGATTAAACAACAGTAACAATACATTTACAGCCATAGCTATAAATGATTACAAAGAAAGATTAACTTACAGTGCCAATGGTAATATAAAAACGTACCAGCGCAATGGTACTGGCGGCACTATGAACCTCAACAACTATACATACAACTATACAGCAGGTACCAACCGCATAGTCAGCATTAGCAATAGTGTAAATGCGCAAACAAAAAATTATAGTTATGATGCCACAGGTAATACCACTGCCGATGGTATGCAAGGGGCTACCAATATAGTATGGAATGTATATGGCAAAGTACAAAGCCTTACCAATGCACAGGCGCAGCAGGTAAGTTACACTTATGATGCAGGAGGCAACCGCATAAGCAAAACAGTAGCAGGGGTAGCGGAGTGGTATGTAAAAGATGCCACAGGTAATACGATAGCCACCTACACAAAGAGCAATGCCATAAACAGTAACCACCTTACCGTAACCGAGTGGTATAAATATGGAAGTAGCCTGCTATCTATAAACACTAGGCAGGTAGATGTAGAGCAGGCAATAGTTAGCGATACTACCGGTGTACGCCGTGGGTATGATGGTTATATAATAACTGACCATTTGGGTAATACAAGAGCGGTAGTAAGCGACCGTAAACTGCAACATACCACCAACAACACCACGGTTGATTATTATCTGGCAGATGTAAAAACAGCAAATTACTACAGTGCTTATGGTGCTACTGCCAAGAACTACAACCAACAACAACCGATAGTAGCTTTTAACGGCCAGCGTAAGAGTAATGAGATAGGCGCTGATGCACAGACGGCTTTGTATTGGGAATACAATGGGGATGTGGCGAGGAGGTGGAATGTGGATCCGAAACCGAATGTCTCTATCAGCTCTTATAATTGTTTTGCGGGGAACCCTGTTTGGAGTAGCGACCCTTTGGGTGATACATTAAAAATTAATGCAACAAATAGTAATACTGAGGCAGATTTACGGTCTATTATCAGAACTGGGAATCAGAAATATTTTTCGATTTCTAGTGGGGGCGATGTTTCCTTTGACAAAAAAAGTTTTGATAAATTAAGCAGAGGAGAACAAGCAAGATTGATAGATGATAATGGCTTTGCATTGGTAAAGGATTTAGTTGAATCTACTAAAAACTTCTGGTTCTCTACAACTAATAGGATTAGATACGAACAAACTGACATTTTGGGTAATTCAATACCTGATCCAACTACAGGAGCATCTCAAACTTTTATTGATAATAGGTTAGATAGATTTGTTGCTGTTGGAACTCAAATGGGAAATACTCCAATACCCGGGGTATCAGGAATTCCGTTATATGTTACATTTACAAATCTAGCAAACACAGCAAGAGGTGATGAAGTACAAGTGGGATATGGGCAAAAACCTTCTAAAGTATTTACTGTCGCTACTGCTACAGGAACGTATCAGAAAAAATTTGATGGTGAATTGTATATGGCACCTGGCCAATATTTTTATACAAATCCATTTACGGGGACAGTAATTAATATACCTAGACCATCAATAGTTTACCACGAGATGATGGAGAACTTTTTAAGGGCTAATGGGAGCCCATATCAACAAGCGCATGAGGCTTCTAAGAAAAGTGAGGGTGGGCAATATGGAAACCGGCAGCATCCTGGAGAAGTTTCTTATTTTATTCTTGGCATAGATAGATAAATAAAAAATATGAAAACAATATTTCTTTCTTTATTTGCACTAGTAATAATGCTAAATACTGCTCATTCTCAAAAATCAGTGCTTTATTCTGAAAATATTTATTTGGAAGTAACTCTTCTTGAGAAGGACGACAGCGTTGGAGCGGAAGTAAGGATAACTAACTTGAGTAAAGAGAAAGTGTATTTCCCTACTATAGAAGCATTTAAAATACCACAGTATGAATTAAGCTGTATTGCTGGAGTTCTTGATATTCGTATTGGGATCAGTAGTAGATTTTCAGGCATCCCACTTGAATTTACACATGTTCTCCAGCAACTTTGCCCAAAAGAAAGTTTACTGTTTAAAACAACTTGTGTAAAGCGAGAATTGATTGTAAAATCTGTTATCGCTTTTGATTTCATAACCATTAAAGACTTACAAACTATTTTAAGCCCTAAAGAGTTAAGAGCATCTCCTACAATAAAAGGTGAAGATTATGCTTCTTTGATTCACATAGCAAGAGCAGAAAGTCGGTAGTGAGCCAATCGGGTAGTGAGCCATTCGTTATCTCAATAAATATTTAATTTATAAGCCGTTGGTAAATAGTACCAACGGTTTTTTTATACCCCTTTTTAGGTATAAGTAATGCCATTAATGTGTTGTTATTTATCCTTTGCAAGAAGTGTTGTTGTTTTGCAAAACAATAATAGTGTTAATAGCATTTAAAAAAGAGGTGTTATCATTTTTTTGTACAACAGGTAGCTGGTTATTTTTTTTCACTTTCTTTATACAGTATCATAAAAAGTTGAAATCCCTTTGTTTCAAGTGCAGTTAATTTATTATACAAATACAGCGAAAGTACTCTTGGGTCAGATGAAACTGGAAACTTTTTATTTGCTGCTGCATAATTAGCAAAACTCTTCAAGGCCGGGTTAGTTTGTGCAGCATTTTGTTTTATAAAAGAGATAAACCGCATAGTAAACTATTAAGAGTAAAGATAAAACAGTCTAAGCAAATGCTGAGTAGCGAACAGAAAGATGAAGAGTGCGACGCAACAAAAGCTGATAGTAGTAATGCAGTTGGTAACATAAACCCGCTATCCTTAGTATGTGCTTTGAATTCTGTAGGAAAAATAAAAATTATAGGATAGCTATAGTTAGTTTGTAACTAACTATCAAACTCGATAGAGTTTGTCTTTGTTTGTTTGTTTTTGTTGTTGTGTTTTTTTTGTTGTGTTTTTTTGTGAGAAGTCGGTAGTTTAAAACCACCTCCAGCACCAGCGGCTGTTTGGCAGCCTCGGTCGCATTGTTAATCATCCTTTTAGCCAATTTTTACGGCATCTGCTATTTTGATACGTTGCCCGTTGCTTTGCCACTATCCCTTCTTTTCATAACAATAAAATAAGGGTCATCTATTAAAACAATTTCTTTATCATTCAATACCAACAAATATAATTTTGACAAAACACTATTCCTATCTTTTTTTTCAACAGAGTAAGTTAGTATATCATCAAGATTAACCTTTGTATCAACACCGAATATTTCAGCGGTTAGCCTATCTATATTATTAATGCCGGAATTTGAAAGAGCGCCTTTGTTTTTCTCTATTTTAGTAAGTAACATAATATCAGAAAAAAAAATACAAGTAGTATCAAAAATTATTTTTGATTTCTCAAATTGTACTTTTTTATTAATACAAGAATTTGATAGTTGAGCTTTCTCGTCTACCATAGAGGTCAACAATATTCCTGTTTTACTAATTACCCAAGTACCTTCAATTGATGAATCCTTTTTGCAACTCATAAAAAGGCAAACGTATAGTATTAGAAAATTACTTCTCATCGATTTTTTGCTTTTTTGTTTCAACTGGTTCTTTTTTTTCAGGTTGTGGCACAGTTCCAGTTGATTGTTGAAATGCTTTTTTCCAAGCATTTTGAGCAGCTTGTGCATAATCTATAAATAAGTACTGCCCATAATTATATAATATATGTTCTGCACTTCTTCGTTTAACTAATCCTTTTGCATGCACACTCTTTGCCCTTAGATTGTTAATTATAAAATTTCTTCGTTCAGAACGACGAGTGTTATTGAAATCGTCAACTGTGGAACCTTTCTTGTATGGGTCATCTGTTGTATTAAATGAATAACTGGTTAAAGCTTCCCCTTTAACTTTATCTCCATCTTGCATATTTACTGTTTCTTTTTTATAATCTTCATCAAATATCTTTAAAGCTTCTTCCTCAGTAATTTTAGTACCAGCGGGGTATTTTTTTGCATCTGCTGCACTTTTATTAGCATGACCATATCCAATAGATGTAAAACTTTCTCCAACAAGATTCCAAGAAACATGATTACCATCTTTATCTTTATTTGTAGATTCAAATTGTTTAATAAAGTCTTTTCCAGTAGTACCTGATTTTCCTATTGGCCCATAGAAATAAAGTTCAGTTGAGCCGTTTTTATAGCGTACTAAAGCACCATCACCTAATGGCCCTGCTTCACAAAGCTCCAGTTTTGTTGTATACCATTCTCCTTTTTCATTTTTACCTATTTCATATACATATTTTTCCAGTCCATCAAGGTCGATATATTTAATAGCACTGTTTTCAGCGAAAGCATAAGTACTATTCCAAGGATAATCTTTTGTCAACGGGTCAACACTCAAAAACTTCCCAATCGCCGGGTTATAAATACGGAAGCCATAATCATAAGCCGTAAGGCTGTGCATGTCCTTATCCCTTTCCTTCCCATTAAATCCATACCTGCTTTCACTACCCAACTTTCTCCCCGGCATATCCATCCCAAACGGATAATAACATTAATGGCTGAAAGGTTTAGCTACACTTATTCTTCAAAGAACTTAGAAGTTTAAATTTAAACAAAAAAAGTAGCTTTTAGGGTTATTTTTTACATCTAAAATTTGTATATGAGACCTACATCAATTTCAAACAAAGAAAAACCCTTATTGCCGCTTTACTACCGTTTTATCAATGATTCCAAAACCGGCAAAAGGCTTCAACCAAACGGAAGAAGAATTTCGGAGGGTACTATTACTAACTACTACCATGCTTGTAAGCTTTTAGAAAAATTTTGTGCACAAAAAGCTTTTTATTTGAGGATCAAACCTATTCGTTATTTAAACAGTAGAGAACTAATAGTTGAGAAGAATTACTGGAAAAAATTTTACCGTAAGTTTACTGATTACCTCTACAGTGATTGTAGCCATTTCGATAACTACGCAGGGCATACCATTAAAAATGTGAAAGTTTTTTTTAACTATCTCAA
Organism: Bacteroidota bacterium; assembly: GCA_039796695.1. Lineage (GTDB taxonomy): Bacteria > Bacteroidota > Bacteroidia > Chitinophagales > Chitinophagaceae > JJ008. The sequence continues at coordinate 9,620 of JBDKJF010000011.1, forward strand.
TAAAGAATTAGGTATTGTTACCGGCGATTTTTATAAAAGTTTCTATGTAAGAAAAGAAGAGATAGCGATTCATCCCTTAATGCCAGAGGAGCTTAACTTTTTGATTTGCGATACTTTATTTGAAAATTCCCTAAGTAGAAAAATGAGAGAGGTAAAGGATTTCTTTGTGTTTGGATGTACTGTGGCACTTAGGGTGTCAGACTTATTACGATTAAAAAAAACAAATATACGCATCACTAATCAACAGTATTATTTAGCTGTACGTTCTGTAAAAACATCTACTGATACATTAATTAAACTACCCGAGTATGCCGTTAAAATTGTAAAACGATATAAAGCTCATAAAATGTTATTGCCTGCTTTTAGTAAACCAGGTTTGAATAAGTATATTAAGTTGCTACTTGAGCAAGCGAGGTTTACTACTCCAGTATTGAAAACTCGAGAAAGAAGGGGGCAGTGTATTGAATTTATTAAAGGCAAAAAGTCAAAAGGTAGGGTATTACGATTTTGTGATGTAGCTTCCACTCATACTATGCGGCGTACAGCCATCACTACTATGCTAAGTCTGGGCATGTCTGAACAGGTGGTAAGAAAAATAAGTGGCCATGCACCCGGCAGTAAAGAGTTTTATCGGTATGTGCTTTGGGCGCAGACTTATCAGGATCAGGAAACAGAAAATGCATTCAAAAAATTGATGGAAAGAAAATTGGAGAAGCCATTATATAAGGAGTTATACTTTCTGTGATAGTTATCACTAAATTTTTTTTGGTTCGTAGCTGAGCATTAGGGTCTCGGTCTCCCTCCGTACCAACAATAACATCCTGTCTATCGCCGGGACAGGCACGCCAGCTTAAAGCCCAACACTATTCATATAGAGTTGGGCTTATTTCATTACGGCATCATTCCATGCTATTGATTTGAATTGCTGTTCAATAGATTTGTATGTGCTAATACCATATTACTTTTATAATTTTTACCGGTCAATCATGCAAATATTTAAAGTAAGCTATGCACTAGCCGATTAAAAAATTAGATTTGTGGAAATGTAAACGTAATGGAAAACATAACAGAGCAAGAATGGACCAGTTATTTTATGCTATTGAATGAGGAGCAAAAAAAATCTGTAGTGTTGATGTTGAAGGTTTTTTTGCTGGGTCGAAGCAAAGAGAGCCAGCGTATAAGTATTGAACAGTACAACAAAGAAATAGAAGAAGCTATTGCAGAAATAGAAGCAGGGCAATATAATTCTCATGCGGAATTAAAAAAGTAGCTGTCAAATAGTATGGTTTCGAAAGCGACTTTTTCCGGTATTAAGTATCCTGAACCGGGCTAGCATATTACTTTTCTAAAAGTGCCAAACATTTCATCATTTTTTTGATACTTGGTATTTTGCTATAACGTAAATAATATTTTACAAAATTGACTATATTTGTAAAAAATAATTATCGTTATGGAAAGTAATAAACCTCAAATATTACCAAGTACAGCTAAAATCCTTACAGCATTTGGTGAAAACATTAAGCTGGCCCGACTACGACGCAAACTAAGTGCAGAGCAGGTGGCAGAGAGAGCTAACATTAGCCGGCCAACCCTGCTTTCAATTGAAAAAGGTTTGCCAGGCGTAGCTATTGGCTCTTATGCCCAGGTACTTTTTGTATTAAACCTGGAAAAAGATTTATTAAAAGTAGCTGTAGATGATACATTGGGCAGAAAGCTACAGGATGCCGCATTAACCGTAAAAGAAAGGGCTCCTAAAAAATAAATACAGTAATGGCAGCAGCAAACACAAAAAAAGAAATTCAGGTATATGCAGATTGGCAGGGTTTACAGAAACCTTCGCTAATGGGTGTGCTGTCTGTATCTCCCGCAAAAGGTAAAGAGTCTTTTTCATTTGAGTATGCTGATGCCTGGCTCAAATCTGGTTTTTCTCAAATGATAGACCCCGACCTTCAACTTTATTCAGGAGCATATTATCCACGGGACGATAAACCCAACTTCGGTGTATTTCTGGATTCATGCCCAGACAGGTGGGGAAGAGTATTGATGCAGCGAAGGGAAGCGGTCATTGCAAAACAAGAAGACAGGGCTGCAAAAAAATTATTGGAGTCAGATTTTTTATTGGGGGTATATGATGGGCACAGGATGGGCGCATTGCGTTTTAAATTAGATACTGATGGGCCTTTCCTGAACGATAACAAAGCAATGGCTGCCCCACCATTTACATCGCTACGGGAACTGGAACATGCTAGTTTAAAATTTGAAGAAGACAATACAGACGACCCGGAATATTTAAAATGGCTGAGCATGTTGATAGCCCCAGGCTCTTCATTAGGCGGTGCAAGGCCAAAAGCAAGTGTGATGGATGCACATAATAATTTGTGGATTGCAAAATTCCCAAGTAGGAACGATGATAAAGACATAGCAGCATGGGAAATGGTTACCAACCAACTTGCAATAACAGCAGGCTTAAACGTTGCAGAAGGAAAACTGCTGCAGTTTAACAACAAGTATCACACTTATCTCACAAAGCGTTTTGACAGAACAGCAGCCGGAGAACGGATTCATTTTGCATCCGCAATGACATTACTTGGCCACACAGACGGAGTCGATGCTTCTGGTGCTAGCTATTTGGAACTAATGGAGTTTATCTCACGGCATGGTGCTGCGGTAGAAAAAGATTTGGAAGAACTATGGCGAAGAATTGTATTTAGTATCTGTGTAAAAAATACAGACGATCATCTGCGCAATCATGGTTTTCTGCTTACAGAAAAAGGGTGGCGGCTTTCACCTGCCTATGACATTAATCCCAATGAATATGGAAAGGGGCTAAGCCTAAACATTACTGATGTCGATAATTCAGTTGATTTGGAATTAGCGATGGAAGTAGCCGGTTACTTTCGTTTATCAAATGCTAAAGCTTCACAGATAATAGTTGAAGTTACTGCTGTTATCAAAGGCTGGAAAAAAATTGCTGAACGTTATGAAATTTCTAGAGCAGAACAAAACAGGATGGAGAATGCCTTTATTAATTGATTTACTTTGAAAACCTTTTAATCATCCAAAATTGTTTTTCATTTTGTTTTACGATTTACTTCTAAAAGATTGATAGTCAAAAGATGCTTTATTCCTGTCGGGACTAGCAGTAGCAAGGATTAATAATTATTAAAACGAATACAGAATGCCTGAAATGCTTATCAGTAAAGCGTTTCAGTAATTCTTCTTCCCAGCCGAGTCTTCAACAATCAACTTTTTAGGCGATGTCTCGGCCAAGGTTTTGTGAGTTAGCCGCCGGACTCGCCGTAAAACAGACGCCTTTGAAGCTTGATGGAACACTCAGCAGGGAAGACAGAAAAATAAAAATTATAGAATAACTATACTTTGTATTTCAATTAAGCATCAAAACTTTTTTTGGTTAGAGGCAAAAAGTTTAAACCTATCACCAGCACCTGCAGCTGTTTGGCATTTTATTCCCCACGCAGCTTTTCATTTTGAATTAGCAAAAAATAGTAATCATTTTACTTTAAATTGAATAATTCAAATGCTATTCTAATAGGCCAAAATTGTTTTGAGTAACAAGCCTACTTCCACCCATTTTTTAAAATTGATTGTACAATACTTTGCCGTATGGTAAATTCAGTATTGTATTTTTCTAACAACGCAAATACACCAACAAGTGAGTATTATTTTAAAAATAAAGAATACACCGATCTTCCTGACGAAGTGTGGAAAGATATACCCGGAACGGAAGGTTCCTACGAAATTTCGGATAAAGGAAGAATTAGATCTGTAGATAGAGTAACCGTAGCTAGCAATGGAAAAGTTTGCTATAGAAAAGGTAAAATTATGGCGCAAGCTATCATTAAGTATTATAATAGTACAGTTAATGACTATATACTGGAATTAGTATGTACGGTAAGGTGTAATAAAAAGCCAATGCGGTTTACGGTTCATCGAATGATGTATGATGTTTTTATAGGCCGAATAAATTTTAAAAATGACAAGCTAGTAGTTTTACATAAAGATGGAGATACCTTAAACAATACTACGGATAATTTAAAAGTAGCTACTATTTCAGAAAAGGCTAAAAGAATATATGATTTAAACAGAGCTCCCCTACTTTCAAATTTTATAACACCAGCAGCAAAGCAAAAAGGAATTGTTAATAGACAGAAACTAATAAGCCAATATTCATTAAATGGAATAAAGCTAAATGAGTATGCGAGTATTAAAGAAGCAGAAAAGGCTACCAAAATTAATGGCTCATCCATCAGCTTGGCATGTAAGCAAATTAAAATGGTTTCAGCAGGCGGTTTTTTATGGGTAATAGGTAGTGGACCACAACAAATTTGCACTAAATTTTATCATGCATTTAAAGAGAAAGCAAAAGCCAAAAGTAAACGAAATATTGCACAGTATACAGCTGCAGGCGAATTTATTCAAAGCTTTGATAGTATTAAAGAAGCTGCTTTATTTGTAGGTACACATCCTGATAACATAGGACATTGTGTAAATGGGCATGTACGAAAAAGTGCGGGTTACATATGGAAGTTAATTAAGAATTCAGCTGCCCAATACTAAGTACGAAACTGGCAACACTGTTTGTAAGTGAGTGAAGAATAAAAATGGTAAAGCCATAGGTAAGCTATGTAATTGGCTTGCATTACTTCAATTACAGTATGCCATATTATGTGCAGTTGAAAAAAATTAACACAATATCGCAATGAAGTGCATAGGCTTCATGGTTAGCTGAGTATAAAAGTTGTATAACTTATAAATATAAAATGGCAATACGCATTGGCGCTGCTACACCAGTGTAGTATTAAAGTGGCTACACCAGGGCATCCTTAGTACTATGCGTCATTATACAAGTAAGACAAAACTAAAAGGAAGACTTTTTTCAAAACAATAATTGTATTTCTAAAAATGCTGCCTACATACCACAATTGATCAAGGTGATTATATTCTAGTAACTGGTATTCGTTTTTAATAAATGGAAAGAAAATTTCAATGTTTACTAGTGCTGATGAAATAGTATTGTATCAAACACCTTATTAATTGATCAAAATGAAAGTAGTAGACATTTGCCCCAGTACAAGGGAAATTATTATTTATCATCGTAGCCCCATTTATGCTTTCGGTTTAAAGATGTTGTTGATGGAAGCATTTTATAAAGAATCACATATTTCTATTCGTAAAGCCATCGATTTTACGAATGAGGGTATGCCCTCGCCAACACAGGATGATACAGCTATTATACTATGGGAGGTGCTACCCAGTATATCAGAAAATCTTTTGCGCCGACAAATTGCTCGGTTAAGAAACCTACATCCAGTGGCTAAAATTTTACTCTATTCTATTGATTATAGTAGCAAAATTCTTTATCCCAGTGCTAATAAAGGGGTGTACGGTTATTTTTTGTTATCTGAAAAAAGCGAAGAAATAGTCGCCGTTATTGATGCTGTTTTAAACGGAAAACACACTTTCTCCAATCAAGTGCTTAAAAATTATTTGGTATATAGTAAACATGCATAGCAGCAGTACCTATGCTTTTTATTAAGTTAAGGGTACTGATATAATAATAAATACCCTTTAAGTTTTTATGTGCCCTAGTATTTAAAAACTACTCACACTAGCTCAAAGCGCAATAATAATCACCATTCTTTTTACAAAATGATGGGGCTCTAACTAATATTAAATTTTAAAAAAAATGACGCTGGTGCATATTCTGGGCGATGGCAGTACCATACCAGAACTAAGAAAATCGCATGCTATTATAGTAATTTATAAAGGTAAAATAGCCTTTGGCAGTTTCAACAAAGAAAAATATCTCTACAGTAATGAAGAGTATGTAGATGTGCCTACAAATATGGCGGAGTTATCGGCAGAGATATTGGCTTATATTAATAATGAGTGCGCTGCTATGATGGAAAAAAAACATGCCGTACACATTTTATGCCCACGTAGCATTAGCAAAAAAATGATACTAATCAATAGTGAATTGGCGTAATGCTATTTTCCGTTTCATGGAAATTTTTTCCAGATTTTAAACCACTTTAAGTATGTCCACTGTCTTTTTTTGAGTACTAAAACGCATTTCAATAATTCAAATTTCATTTCAGTAATCGGGGGCTTGCACCATCACTTCATAAAGGCAAACAGCATTAGTTTCGTTTTATAACAAAGAGCAATCAGAATTAACGAGAGGAGAAAAGTAAGGTGTCTCGTTTTCTTTGAAATAAATAAAATGGTTATCACAAATGGTTTTGTAGGCAAATACTAGTTATCAACCACAAGATTTTTTTTTAAAAATATTTTGGTTTGGTACAAGGTTTGAATTATCCCAAAATTCTTTTTTCAAAAAAATGCCAATAAACCTTTTTCAATAATTATAAAGACGGTGAATGTTGAGCGACTGCGTCAAGTAGGTTAGCTCTTTTTTAAAATTTAAACAACTAACAAGTTATGAGGAGAAAATCAGTTAAATTTCAACTGGTATTGATGATGCTTAGCGGCATTTTTATAATACCACTTGCTCGTGGGCAAAGCGCTAACTATGTTTTTAGTGGCGCAGAGGCTACCAATTTTGGCACCATTAGTTTAAACACCCCCGTTGGTAAAACTTGGTTAACGGCTCGTACAGCTACACCTGGTTATTTTAGTGCTTATTATCCTAATGCACAGTACATCAATTACAATGATTTTAATAATGTAGATGGCTATGTAAAAAAATATGGTAATGAGCCATTTGTGTTTCCAGTGGGTACAGGTGCAGATTTAAGATTGCTATCCATTGGTGCGCCCGCTGCAACATCGGATGCGTTTGCCACCGCATGGATATGGGGCCATCCTGGCTCCACACCCGATCCTACAAATAGTAATGCCATGCATGATACGGCAGCAGTAGCGGGTGTTATAAAAAAAGTAATGCCAATAGGCCAATGGGACTGGCAAGCAATTAGTGGTACAGGTGCCAACCTTCCGGTAAGTGTTAGTATGCCAAACCTAAGCAGCTTTGCACCAAAGGGTCATTTGCGTTTAGTAGGTTGGGATCCTACTGTAAGTAAGTGGGTAGCATTGGGTACTGCAGCACCTAATGATAACAAAGAGGATACTTTAATTAGTGGTACCATGCGTGCAGGTATTGATGCTATTTCTATTGGTAGTATAGCAGCTGGTTTGCCAGATTTAACGCCTACTACAAAAATTACAAACGGCACTTTTACTATTACCGCTTTAACGCAAAGAGATCTGGTGGTAGACATTAGTGAAATATTGGGAAATATTACCGATGCTTCTACCATGCCCATCAAAATAAGAGTATCTAAATCAAACAATTTCGATTACACTTTTGATGCTAGCATTACCTCAGTAATGGCACCCATGGCTACGGCCGTGCAAAACAATTTATTTACCGTTGAGACTAATACGAGTTCAGCCATTATTTTAAAGTTAAACCCCGGTGTTGATATTAATGCTTTAAGCAAATTAAGTTTTTCGATAAGACTTAAAGTAAAATCTACCGCAGCTCCTGCTACGTTAAACGTTAACGTGGGTGTGTTTGAAGGCGCTGGTGCAGAAACTGTTTTCCCTAACAATTATGTTATTCGTGTGCTAAACATTATATAAAAAACTAACTATGAGATTTATACTTTTACTTTTATTAATCGCATTGGGTGGGGCTGTGCAAGCACAATCATGCCCTATGCAAGCTAATGCACAATTTGCCGACCCATCGGCTACAGAAATCAGGCTTGAGCCACTTTCGCCTGCAATAGGTGGTTATGCTACTATGCAAGCAGTACTTGAAAATGCTAGCTTAAGCGCCGATGGTCGAATACCAGCGGGCACCGTTTATATCACCATAAGTTTTCCTGATAAGTTTGGCATCAGTGCGGTGCCTACCATTGAGGGATTTGATGTGGTGTATACTGAATTGGGCCCTGCCGGCACTTTACATTTAGTAAATAATGAAGTAGTAATGCCAGGCGATGTATTGGTTGCTGCTTTTCCTATTAAAGGTTATGCTTTAGGTGCCGGCACCGCTACCTATAATGTAGATAGAGTAAGTGATCCTTGTGTAATGGTAGCTAATACACAAACAGCCAACGACAATTCCTCTGTAACATTAAATGTAACTACTGTATTACCACTTATAGTAAGCGACTTTAGCGTAATTGAAAAAAATTGCAATGCCGTATTAAGCTGGACTACAGAATTGGAAACCGATGGAAAATATTTTATTGTAGAAAGAAGCAATGATGGTATGAATTACAATACCGTTACTTCACTATCTCCAAGAGGCACCCCCGGTAACTATAGTATTACTGTAGATGCACCAACGGGAAATATGTACTACCGACTAAAGTTGGTAAATGAAAATGGAACATTTACCTATACGCCAGCAAAATTGCTTCGTATTAGTTGTACCGGTAAAAATTTTGTATCGCTTTATCCCAATCCCGTAACAAGCAATAGTGCCGCTACATTAAGTTTCAAACTTAATTATCAAGGCAAGGCTGCTATGGCTATAGTAGATGCTAGTGGCCGAGTGGTAGCCAATAGTGTTATTACAGTAGGTGCAGGTATCAACAATCATTTAATAGATACACGTACATTATTACCCGGTGTATACTTTGTTAAGGTATCAAAAACAAATGGAGAAGAACTTTTTGTACCTACTAAGATGGTAAAATATTAAACCTTTTTCAATCATTAAAAAACTAATAAAACAAACATAAGATGAAAAAAATTTTCCTAATAGCATTAATGAGTTTTTTTGCTCATCATGCAATAGCGCAAGTAAAAGTGGGTAATAATCCCACCACTATACAGGCCGATGCGGTACTGGATATAGAGAGTACAAACAAGGGTGTGTTACTACCACGCATGGCTTTAACGGCCACTACTAATCCGTCGCCATTGGCTGCGCATGTAGCGGGTATGGTTATATACAACACTGCTACAGCTGGTGCGGCAGATAGTGCTGTGGTACCGGGTATATATTATAACAATGGTACCAAGTGGTTTTTAAGTAACCAATCAACTAAAGGTGCTACCGAATGGAGATTAGGTGCTGATACTACTGTAGATGCCGAAAGCGATAAAAAAAATATCATCTATAGAGAAGGCTATGTAACCCTGGGCGATTCTTTAAAGTTAGATACCAGTGCAGCATTTTCTGTTTATAAAAAAAGTTCTGTAAATCCAAAATCAGTTATATCTGCTCAAAAAGTAATAGGTGTAAATGACGACCCAGCCACTACTACTTTTCAAGGTGCCGAGATTAGTGTATATAATAAAATTGCACCTAGCGCATCCTCAACTGTTAATGGACTTAGAGTTTTAACAAAACAGGGAATTACGGCAAGGCCAGGTACTGCTGCTTTAAATATTAGGGGGATAGTTAATGAAATACAGGGATATAGTGGAACTAGTACATTAGCGGCCCCTAATGGTAGTTGGTCAGGTATCACTGGTTTACTAACTACTATTTCTGCGAATGCAAATGTAGCTGGAGAAACTTATGGGCCTGTATCAGGGAACACTATTGTACTTAATGCCCAGGGTTCCGAAACGGTGCCCGCTGTAACAGGTCAAAATATTAGTTTATCAGGGTTCGGTTCTTCCAGTAAATTTCCAATAGTAAGAACTGGTTTGAATATCAATGTCCAACCATCAGGCTGGACATTAGCGGATACTGCTAGGGAGCAATATGGAATTACCTCCACTTTTAGTCCTACAAACTCAAATAAATTTGGTTATGGTACTAATATTAATGCGAAATTTATTAGTAACTCCGGTACAGCTCCTAGCAAAGAGTTGAAAGGTATATATAATGAATTAAATTATAGAGGACTCCAGACAGCAGTAATGCCATCACTTACTGGCGTGCCAATGGAAATGATAGCAATGCATAATGTAGTTAATAAAAGTTTTGACTTGATGCGAATGGACGTAGGTACCATTGCTTCTCAAAAAAATGAGCTAAATATGAGTGGTGATATGACAGTTAAGGGAGAGATGAGCGGTTTGATTAATGATGTTTCATATTATTCCAATAGTATTGCTTATGATGCAAACCATTTTCCGTTTATAAAAGGTATTAATAATAATATAAATCTTAGTTTACAACAAGCAGCACCTTCTAAGCTCTTCGGCATTACAAATGAAGTAAGTATAGTACCTGGAGGTAATGGATGGGGGTACACTAAAGGAATAGATAGTCAGTATGCTGTATATAATAAATATACTGTTGGTGGAGGACTTGCTTCGGCTACTCCAGCGTTCTCAGGTAAAATCTATGAGCTTGCGGGTGTATATTCCGTGCTTGAGAATAAAATAAATCCAACTGCAACGAATGAGCACTATACTGTAATTAATAAGTTGGGTGCATATTTTGAAAATAAGACTTCTGGCAGTACAGGCGAAAGAAGAATTACTAATAACTACGGCGTAAAAATTAAAAATGACAACGGTGGGGGTGCTACCATCGCTAACTCATATGGCTTACACATTTCAGGTTTTGGTGCAGATGCAAATGCCCCTAATTCATACGCTGTATTTGCAGATGGTGGCGCCTCTTATTTTAGAGATAATGTAGCCGTAGGTGTTACAGGAGCTACTACTGAAAAGTTAGAAGTAAACGGTGCTATAAAAGTTGCCAATAGCAATGCAGCTACAGCGGCAGAAGGTACTATCCGTTATAATGCTACAACTAAAAGGTTTCAAGGTCAAATAGGTGTTGGTCAGCCAGGAGCAGATGCGAATGGCTGGGTAGATTTACATTAAGGCTCGGTTATTAGTACCGCTACCGGGGCCGCCTGCAAGGGTACGGGTCCCGGTTTTTTTAAAAATTAAATGCCCTATTTGTATCATTCATTTTTGTCATTGCCGGTAAAGGGCATTAAGTATTAGCAAAACGCATACACTTGCTCATACGAAACATACATCAGTGGTGAGCACCTTTTCGTTTTGAAAAAAGTGCGTATACCAAATATTGATAAATAGTAGTACGGCGATAACCGCCTAAATTGAATACAAAGATTTGCAGAAATAGTTATTTCTGTCTAGAAAATTCAAAGTATAAAATTATCAGCAAAATGTTTTTACATAAAATACAATTAAAGCTCATCCAAAATTAAACCGTCATGATTAAATCTTTTTTTTATTTAAGTATTGTTGCCGTGCTATTATTATCCTGTAGTCAATCAAAAAAAACAAATACAGGTACCGATTTTGAAACCATTAAATTAAAAGGCCTACCAGTATGGCAATTAAAAAAAGAAGTAGCCGCAGATAGTTACAGTATTTTCAATATCGATCGTACATGGACAAAAGGTAGTGGAGTAACCACTAGTAGAAATAATATAAAAAAAGAAAAAGAGAGATCTAAGTTTACCTTATCCTTTGATGTGCAAAGAAACAAAACTACGGCTACCACCAAGCTATCCAACAATTTGTTTCAATCCGATTTAACCTTATTCAAAGAGTATATTAACATCCCATTACGTACAAATGAATTAGTAAAAGGAGATATTACAGTAAAGAATGCTCAATTGGCTAGTTTTATTGTAAGAAGTAAAATGACAGGCCCCGCTGCTAAAACCAATGGGCAGTTGTATTATAATAATTTCTATTACAAAATTCATACTAAATACAAAGTAGGAATAAGTGGATTAGAATTTTCTATCTATAATAATGATCAGTTATTGGCCACTGGTAATACCATCGGCACTATTCAACTATTAAAAGAGCAGCCGGAAGAACTAAAGCATGTACTAATGGCCACTCTTAGCGGATTAATTTTTAATCGATTAAATACTCAATCATAAAATTTTAACTGCAGCCGAGCTGAAAAACATATAGCAATGAATGAGCATCTCTTTATTACGCTTCATTGTTTATTCGTTATACAAGCCGTCCAATTTTTTTCTGAAAAACCTACCACATTACCAAAAAGCGACAGCGTTTTCTACATTACTTATTCATTAAAGCACACATGGCATCTCTTTTCAAGTTGATTGTAAATAGTATAAATTTGAAATAAGATGAACGGTGAAGGGCTTAGTTTGTACCGTTGCATTTAAACTGTAAGCGTACATACTTTAAGCCTTACATTTTGAGTAGGGGATAATGTAATTCAATTAAGTACTCGGCTTTTTTTGTAACAACAATAGTTAAATAGTGGTGTCCCAACATTTATATATACGGTTAATATTTTTTATAACTACCCTAAGTCTTTCTCATATATCCATGGGGCAATCGGCTAACCGATGGCTATTGAAAAACTATACTACCTTGAATGGGTTGCCGCAAAACACGGTGCGTTCTATGGCTTTTGATAGTTTTGGTTTTCTATGGTTAGCTACCGATGGAGGATTGGTAAGATGGGATGGGAATGAATTTAAAGTATTTACCAAAAAAAGTTATGCTGTTTTACATAGCAATCGATTTCTATTAGTACAAAACTATGGCGAAAATATTTTTGCCGTTAATGAAGTAAATGAAATGATATTGGTGAACGCTTCCGGCATTCTGCTCGGTACCGGACCTTCTTTAAATAGTATTAAAAAAAGCATTGACACAAAACAAACACAGGTAGATGATAAAGGGGATTACCATTTATCCGAACGTACCTTGCGCTATAAAAACAAATTAATTTCTCAGTCATTTGATTCGTCACACAGCCGCAGGTTTTTTTACATACATAACGATACACTAAGCGTTGCCCCGGCTTCAAATAATGGTTTTGCCCTTCATTTTTACAAAGGAGAACCGATTAACAAAAAAAAATTACTAAAATTTCATTCAGCTTTTTTACCACATAGCCCCTACATTAAAATAAGCGATCAATATTATGTGCAAGGAAATGCAATATATGGGGTGCATACAAAAGGTAATACAGTAAGCTTACTAAAAGAAGCTATGCTGCCATCCGATGCCAACATTATTAGCGCCTTATATAATCCGCAATTAAATACTTTTTTTATTGGCACGATTAATAGGGGTTTTTACAAAGTACAGCCATCGAATTTTAATTTATTTACAAATGAATCCCTTTCTAAAGTATATGTGTACGATTATTTTGAAAGAGAGGGAAAATATTATCCCTCTAATTATATTCCTTTTTTAAATAAAGCGAGTTTACCATCTGCCATCGACAATCCACGAATAAGTAAAGAGGTGTTTTTTGTTTACAATGACTCGGTTGGCAACTACTGGTATTCCTATAAAGGTAGTTTACATTGCTATAGTGTAAAAGCCGGTAAGGTAGTAAAGCAGTATCAATATAAAGGTACAGAATATTATAATTTGTCCATGTATGCTTATGCTGGGCAATTATATGTAAGCGCAAAAGACATTGTTTATAGAGTTGAAAAAGATTCATTACTCCCTGTTTCGGTTGAGCTTAGTGCTAGCAATAGAAATGCATATATTAATTCGATAGCAGCATACCATTTTGGAAAACCTGGCGATATTTTGATAGGGAGTACAGAGGGGCTTCATGTAATGAATTTGCTGGAAGGTAAAAAAAGCGTATTAAAGCAATTAAGTACTTCCGCTTTACATGTTAGAAATATTCAATTTGATGCAAGATTAAATGGATACTTTATTTGCACTACAGGGGATGGATATTATTTTTTAAACGAAGCAAACAAACTAATAGGTTTACCACTAGATACGCATGGTTTTTTATCTTCTACACATTACTGCGTGTATGATAAGCTGGGCTATTATTGGCTTGGGTGTAACAATGGTATATTTAGAACTTCTGCCGGTTATATTGAAAAGGCCATTAAGGGAGGGGTATCTGAAATTCCATATTATTACTATAATGAAGATGATGGATTAATGCAAGCTGAAATTAACGGTAATGGAATTAGCAGAAATAGACTTACTGCAGATAATCGTATCATTTTTCCCGCATTAGGTGGCATTATTGATTTCTCTCCGACATCGTTTCAAAATAGTAAACTCCTTTCGGGCGTATCGTTAAGCTATATAGTAGTAGATGGTAAAGACACCTTGTATGCCTCTCCCTATACTATTCCAGCTAATTATAAACGTATAGATTTATTTTTTAAGTACGCTTATTTTGGCCATGCCGAGGATATATTAGTGCGCTACAGCATAGGAAAAGGTTCATCATTTCAAACGCCTTTACCTACATCGGGTATACTTTCTTTACAAGGATTAAGCTATGGCAATTACCCCATTCATATCATTATGAAAACGCCAGAAGGGGAAAAAACATTTGTGTGGCAAATACAAATACAGCGGTATTGGTGGCAACAATGGTGGGCTTTGGCCTTGGGCTTTCTATTGCTTTTATGCATTGTCAGTTTAGTAACCTACTATTTATTAGCCAGGCAAAAAAGCAGATTACTGCTTAAAAATTTGGTAGTTGAAAGTGAATTAAAAGCTTTACGTAGCCAGCTTAATCCACATTTTGTACAAAATACATTTGATTTAGTAGCGCTAAGTTTATACGACAAGGATAGAGATAGCGCCGTTGAGTTAATAAAAGAAGTGTCTATCTATTTTAGAAAAGTACTTAATCTATCAGAGAAAATGCGCTGGAATATTGAAGAGGAAGTAAGCTTTACAGAAGATTATTTAAGGCTACAACAACAATTATATCCCTCACTATTCGAATACGATATTACGATTGCGGATGATACCGACACGATTGGTATAGAGGTGCCTTCTATGTTATTGCAACCGGTGGTAGAAAACTGTATTAAACATGGATTTGCCCATCAATCAAAAGGTGGAAAGATAAACATCGAAATATATACTTCATCTGCTGCCATACTAACGATAATCGTAAAAGATAATGGAAGCGGCTACCATCCTGTAAAGGGCTTGCAATCCCAAGGCCTAAAGCTTACAAAGAAAAGAATTAAGCTATCAATAAAAGATAAAATGGAAGATGAGGAATTAATTACCATGCGTAATAGAACAGATGGCATTAATGGCACTTGTGTAGAAATAAAAATACCCTATAACACTCACAACACATAAAGTATAAATATGAACAATCGAATTAAAATTGTACATGTAGATGATCAGCCCCGCCAGTTAAAAGCGGTAGCCGCCTTACTGGCAGAAATACCTGAAGTAGCATTGCAAGCACAGTTTACCGATGCTATTAAAGCAAAGGAGTTTCTACTGGCTAATGAAACAGATATTGTTATTTCAGATATTGAAATGCCTAATAAAAATGGGCTTTGGTTAGCTAATCAACTAAAAAATACCCCTGCTTTTATTGTTTTTTTAACCGGTCATTCAGATTATTTATTAAAAGCGTTTGAGGTTTCGGCCATGCATTATATTTTAAAACCAGTTACCAAAAAAGCAATACTGGAAGTAATAGATAAGTATAATAGCTTTCATTCAAAAATAGAAATGGCAGAATATCGCGGTTTTCAAACAGAGCAAGTTAATGAAGTGATAGAGCGATTTGAAAAAATGGACAGCTTTCCCAATCGTATTTTTATAAATAACCTGCATAAAACATCCATATTAAATTTAAGCGATGTGATGTATATGGTTTCTAATGGTCCATACACCAATATAACCACGGTTGAAAAAACTAAATATGTGGCAAGTAAACCCCTCAAAGTTTATTTCGATGCTATTGGTAATCATCCTGATTTTTCTAGAATTCATAGAGCACATTTTGTCAATAAGAAATTTGTAAAATCGGTGATTCGAGAAAAGCATAAAATTTTTGCTGAAATGGCGGATAAGGAAAAGTTAGAAATCAGCCCTTTAAAAAGAAATGAAATTTTTGAAATGCTTTCGTAATACTAGAATAATGCAATAAAAACTACCGAAACAATATGTAAGATGCGCTAGCAATGGTAAACTGGTTTTCAAAAAAGTTAAACAGAAGAATAGTTATTAGCTACAATAATGTATATAAGTTGAAACTTACCATGCTATAAAAAAAATGCAAGGTGTTGAAACACCTCGCAAACATTGAGCATGAAAATGATTTTACATTTTCGGATTACATAGGTATGGTTTTCCTTGTGCATAGATAGTAAATGATGGGGGTAGCACCAACGAACTACTAGGCGTAATATATGAGTACAATTATTGATTACTAAAAAGTAGAATGAGTTAAAAAAAATCAATTGACATAGCATGAAAATAGCGGAGTATCTATTTTTTTATGCAAAATGCGGTAACGAAAAAGTGAAAAACTGTAATCATAAAAAGCTGAAAATCATTTATATAAAATCAAAAAAACATAAATTTTGTCTATTTTTTGGAATAATTCCAAATACTGTATTTTTTTTTTATCTTGTTAACACAGATTTTGCACCCTAATACACTTAAAGCACAATTATGGCGGTTTACAACATTTTTATTGTAGAAGACGATCCTTGGTATGGAGAAATACTGGGCTACCACTTAAGCTTAAATCCCGACTATAAGATTACCCGGTTTGAAACAGCAAAAGATTGTTTAGATAAACTTTCTGCTAAGCCCGATTTAATAACTATCGATTTTTCATTGCCTGATATGCAAGGCGATGAATTATATAGAAAAATTAGAGAAATAAATTTAGCGGTACCCGTAATAGTAATCAGCGGACAAGAAGAGGTAGCCATTGCCGTAGATTTATTAAAAAAAGGCGTAAGCGATTACATTGTAAAAGACGATACCACCAAAGATTTATTATGGAACAGTGTAGTACGGATAAGAGAAACACAGGCACTTAAAAAAGAAGTAGAAATATTAAGAGAGGAGTTAGGACAGAAATATGCGTTTCAAAAAACATTGATTGGCCAAAGCGATAACTTAAAAAAGTTATTTGCCATGATGGAGAAAGCCGTAAAAACAAATATAAATGTTTCCATTACCGGCGAAACAGGAACCGGTAAAGAAGTAGTGGCTAAGGCCATACATTACAACAGCGATAGAAGTAAAAAAAACTTTGTAGCCGTTAATATGGCTGCTATACCTAAAGAGTTAATCGAAAGCGAACTATTTGGACATGAAAAGGGCGCTTTTACCGGAGCCGTAGCCCGCAAGGCTGGTAAGTTTGAAGAAGCCAATGGAGGATCAATTTTTCTTGATGAAATAGCTGAAATGGATTTGAGTTTGCAAAGCAAACTATTAAGAGTATTGCAAGAAAGAGAAGTAATACGCATAGGTGGTAACGAGCAAGTAAAATTTGATGTACGCCTAATTGTAGCCACGCATAAAAATTTAGCAGAAGAAGTGGCAAAGGGCAATTTTAGAGAGGATTTGTATTTCCGTATCATGGGCTTACCGTTAGAAATACCGCCATTAAGAGAAAGAGGAAATGATATACTTATTTTAGCCAAACATTTTGCAGATGAGTTTGCTAAAGAAAATAAGTTAGGCAGCATAAGCTTTACCAAAGAAGCCAAAGAAAAATTAGCTAAATATCATTTTCCGGGTAATGTACGGGAACTAAAAGCCGTGGTAGATTTAAGTGTAGTAATGTGTGAAAATAACGAGATAAAACCTGAAGACATCACCTTTACTTCTGCCAAAAGAGACGATATCTTTATTCCAGAAAATAAATCTTTGCGTCAACATACCTGCGATATCATTCGTCATTATTTAAAGAAAAATAATGATGATGTGGTGGCCACTGCCAAAGCATTGGATATAGGCAAAAGCACCATTTATAAAATGATGCAGGATGGCGAGCTAACTTAAAATTCATTTTAAATATTATTTCGCAAATACATACCCCATAAAAATACAAGCGTATTTTTATGGGGTATGTTATTTATAGATTAGCTTATATAAATAAAAAAGGGTATTGTTTTATTAATTATGGAATTAGGCATTACTGCTAATTTTTTGAGCAATTTAGCGGCAATATTCGTTATCCCTTTTATTGTTTTTAGCCCCCAAAACCAACATTCTATATTCTGGAAAATATTCCATAATTTAGAAGTGATGACTGCCTAAACTCAGTTAAGTCATTACTAACCACTTACTTAAAGGCCAAAAATATGTGGCGTTAATTTTGATGTTGTTTAACTTATGCTTACAAAAATCTACCACTACCACCACAACATTTGGCAAGCAAAACAAGACCTGGAACAGGTTGATAATAAAGTAAACCTTGTTCTATGCTTTGCTGCTAAACACCATTTAAGTAAACCAACTATTTATCCAGCCATCAAAGAAAAATTTGCCAATGCTACTATTGTAATGTGTAGTACCGCTGGAGAAATTTATCATGATGAAGTAATGGACGATAGCGTAGTGCTAGCTGCAATACAATTTCAACATACCACCATCAATGCACATGCTGTAAGTATTAAAAATTATGAAAATAGTTTTGATGGCGGCAAAGCTTTAGGAAATTTATTTAAACCACAGGGGCTGCGTTATATTCTACTACTATCCGATGGTAGTTTGGTAAATGGTAGCGAACTATTAAAAGGTATATCTTCAACCATAAATAAAAAAGTACTTATCACCGGTGGCCTTGCAGGCGATGCAGCAAATTTTAACTCCACCTTAGTAGGCTTAAACGCTGCACCCGAAGAAGGATTAATAACCGCCATTGGCTTTTATGGAGAGCACTTACAAGTAATGCACGGCTCGCAGGGCGGTTGGGATATTTTTGGATTAGAAAAAACGGTTACTAAAGCATCCTCCAATATATTGCATGAAATAGACGGTCAAAATGCGCTTATCTTGTATAAAAAATATTTGGGTACAGAGGCTGCTAACTTACCAGGATCAGCATTATTATTTCCATTATCAGTAATTGTACCCGGTACGGATAAGCCAGTAGTTCGAACCATTTTGTCGGTTAATGAAAATGAAAATAGCATGACTTTTGCTGGCGATATTCCCGTAGGTTCTAAAGTAAGGTTTATGAAGGCTAACTTTAACAAGATAACGGAAGCGGCCGCCATTGCAGCCACCTATACGCAACAAAACAGTAAGGCAAGCCCCGCCTTTGCATTACTCATTAGTTGTGTAGGTAGAAAATTAATACTCGGCAACAAAATAGCAGATGAAGTAAAAGCTGTAAAAGAAACTTACGACAAAAATACCTTGCTGGCTGGCTTTTACTCCTATGGAGAAATATCACCCTTTAATGAAGGGGGCAGTTGCCAACTACATAACCAAACCATGACAATAACTTCCTTTTACGAAAATAAAATTTAATTATGTACGGAATAGTAAACAGAGCCATTCAAGACCTTATTACCAAAAATTACGGAGAAGAAGTATGGGATAAGGTACTACAAACTAGCGGTGTGGATATTGAATTTTTTTTAAGTAATGAACCTTACGATGATGATATTACCTACAAACTTGCCGGGGCTGCGGCCACTACCTTAGAAATAAGTGTAGCAGAAGTGTTACAAGCATTTGGCGAATGGTGGATTTTAAAAACTGGCAAAGAAAAATATGGCGGCCTTATGCAGGCGGGTGGTAATAACCTCAAAGAGTTTTTAATCAATCTTCCGCTGTTTCATAATCGTATTATGTTGATGTATCCAAAGCTAACACCGCCTGAGTTTAAAATTAGCGATGTACAAGCCAATTCTTTACATGTTCACTACCTTTCCAAAAGAGAAGGATTACAGGAATTTGTAAGAGGGCTGCTTAGCGGATTAGCCAAAATGTTTGATACCGATATTACAATCGATTTATTACAAAGCCGCGATGAAGGCAAAACACACGAAATTTTTAAAGTAAGCTGGTAACCATGGCGTCTGAATCAATCCATTTCAATAAAGAACAATTTAATATTCTTTTTCCCTTCTATATTGAAATAGACAGTAGTCTTCAAATAATAGCCTTTGGACATTCGTTTGAAAAATTATATGGAAACTGTACCCATTTTAATTTTACACAGCGCTTTGCCATATCAAGGCCCTATTCCATTATCAATACATTTGAAGAATTAAAAAAATTGCAAAATCAATTACTGGTCATTGATTCGGCAAATAAAAATGAACCCCAGCTAAGAGGGCAATTACAATTTTTGCCAGGAAATGAAACCGTATTTTTTGTAGGGTCGCCCTGGTTTAGATCTGTAGAAGAAATAGTATCAAAAAGCCTATACATATATGATTTTGCGCCACATGATCCACAAATAGATTTATTACATCTATTAAAGGCACAAGAAATAAGATCGGATGACCTAAAAGAGTTGGCCGAAAATGCCAATAGACAAAAAAATGAACTCAAAAAAGCAAATGCAGAAATACAAGACATTGCGCTTTTTCCCATGCAAAGCCCAGACCCTATTATTCGCATCAATTATAATGGAGATATATTACGTAACAACCCTGCCGCTTCGGTACTTGATTTTTTAGAATATGAAAATAACTATTATCGCAACGATCAATTATTTAAAATTGTAGCCGAAAAAAGTAAACACACTACTACCAAATGGACATTTGAAGCCACCTCCGATGATAAAGCCTACTCCTTTCTGTGCATTCCTATGCCAAAAGAAGGGTACGTAAATATTTACGCCAGAGATATTACTCGTCAAAAAGAAGACCAAATACAAATGGAGCGGCTATCCAAAGTAGCCAGTGCAAATACTAATGGAGTATTGTTTACCACCGAATGGGGCACCATTTTCTGGTGTAATGAAGGAATGGAAAAACTAACCGGCTATTCCATTGATGAAATAATTGGCAAAACCCCCGTTGAACTTTTAAGAGGCCCACTAACCGATAAAAATAAACTATCACAATTAATTGATGATGTGATCTACAAAAGATCTTTCAACAATGAAATGATACATTATAGAAAAGATGGTAGCTGGTACTGGGCCAAAACAAAAGGCCAACCGGTACTTAATAATGATGGCCGCACTACCTACTTTGCCATTATAGAAGATATAACCGTAAATAAAGAAAAAGAAGAACAGTTAAGAGTATTGTCATCCATAGCCGCAGAAAATACGCATGGCGTAGTAATAGCCGATCCTAATGGTTGTGTAGAGTGGGTTAATAAAAGCTTTGAAAATATAACAGGTTACTCTTTAGATGAAATAAAGGGTAAAAAACCTGGCCAAGTATTACAAGGAAAAGATACGGACACCAAAACCGTAGAATATATAAGAGAACAAATAAAAAATGGCGAACCGTTTGTTTGCGAAATATTGAATTATCATAAAAGCGGAAGCACCTACTGGCTTCGTTTGCAAGGGCAAGCCCTAAAAGATAAAGCGGGCAACATTTTAAAGTTTTTTGCTATAGAAGAAGATATTACAAAAGAAAAACTGCTGGCCGAACAATTGAGAGAGTTTGAACAAAAGTTTAGATTAGCGCTGGAAAAAATTGGCGATAACGTATGGGAACATGATTTTAGAACGGGCATTACACAGTTTTCAAAATCAGAAAACAATCTTTTAACAATCCAAAAAGGCGAAGAACATTTAATTGATAAACTTTGGTGGAACAGTATTTATAAAGAAGATGTAGGTAAGGTGCAAGAAATTGATGATTTGTACAAACAAGGAAAAATTAACCACCATCATTTAGAATACCGAATAGTACAGCCCGATGGAAGCGTAAAATGGGTATTAGACAGAGGGGTGGTATTGGAAAAAAATCGTGAAAATAAACCACAATTAATTGTAGGTACACATACCGATATTACCAACCAAAAAACGATTGAGCAACAGCTTACCCAAGCAAAAAATGATGCCGAACTTTCGCAAAAATCCAAAGAAGTATTTCTGGCTAATATGAGCCATGAAATACGAACACCATTGAATGCCATTTTAGGGATGGCTAACCAACTTCGTAAATCTAAATTATCCGAACATCAACTGTTTCAATTAGAAACTATTAATACCGCTGCCGAAAACTTATTAGTGATAATTAATGACATTCTCGACTTATCTAAAATTGAAGCAGGCAAACTTAGCGTTGAAAAAATTGGATTTGAACCCAAAAAAGTGGTTACCCATTCCATGCAAGTACTAATGCATAAGGCAGAAGAAAAAGGACTAAGCCTTACCAATAGTTTTTGCGATAGAAAACTATGGCCCGTATTAATAGGCGATCCATACCGCTTAAATCAAGTTTTATTAAACTTGATGAGTAATGCCGTAAAGTTTACAGAACATGGTGCTATTGATATACGTTGTAGAGTAATTAGCGATTTACCAGATACACAAATAATAGAAGCCTCGGTAGAAGATACAGGCATAGGTATGGATGAGGAATACGTAAGCCGTTTGTTTGAAAAATTTAGCCAAGAATATGAATCGGTATCTCGAAAGTTTGGCGGCACTGGCTTAGGTATGAGTATATGTAAGGAATTGGTAGAATTAATGGGAGGAGAAATTGAAGTAGAGAGTGAAAAAGGGAAAGGCACATGTGTAACCTTCCGCATTCCTTTTCTAAAAGGATCGGCCAAAGATATTCCATCGCCCGTGGAAGAAAATATAAGTGACAATTTTTTAAGCGGTAAAAACATTTTAGTAGCAGATGATAATGAAATGAATCGATTAGTGGCTACTACCATCCTAGAATCTTACGGTGCAAAAGTGGTAAATGTTACCAATGGCGAAGAGGCCTGCCAAACCATACTAAGTAATAAAGATTTACATTTGGTATTGATGGATATTCAAATGCCTATTATGAATGGATATATGGCCACCCAAAAAATTCGAGAAGCGGGCATTAAAACACCCATCATTGCCCTAACAGCTAATGCCATAAGAGGCGAAAATGAAAAATGCCTAAATGCAGGTATGAATGATTTTATTGCCAAACCTTTTAAGGAAGAACTTTTTTTAAGAAAAATTGCGCATTGGCTTAATAAAGAAATGGCGCATATAAGAATACAGCTGGCCGCCACACAACAAGCAGAAATAGAGGACGCTGCAAAACTATACAGCCTCGAAGGTCTTAAAACGATTAGCCAAGGAAACGCTGCATTTGTAAAAAAAATGGCGCAGCTTTTTTACTTGCAAGTACCACTATCGGTATCTGAAATGAAAAAAGCTTTTGAAGAAAACGAATTAGAAAAAATGGGCGCCATTGCCCATAAAATAAAGCCAAGTATTGATAATCTTTACATTACTTCGCTGAAGCAAATAATACGAGACATTGAAAAAGCTGGTAAAGAAAACAAACAAACTCCCGAACTTTCGGCTAATATTGAATTTGTACACCATACTATTAATACTATTGTAACGCAACTGCAAAAAGAATTTCCAACAACAGCGTAGGGAATATGAAAACAAAAGATAACATTTTTAGCGAAGCCTTTGAGATGCTGCAACAGCTGAATTTTAAAGTAATAGGGCAAGATTGTAATAGACCCTGGGGCGGCTTTTATGTTATAGACGAAGCACAGGCCGATGCATTCACAAAACATTTTTTTCCGGAAGAAGTGCTGGAGGCTTTAAAAATTGCTAATAAACTAAGCCCTAAAATTTTAATAGTAGCACCAGGCAAGCGCTTAAGCTGGCAATACCATAATCGTAGAGCTGAAATATGGCGATGCATTAAAGGAAAAGTAGCAGTGGCTACTAGCTTTACTGATGTAGAAGATGAAAAATACATTTTACAAACCGGCGACAAAATTAAACTACAACAGCAAGAACGCCATCGGCTTATTGGCTTGCAAGATTGGGGCATAGTAGCCGAAATTTGGCAACACACAGATGCTCTATACCCCTCAAATGAAGAAGATATTGTACGCCTACAAGATGATTTTGGCAGATAACAAATTGTTTCATGTACTCCAGCTTTATTGTATGCCTACCCATTGCTTAACACAATAAATAAAACAGCGGTTATAGATAGGCTTAACAACTGGTTGTTTGTATACGCTTAATCGCCATCGCATTAGCTATTTTCTGCACTATTGCAGCAGCCACCCTAGCGTTTGATAAGATTTGTTAATGCCCTTAGCCCCTTTCAATGTCACTTCATTTTGTCAAATAATAAAATAGGGATTAGTATCAGCAATAAAAACACTTCTTTTCAGAAAGGTAAACAATTACTTCATATACAGTATTCCAGAAAGAGCCATTAAATTCAATGTATAATCATTCATAACTTGTAGTAAATTCGCCAAATTCAACTTTAAAAGCTATGGCAAAACAAAAGGAAGTATTAAGCGATGTAGTAATAAAATTTGCAGGTGATAGCGGCGATGGAATGCAACTTACCGGTAGTCAGTTTACCAATAATACTGCGCTATTAGGTATCGACTTATCTACCTTTCCCGATTTTCCTGCAGAAATAAGAGCCCCAATAGGCACTTTACCCGGTGTAAGTGGGTTTCAATTGCGTTTTAGTAGCGATCGCATTTTTACCCCCGGCGATGCCTGCGATGTATTGGTAGCAATGAATGCTGCTGCTTTAAAAGTAAACTTAAAGTCCATAAAACCCGGTGGTAAAATAATTGTAAATACGGATGGCTTTGATGCCAAAAATCTTCGTTTAGCCAATTATCCCGAAGGAGAAAATCCTATAGAAAACGATAGCCTGAGTAACTATACCGTTTATAAAATGGATGTTACCAAAATGACCCGTGAGTCGCTGAAAGATATGACCATGGGCATGAAGGAAAAGGATAGGGCAAAAAATATGTTTGTGCTCGGTTTTTTATACTGGATGTATAACCGAGATATGGAAAACACCATACAGTTTTTAAGAGATAAGTTTGGTAAGAAGCCAGAAATAATGGAGAGTAACATTAAAGTGTTGCAGGCTGGTTATAATTATGGCGATACTACCGAAACCTTTACCACTACCTATGCTGTAGAAAAGGCCAAAATGGAACCGGGCACTTACCGTTCTATTATGGGCAACCAAGCTGTGGCTTATGCTATGATAGCGGCTTCGCAAAAAAGTGGCTTACCACTTTTTTTAGGTTCTTATCCCATTACCCCAGCGTCAGATATTTTACATGAGTTGGCCAAGTATAAAAACTTTGGAGTAAAAACATTTCAGGCAGAAGATGAAATAGCCGCCATCACATCAACCATTGGAGCGGCTTATGGTGGCTCTTTAGGAATAACCACCAGTAGCGGACCAGGTATTGCTTTAAAAGGCGAAGCCATAGGGCTGGCTGTAATGCTGGAAATTCCATTAATTGTAATAAACATACAACGAGGAGGCCCCTCTACAGGCTTACCTACCAAAACAGAGCAAAGCGATTTAATGCAAGCCTACTACGGTCGTAATGGAGAATGCCCCATGCCTATTATATCCGCCAGTACACCTGCCGATGCGTTTGACGCAGCTTATGAGGCTGTACGCATAGCGGTGCAACACATGACGCCGGTAATGTTCCTTAGCGATGGATATATTGCCAATGGAGCCGAGCCGTGGCGTTTTCCAACAGCCGACAAACTGGCTCCTATACCCGTAAAATTTAAAACAGAACTGGGCCACGGCGAAGAAAAGTTTTTACCTTACCTACGGGATGAAAAACTGGCCAGACCTTGGGCTGTACCCGGTACACCTGGGCTAGAGCACCGTATAGGCGGATTAGAAAAACAAAACATAACAGGTAATGTAAACTACGAGCCAGAAAACCATCAGCTAATGGTGAAAATAAGGCAAGAAAAAGTAGATAAAATAGCTGAGTACATTCCCGAACAAAAATTAGATAGCGGACCAGAAAAAGGAAAAATATTGGTGTTAGGTTGGGGCTCCACCTATGGTGCTATTAAAAGTGCTTGTGCCGAACTACAAGCACAAGGCCATGCGGTAAGCCATGCACACCTGCGCTATATTCGCCCATTTCCTAAAAACTTAGGCGATATCATTAAAAATTTCGACACCGTATTGATACCGGAAATAAATAACGGACAGCTTATTAAAATTATCCGCGATGTATATTTTGTAGATGCGAAAGGATATAACAAAATAATGGGTGTACCTATTACTAAAACAGAACTAGTGTTGAAGCTTGAAGAAATGCTGGGCAGAGCGAATTAATTGTTTACCAGCTGCATTAGTAAGGATGAGCTGATGTTGCCACGCTTTTCAAATCCTGTTTTCTGCAGAACAATTTTAAAGTGCTGTTTGCTATTCAACAAAATATAATAGAGAAGCCACCTTTTTAAAAGGTGGCTTCATTGTAAAAACTATTAAATACTTTCTTAATCCCAATCTACATCTAAAAATGCATCATTGCACTCTTTTACGGCTTCTCTTATCAGCTTCAGCATATCTGCATTTTTATCATCAGGAAATTTAAAGCGTATTTCGGCTGTTTTATCTTCCATTACCTCACCGCCGGCATTCATCTTGCTATTCGCCTCTTTTCCTTCATATAAAGACAGGATAATTACATTTTCTTCTTTCTTTAGTTCTACTGTCATTACGTCTTCAAAAGAAAAATCAAAAGTTAAGCTGCCCCCTTCATCGCCGGCCACCATATCAAAAGTGTAATGTGCATTACAATCTTCAAAAATTAGTTTAATATTTTTAGCTACGGTACCATCTTCTCCCTTTACTTCAAAATTTGCTTTGTTAATGGTTTCCATTAATTTTTTACAAGCAGGTTTTACCTGCGCCATAATGCCGATGGTAGCCGCTAATAAGGCCACACTTAAAACACTTATTTTTTTCATTGTATTAATTTTTATAAAAGTATAGGTTACACTTTTACTCTTAGTGCTGCCTTTACGAAATATAGCTTTCATTTGATGAAATGGAATTTTACAACTGGCAGGTAATTACAAAAAAAAAGAGTGGTCTTTATATGGAGCCACTCATTCTAATGCTTTAATAGCGGTTTTAATTAATCACCCACACTTCATTTCCCTTCAACAATTTATCTAAATCGGCTGGTTTTTTTGCAATGGCTTCTTCTATTTGCATAGCCATTACATCTTCATAACAAGCCCTATCGTTTTTATAAAATACACCAAATGGTCTTGGTAGGTGCCCCTCTTTAGTAGGGTTATCAAAAATGCGGGTAAGTATTTGTGCTTTATAAATATCTGCTTCATCATGCACCCAACAATCGTCTACAGTGTTGCCATTGCTTAAATCAACTACCACCGGCTTAAAGCCATCTAGTTTTATTCCCTTTTCACCATTAGCGCCAAACACCAAGGGTTTGCCTTGTTCTAAAAAAATAGTTTCTTGTGGTTTGGATGATTTTTCTGTGAATATTTCAAAAGCGCCATCATTAAAAATATTACAGTTCTGATAAATTTCTAAAAAGGAGGCTCCCTTGTGTGCATTAGCAGCAATAAGCATAGCTTGCATGTGCTTAGGGTCACGGTCCATCGTTCTAGCCACAAAAGTAGCATCGGCGCCCAGTGCCAAAGCAGCCGGATTAAATGGATGATCGATACTACCCATGGGGGTACTCTTGGTTATTTTATTTTCTTCTGAAGTAGGAGAGTACTGCCCCTTTGTTAATCCATAAATTTGATTGTTAAACAGTAAAATATTTACATCAAAATTTCTGCGCAGCAAATGAATGGTATGGTTACCACCTATGCTCAAGCTATCACCGTCGCCGCTTACAATCCATACGCTTAGGTCGGGGCGGGCGGCCTTTAATCCGCTGGCTACTGCTGTAGCACGGCCATGGATGGAGTGCATGCCATACGTATTCATATAATATGGAAAACGACTACTACACCCTATACCAGATATAATGGCAATTTTTTCTTTAGGTATGCCTAGGGTAGGCATTACTTTTTGTACCTGTGCTAAAATGGAGTAGTCTCCACATCCGGGGCACCACCGCACTTCTTGATCGGTAGCAAAATCTTTAGCAGTAAGGGTGGGGGCTGTAGTTGTTTCGCTCATAAATTTCTTATTCTGGCAAATTTAATTAAAGAAATGTTCATTATTCAATGTTCAATACTCAATTTTCAAGTATAATGTTGCTTTGCTTAATATTTCTGGGCGGTTGAAATAGTTACGAACGTTTACGTTTCTTTAAAAATGGTAGCATGTTTTACAACAGCCATATCATTTGTTTGTTCAAATTGATATTTTTTTAGCTGTTCCACCTATTTTTAGCACTTTAATTATGATTTACATTTTATGAATAAATCTTTTTTTGATTTAGCTCCTTGCGCTGCTCCATAGTTAAATGCCGGGCAATGACAAGGCCTAACTAATTGGCCTACGTTCTAATTTTCAGCTTTAGCATTGGCCAATACTTTCACCACAGCAA
The DNA here is from genome assembly GCA_039796695.1 of Bacteroidota bacterium. Lineage (GTDB taxonomy): Bacteria > Bacteroidota > Bacteroidia > Chitinophagales > Chitinophagaceae > JJ008. Next base: position 37,775 of record JBDKJF010000011.1, read on the forward strand.
TCATTCGGCAAGAAAAACCTGCTAGTCTATTTCCAAATCTTAATTTATGCTTGCATAAAAAAAGCCTTTAGTAAAAGTTAAATTACTAAAGACTTATTTAAAATGAGCCTTGAAAATTGATAATAAAATATCGAACCTTTTCCTATTAGTTTATTCGGTACTCCACCTTAACGGTAATGGTAGCTTTTTTCTCTTTGGAAGAGGTATTAAAAACGCCGCCATAACTATAATCTTCGTCGGTATTTTTGCCCGTAATTTGAAAAATGCCCATATTGGCTTTTACCAATGGCCCCAAGCTAGTACTGCTATTTTTGGCTATTGTTTTTGCTCGTTCTTTAGCATCGGCGGCGGCTTTGGCTAACAGGTCAATTTTTAATTCATTTAGCTTTTGATAGTAATAAGAAGGCGAGGAGGAGCTAAGCTCAATACCTTGCTCTAAAAGGCCAGTAATTTCTCTTGATAGTTTTTCTATTTTGGGAATATCCTTGCTATCCACCGTTACTTTTTGAGTAAGGGTATAGCCGCTAAAAATGGTGCTGCTACTACGTCCATTATCATCATATTGAGAGGAGTAGTTTTTTTGTACATCTACAGATGAAATGACCACTTGGCTATCGGCCACACCATTAGTAGCTAAATATTGTCGTACAATTTTTTCATCCTCTTTGAGGGCATTGTATGCCGTTTTTAAATCGGCATTGGTACGGCTAAAACTGCCGTTCCATACAATTTGATCGCTGGAAAATGCTGTTTCCGAAAGGCCTGTTACGGTAATAGTTTTGGCATTTTTATAGCGGTATTTCCAGGCACTGCCCGCAATAATGGCTGCTATTACCACAGCCGCACCTGCAATGAGGTACTTAATGTTGGTGTTCATTTTTTATAAGGTTAAATAGTTTGAATTATAAATGTACTAGTATGATTAGCCAATGAAAAGTTAAGTAATGCTAGATTTGGTAATTTTTAACATCGAAAGTGGAGGTATGAACAACAGGTATTATTTTTACAACGATACAGCCTTTACTTCATCCTCATCATCTGTTCAATATGCGTAATAAAATTGGTAGTCTTTTTGTGTTATTTACATTGTTAGTAATAGGAGTAGCTGCTAACCATATTCCAGTAAAAGCACCTCGAAACTTAAAAGTATTACCTAACACCATTAGCGATCAACGTTTGGATAGTATAATGCAAACGTATAACAAAGCTTTAGGCGTAGGCTGTGATTTTTGTCATGTAAAATCTAAAATGTTTAACCTTAAGGATGGCTTGGATTATGCCGCGGACGGAGAACCTATGAAAGAAAATGCAAGGGATATGATGCGGATGACGATCGATATTAATAAAAATCATTTTTATAATAATAAAAGTAAAGAACCCTATTTGTTAAATACTATTACATGTAATACTTGCCACCGTGGCGAAACTTTTCCAACTGATCATTAATTTTTGGGGGTCTATTAGAGATAATACAAGTGTTTGCAGATTTGAAATTAATACTAAGTATAAAAACGTATAAAAAGCCTATTTGCGTACCAATACTTTAGTTGTTGATAAAACCACAATAGTAATAATTCGTAGAGTTACGAAACGCCATTTCGTTTTCACTTGATTTTATGATAAACAAAGACTAGTATGAAAGACGGATAAAACTTAGCCGTTAATATTGTATTACTTTTTACCGTACCTAAAACCACCATTGCATTTATGACCAATATATACGCAATAATGGGCCTCATATCCACTGTTTTTCTTTGCATTCCGCTTATTCTAATTGTAGTGCTAAAAATGGGGGGGCATCGAAATTTCATGGTGCTTTCATTTTACTACTTTGTGGGACTCATTTATAATGCCCTATCCTTAAAATATATACCTGCCAGCCCTGCGCTAACTTATAAGGTGGGAGTGTTTTATGTGTTAATAGCACCAGCAATTATGCTTTTTTTTATGACCTATTTTTGTACGTCTAAAAAAATAAAAAGCAAGGTACAGCTAAGTATTATTTTGCTTATAATATTTCAATTAATTGTAGGTAGTATCAATGGATTAAACAAGGAAAGCATTACCACGATAGCGGGTCCAGGAATATTTTTAGTGTTATTATTTGCTTTGTATTTCTTTTTGCAACAAACCAAAAGAGCAATACGAAGTGTAAAAGCAAATGGTAAAGCGTTAATAACAGGCTCCATAATCATTGCCTATTGTTGCTACCTATTTTTGTACTTGATGTTTTATGTATTTAAAGCGCATTTGCCCAATGGTATGGTGGAGGGTTTGTCCGAAGCTTATATTTATTTATTATACCATTTGGGTCTAATTTTTTCTGTTTGCGTTTTAAGTGCAGGGTTACTGTATGAAAGTAAGCGGGTTAAAAATTTGTTTGAATCAAAGCTAGTTCGCAAAGAGTTAAACCTTATATATCAGGATGAAAAAAAGGATGCCTCGGCAAAAGCGAGAACATCCTTTGATGACTTTGATCCTTCAGAATTTATTAAAAGCAATACTTCCCCTCATTAATCATTTTATCGGCAATACGGCGGCGTGCATCTTTAATATTAAATGGTTCTGCTTTTGTAAAGCGTTTTAATCCCATCAATATCATTCGCTGTTCATCGCCATCAGCAAAAGCGTTTATAGCATCTTTACCTGATTTATTAATTTTATCAGCCGCATCATATAGGTAGCTGCGCATAATATCTAATTGTAAGCCACAGGCAGCTTCTCCATTCTTTGCTACATTTTTCATTACTCTTAGTAAAATGCTTTCTGCATTAAATGTTTCAATTGCCATATCGGCAATGTTCATTAGCACTTCTTGTTCGCTATCTATCTTCATCATTAGCTTTTGCACTGCTGCACCGGATGTCATGAGTATTGCCTTTTTAAAATTGGCTACTAACTTTAATTCTTTGCTAAATGGTTGCTCCTCTTCTGCACCAAAATCGGGAATGCTCATTAGCTCTTTTTGAACGGCCATGGCGGGCCCCATTAAATCTAATCTTCCGCCCATCGCTCTTTTTAGCGTCATATCAAGCGTAAGTAAGCGATTGATTTCGTTAGTACCTTCATAAATCCGGTTAATACGACTATCTCTATACGCCCTGGAAATATTATACTCTGCACTAAATCCGTTACCACCATGTACTTGTACGCCTTCATCCACTACAAAATCTAATACTTCGCTACCATACACTTTTAACATTGCACACTCAATAGCATACTCTTCTGCACCCCCTAATAAAGCTTCATTAAAGGCTTGGCCAGCGGCTAGTAGTTCATGTTCTTTATCATCTATCCACTTAGCGGTGCGGTAAAGTGCTGCCTCGGCTACATAAACTTTTATAGCGGCTTCTGCTAATTTGTGTTTAATGGCGCCAAAGTTTGAAATGGGTTGTTTAAACTGTTCTCTTGTTTTGGCGTAGGTAATGGTTTCTGTTAATGCTCTTCTAGCGCCACCAACTGCTGCAGCGCAAAGCTTTAAACGACCAATGTTTAATATATTAAAGGCTATTTTGTGCCCTTTGCCAATTTCGCCTAGCATATTCTCAACGGGTACTTTGCAATCTTGAAAATATAACTGTACAGTTGAAGATCCTTTGATACCCATTTTTTGTTCTTCTGGTCCTTGTGTAAAACCTTCGGTATCTCTTTCCACAATAAATCCGGTAAATTTATCTCCATCTACCTTAGCAAATACAGTGTACACTTGTGCAAAACCGCCATTCGTTATCCAACATTTTTGCCCATTTAAAATATAGTGTTTGCCATCCTCGCTTAACTTGGCAGTTGTTTTTGCACCCAAAGCATCGCTACCGCTATTCGGTTCGGTAAGGCCATAGGCACCTGCCCACTCTCCTGATATTAACTTGGGAATGTATTTTGCTTTTTGCTCAGGCGTACCAAAATATAAAATAGGTAAAGTACCAATGCCGGTGTGTGCCGCAATGGCCACTGAAAAGGAATGACCGGCTCCTAAATACTCATTAACAATAGTAGCGGTTACAAAATCTTTGCCAAGCCCTCCAAATTCTTCGGGAAAAGATACAGAGAGTAATCCTTGCTCGCCAGTTTTGGTTAAAAGGCTTTTCATTAAGCCGGGTTCTAAATTATCTATCCTGTCTAAGTTGGGATAAATTTCATTATCTAAAAACTGATTACACATATCCTTAATCATCAATTGCTCTTCTACAAAATCTTCGGGTGTAAATGTTTCTTCGGGATGGGATTGCTTAATCAACCATTCACCGCCTTTTAGTGTTGTTTGTGTTGCTGTACTGCTCATATTGCAAGTTTTAAAAAATGGGTTTAATGTTTTTAGTAAATACCTATTTTATGCGCCATACCCTACTTTAATTTTAAAGCTGTAGGTAAGGCAATTTATTTGAGATTATCATACACCAATTGCAACACTTCTTTACACACTTCTATTTTTTCAGCTGGTACGGCAGATAATGCATCATTGAGGGTTTCATCTGCTAGTTGCATAGTTTCTTCTTCTAGTTTTTGACCTACTTTTGTAAGGTAAACTAGATTTATACGCCTGTCTGTTTCTGAAGCAACTCTTTTTACCAAACTTAATTTTTCTAAATTATCAACCAACCTTGTTATGCTTGGCTTATCTCTAAATGTGGCATTGCACAATTCCTGTTGGCTAATACCATCTTTTTTCCAAAGATGATATAATACGCTCCATTGCTCGATGGTTAAATTAAGTGTGGCGGTGTTGAATTTTTTTTGCAACCTACGGGCAATAGCTGTAGAAGCCTTACCAGTGATAAAGCTGTAGAGTTCGCCCTTTTTAAAATGGTTGTTTGGCATATAGTTGTTTGTGCAACTATCCAAAATTAAGCTTATATTTGACAGGTACAACATTTAAAGAAACATTTTTTTGCATTTACAGGTACAATATAAAAATTCCATTATTGCTTATCGGGTGTATGGTGCTGGCTTACAACCAGTTATTTGCCTTCACGGGTATGGTGAGCAGGCAGATAGTTTTGCTTTTTTGGAAAACTATGCCGCCGACCTTTTTACTTTTTATAGTATTGATTTGCCATTTCATGGTTATACTCAATGGAAGGAGGGGCTACATTTTACTACGCTAGATTTAAAAGAAATTGTAATTGCTATTTTGGCCACCGCAAAATCTTCGTTACACACTTCCACCAATTCTACAGTGCTTCTTGGGTATAGTTTAGGTGGGCGTATGGCGTTAAGCCTCTATCAACAAATGCCTGCAAGTATTAATAAAATTGTATTGTTGGCACCCGACGGTTTAATTGTAAATAAATGGTATTGGCTAGCTACACAAACATGGCTTGGTAATAAACTTTTTGCTTTTACTATGCAAAAGCCAGGTTGGATTTTAGGTTTACTACATTTAATGAACCGCTTTAGTTTGATAAATGCTAGTATTTACAAATTTGTAAAATTTTATATTAGCGATAAACAGGTGAGGGAGCAATTGTACAACCGATGGACAGCACTACGGAAAATAAAACCCAATTTATCCCGCATTAAAAAAGCTATCGTTACACATCACACCCCTACTCGCTTATTATATGGTAAGCATGATCGAATTATACTTTCTTGCAATGGCGAAAAGTTTATAAAAGGAATAGAAGACAATTGTAAATTGACGGTGATAGATGCCGGGCATGGGGTGCTGGGTGAAAGATATGTGGGGGAGGTAGCAAAGTGTTTATTTCTGTAGTTTCCCAATACCTACTGTCATAACGTAACGAGTTTTTTCATGGGTTACTTCATCTGTATTTAGCTCTATTTCCAAATCGTCTACTCTCCATTTGGTTATGACAGATTTACTATAATGGGTGGAAGATTTTTTTAATCCGTTTGGCTTAGCAATAATACGGAGGTGGTTTTTTAAAATAGCAAAATCTTTTTTAAATTGTTTCTTATTCTCCGTTGTGGTAGAGTTAAAATATGTTTTGTTAAACAAAACGTAATTAAGCTTGCTTAGCGAATCTACAACAAATATTAAGTATGAAAAAGAAATACCATTAATAGTAAGATTAGCTTTAGATGAATCTACTCCGTAGCCACGGCATTTTTTCCCAATTGTATCAGATTTTTTATCAACCACTGTATCAATACACCTTATTGAATCTTTAAATTTATAAATACTTAAACCTAAATTTTTCTTAGAAAAATTAATGAGATCATTAGCTTCCATTAACTGTGCTTTGCACAAACTAGTTGAGAATAACAATAGAAACAGAAATCTATAATTCATAAAGGCTTCAATGATTGTACAAGTTAGGTTTTTAGAACTTACAAATATCATTTAGTTTTGTTTCATGCCCCTGCTGATTATTACAGGTTTACTTTTTATTTTTTACACCATTATTATTATTTACTGCTGGCAAAGCTGGAAAGCTATTCCTGTTTTTCAGGCTACTCCCCACTCCACTATCGCCATCTCCGTTATCATCCCCGCCCGTAATGAAGAAAATAATATAGGCGCTCTGCTAAATGCCTTGCAACTACAGCAGTATCCCCAAGCATTATTACAAATTATTGTGGTGGATGATAACTCCGATGACGATACGGCCACTATTGTACAATCATTTCCCAACATCACCCTTATTCAGCTTAAAGAAGATGGTATCAATTCATATAAAAAGAAAGCCATTGAAAAAGGTATTGCTGCAGCCACTGGGCAATTAATTATTTGTACAGATGCTGATTGCCTACCAGCACCGGATTGGTTACAAAATATGGTAGCATTTAAAGAAGAAAAGAATGCAGTATTTATTGCTGCACCAGTTAACATCTCCCCCTACCCATGTCCGAAAGCAGAAGGGCGTAAGAGGGCTCTCTATATTTTCCAAGCATTGGATTTTATGATACTGCAAGGCATTACGGGCGCTGGGGTGCACTCAAAAAAACTAACCATGTGCAATGGTGCCAACCTTGCTTACGAAAAACAAGCGTTTGAAAATGTAAATGGTTTTGAAGGTATTGATAACATTGCCTCAGGAGATGATATGCTATTAATGTATAAAATTTGGAAACAATACCCCGCTGGTGTTCATTATTTAAAATCAAAACAAGCAATAGTAAGTACACAACCGGCCCCTTCTTGGAAAGCTTTTTTGCACCAACGTATACGCTGGGCTAGTAAGGCAAATAAATATGAGGATAAAAGAATTTTTTGGGTGCTATTACTGGTTTATCTGTTTAATTTTTCTTTTATATTATTGTTTATTACTGGCTACTGGTGGCAAGCCTTATTACTAATATTGGCTAAAGCTTTTATTGAATTACCATTTGTTATTGCCGTTGCTCAATTTTTTAATCAACAAAAATTGCTTAAGTATTTTCTGATCTTTCAACCATTACATATTTTGTACACTATTATTTCTGGCTTGTTTGGGCAGTTTGGAAAGTATGAGTGGAAGGGTAGAAGAGTAAGGTAGGTTAAGTGTTTAATGGAGTAGCAGGAGGAAATGAGAATACTGCAGATAGCTTAAAAATCATTTTATTTTCGGTAGTTGCTTTTCTTCAAAGTCTATCTGTTTTTAGTACAATGTTTGTATCTCTTTTTTCTCTCTTTCAAACTCTTAGCCTAACTTTCGGGCATGTCATCACCAGCCTCCATACAATCAGCCGCATGGAAGCGCCTTAAAAAAAACAAAGGCGCTATGTTTGGATTAGTGGTAATTGTACTGGCTGTATTAATTGCCTTTTTTGGCTATTTTATTGCTCCCGATGCGTCGCCCTATGCTAATCGCATTATATTGGAAGTAGATGGAAAAAAACCGGGTACTCAACAGCGGTTTATCAAAGTAAAAAAAACAAAAGAAATATTTGCCACCTCTTTTTTTTCTACTCTTTTATATGGCCAAGAAGACAATTATTTTTACGTTCCGATTGCCTCCTTTAATGAAGTAGCAGATAGTTTTATTGTACAAAAATATATTGATGTAGGGGTTAGTGAAAGGCTAGCATTTCACACTTCACAATTAGCCAGTAAACCCATACACCATACCACCTTTATACTTGGTACCGATAAATATGGAAGAGATATTTTAAGCCGCATCATACTTGGTACTAGAGTAAGCCTTAGTGTAGGGCTTATTACTTTAATCATTTCGCTTACCATTGGGTTAATACTAGGCTCATTGGCCGGTTATTACCGTGGCCGTACCGATGAGGTTATCATGTGGTTCATCAATGTTATTTGGAGCATTCCTACATTATTATTAGTATTTGCCATTACGCTAGCATTAGGTAAAGGTTTCTGGCAAGTATTCATCGCTATTGGTCTTACCATGTGGGTAAATGTAGCTCGTACAGTTCGGGGCCAACTACTTGCAGAGAGAGAAAAAGAATATGTAGAAGCTACTAGGGCCTTGGGCTACTCGGGGTTTCGGACTATTGTAAAACATATTTGGCCTAATATAATGGGGCCAGTATTAGTGATAGCTGCTAGTAATTTTGCATCGGCTATTGTAATAGAGGCGGGCTTAAGTTTTTTAGGGGTAGGCGTGCAGCCTCCGCAACCCAGTTGGGGATTAATGATAAAAGAGAATTATAACTTTATAATTACCCAAAACCCCATGTTGGCATTAGCCCCAGGCTTTGCTATAATGTTGCTAGTACTTGCTTTTAATTTATTGGGCAATGGGTTAAGAGATGCATTAAATGTGAAAGGCAGGGTATAAGTTTTTTTAGCAACTTCCCTTTTTTTAGGCATCGTTCCTTGCGTGGCATCAAAAACCTTGCCTTTAACAGTAGTCTGATACTAAATAATTTCAGAACTAGTTTTTGTTATTCGCCATGCTGCGCATCCTCACTCAATATGAATTATGTAAATTGCAAATACATTCAACATTATTAAACTAATGCACACCACAGCGCTCTAATTTGGAGAGGCTACTATTCATGCCGTTTAAACTTAACATACCATTTCCACCTGCCGGCGATCAACCAGCGGCTATACAACAACTAACCGAAGGCGTATTAAACGGCGAGCGCTACCAAACATTATTGGGCGTAACCGGTAGTGGCAAAACCTTTACAATAGCCAATGTTATTCAAAACGTACAACGACCAGTACTAGTGCTTACCCATAATAAAACATTGGTAGCGCAACTTTATGGGGAGTTTAGACAATTTTTTCCAGACAATGCGGTGGAATATTTTGTTTCTTACTACGATTACTATCAACCCGAAGCGTACTTACCCGTAAGAGATGTATATATTGAAAAAGACTTAAGTATAAATGATGAGTTAGATAAACTTCGCTTGCGGGCCACTACTAGTTTACTAAGTGGTCGTAGAGATATAATTGTAGTAGCATCGGTAAGTTGTATTTACGGTATGGGTAATCCTACCGATTACGAAAACGGTATTATTAGAATTGAAAAAGGACAGTCACTATCACGACAAGGATTTTTACATGCGCTAGTTAATTCTTTATATAATAGAACCGTAGTAGATTTTAATCGGGGTACTTTTCGTGTAAAAGGAGATACGGTAGATATTAATTTACCTTATGTAGACTACGGCTATCGCATTACTTTTTTTGGAGATGAAATTGAAGAAATAGAAAGCATAGAAATAAAAACGGGTAAACGCATTGGTAAAATGGATACGGCTGCCATATTTCCGGCAAACCTTTACGTAGCGCCCAAGGATATGCTGCAGCAAGTGCTGTATGAAATACAAGATGAAGTGGCCGCACAAGGGGAATACTTTAAAAAAGAAGGAAAATATATAGAAGCACAACGCCTTACCGAAAGGGTAAACTATGATATAGAAATGATAAGGGAGTTAGGTTATTGTAATGGTATTGAAAATTATTCTCGATTTTTTGACAGAAGAAAACCTGGTACCCGCCCCTTTTGTTTGCTAGATTATTTTCCCAAAGATTATTTATTAGTAATAGATGAAAGCCATCAAACTATACCGCAGGTAAGTGGCATGTATGGCGGCGATAGAAGCCGAAAATTAATATTAGTAGATTATGGGTTTCGCTTGCCCTCTGCATTAGATAATAGGCCGCTAAACTTTCATGAATTTGAATCACTCACTCATCAAACCATATTTGTATCTGCCACACCAGATGATTATGAATTGGATAAATGCGAAGGCATTGTAGTAGAACAAGTAGTAAGGCCCACCGGTTTATTAGATCCGCCGATTGAAGTACGACCAAGCATTAATCAAATTGATGATTTACTGGATGAAATTGATAAACGAGTAACCAAAGGCGATAGGGTATTGGTAACCACACTTACCAAGCGTATGGCAGAAGAAATGGATAAATACCTGGGCAAAATAAACATCAAATCAAAATACATACATAGCGAAGTAGATACCTTAGAAAGAGTAGAAATTTTAAGAGAATTGAGATTGGGTACTATTGATGTGCTGGTGGGTGTAAACTTATTGAGAGAAGGTTTAGACTTGCCAGAGGTTTCATTAGTAGCCATATTAGATGCCGATAAAGAAGGTTTTTTACGCAACGAAAAATCGTTGACACAAACCGCAGGCCGTGCAGCTCGAAATGTAGACGGACTAGTTATTTTTTATGCAGATAAGATGACCGATAGTATGCAAAAAACTATTGACGAAACGAATCGCCGTCGTGAAAAGCAGATAGCCTATAATGTGCAGCACAATATTACCCCACGTACCATTTCCAAATCCACACAAGATGTGTTTGCCCAAACTTCGGTGCTTGACATTAAGGGGTTTGATGAAAAAAATAAATACGCTATACCCAATGAACAAAGTCTTATTACAATAGCGGCAGAAGAACAAGAGGAGTATAAAACAATACCCAAACTAGAAAAGGCCATCAGCAAAATAAAAAAGGAAATGGAGAAAGCCGCCAGAGATTTAGATTTTATGCAGGCTGCAAAATTGAGAGATGAGATGTTTAAGATGCAGCAAGAGTTGGAAGGAATGAAACGATAATTAATCTCTTACACTTTACTAACTTTGCTTTTTCCATTATTTATTATCAATTATCAACAAATATGATTTCCTCATTTGATTTAAGCAAGCCAATTGCCATTGGAAGCGACCATGCAGGTTTTGACTATAAACTAAACCTAATTTCTTTTTTGCAAGAAAATGGATTGGTGGTAAAGGATGTGGGTACATATGGAAAAGAGTCTGTAGATTATCCAGATTATGCGCATCCTGTGGCATCGGCCGTGGAAAGCGGGGAATGCGCATTCGGTATTTTACTTTGCGGCACTGCTAATGGAGTGGCCATTACTGCCAATAAACATCAAAATATAAGAGCCGCACTTTGTTGGGGCGAGGAAATAGCTAAAGTTGTGCGCCAGCACAATGATGCCAATATTATTTGCATACCTGCCAGATTTGTAAGCAGTGATGAAGCGCAAAAAATGGTGGCCTTGTTTATAACTACCGAGTTTGAAGGCGGGCGCCATGCTAATAGGGTGGGTAAAATAGCTTGTCAGTAATATTAACACCACTGGTGTAATTTGTATCCCTTCTATAAACAGAAGGGATTATTTTTACCAGTAAAATATATTATCAATAAATCTGCTGTTATGAAGTATCTATTTCTTGCCTCTTTCTTATGTATAGCAACACTCTCATTTGCACAAAAAAAAGATAAAGCAGCTATAAAAGCAGCGGCCAGTATAAATGCTGGAGATATGAAAAAGCATCTATACATCATTGCTGGAAAGGAAATGGAGGGCCGAGACACACCATCGCCAGGTTTAGAAAAAGCGGCCAATTATATTGAAACCTACTTCAAATCTATTGGCCTAAAGCCAGGTAATAAAGATAGCTATCGACAATACTACACCTTATACAAAGATGCCGCGGTGCAAACTACTTTAGGCATCAATGGAAAAATGATAGAACCTAATACCCATTATCAGCCCATTTATACAAATAATATTGCCCCCGCCACTTTTAATGAGGTAGTATTTGTGGGTTATGGTATTAAAGATATTGTAAGAGATGATTATGGCACCACCGATGTAAAGGGAAAAGTGGTACTAGTGCTAGATGGTGTTCCGGCTGATTATAAAGCACCAGTAGGTGGCAGAGGCCCAGGCCCTGCTAGTACAAATGGAAAAATTGCCACCGCATTAAGTAAAGGAGCAGCAGGTGTAATGATAGTATTTAATAATTTTCCCAGAAAGGCATCGGCTATAAATGCTGCATGGAGAAATATAGAAACTCGAAATAATCAACCACCCGCAATGGCCATTAGCATTGCTACTTCTATCGCCGAAACCATTATGGGCGAAGATGGTAAAGATATATTTACCAAAATGAAAAGCGGTCAACTGCCTGCGAAACTATATAACACCAACATAGCATATAGCCTAACTAAAAACATGGAAACAGCAAAAGTGTCCAATGTAGTAGGATTATTAGAAGGTACAGATTTAAAAGATGAGTATGTAATACTTACGGCCCATTACGATCATGTAGGCAAAAGAAATGATACCATCATTTATTATGGTGCTGACGATGATGGTAGCGGCACCACTGCTATTTTAGAATTAGCAGAAGCATTTGTAAAAGCAAAAAAAGCTGGTAAAGGCCCCAGAAGAAGTATAGTATTTATGACCGTAAGCGGCGAAGAAAAAGGCTTATGGGGTAGCGAATATTATGCTAACAATCCTATTTACCCACTAGAAAAAACAACGGTGGATTTAAATATTGATATGATTGGACGAATAGGCACAGAATATTTAAAACATAAAGACTCCACAAACTATGTTTACATAATTGGTGATGATAAATTAAGTTCCGACTTAGCCCCAATTACAGACCAGGTAAACAAAGCCTACACACAATTAGTTTTGGATAGAAAATATAACGACCCTAACGACCCCAATCGCTTTTATTACCGCAGCGATCATTACAACTTTGCAGAAAAAGGAGTTCCGATTATTTTTTATTTCAATGGTGTTCATGCGGATTATCATAAACCTACCGATACGCCAGATAAAATTAATTATCCAATGATGACTAAGCGGGCGCAACTAGTTTTTCATACCGCTTGGATAATGGCCAATAAAAACGAGATGCTAAAAAGGGATATTAAGTTAGAAAAACCAAAAGGGTTCTAAACACATAAAAATAAACCCCGCAATTAGCGGGGTTTATTTTTTAAAATATGATTAATTACTTCTTTTATAATAGGTGGCCGTAGCTGGCGATGAACCGGTAAGGATTACCGCAATAATTGACTTTAATAACCTAAATACATTTAGCGAAGGTTTATAGTAATGACTATAAATTTTCGCTTTTTGATAACGATGGGTAACATGATGATTTTTCATACTCTATATTTAAAGGGTTAACGAATTAGCTCATTTTAAAAGTATTTAAAATAAGTTAAAAAGTACTAGCATTTAGTTAGCAATCCTGTTTTTCAATTCAAAAACCATGCTAATAATCGTAGTTTCCCTTCAGCATTTTACGTTTTTGCTGCATCCCTCGCTGGGGCGTATTATTTTGAGTAAGACATTGGTGTAATATGCTACACTTAAAAAATAAATGTGGAAGAGATAAATTTTTTGAAACTACAATAATTAAACTTCATTCGTAAGTATAAAGCTATCGGCATCTTTCCAAAAAGGGTATTGTGTACGTATACTGTTAAGTGTTGCTTTATTAAATTGCATAGTATGTACATCTTCCACATCTGATTGCTGATACATTATTTCTCCCAGTGGATTTATAATCATGCTATCTCCACTATGATAAATCTGGTTGCCATCATTACCTACACGGTTTACTCCTATTACATAACATTGGTTTTCTATCGCTCTTGCCTGTAAAAGTGTTTTCCATATTTGATTTCTTTTTTCAGGCCAATTGGCTACATAAATCAGCAAATCATATTCCGGCCCATCGGCTTGCGATTGCTGCCGAGCCCATACTGGAAAGCGAAGGTCATAACAAATTTGTAAATTAATTCTCCATCCGTTTACCGAAGCTATCAACCGTTTAGTGCCGGGACTATAATGTACATCCTCCTGCGCAAAGGCAAATAAATGACGCTTATCATACATCCCAAATGTACCGTTGGGCAACATCCACACTAAACGGTTATAGTATTGATTATTTTCTTTGATAATTAGGCTGCCGGTAAGTATTACCTTTTTGGTAGCGCTTATTCTTTGCATCCATTGCATAGTAATGCCATCCATTGTTTCTGCTAGTAATTGTGGCTGCATACTAAAACCGGTACTAAACATTTCTGGTAGAATGATAATTTCTGTTTTGCTTTGAATGCCATTTATTTTTTCTTCCAATAATTGTAAGTTGGCGGTTTTATTCTCCCAAACTAAATCTGTTTGGATGGTGCTAATATTGATGATAGACATAATACTGGTATAAAGTATAAATGTACAGATAAAATATACAGCTGTTTGCACAAGTTAGGCCACCCTATTTTTAAGTAATAACAGCATATATAAATCAGCTATTGAATGGTATATGCTGCACAGTTACCTAAGTGCCAGCTTACTAATTTGCTAGTAGCAGCAGCTTTTCGTAATTAAAATAGGCTTTTTAGTGGTACAAAATACCAACATCAATATGCGCTGCTTACCTTTGTAAAAAATGACAAGTGATAGTAATTGACAAACTATTAATAAGCGAAGATGTAGTAGAGAAGCAATTTGTTTGCGATTTAAACAAATGCAAAGGTGGATGTTGCGAAGAAGGAGATGCGGGCGCCCCGTTAGAAGATGCGGAATTAAAAATAATTGAAACTGTTTTTGAAAAAGTTAAGCCTTTTCTAACACCTGAGGGTCTTGCAGAAATTGAGAAAAAAGGATTGAAAGAATATGATACTGACTTTGGTTGGGTAACACCCACCATTGGTAGCAGTAAGGGCATTTGTGTTTACGCTTATAAGGATGAAACCCATACCATTAAATGTGCGTTTGAAAAGGCGTATAATGATGGTATTATTGATTGGAAAAAACCCATAAGTTGTCACCTGTATCCTATAACCACTAAGCAGGGCGCACATGGCGATTATGAAAGGGTGAATTACGAACCGAGAGAAATACTTTGTAGCACGGGCTGTGCTTTTGGCGAAAAGTTGAAAGTGCCCGTTTATCAATTTTTAAAAGAACCCATCATTCGTAAATGGGGGCAAGAAGTGTACGATGCGCTGGACACTATTGCAAAGGGAGAATGGCAAGAGATAGATTTTAAGGAATAAAATTGTAAAAAAAAGATACAGCGGGTAGCACTTTTACTTGCAGTGTAAGCAACAACTAAGAAAACGATAGCTAATTTGCTCGTTAAAAAAATAACTATTGTGAAAGAAACAGTTTCTGATTTTATTGCAAAAAGTAAGGTTAAAGCGGCTGATAAAAATCATCGGCGCACCATTAATTTTAATATTGGTAAGTACAATGCTAAAGTACCAGAGGGCAAGCAGCAATTTACAGATGTACATTTGGCTAGAGAAAAGGCTAAAAACATTAAGTGGAGAACTATCGAAACATTAGATAAACAATTAGAAACATTCGAAATTGCTATTAGTAAAAGAGGAGCTAAGGTAATTTGGGCCGAAACCGCAGAAGAAGCGTTAATAGAAATAGGGAAAATATGTGCCGCCAAAAATTGTAAAACATTGGTGAAGAGCAAGAGTATGGTTACAGAAGAAATTCACTTAAATGAATTTTTAGAAAAAAAAGGCATTGAAAGTGTAGAAACAGATTTGGGAGAATACATTCAACAGTTAGATGGTGAGACCCCCTACCATATTGTTACACCAGCTATGCATAAGAGCAAAGAGGATGTAGCAAAACTCTTTGCTGAAAAATTAGGTACCGATCCCAAAGCCACTCCCGAACAGCTAACATTAACAGCCAGAGAAATATTAAGAGAAAAATATGTGCAAGCGGAAGTGGGGGTAACGGGTGCTAATTTTATTATTGCAGATGTAGGTGGTATTGCCATTACAGAAAACGAAGGCAACGCCAGATTAAGCTGTGCTTTTCCAAAAACGCATATTGTAATTGTGGGTATTGAAAAAGTAATTCCTTCCCTTAATGACCTAGCACTTTTTTGGCCATTGCTTTCTACGTTTGGTACAGGGCAACAGGTTACCGTGTATAATACCATAATTACCGGCCCAAGACAAGCCAATGAAACCGATGGCCCGGATGAAATGTATGTGATACTGCTGGACAATGGGCGCACCAATATTTTAGAAAATCCAAAACAAAGAGAAAGTTTATACTGCATACGATGTGGTGCATGCTTAAATGCCTGCCCAGTATATAAAAATATTGGAGGCCATACCTATGGCGTTACCTATAGCGGCCCGATAGGTGCTGTTATTACGCCGCATTTAAAAGATTTAGGAGCCTATAAGCATTTAAGCTATGCCTCTTCACTATGCGGCAACTGCACCGAGGTGTGTGCTGTTAAAATAAATTTACATGAACTTCTTTTAGAGAATAGACACCAAGCAGTAGAAGAAGGCCATAGCCCCTTTGTAGAACGTATGGCTTGGAAAATGTGGAAACAAGGCATGCTTAAGCGAAAGTGGATGAACTTAGCAGGAGGCCGTACCAAAAACTGGGTAGTAAACACCTTAGTAAAAGGGTGGAGTACACACCGTAGCAAAATGGATTTTCCTAAAAAATCATTTAATCAGTTGTGGCGAGAGAAAAATCAAAAGCCATAATTGGATAATTGTTTTTGTAGTTGCAAAGCATTTGTAAAATGAAGGCTGTTAATACCCAATTGCTCAGCCGCTTTTACATTTCTCAAATTATCATCAATAAAAAGCGATTGCGCCGGATTAATGGAAAACCTATTTAATAATAATTGATAAAATGCTGGAAAAGGCTTTCTTGTTTTTTCTTCGCCACTAACCAAGCGCCCGTCAAACCAATGTAAAAAATCAAATTTGGCTAAGGCAATCGGAAAAGTTTCGGCACTCCAATTGGTAAGGGCATAAAATTTTAAATCACCTCGCTGCTTTAACTGTTTAAAAATATCAACCGTTGGTTGTATGGCATCGCCTAGCATTTCCTCCCATCGGCCATAAAAATCTTTTATAGCCGACTCCCATGCTGGAAAAGCCGCAATTTTTTCAGCCGTAGCTTGCGCTATGGGGTAGCCGGCATCTTGATTTTCATTCCAATCGCTAGTACAAACATGTTCAAAAAAATAATCTCTTGTTGCAGTAGTATCAAAATAATCATCATTAAAAACATAAAGAGGGTTCCAGTCAATTAGAACTCCGCCTAAGTCGAAGATGATGGTGTTAATTGTTTTGTTCTCCATTATTGTTTACCGTACTTAAATTTTAAATAAATCATGATTAACGACATTAGCAGTACAATAACATTGGTAAGAATGATAACCCAATTGTTAAGTAAAGCTCCGTAAATAATCCACATTACCTCATTAGTGGCGGCTATTAAAAACATATTTAATGAAATGTCTTTAGCCGATTTTGATTGCAAAGTTTTTAGCACTTGCGGTAAAAAGGTAAGGCAGGTAACCGCACCAGCGGCATAGCCTAATATCTCCGTTCCATTCATAATTTTTATTTTTTTTCAAACAACCACCAAAATTTTTTTCTTGGCTTTAGTTTATAGTTAGTAGTAATATAATGCCGAATATGTTCTATTGCTTCCTGCACATCATCTGTTAATAATACCAGCTCTAAATCTTCTTTAGAAATAGTGCCTTGCTGCAGCCACCAATCAATATTTTTCATTAATGGATCAAAGTATTCTTTGCCATATAATACAATGGGAAATTTATTTATAGTTTTTGTCTGTATCAGCGTTAGGGTTTCAAATAATTCATCCATTGTACCAAAGCCGCCCGGCATTATAATAAACGCATAAGAATATTTTACCAGCAATACTTTGCGTACAAAAAAATGCTCAAACGTTACAGACTTGTGCATGTATGGATTTTCATGCTGCTCAAACGGCAACTGAATATTACAACCTACCGATTTGCCTCCGGCTTCATAAGCGCCGCGGTTAGCAGCTTCCATAATGCCAGGGCCACCGCCTGTCATAGTGGTAAAGCCCAAATCGCTAATGCGCTTACCAAACTCTCGGGCTTTTAGGTAATATGGATGATCTTCTTTAAAACGGGCAGAGCCAAATACCGTAATACAGGGCCCGGTAAAGTGTAAGGTGCGAAAACCCCTTATAAATTGCTTAAACACTCTCCAGGCAAACAGTAATTCGTATCCTCTGCTTTTAGGTCCATCCAAATAAACATGCTCCTTTGATGAAATGATGGCACCTTCTTTTATTTTTTCGTCCATAGTTTCTTTAAATTGCCAACAAAATAATCATTATTCTAATGCGAAGCCCAAACACCTAAAGGGGCTATTGGAACAAAAATCTTTATTTTATCTTTTTTTGCTTATAAATTTCTATATGAAAATAATCTCGTACAATGTAAACGGCATCCGAGCAGCTATAAAAAAAGGGTTTATTGATTGGTTAAAAACAAACCCAGCAGATGTAGTATGTGTGCAGGAAACAAAAGCGGTGCAAGGTGATGTGGATTTAAAACTTTTTGAATCGCTAGGCTATCATCATTATTGGTTTAGTGCACAAAAAAAAGGTTATAGCGGCGTAGCTATTTTTAGTAAAATAAAAGCTGATAAAGTAGAATATGGTTGTGGTTTTCCCGGAGTAGATGATGAAGGTAGGGTAGTACAAGTAGATTTTGGAGATATACGTTTGATAAACGCCTACTTTCCCAGCGGCACCAGTGGTGATGAAAGACAGAGTTTTAAGTATGCATGGTTAGATGATTTTTTTGCTTATTTAAATAAATTAAAAAAGAAACATCCGAAACTAATCTTGGTAGGTGATTATAACATTGCCCATGAAGAAATTGATATTCATGACCCTAAGGGGAATAAAAAATCTTCCGGCTTTTTGCCAGAAGAAAGAGAATGGATGTCTAAATTTTTAAAAAGCGGATGGGTGGATAGTTTTCGGGAATTTCATACAGAGCCGCACCGCTATAGTTGGTGGAGCCAGCGCTTCCCCAGTGTGCGGTTAAATAATAAAGGTTGGCGTATAGATTATATTACTGTAACCGAACCATTGCGAAAACAATTAAAAGATGCCGATATTTTTCCCGATGTAAAACATAGCGACCACTGCCCGGTGTATGTGGAGTTGAAAAAATAATAATTCAAGATGATCATCTACAACGTAACCACCAAAGTTGATAACTCCATCGTAGGCGAATGGCTGCAATGGATGAAGGAAGTGCATATCCCCGATGTATTGAACACAGGCTGTTTTATAACGCATCTTTTTCTTCAATTGATAGAAGTGGATGATACAGATGGCCCTACCTATGCCATTCAATACACCGCCGAAAGCAAAGCCTTTTACAACCGCTACATCGCAGAATTTGCAGCCGAAATGCGTAAAAAGGTGGCCGATAAATGGGGACAAAAAGTAATTGCCTTCCGCAGTGTGCTACAGATGGTTGATTAACAGTCTTATTATTTCAAAGCATTACTCCGTAACGATTTCAGGCAGCTTATTACAATATTTTTACAGTAATAAAAATATTTTTTACCAAGCAAAAGCCGCTACATTTGCCGCCTCATATTTCAAAATACTATCAATGAATAAAGGCGATTTAATAGAAGTAATTGCAGAAGAAACCGGAATTACCAAGGTACAGGCTAATGCAGTACTGGATTCTTTTACCAATGCAGTAGCAAAAGCGCTTAAAAAAGGGGATAAAGTAACCCTAGTGGGCTTTGGCACTTTTATAGTAAGTAAACATAAAGCCAGAATGGGCCGTAATCCTAAAACAAAGGAGCCTATAAAAATCAAAGCCCGGAATGTGGCCAGATTTAAAGCCGGCAAAGAATTGACAGCCAAATTATAATCCTTAGATTTGCAACATATTTGTATCAACTAAAAAAAACAAAACAATGGGAAGAGGTGATAAAAAAACAGCCAAAGGCAAACGCTTTAAAGGTTCTTTTGGTAAAAGCCGTCCGGCTGTAAGCCCCGATGCTAAAAAGAAAGCAGCAGCTAAAAAAGCTTAATTTATTATTTGAAAATTATGCCAATAAAAAATGGCTACCACTGCGGTAGCCATTTTTTTGTTGATGTTATCTTATAGTAAAAGAGAAAACACGCTTTTAAAAGGTGTCTTCTCTATGTATACTAATTAAAACTAATTTCCTCCCAATCCGCCGCCGCCTTGTGTTCTCTTTTTCTCTTCTTCAGAGGCATCTTTACGCTGGCGGGCTGCTTTTACTGTGCTGCTACCAAAGCGCCAGGTAAGGGCTGTTTTAAACTGGCGACTTTCAAAATTGCCACTGGCAATGGATGTTTGCCCAGCAAAATCAAGTGTACCGCTCCATTTCATACTAAAGAATATATCGGATACGGATACTTTAAAAGTGCCTTTTCCTTTAAAAATACTTTTTTGCATACCGGCATCTACACTCCACATTTCTTTGCTTTTAAAGGCACCTTCCCATAGGGCGGGGCTATTATACCAACCGCTTAACTCTGCAGTCCAATCTTTCTTTTTACCAAAGCGGTAAGTGTGTTGCTGGTAAAGGTTAAACGAAACAGCATCTATATTAATAGTTCTGTTACCACCACCAAGGTTAGCTTTATAGTTAGTATAGTTTCCACTAAAGTTAAAAAATGCCATGTATGATTTTTTCATAAATGGATAGCTAACATTTAATGCCACCACATCCCGGCTGTCTAAATTTCTACGGCTAATAAAGCTTTTTGTTTTTTCGGTAGTATCCACCAGTTGTGCAAACACATCGTTAACATGACTATAGCTGAGTGATGTGGTTAACTTGTACTTATAAGTATTGGTTACGGTAACAATATTGGTAAACTGTGGCTTTAAATTAATATTACCCCGCTGAAAAGTGTTTTCATCAATTTTAAACTCAAACGGATTTAAATCCTGATAAACCGGCCTATCAATACGGCGGCTATAGGAAATGCCCCACTGGTTCATAGGGTTCTTATTGAAAGTAAGCGCAGCACTTGGGAATAGGCTGGTATAATCTCTTGTAAAACTTTGTTTACTGCTAGTGTTTACAGTGCCATTCGCATTTAATCCATAGGAATCGCCTTTGGCTGATGTATTTTCTAACCGTAAGCCAGCTTGAAACATTACCCCTTTTAATTGCTTGTTGTAATTTACATATAATGCATTAATGTTTTCAGTATAATCAAATTGATTACTACGGGCCACATCTAATGTTTTTACTTCTGGGCTTAACTGACTTACATCAAATCGTTGAAAATTGTTATCTGTATTTACATAGGATACTTTAGCACCCACTCCAAAGCGGCCACCTTTTAAGTTTTGCTCGTAATCCACTTTGGCAGTGTATAAATTAATATCGGTAGGCGATATAAAACGATAAATAAGACTATTAATAAGGGTAGTACCATTGGGTTGGTAGTAGTAGTTGGGTTGTAACTGGTTACCTTCATTTCTAAATAAACCATAATCTACATCTACATTCAGTTCACGACCGGCTGTATCTGCTAAGCGATAGTTCAGGTTAAAGTTTACATTATCCCTACCCATATCATTTGTATTATTAGCAGTAAGTATTCTATTTACTACACCAGTAGGTTGGTAGCTAATGGGGGTGCGGCTATTGTTATTCAGACTGTTTTCGCTCAGTGTACCATTAATTAATACGCCAAAAGTGCTTTTTTTACTTAAAAAGAAATCTACACCAGTTTTAAAATTGTGGCTTTTCATGTTCATTATCATTCTTGTCTTGCCATCAAATAAGGTATCAAGTATAGAGCGATAAAGGTTGAAATTGTTGTTTTGCTTTACATAGTTATAGTTATAACTACCAAAAATGTTCACCCCTTTGTTACGATGGTTTAGGTTAATACCCGCATTATACTTTGGAAACACACCAATATTATATCCGGCAGTAGCGCTACCATTTGTTCCAAAGGCTTTATTCTTTTTTAAACGAATGTTGATAATACCTGCATTACCCGCCGCATCATACTTAGCAGATGGGTTTGTAATAAGCTCAATTGCTTCTATTTGTGCAGCGTTTATAGATTTTAAATAATTAGCTAAATCGGCGCCAGCTAATGGGGAGGGTTTACCATCAATATATACTTGTACACCATTTTTGCCAGCTAGGCTTAGGTTATCATCTTTATCCACCATTACCCCTGGCGACTTTCTTAATAACTCCAGCGCATCATTGCCGGTGGCATTAATAGTTCCTTCTACATTTAAAATAGTTTTATCTGCCCTTACTTCTACCATTGGCTTTTTACTAGTAACCGTAACTCCAGCTATGCTGGCCGCTAGTTTTGAAATGATAACATCACCCAGGTCAATATTTCCATTTAATTCAAACACCTTACTGTAACTAACGGCATACCCTACATGGGAGGTGCTGATTAAATAACTGCCCGCTTGACTAGCGCTGATACTAAATTTACCACTATTAGCAGTTACTCCTAATTTGGCCACAGAAGAATCCTTGGCTTTTAAAAGGGATATGGTAACCTTATCCAACCCCTTCCCTTGTTCGTCTTTAATAGTGCCCGTTACTTGCTGTGCTTGTGTAGCATGGCTTAATAGTAAAAAGGCAGCAAAAACTATAGCTAACTTTCTCATTTTTAACTGTTTTGTTTATTTCAGCACAAAGATACCACAGTGTCATAAAACGGTAAAGGCATATACCGACAAATGGCATAAATCAAGGTACAAATGGTGTTTTAGCTTTGTTAAACTGATTTGCATCAAAAAATAACCGGCATTGGCCAATATTTCTTTTTTAGAGCAGCGAGGTATAAAATATAATTAACATACTTACAAAAACATTGCCTATTACTAAATGTTGGGTATCTCAATCAAAAATTATCTTAGGTTTGCAGCCAAAATAAATTTAAAATGAACTTTCCTGCCAACCTACGCTATACAAAAGAACATGAATGGATTAGCCTTGAGGGTAATGTTGCTACCATTGGTATCACCGATTTTGCACAACGAGAGTTGGGCGATATTGTGTACATAGAAGTAGATACAATAGGTAAAGCATTAGCGGCAGGAGAAGTTTTTGGTACGGTAGAGGCGGTAAAAACGGTTTCGGATCTTTTTTTACCAGTAAGTGGTACCATTACCGAATTAAATGCTCAATTAGCTGGTAAGCCAGAGGCCGTAAATAATGATCCATACGGAGAAGGTTGGATGATAAAAATGACGGTAGATAACCCGGCAGATGTAGAAGCCCTGATGGATGCTGCCGCTTATGAAGCCATAGCTGGTTAAGGCTGGGTAGGTATTTATTTTATTTAGAAAAAATAAAAGGCTTGCTGCCACTTTATGGTGTGGCAAAATGGCCTTCATTTTTTCATACTCCTGCCATTGGCAAGCCTAGTTTACTTTATTACCTATCATTGTAAAAAATTGAATTCAAAACTATTTCCTATTTTATTGGCAGTAGGTTATTGTATAATCGTTACCTATGTACTTACGTTGCCCGGCAGCCAATTCCCCAAAATTACTTGGTTAGATAAAATACCGCTGTTTGATAAGTGGGTGCATATTGGTCTTTTCACCATACTTACATTTTTATGGTGTAGGGTAGTAAAAACGGAAAGCGCCTTTTTGACGGTAGCGGGTATGTCGCTGTTATATGGAATTATAATAGAAATTATTCAGCACTATTTTATTCCATACCGTGGTTTTGAGGGGTGGGATGTTTTAGCCGATGCTGTTGGTTGTGCTATTGGTTTTTTTGCAGCAAAAAAATGGGTAATAATAAGCCGATAATTTTTTATTTATTTTTTGCTTAGTTTAATCATAGCACTACTCCCTTCGGAGCTGGCTAAGTAAGCATCGTATTTTATTTCATTCACCATAGCTACCATGTAAGAAGTATTAGGAGGAATAGTACCTAAGTTTTCGGCAACCATTACTAATTCGTTGGTAGATTGTAAATCGGTTAATGCCAGTTTAATAATATAGGGTTTGGCTGCTAGTCGTATATTGGCTTTTAATAATTGATTATTTAAAAATAGTGAGATAGAGTCTCCATCTATTTCGGCGTTATCATAAAATCGAAGTTCAATACTATCACCAGTAATAGGTATTTCTTTTATAAATACTTTTTTACGTTGGGTAAATTTATCTTCAATTACAGGCAATTTTTCAATAATGGCTAATGCATTTTCTTTTTTAGCAATAGGTGTAGTAGGTAGGTTTTGTTCGGGGTTGTCTTTGATAACCAATGCTGCCACAGATTGTACAACATCGCTTGCCGGGGGAGTATTTGTGGTATTATTTACTATAAATGCAATACTATCAATAATTACGGGATCGTTACCACCCACAGTATAATTATCAATTATAAAGTCCCAATCATCTTCAAAATGCGGATTGGGTGCTTTAGAAAGATGTATTTCACCAATTGGGTTATCTTCTTCTTCTTTTTTAGCAGCTTTTCCATCCAACATCATTTTACCACCTCCTGGGCAATTAAAATCGGCGTGTGAAAGAAGGGGTATTTTTCCCGGATTGCCAATGCTGAATTTTGGTGATTTTTCATCCAATAAAAAATCATCCCACCAAACAGCCTCGTTTGTTTGGGCATCAAAATAGCCTTTAATACTGTATTGGCGGTAATTATTGATGGATTCAAAGTAATAGGCAGTACCTAACAAGCTATCGCCTTTCTGAATAATCTTTACTTCAACCTTTTGCCGGTTTATGCGGCCATGCCAAACGCCGGTTATCATTTGGCTATTTACAGAAGGTATTAATAAAAATGAAAACGTAAAGAGTATAAAATATTTCAATTGTAACATGTAGAACCCCATTGGATATTAGTAATAACGAAAAGGGGGTAAAACTTATTTTGTAAAAAATGATTTGAAATGTTTTGCCCTAATTTGTTTTTATTTCCTACTTTAGGGGGGTTAAAAACCAAAACTGCTTGTAAGCATTAGCTGCTACCTGCTCGTCATGGTATTTTATCAAGTCCAAGCCTACAAAATACCAACTGTTTATACTAGTAATTTATTTGCTACCAAAAACCTAACAAATCGTTTATGAGAAAAGTTCTACTACTTGCTTTATCTTTCGTATTTGCAAGTGCGGGATTCTCCCAGTTAAGTAAAGCCGATGAGGCTGCTGCGCTGCAATTGGTGAGAAGCAATGTTGCCCAACTGGGCCTTCCAGACAATAATGTACAGGAAGTAAAAATCGCCAGTTCATATGCTGTTTCAGAAACCAATATGCGTATGGTGTATCTGCAGCAAACCTTTCAAGGTATTCCTGTTTATAACAGTATGAAGACCCTTGCTTTTCGAGATGGCAAATTAATTTCCAATATGGGAAATTTGGAATTTGCGATGGGCAAAAAAGCAGGGTTTGCTAGTTCTATCCCTTCCGTTTCTCCTGTTGCAGCGGTAGATTATGCACTAGTGGAAGCCGGTACCAAAGCTTTAGAGCCCGTGGTACCTATCAACATTTCAGAAAATGGCAAAAAAATGCAGTTTGGCCGTTTAGGAGCCTCTGTGGAGGTTATTACCGCTGAATTGTTGTGGATGCCTAATGAAAAGAATGAATACAAGTTGGCCTGGCAAGTGTTTGTAGCGCCAATCAAATCTTCCGATTATTGGTTAATAAGAGTAGATGCTCAAAACGGAAAAATAATCAACAAACAAAACCTTACCGTTACTTGTAATTGGGATCATAAAAACCACTCGGTAGCGGCACATATAAAGGATAATCATCAAAAAAAATCAGGCGGTGTCGCTAAGTTTTTTGATAATTATGTAATAGCCAAAAATGAAACAAAAAATAAATGGGAGTATCGTCCATTTGCAGTAAGCTCAGCTACCTACAAAGTTGTAAAGTATCCTGCGGAAAGCCCCATTCATACTACGCCTGCCAATACAGTTTCTGATCATACAGACCCTTGGTTAATGACACCCGGCAATGCAACCAGCTTAGGTTGGCATAGTGATGGTCCGGCACCGGCAAATGATTATAATATTACCCGTGGTAATAATGTGTGGGCACAGGAAGATAGAGATAATAACGGTACTACTTTTGGTACGCCTGGTAACTCTACTACTGCTTTGCCGAACTTAACTTTTCCAGTAGCATACGATTTTACACAAGGCCCTTTAGCAGGTAGCAACCAACAAGCCGCTATCGTTAATTTATTCTATGTTAATAACCTAATGCATGACATGGCCTATAGATATGGCTTTGACGAGGTAGCGGGTAATTTTCAAAACGATAACCAAGCAAGAGGTGGCACTGGCGCTGACTATGTAATTGCCGATGCGCAAGATGCAGGTGGTACTAATAATGCAAATTTTGCCACGCCTCCAGACGGTACTAGACCCAGAATGCAAATGTATTTATGGACTACTACCACCCCTAACCGAGATGGCGATTTAGATAACGGTATTGTGGCGCACGAATATGGGCATGGTATTAGTAATAGATTTACGGGTGGTCCTACCAATACTTCTTGTTTAGGAAATGCCGAACAAGGGGGCGAAGGTTGGAGTGATTATATGTCGTTAATGTTGGGTACTAATTGGGCTACTGCTACCGTAAATGATGGACCATTATCCAGAGGTATTGGTACCTATGCTTTAAACGAACCGGTTACTGGCACAGGTATAAGAGAGTTTCCTTATTCTACCAATATGGCCGTTTTCCCATTCACCTATGCTAACCTTCCCGCTAGAGTAGTACCGCATGGTGTGGGCTCCGTATGGTGTGGTATGATATGGGAAATGACTTGGGAAATCATTCGTCAAGATAATTTTATTGAAACAAATTTCTTTAACCCCGCAGGTGCAGTATCAACTTGGAGAGGCAATGCAGCGGCAATGAAATTAGTGATGGAGGGCATGCGTTTACAGCCTTGCCAACCAGGATTTGTAGATGCTAGAAATGCAATTTTAACCGCTGATGCAAATATATTTGGCGGTAGGTATAACTGTGCTATATGGAAAGCCTTTGCAAAAAGAGGTTTAGGAAGAAATGCCTCGCAAGGTTCGTCTACAAGTGCTTCAGATGGCGTAGCCGACTTTTCAGTAGATGCTGGCACTTTTGCCTTTGCGCCAAATGTAGCAACTGCCCCCGAAGCTAGTTCAATAACATATACAAATATTGTAAGCACAGGACTTTGTGTACCTATGACAAACTATGTGTTAAGAGATACATTACCTCTTTCTGTAACTTATGTAAGCAATACAGGCGGTGGTACTTATATTCCTGCTACTAGAGTAGTGGAGTTTCCGGTAAATCTACCTATCAACTCTGCAACAAGTTTTACGACTACCGTATCAGTTAATAACGGCACTTATTTTGCACCAGTTACTCATTTTAATGATCCAGTAACTGCGATGGCGCCTAACTGGACAGCTAGTTCTACTACCGCAACAGTGTGGCAGGTATCAGGTACATCTGTAAGAAGCGCCCCTTCAGCATTCTTTACGGCTGATGCTAACGTATCATCTCAACAGGTGTTAACTTTAGCTACACAAATACCTGTACCTACTGGCCCTTCCAGTTTAACAACCTTGAGCTTTTGGCATCGTTTTGCTACCGAAGCTACATTTGATGGTGGCGTAGTAGAAATATCAACCAATAATGGTGGTACCTGGCAAGATGCGGGCGCTTATATGACAGGCTTACGCTATACGGGGGTATTGTCAACAGGTAATACATTCTTGGGCGGTAGAAATGCATTTCAGGGAAATAGTGGAGCTGCGTTCCAACAAACAATTATAAACCTTGGAGCTTTTGCTGGTCAAAATATTTTAGTGCGTTTTCGCTTTGCATCTGATCCTTCAATAGGTGACACAGGTTGGTTTATTGATGATATATTAATTGCTAGCGCACCTTTTGTTTATACAAAATCGGGCTTATATGATAATTTGAACGTACGTGTGAATTACAAAGATTCGCTTACGCCTATTACGCAAGCCATATGTGTAGATCCTCCAACAGTAACTGCACCTACACTTACACAACCTACTTGTAGCGGTTCTTTAACAGGTACTATAGTTGTAAATGCTACGGGTGTAGAGGCAATGGAGTATAGTATAAATGGTGGTACTAGCTATCAATTATCTAATACCTTTACAGGATTAGCAGCCGGTAACTATAATATACAAGTTAGATACATAGCTCGTCCAGGCTGTAACACACCTTTTGCTTCTAATCCTGTTGTTATTAATCCGCTAGCAGGCACACCTACTATTACTGCACCTACCGTTACGCAACCATTATGCCCAGTATTTACAGGCTCTATCGTAGTTAATGCAACGGGTACTGGAACATTAGAGTATAGTATAAATGGCCCTGCTGGTCCATGGCAATCGTCAAATACATTTACGCTATTAACGCCTGGTAATTATAATATAGCTGTAAGATTGCAAGCTAATCCAGGTTGCTTTGCACTTTATACTGCCAACCCGGTAGTTATAAATCCTGTGGTTGGACCAGTTGTAGTAACACAACCTGTTAACCGTATCATTTGTCAAAATGGTAATACCACATTTAGTATAGTGGATAACAATCCAATACCAGCACCTACCTACCAGTGGCAAATTAGCACAGCTGGTGCTGGGGGCCCTTGGACTAACTTGGCAAACGTTGCTCCATTTGCAGGTGTTACCACCAATACATTAACATTAACTAATACGGGTGTTTTATATAACGGTAATTTCTTCCGTTGCGTAGTAACTAATATTTGTGGTCCTGTAAACTCAAGTGCCGCAAGCTTAACGGTAAATCCATTACCAATAGTAAATGCTGGCCCTAATGGCCTTTGTGCACCTGTTACTATTACAGCTTCTGGTACTGCGGGTACTACCTATGCTTGGACACCATCAATAGGACTTAACAATACTACTGGCCCAGTTGTAATAGCTACACCTACGAATACAACCGTGTACACAGTAACTGGTACCATTACCGCAACAGGATGTCAAAATTCAGCTTCTATTACAGTTTTAGGTACACCAGCTAATCCAGTAGTAGCTCCTGCGGCTCCAATTATTTGTGCAGGTGTTATACAACCATTATCGGTAACGCCAAGCACTACTACCGTTACTTATTCTGGATCATCCCTTCTTATACCAGGCACAGGAAGCGGTACAAGTACTGGAGCTCCTGCTAGTATCTATCCAGCGGTTATTAATGTTGCTGGATTACCAACTAGTGGTGCAAGAGTAAAATCAATTACCTTAAATGGTCTTACCCATACCTTCCCTGGCGATATAGATGCCTTAGTTCAATCACCAGCAGGTACGAATGTTGTTGTATTATCTGATGTGGGTGGTAGTACAGATATTATAAACGGAACGGTAGTATTGGATGATGCTGCAGCGACAGCTGTTCCTACCGTATTATCATCTGGAACATTTAGGCCTAGTAATCCAGCGGGTACTGATAATTTCCCAGCTCCTGGACCAGGAAGTATTACCCAGACAAACCTTCCATTATCAACCTTTACAGGTAATTTTAACGGCAACTGGAATTTATTTATGGTAGACGATGCCTCGGGGGATCCAGGTAGCTTAAACAGTTGGAGTATAACATTTGAAATTCCAACGGCCCTATGGTCACCAGCTACAGG
This sequence comes from Bacteroidota bacterium, assembly GCA_039796695.1. Taxonomy (GTDB): domain Bacteria; phylum Bacteroidota; class Bacteroidia; order Chitinophagales; family Chitinophagaceae; genus JJ008. The sequence goes on from JBDKJF010000011.1 coordinate 67,434, forward strand.
ATTATTTACAGATGCTAATGCTACTGTACCTTATATAGCGGGTACACCTGCTTCCACTGTTTACTTCCAGCAGTCACCAACAGCGCAAACGCAATACACCTATACAGTAACAAACACTTTAGGTACTTGTACAGCGGCTACTACAGGTTCTGTAACAGTTACAGTAAATCCATTACCAGTATTTACGTTGTCGCCAAATAATCAATGTGGCCCAACTACGTTAGTAGCCACAGGAAATGCATCAACATATACATGGTCTCCTAATTATGGATTAAGTGCTACTACGGGTGCCTCTGTAACCGCAAATCCAGCATTAAATACTATCTATACAGCAGTTGGTGCTATAACCGGTACTGGATGTACATCAACCCAAACAGTAACGGTAAATGCTACACCAATTACTCCAGTTATAACGCCATCGGCTATCAATATTTGTGAGGGTGCTATTACACAATTATCAGTAGCCCCTGCATTAGCTACTACGCCAAATGGGGGTACTTTAACTATACCTGCAGGTGCACCTACTAATACCGCCGCTGGTCCAGCTAGTCCGTATCCAGCAACTATGGCAGTGGGTGGATTACCAACATCTAGTGTAAGAGTAAAATCAGTACAATTAAATGGATTAACGCACTCATGGCCTGCAGATTTAGATATACTACTTCAAGCACCAAATGGTACTAATGTTACCCTACTTTCGGATGCTGGAGATGCTACTGACATTATCAATGGCAATATCATTATTGATGATGCCGCTACTAACACTATGCCTATACCAATGGTAGCAGGTACATTTAAACCTACAAATAGTGGTGCTCCTGATACTTACATAGCACCAGGTCCTGGTTCGATAACTGATTTAGTGCCTTCTTTAGCAAACTTTACTGGAGACCTAAATGGTTCTTGGAAATTGTTTGTAGTAGATGATTTATTTGGAGATGTAGGTAGTTTAGCTAGCTGGAGTATTACATTTGAAACTACAGGTGCATTATGGAGCCCAGCTGTTACGTTATTTTCAAATGCAAGTGGTACTTTACCATATGTAGCCGGTACAATGGCTGCTACTTTATATGCAAAGCCAACTACTACCACTACGTATGTAGTAAATAGAACAAATGGTACTTGTACTTCTGGTAATGCATCTGCTACTGTTACTGTATTTAACCCAATAGTTATTACTACACAGCCAGCTAACCAAACAGTATGTAATGGCGCTAATGTAACCTTTAGCGTAGCAAATACAGGTAATGCCCCAGCCTACCAGTGGGAGTTAAGTACAGATAATGGCGCTACATGGAACCCGATTGCGGGCGCCAATAACAATACTATTACTATCAGCAATGCAACTACAGCCATTACAGGAAGACGCTACAGAGTAAGAATTACAAATACCTGCACTAGCGTAGTTTCTAATGCAGCTATACTTACGGTTAATCCAATGCCAGTTGTAGCAGCTACCGATTTATTTAATCAACGAGTTTGTTTAAGTGATACGCTGGTACCATTAGTAGGTACACCTAGCGGTGGTAGCTGGAGTGGTATAGGAGTTTCTGGTTTTAACTTTGTGCCATCTGCTACAGCGGTAGGCTCATATGTATTAACCTATTCTTACACCAATAACTTTGGATGTACCGCTACAGATACTACAAGAATAACTGTACAAGATTGTCCAGAAAGAATTCGCTTGTTAAGAGATGATGCAGTAATACTGTTCCCTAATCCAAATTCAGGCAACTTCTTTATACGAATGAATAGTACGTTGTATAACTATCTAGGTATGGATGTTTATTCATCTTCTGGCCAATTAGTTACTAAAAAACAATTCCATGGGTTAGTTTACGGACGAGTAATTCCCGTTAATCTTACTCACTTGCCCAACGGAGTTTATATGATTAAATTCTTCTATGATGACGGCGCAAGAACTTCTGAAAACACCTTTAAGGTTATTATTGGAAGACAATAGTAGAGTTACGTAAAATATTACGTCCAAAAAAAGGGCTCCAATATTGGAGCCCTTTTTTATACATATACATCAACCTAATTTTTGGCTTGTTGGTCGAAAAAAACAGCTCGTAGAACTAATTTTTAATTAGCGTATCTAAAAATTAATTCTATTTACATGGATTTCTTTAATTTGTAAAATAGTAGTATTCAAAATCCATTAAAAAATCATCAATTATGTCATTTAATCTATTAGAGCTTGTAAAGGGCCATTTTAACAGCGACTTAGTTAATAAGGCCGCTACAATGTTTGGAGAAAACGAAAGTGGCATTACCAAAGCTATTTCTGGTATTGTTCCTTCTGTTTTAAGTGGAATTGTTACAAAAGCCGCATCTGGCAGCAACGCAGCTAATGAAATATTTAACACTGCTAGCCAAGCCAATAGCAGTGGTTTATTTAACCAACTTTCTGGGTTATTAGGAAATGCAGAGTTATTAAACAAAGGAGGCGACTTGCTAAAAGGTTTCTTTGGAGATAAAGCCAATGGAATAATTAGTACTATAGCTTCTTTTGCTGGCGTTAAAAACTCAACAGCTAGTTCACTAATGAGTATGGCTGCGCCAGCCGCAATGTCTACAATAGGTAAACATGTGGCTGATAATAACCTGAATGCTGGAGGTTTAATGGAAGTTCTTAACAGTCAAAAAGGCACTATCTTAAGTGCATTACCGGCTGGTCTTTCATCTATTAGCAGCCTATTTGGTGCAGGTAATGTAGCCGGCACACTAGCATCCACCAAAGAAAAAGCTAGCTCTATTAGTGCCCAAGCACAGGAAGAAATTAAACAAAAATTTGCAGGAGGCTGGTTATTGCCCATTTTGCTGTTAGTAGCAGCATTTATTTTAGTATGGTGGTTTTTATTAGGGGGCAAACAAGGCTGTAATCGCAATAAAGGGGTAGATACAAACGTTGCAACTGAGCACACTAGTAACAACCACAATGCTGTGCATACAGAAGGTGTAGCTATAGCTGCTGGTAAGATAGATACACTAAGTGGAGATTTTGTATATGATTTAGGAAAAACAATCACCATAGATTTACCTAATAATGGTGGTAAGTTAACTGTGGGAGAAAACAGCACAGAGGCCAAATTAGTAGCTTTTTTAAACGATGCGAGTAAAACACTTGACACGGTAAAGGGTAACTGGTATGAATTTACAAACGTAAGATTCAAAACCGGCAGCTCTACTATTACCGACGAATCGTTAACGCAATTAAAAAATATGGTAGCTATTGCCAAAGCGTATCCCACCGCTACATTTAAATTAGGTGGATATACAGACAATAGCGGCGATTCAGTAAAAAACGTAACTTTATCGCAGAAAAGAGCAGATGTTGTAATGGCTAAGTTGAAGGAATTAGGTGCCGGTACTGCATCAATAGTAGGTGCAGCAGGGTATGGACCACAATGGCCAATTGGCGATAATGGAACAGCCGAAGGCAAAGCAATGAACCGTAGAGTAGCGGTTAATGTAAAATCGAAATAAGTTTTTTTGTTTAATGGTTAATATGGCGAAAGAAGCCAACGGCTCCCTGTTCTCAGGGAGCCTTTTTTTTTAAGCACATTCATTGCATGGTATTAATAGTTAGATTTACAGCTCTTATTGAACAATTGAATGACTAATCCTAATTTAAAAAGCAGCAAAGAGGAATTAAGTACTGCAGAAAAAGAGTTTGAAAATAATATACGCCCAGCACAAATACAGGAATTTGCTGGGCAAGAACAAATTATTGAAAACCTACGGATATTTATTAAAGCGGCAAAAATAAGAGGGGAAGCTTTGGATCATGTACTTTTTCACGGTCCACCAGGATTAGGCAAAACCACACTATCTAGAATTGTAGCAAACGAGTTGGGGGTACAAATAAAAGAAACCTCAGGACCAGTAATAGAAAAGCCCGGAGATTTAGCAGGCTTGCTTACCAGCCTTGAAGCAAATGATGTGCTTTTTATTGATGAAATACATCGATTGAGCACCGTTGTAGAAGAATATTTGTATGCAGCCATGGAAGATTATCGTATTGATATAATGATTGACAGTGGCCCGAATGCTAAAAGCATACAAATAAATTTAAATCCATTTACACTCATTGGCGCTACTACTAGAAGCGGGTTATTAACTGCACCATTATTATCTAGATTTGCAATAAAATCAAGACTTGAATATTATAATGCTGCCATATTAAATAAAATAATTTTTCGCTCTGCTAACATATTAGGCGCAAACATATCACCAGAGGCAGTTGCAGAAATAGGACGTAGAAGCAGAGGCACTCCACGTATAGCAAATGGGCTGTTAAGGAGAGTTAGAGACTTTGCCATGGTACTGAATGATGATAAAATAGACTTAGGCATTACGCAGCACGCATTAAAAGCGCTGAATGTTGATGAACATGGATTGGATGATATGGATAACCGAATATTAAGCACCATTATTGAAAAGTTTAAAGGAGGGCCAGTAGGTATTACCACTATTGCTACAGCGGTAGGCGAGGAGGCTGGAACGTTAGAAGAAGTATACGAGCCGTTTTTAATACAAGAGGGATTTATACAACGTACGCCTCGCGGCAGAGAAGTAACCCCGAAGGCTTACGAACACTTAGGTAAACAAAAACCAGGCAATGCCGGTTTATTATTTTAATTTTTTATTACTAAAACCATAATTATGTCTGAACTGAAGATTACAGCTTACAATGTAAAAACAAAAGAAAAAGGAGTAGAAGTGCTAAATGCAATAATCAAAAAAACGGCAAAGGGAGCCTATATGGCGCAAGGCACTAGTGCTAATGGCGATAAGTTAACTACGTTAATGAATGAGGAAAAAGCATTGGCCCTAATAAAAGCAGGTATTGCTAAGCAAGGCTGGTAATGATTACTGCCAAAAAAATCCTCGCCTAAAATAAGCGAGGATTTTTTTTAACCATTATAAAAGACAAGAACCTAATTATTGTTTTATTAATTTAAATTGGTGTTTCTTTCCGGTATCTGTAGTAGCCTCCAGTAAATAAATGCCACTGGCATATTTGGGGTTTTCTAAATCAATAATCATCTTTTGAACAAAACCTGTTGCCAATGTTTTTTGTTGGTGTATTACTCTACCCGTCATATCACTTACATTAATATGTATAGCCTGGCCCAGGGTAGCTTGTATGCCCAAATAAAATATTCCGCTGGAGGGGTTTGGTTGCAAAGTCCATAAGTGGTCGCTAATAAATAATACTGGTTTTATGGGGGAATAATAAAACTTACCGTCTGTTTCAATAATTTTTAATCGATAATAGCGGGTGCCTGATTTATTACTTTCTATATCAATAAAGCTATAACGCTGTTCACTATTAGCATTACCCGAACTATTAATAGAAGCAATTCGAACATATTCATTACGCAAATAAGCAGCGGCAGATTTAGCTACTTCAACTTCAAATCGGCTTATGTTTACCTCTGCTGCAGTTAACCAATTAACTGCTACGTCTTGCTCATTTATTTTTTTAGCAGTAAAATCTAGCAAGCGTAACGGCAAAGGCTGATTGCCGTTAATACCACCATTATTTAACCAAAACTCAGAAAAGTCTTTTACTTTAAACTCTGCATAGTAGCCTCTATCGTATGGCACTTTTTTAACCTTTGCCCCTAATATAAATTGCCACATACCGGCAGTACCATTTTCTACTATACCGTCTTCATTTGCAAAACCTGGCTCACTATATTTAGAGATGCCTAACTCATGTGCCATGGCCGGCTTATTACAGGTGGCGCAACCGGTAGCAGCTATTAATGCTTCTGTTTCGCTATCTAGAAAATAAAAACGTACAGTAGCAGAGTCGGTGGGTAATGGAAATATATTGTTTGTAGGTTTAATAGTAATATTTCTATTGTGATAGTACTGTCCGGAATTAGTTCTTATCGTTCCGCTATGTATATAAGATTGTACACTGGTAGAACCTAAATTTAGCCCTTGAGGATTTAATGAGGCTATTATTTTACTTGTACCTGTTTCAATAAAATGTATCCAATTGGTTCCATTTACAACAGGTTGAGTTGTTTCGGGACTAGTACCTGCTATATCATATATTCCAAATGGGTTGCTATATATATGAACATCATCAATGGCTATTCCTTCTCTGGTTACCAAAGCATCAGAAGCAACAGCAATGCGAAACTGAATGCGTGTGTATTGATTGGTAGGTAAGGGTAAAACCGAAAGGGGGATGGTAGCCACATGCCAGCGAGTATAGTTTTGTATACTCCATAAATTGTTACCGGCATAGGATTTATTATACCAATTAGTACCTTGCCCGTTTGCCCCTAACCTACTCCAATTAAAACCATTGGTTGAAAATTCAAAATACGCCCCATCACAAAAAACGGTGGCCCCACAATCTTCTAAATCAAGTGCTATGTTGATACTTAATGTAGGGGATGTAACGGTAGATATATCAAAGCAAGGAGAATACAAATAGGATTTTTCACTATCGCTATAATTACCACCGTTGCGTGTTTTCCAAGCCTTACTTCCATTAGCCGCTCTATTAATTTTATATGAGTTAGGCGTGCCATATTCCCAAGAATTATTAGTGCCATTGGAGTACCAACCGCCGTTGTTATTTTCAAATCCTTCTAAATAGGGTATGCTGTTGGTTACAGTGATAGCGTTTGCGTTAATAATAGTTTTTGAGGTAGTATCATTTACTTGATAATTATCAGATGCATAATTTGCCCTTGCTTCAATAAAAAATGTAGTATTAGCTGAAAGATTAGCAGGGGTGCTAAAAGTATAATAGTAGGAGGTGTTAGCAGCTAAAGACCCTGTAACAGTTTCTGTAACCCATGTACCACCATTTATTCTATAGCTAACAGGTACATTACTTACTACATTTTCTGCGTTGTTTCTTATGATTATTCTTATAGGTGTGGTTGAACTAAGATTGCAGCTATTCATAACAGGTGTGTCAATAACAACTAACTGAATATCGTCGGTTACTGCATACAAGCGAATGTCATCAAAACTATAACCACTAAAACCATTGTTATCTGCTGCACTAAAGTTTCCTTGCTGGCCCCATCTTATTTGAAAACTGCTGGTAAACGGTTGTGCGGGCGATGCATTTTTTAATAAATCGCTAAGTTCTATACTTGCAGAAAGCTTAAATGATCCATCCGCTTCATTTTGATTTGCCGCTAAATCATATGCTTCTATCCAAGCACCGCTGTCACTCCCTCTTATCCATACTTTATTGCCAGCAGCCGGTTGTTGTCCATGATTTTTATATCGAAAGTCGAGACGAATATCTTGTGTGTTGATATCCATACCAGTCATATTAAAAGTGCCGGTTAAGCTATCAGTATTACCTGCTGGTGTGTAAAGTGCTGCATCTAATGTTATGGCCCTATTACCCGAATAAGCAATGCCACTATTAATAAATGTTTGCAACCTGCCTGCCGCAGTACTATTGCTAAAATCGTATCTATCTAATCCAGATAAACCAACTTGTTTTTGTTGGGTGGATTGCACGGTGGCTGTTTCTAAGTTATCTATAAACGGAAGTGTAATAGTAGCATTGGGCAATTGCTTAAAACGAATGTTTAAACTATTATTACTAAGCACGGGATCGCTAGCAGCATTGGTTACGGAAATTACAAAATCGTAGTTTCCTACGGCACTCATATTTACAGGCGAGGTAAAAGTGTAGTCATACGTAGCATTAGCTGCAATTACAGGTGATACCGAGGCGTCTGTTACTACTACTGGTGCTCCTCCATTATAAGATAAAGCATAACTAAAGGTAAGTGCACTTGTAGAAGTGGCGTCATCTACATTTTTTACTCTTACAGTTAGTGGAGTAGTGGCCGAAAGTGCAGTATTCGTTAAAACTCTACCTGAAGAAAGGGGGGAAAGAATTGTATCGATTTTCATATCATTATCAGATATGAGGCCGGTACAATCCCCATCCATCGGCATACGAGCAATGGCGATAGCTCTTCTGCCTGCATTACCATTATACATTGCTCTTACACTAACCCAATAGTTTGTGTATTTTGATAGACCACTAATTGTATAGGTAGAAGCGGTATTAGGTAAGGTAGCAATGCCTACCATTTCATTGCCTATTAACTGCGTTATTTCATAGGCGGTGGCATCTGGTACTGTTGTCCAGTTTATTTTAATATAACCCTCGCATTGTTCTGTAATAGGTGCAAGTGTAACAGTTGGTGCGCCTAAAATTGTAAATGCGGCACTAGTACTTACTTGTGAAGTATTATCTTTTGTTATTCGTACAATAGCATCTTTCGTAGCTGTGGAGGGTACCGTCCACACATACTGCCTTGCAGTATTAGTTATGTTTGTAACAATCGTATTCCAGCTAGCCCCATTATTAGTTGAGTACTCAAGTGTAAAGGTTTCGGGAGTACCGCCATAAGAATCCCAATTTATTAACGTACCCTCACCCGGCACTAATTTTTCCCCGCCAGTAGGAGAGGTTAATACGGTGGCAATAGGTACAATATCATAGGTAATAAAATAAGTTTGCGGTGCATTTACCGGAACGTCCGTACCACTTACATTTATTGTATAACTTCCTGCTGTGGGATTTAAAATTGTAACTTGCTCAATGTTGTTTAATGTATCTACTCTTGCGATAGCATTATTATTAACCGAATCGGGATGAACGCCATTGAGTACTAACGGAAGGTAAGTGGCCGCTGGAGAAGTAGTACTAACGGTAAGGTCAAGATTATTGACCAATGCTTTTGAAGCCATCAAAGCTGCAGCCGGATCGTTCCAGTAAAGCATTACTTTAACCGCTGCGGTATTTGCAGGTACAGTTAAAGGATGTTGATTGTTGCCGCCATTTGTAATATTACTGCTTAGATACCTATTATTTTCAATAGCTTCTACCGCTCTTAAGCCATTAATTCTACCAAACCCATACACGAAATCGGGACCTGGATTTCCTTTATCATCGGCTGTATTTGCTAAAATGGCTTTCATTAATGCATTGGGTGGATTGCTGCCATTTAGTTGCTTATATCTTTCATACAATAATGCAAGTACACCGCTAGCAGCTGGAGCAGCTTGGCTAGTACCCCATGCAGTAATATACCCATTGCCGGTTGTAGAAGATACTACAGCGGCTCCTTGTGCTACTACTTCGGGCTTTAGTCTACCATCTAATGTGGGGCCTCTGCTTGATGATGGCCATATTACATCATTAGAAGAAGTATTACCAACGGTGAGAACGTTTTTTGAACTTTGATGGGCGCCCAGCACTGTTTTAAATTTGGGTAAGTAGGGAGAACAGACAGTGGGTACGGAGTTGCCAGCACTATTACCAGCGGCAAATACAGTTATTAAATTAGGCAATGCAAAGGCTTGTTGATCCATCATAGCGGAATAAAAATCGTAATTGCCATTATAACTACACTCGGCAATAACGCCCCAAGAATTATTTGAAATCACCATTTGATGATCGGTTACATAAGAGGCAGCATTATTGAGAATGCCTGAAAAAATTTGGTTTACGATGGTTGCTTTAGGTGCATGGCCTATTAAATTTTCTGATTTAATGCCTGCACCCGCTGCAATGGCGCTTACATGGTTACTATGAAAAACCTCTTGGCCATTGTTTCTTATAATTTTTCTTCCTTCAAAATCTACATGTTGTATGTCCCCCTCATCACCCACTCCAATGGTAATATTATTACCTAATAAATTTCGCCCTATACCCCCCATACCGTTTAGTGCACCAGCTCTTGAATTTACTCTACTATTATAGTTAAGCGATTTTTCTTCTGCTCCAATAGCTTGCAAGTAAAGTACAAATGGTTGAGAAGCTAACTCCTCCATACGATGGGTAGCAATACGTATGTGTATTGTATTATAGGATGAAAACTGTGTAGAAATTACAGTGACATTTTTTTGAGCTAAATATTGTTTTATTTCATTTAACAGAAAAGAAGATGGGTAAGTAAGTAATAAATCAATTGTACCAGGATTTTTAATAGCCCATGAAGGCAACTTTCCTGCTACTAATTCGGGTTGCATTTTTTGTTGCGGTGTTAAAGTAAATATTGTTCTTGTATTTAATTGCTGTAACAACGGCGTATTAAACTGACTAGTTGCAATGATGGTATAAGCATTGCCTGATAAGTAATTAGCTATTGTAATGCCATTTTGATGAAGCAATTTTAGCTGCGCCGGCGTTAAAGCCTCTTTAAACTGTATAACATACTGCGCTTTATTAGCCAGGCTTATATTGTTTTTATGAAAACTTTTTACGAGATCATTGCTAAAATCAGCGGGGGGTAAAATAGTACCGCTACGAAGTTGCACGCTATACTTCACACTATCGTTTGGCGATTGTGCTACTACTGTATTGATACAATAAAAAAGTAGAAATACAGTAAAAATAGAAATTGGATTAATTCTCATAACAAATAAATATAGCTTAAAGTTACAGCAAATGCTTGAGAAATGGTATAGCTCCTACGCCTGTAGCTAAATAGTATAGATAGGTATTTTTGGTAGTAATGATTTACGGAGAATTACTATTTGTTAAAACAATATTGATTCATTTGTTTTAAAAATCGGTGCATATCCAACATAGTATTGATGGGCGAAGCTGTAAGTAAAAAAAGCCTGCCGGTTTGTTTAAGCTTGCCTTTATTTGTTTCGGTTTGTAAAAATTTAATAATCTTATCAAAAGTATCCGATTCAAAGTAAGGAGAGTCGGGGCGGTTAATGAAGAAGCAACGTAGGGTTGCATCTTTAAGGCTCATTTTTTCAAACCCTAGCTCAACCGCCATTTTACGGCATTGTACAGTTACAAATAAATCTTCCACAGGTTGTGGTATGGGACCAAAACGATCGAGCATTTCTTGTTTCATCTCCGCTAATTCCTCATCCGTTTCGCAGCTATCGAGGCGTTGATAAAGTGATAATCGTTCTGTAATGCTCTCCACATAATCATCTGGAATAAGTATTTCCAAATCTGTATCAATGGTACAATCGCTTACAAAATCATCTTGTTTAGTAATCTCTTCTTTAAATAGTTCTTTAAAATCACTACGCTTTAATTCTTTGATAGCATCATTCAATATTTTTTGATAGGTTTCAAAACCGATATCATTCATAAATCCGCTTTGCTCTCCGCCCAATAAATTTCCAGCGCCTCGTATATCTAAATCTCGCATAGCTATTTGAAAGCCGCTACCTAGTTCACTATGTTGCTCTAAAGTTTGTAGGCGCTTTCTTGAATCGGATGGTAGGGTACTCATGGGCGGAGCTAATAGATAACAAAAAGCTTTCTTATTGCTACGGCCCACTCTGCCACGTAGCTGATGCAAATCGCTTAAGCCAAACTGATGTGCATTATTAACAATGATGGTGTTTACATTTGGAATATCTACACCACTTTCTACAATATTGGTGCAAATAAGCACATCATATTTTCTATCAATAAAATCAAAAATGCGTTCTTCTAATACATGTCCTTCCATTTGTCCGTGTGCAAAGCCAATACTCAGGTCTGGGCAAAGTGCCTGAATAATGGCGGCCATTTCTGCTAATCCCGCTATGCGATTATAAATAAAGAATACCTGTCCGCCTCTTTCTGTTTCATAATAAATAGCATCACGAATAAAGTCTTCATTAAAAACCTGCACCTCTGTTTGTATAGGCTGCCGGTTAGGTGGCGGGGTATTGATGATGCTTAAATCTCTTGCACCCATTAATGAAAACTGTAATGTTCTTGGAATAGGAGTGGCGGTTAGTGTTAAACTATCTACCGTGGTGCGCAATGTTTTTATTTTTTCTTTATGCGCTACGCCAAATTTCTGCTCTTCATCCACTACTAATAGGCCCAGTTCTTTAAACTTTACATCTTTACCAATAAGACCATGTGTACCGATGATAATATCAATTTTACCTTCTGCTAATTGTTGCAGCGTTTCTTTTTTTTCTTTTGCGCTTTTAAAACGGTTTATATAATCTACTGTTACAGGAAAATCCTTCAATCGTTCTTTAAACGTTTGATAATGCTGAAATGCAAGAATAGTTGTAGGTACCAGCACGGCAGCTTGCCTACCATCCACACAGGTTTTAAAAGCTGCTCGAATGGCAATTTCTGTTTTACCAAAACCCACATCTCCACAAACTAATCTATCCATTGGCGATGGCGACTCCATGTCCTTCTTTACATCAGCAGTAGCTTTGCTTTGGTCTGGCGTATCCTCATAAATGAATGAGGCCTCCAGTTCTGTTTGCAGGTAATTGTCTGGTGTGTGCGCAAAGCCCTGTTGTGCTTTTCGCTGTGCGTATAATTTTATTAGGTCAAAGGCAATTTCTTTTACCTTGGTTTTTGTTTTTTCTTTCAGCTTTGTCCAGGCGTCGCTGCCGAGTTTATTTACCTTCGGCACGCTTCCTTCTTTGCCGGTAAACTTGGCAATTTTATGCAGGCTGTTAATGTTTACATATAAAATGTCTGTGTCTTTATAAATAAGTCGTACTGCCTCTTGGGTTCGGCCGTTTACATCTATTTTTTGTAATCCGCTGAAGATGCCCACACCATGATCTATATGGGTAACAAAATCGCCAGGCTGTAGCTCCCGCAATGTGCGCAGAGTAATAGCTTTATTTTTATTGTAGGCTTGTTTTACTTTGTATTTATGGTAGCGTTGAAAAACTTGATGGTCTGTATAACAAACTATTTTTAAATCTTCGTCAATAAAACCTTCGTGTATAGAAGTAGCAATAGGATTAAAAACTACTTCGGCTTTTAAATCTTCAAAAATGCTACGCAGCCGTTCTAATTGCTTGGGGTTTTCTGCAAAAATGCAAAGCTGAAAATTCTTTGCTTCCCAAGTTTTTAAATCTTTTAGCAGTAAATCAAACTGACGATTAAAGGCTGGCTGCGCTTTTGTGGCAAACTCAATTTCTATTGTAGATAAATAGGATTGAAAGCCAAACTCAACGAGGTGTTTTTTAGGTAACTCCAATTCCAAACTATCTGCTGTAATAAAATCGTCTTTACTATTAATTTGTTTCACCAAATTATCATCCACCTCTGTTTGCTCTTTGGCCTTTACGCCTTTTACTTTATAGCCTTCAGCTTTTAGTCTTTCTTCATCTGCCCTTTGTTCATTAATGTGATTTATAAAAGCGTCTAAGTCATCTTCGCTATCGGCTAAATGTCCTTTACATACTTCAAAATCCTGCATCCATACAATCGTATTTTCGGGCAAAAAGTTAAATAGCGATATGCGTTCTTCGCTTTTAAATTGTGTATCTACATTGGGTATGATGGAAACCTGCAGGAGTTTTCGTTCGCTCAATTGTGTTTCTGGATCTACTATGCGGATGGAGTCCACATCATTACCAAACAATTCTACCCGGTAGGGTTTTTCATTTCCGAAAGAATAAATATCTAAAATACCACCCCTAATGGCAAATTGCCCGGGTTGGTAAACAAAGTCTGTTCGTTCAAAACCGTAATCGGCCAGTTTTAAAAGAAGTTCATTTGTATTTAATACATCGCCGGTTTTAATGTGGATGATGTTGGAGGATAATGTTTTGGGCAATACTACTTTTTCAAACAATGCTTCGGGGTAGGTAACTATTACTTTTTTATTACCGCCAGCGGCAATTTTAGTAAGGGCTTCTGTACGCAGCATTACATGCGATGGATTCAGTAACTGATAATTTTTTCTGTTTTTAAAAGATGAAGGAAAATAAAAAACATCCAGTGCTTGAGTAAGATTTTCTAAAGTATTATGAAAATAGGCCGCCTCTTCGCTATCATTCAGCACAATTAAATGATTTTGCTGTGCTAGCATTGGGTGCATAAAGGCAGCCGCTACTATAAATTGTGATGAACTGCCCTGTAAATTTTTAAGATAGATAGTTTGAGGTGGCGCAGTAGTTAGCCTGTCCGCCATTTGAAATAGGCGGGGGTTGTTTTGATATTGTAACAACAAATCCTGTACACTCATGCGAAAGGCAAATATAAATTAACTTACGCAATGTTATATCAAATGCTAATGATTGTTAATTGAATTTGATATTATCTTTAGACCAAACGACTAACGATGGCATTACAACCCTGGCGCACCGGCAAGGTAATTCGTATAGAGGACCATACTCCCAATACGAAACGTTTTTTTATAGAGGTTTCGGAGTTGGAAAAATTTGAGTTCATCTCCGGCCAGTTCGTTACACTTGACTTACCCATACATGAGAAACCGAATAAAAGGTGGCGGAGCTATTCCATTGCTTCCTGGCCTGATGGTACAAATGTATTTGAACTGCTGATTGTACTGGCCGAAAACGGAGTGGGTACCGCCTATCTTTTTAATGAAGTAAAGGTGGGAAGTGAATTAACTTTTAGAGGAGCACAAGGCGTATTTACCTTACCAGCCACATTAGATAGTGATGTTTTTTTAATTTGTACTGGTACTGGTATTGCCCCATTTAGGAGTATGATTAATTATATACACCAACATGCTATTTCTATAAAAAATTTGCATCTAGTATTTGGCTGTCGCTCAAAAAATGATTTATTGTATTACCATGAGTTGAAAGAAATGGAACAAAAACTGCCAGGGTTTCACTACCACCCAACGCTTAGCAGAGAGCAGTGGGAAGGCCACACAGGTTATGTACATACAGTTTATGAAGAATTGTGCAAAGAAAAGCAAGCAGCTAAATTTTTCCTTTGTGGTTGGAAACTGATGATTGACGAAGCAAAAAAACGTATTCAGGAAATGGGATACGAAAGGAAAACCATTCATCAAGAGTTGTATGGATAAATGATAGTGGATAGACGTTGGTGTCATTTTCGAACAGTAAGCATGTGATAGATGTTTCTGTATTCCGTTATCAATTAAATTTCTTTATATTCGTCTAAACGAATAATTATGGGTGCTGCATCACTCATTGTTTTGATAATTGCCGCCATCACCTTCGCAGGTATAGCCATCCTCATCGCTAAATTTTTCACTAGGCCCAATGTTAATAAACAAAAAGGAGAGCCTTATGAGTGTGGTATTCCCACTAAGGGAAATGCATGGACACAGTTAAATGTAGGCTACTATCTCTTTTCCCTTATCTTCCTCGTTTTTGATGTAGAACTGGTTTTTTTATATCCATGGGCTGTGGTGGCCAAGAGTATGGGCTGGATAGCATTAGTAGAAATAGTGATTTTCTTTTTCATATTATTTATGGGCTTTTTGTATGCGCATAAAAAGGGTGCGTTGAAGTGGAGGTAGAGAAGCCCACCCAACCCTCCCGGAGGGAGGGCTTAGCATCGCATAAGCCAACTTATTTAGAAAGTAAAATTTCTCTTGATGTTTGTATCAATGATGAATATTAAATAATAAACAACCCAATCCCTTCCCTCCGGGAAGGTTAGGATGGGCTTTTACTATGGCGGATGATAAAATGATAATGCCCAAAATGGAAGGGCAGTTGAAGGATACTTTTCCCGGTGAGCTGCATAATCTTGCCGGAGGAGAAGTTGTGCTGAGTAAACTCGATGATTTAATTAATTGGGCAAGAGCAAATTCATTATGGCCACTTACGTTTGCCACCAGTTGCTGCGGTATTGAAATGATGGCAACAGCATCTGCAAAATATGATTTTTCCCGGTTTGGATTTGAAGTGGCAAGGGCCACACCGCGGCAGGCCGATGTAATTATTATTGCCGGTACTATCGTAAATAAAATGGCGCCGGTATTAAAAAGGTTGTACGACCAGATGGCCGACCCTAAGTACGTAATTGCAATGGGGGCCTGTGCTATCAGCGGCGGCCCCTTTTTCTATAATACGTATTCAGTTGTAAAAGGTGCCGACCATATTATACCGGTGGATGTATATGTGGCCGGATGCCCGCCAAGACCGGAGGCGTTATTACATGCATTAATAACATTACAGGAAAAAATAAAAGCAGGGCTAACCCGAGAACAGATGAAGCAGGGAGTATAATATGACTAACGAAGAACTTAAAATAAAACTAACCGAACTTTTACCAGCCGCTTCTTATGAAGAGGCTCGCGAATGGACGACCATTCATGTGGAGGTAAACGATTTTTTGTCTTTCATCCAGCAGCTTCGCCATGAAACTTCTTTATTTTTCAACTACCTTTTTTGTTTGACTTGTGTTGATTGGAAAACACATTTAACGATGGTCTATCATCTTTCATCAACACAGTACCGGCACAATATGGTGGTGAAAGTAATATTGGACAGGGCTAATCCATCAATAGAAACGGTATCACATATTTGGCGAACGGCCGAGTTTCATGAGAGAGAAGTATATGAAATGTTTGGTGTAAATTTTTTAAACCATCCTGATTTGCGATTACTGATTTTGCCGGATGGATGGGAAGGAAAGAACCCGATGCGGAAAGATTTTGAAGACCCTATCAATATGATTAAACTCTAAAAAAGAATGGCGAAAAACGAGGAAGAATAACGAATACTGAACAAGGAATGATGAAGGCCGAAGTTGAAGACTCTAATACTTCTTCATTTATTATTCCTTGTTCGATGTTCAATATTTAATAATGTATAGAGAAACTCAAATAATAAACAACCCAATTCCCTCTCCTTCGGAGAGGTTAGGAGAGGCCTCTGGTGACATGGTCATCAACGTAGGCCCGCAGCACCCCGCCACTCATGGTGTGCTGCACTTGGTTATTACATTAAACGGGGAAACAATAAAGAAAGTAGAACCGCATCTCGGATACATCCATCGTTCTATTGAAAAAATGTGTGAAAGCCTGAGCTACCGGCAATTTATTTATGTAACAAGTAGAATGGATTATTTATCAGCACATATAAATAACCATGCCTGTGCCATATGTGTGGAAAAAGGATTGCAAATAGAAGTACCGCCAAGGGCACAGGTAATACGAGTGCTGATGGATGAATTGACAAGAATTGCCAGCCACGAATTGTGGTGGGGTGCCATGGCTATGGATGTGGGAGCATTTACTCCGTTCTTTCATGCATTTAGAGAAAGAGAAAGTATTAATGACATCATGGAAGAAACCTGCGGCGCCCGGTTAACCATGAACTATATGGTACCAGGCGGCGTAATGCATGATGTACATCCTGGCTTTCAAAAGAGAGTAAAAAAATTTTTGCAATTGTATAAAAGCAAGGTGCATGAGTACGATGAAATGGTAACCGGTAATGTTATTTTTCAAAACCGGATGAAGGGAGTAGGGATTATTTCTGCCGAAGATGCTATCTCCTACGGCTGTACCGGTCCGGTGGCAAGGGGTAGCGGCGTTAACTGCGATATACGCAAATTATATCCTTACGAAGTATATGACAAAGTGGAATTTGATGAAGTGCTGGAGGCGGCTGGCGATTCTTTTGCCCGCTACCTGGTACGGGTAAAAGAAATGAACCAATCCATCCGTATTATTGAACAATTAATTGATAATATTCCCGAAGGTGATTTCCAGGCAAAAACAAAAGCGGTGTTGAAACTGCCTAAAGGAGAATTTTATACAAGGGTAGAAACCGCAAGAGGCGAATTGGGTGTGTATATTGTGAGCGAAGGTGGAACTACACCCTATAGAATTAAATTTCGTTCACCGGGGTTTTCTAATTTGAGTGTGCTGGATAAAATAGCAAGAGGTGGAAAGATTGGTGATTTGATTGCGATGATGGGGACGCTGGATTTGGTGATACCGGATATTGATAGATGAATTGGAACACGGATGACACGGATTGTACGGATGAACACGGATTTTTATACTGCCCCGGAGGGGCTGAATGTGAATAGCCCCGGATGCAATCCGGGGTAAATAAGAAAAAAATGTTTTTAGAACCCCAGAGGGGTTCAATACAAATTGTATGAGAAATTTTGGATTGTTTGCATCATTGATTATTTGTTTAACCTTGTATATCCTTGCTTATAATTTTGATGCGAGCATACTTTACAACAAAAAGTCTATAGAGCTAAACATTATTGGCATGGTGCTACTCTTTATAATACTCAATTATTTTTTGGTTGGCAGACTTTTATCTCAACAATTGTTGTTAAAGAGTGTGTTCCTCATAGTTTCAGGACTGTTTTTGAATTTTACAGTCAGTTTGATGGTAGATTTTTTTGCAAGAGTAAGAGAATATCAACATGAATCAAACGATATGTCATTTGTCATCATAATCCCTGCTACATTTATAGTAGCTTTCGTTTTTGGAGTTTTATTTGACAAAAGAGTTAAGAAATATAAATTAAATGATATTTCCGATTAAATAACGATAGTCAAAGTATTGGCGAATAGAATTCCAACAGTACAAGTGTGCGACGCAACAAAAGCTGATAGTAGTAATGCAGATGGTCAAATAAAAATAAATTGTGGAGCTTATCTAACATATCAAACAACATTCATGAATGGTTAAGTGCAAACTTTAACCCTACATGGACATTAATAATAGAAATGCTGGTGGCGGGCATTGCTGTTATTAGTTTGTTTGCTGTGCTGGGGTTAATACTCGTATTAATGGAACGAAAAGTATCGGCATGGATGCAGATACGGCTGGGGCCAAACCGGGTGGGGCCGAAAGGTGCTTTTCAATCATTGGCAGATACCATTAAACTAATGGTGAAAGAAGGAATGACACCGTGGGGAGCAGACAAACCGATGTTTAACCTGGCGCCGTTCATAGCCATGATTGTGGCGATGTTATTATTAGCACCCATTGCATTTGCGTTGGGTTTTCAATTGTGGGATATTAATATTGGTGTGTTGTATGTGTCGGCTATTTCATCGTTATCGGTTATCAGTATATTAATGGCGGGCTGGGCCAGTAATAATAAATACTCATTGCTGGGCGCCATGCGCAGCGGTGCACAGATTGTGAGTTATGAATTATCGGCCGGGCTTTCTGTATTAGCCATTGTGGTGCTGGTGGGTGATTTGCGCATTTCATCCATCGTATTATCGCAGGCAGATGGCTGGTGGATTTTTAAAGGGCATATACCGGTTATCATCGCTTTTGTTACATTCATTATCGCCGTAACGGCCGAAACAAACCGGGCTCCGTTTGATATGGCAGAAGCAGAAAGTGAACTGACCGCAGGCTTTCATACAGAATATTCAGGAATGAAATTCGCCTTGTTCTTCCTTGCTGAGTATGTGAATGTGTTTATTGTATGTGCTATTGGCGCCACCTTATTTTTGGGCGGGCCTATGCCTTTGCACATTGGTAATTGGCAAGGTTTTAATGAGGTGATGGACTATATTCCTTCCAGCCTTTGGTTTTTTGGCAAAACATTTTTCCTGATATTTTTAATTATGTGGTTCAGGTGGACGTTTCCGAGATTACGGATTGACCAGTTATTAAATTTAGAATGGAAATATTTGTTACCGATTAGTATGATTAATTTGTTGCTGGTAACCGCAATGGCAATTTTAAAATGGCATTTTTAATGAGTGCAGGTAAATACATACGGGAAGTGTGGGGCGGATTCAGGTCCTTGCTAAGAGGAATGAAACGTACCGGTTATTATTTCACCCATCACAAAGAGATAATAACGCAGCAATACCCCGACAATCGTAAGGAGCTTAACCTGCCGGAAAGATTTAAAGGTGAAGTGGTGATGCCGCACAATGAAAACAATGAGCATCGTTGCACCGGTTGTCAGGCTTGTGAACTTGCTTGTCCAAACGGAACGATTAAAGTTATTTTTAAAAACGAATTATCGCCAGAAGGCAAAAAGAAAAAAGCGATTGACAAACTCGTATATCATCTTGAATTGTGTACCATGTGCAACTTATGTGTGGAAGCCTGCCCTTCGGATGCTATTAAAATGGCGCAGACATTTGAACATAGCGTATTCGATAGAAATAAACTGACGAAGATTTTAAATAATCCCAACTCCAAAATAATGGAAGGAGTTGAATAAAATGAATAATTAACACTGAACAAGGAACATCGAATGATGAAGTTTCAGCGACCCAAACTTCGACTTTCATCATTCCTTGTTCAGCGTTCGATATTAAAATGACCGGCTCAACTATCATATTTTATCTGCTTGCAACCTTAACGTTGGTTTGTGGTGTATTATCCGTAACCACAAGGCAAATTTTTCGTGCAGCTATTTACCTGTTATTTTCTTTAATCGGGATAGCCGGTATTTACTTCTGGCTGCAATATGAATTTATAGCAGCCGTGCAGATAGTGGTGTATGCAGGCGGTATTGCTGTGTTAATTATTTTTTCGATCTTCCTTACACAACAGGCGGGGAAAAAATTACCGAAGCAAAAGATTGAACGTAAAATATTTTCTGCGCTGGCTGTTTTTTGTGCTTTTGCATTGGTGATGTTGCAGGTTTATCAACATGAGTTTCCTGCTTCAGTTGCAGGTGCATCGCCATCGGTACAGGATATTGGTCGCCAGATGCTGAATGTGGAGGAGAGTGGGTATGCATTGCCATTTGAGGTGATTTCGATGCTGCTACTGGCAGCAATGGTAGGTTGTATTGTTATTGCGTTGAGGGAAAAAAGAATATCGAACATTGAACAAGAAACATTGAATGATGAAGTAAAGTAGTGTTGTAACAAGAAAATCATGGAAGTAAAAAGGAAATATGATTTAGAGGAAAGACTGATTGATTTTGCAGTATCGATTATACGAATTACCGAAGGTCTTTATAATACAAGAGCTGGTTTACACATTGGCGGACAGTTGGTTCGTTCAGGTACTTCTCCTGCACTTCATTATGGCGAGGCACAAAGTGCTGAGTCAAGGGCGGACTTTATTCATAAAATAAAAGTGGTTCTCAAGGAGCTAAGAGAAAGCTGTAACGCTTTACGAATTATTAAAAAAGTGCCATTGACGGACAATATGACGAAAACCGATGCAGCTTTTGCAGAGTGTAACCAGTTAATCGCCATTTTTGTTAAAAGTCTTGAAACGGCCAAAAAAAACATGGAAGCAGAAAAGAAACTAAAGAGAAAGAAGAAAGGTGATGAGCAATAGAGATACTTCATCATTCTTCATTTCTTGTTTAATATTCATTATTTATAGGTGAAACCAGGATTAGAACACATATTATTTATCAGCACAGCACTGTTCTTCATCGGTGTGTATGGTTTTTTTACTAGAAGAAACCTTATAACTATGCTTATGAGCATTGAACTGATTTTAAATAGTGTAAACTTGAATTTCATTGCTTTTAATAAATACCTGTGGCCGGGAAGAATGGATGGTTTATTTTTCACAGTATTTATAATTGCCATTGCTGCGGCAGAAGCAGCGGTAGCAATCGCTATCATTATTAATCTGTATCGCAATCATAATTCTATAGATGTAGAAGATGCTAAAGAATTGAAGTATTAAGGCCTCCCCAAACCCCTCCGAAAGAGGGGCTTGGCTAAACACAAAGCCAGCTTATTTGGAGATTATAATTGAAAATAAATTTTGCATTATTTGAGAACTAATAGATTAAAAACGACCCAGTTCCTCCCCATCGGGGAGGTTAGGAGGGGCTTATGACCAACGCAAC
>JBDKJF010000012.1:0-80683 GCA_039796695.1 Bacteroidota bacterium
TTTTTTATAAGAAGTCGGTAGTTCAAAAAACTACCCCCAGCAGCTGGGGCTGTTGGCAGCCTTGATTAAAACAAAAAAGCCCGATAAGTATTACATTATCAGGCTTTTGTTTCTTTTTGAGTAGTTTTAATTCACTCTACTTGCTCCCCCTGCTGGACTTGAACCAGCGACCCTCTGATTAACAGTCAGATGCTCTAACCAACTGAGCTAAGGAGGAATACCTTTCCCTTTCGGGGTTGCAAAAATAAGGATATTCGCCTTTTGTAAAAACAGTTTCTAAAAAAAAATTACTAAAATCTCTATTTTCTTCACTTCTACTTTTTTCGTTCCTTTTTACGGCTTTACCTTTAGCCTTCACTTTTTTAATGCTATGTATACCCCTAACAACCTAGTACAACTACAAGCCCTTACAGAAGAGTTATTGGCCGCACCATTGCCACTTACCCATATACATATAGCACCCTTACGTAAAGTGCTAAAATTTCATGAACATCGTTACTATATTCTAAACGACCCCCTGCTGGCCGATGCAGAATATGACCAACTGTATAAAGCATTACAACAGCTAGAAACCCAATTTCCCGCCTCAATATCGCCCGATTCGCCCACGCAAAGGGTAGCAAAAGGCCTAACTAACAGTTTTCCTACTGTGCAGCATTTGGTGCCCATGCTATCTTTAAACAACTCCTATAATGGAGATGATTTATTAGATTTTGATCGAAAAGCAAAAGAATTAACCGGCCTTGCGGCAATAGAATACTGTGTAGAACCAAAGTTTGATGGCGGAAGCATTTCCTTAGTGTATGAAAACGACGTGTTAGTAAGAGGCGCTACCAGAGGTGATGGTGTGCAAGGTGATGATGTAACCCCTAATATTAAACAAATTAAATCTATTCCATTAGGAGTAAACTTTTCTGCTTATGGATTACAGCAAGTAGAAGTAAGAGGAGAAGTGTTGATTAATAAACATCATTTTACCAATTATAACGATCAATTGGCCCAACAAGGGTTAACGCCCCTGGCGAACCCCCGCAATGCGGCCGCCGGCACCTTACGCATAAAAGATCCAGCCGAAGCTGCCAAACGCAACTTAGAGGCTTTTGTATATCATATCAGCTATTACACACTAATTGATGGCCACTCCACCCCTTTGGCCCTATTAACACATGCTGGTGCTATTGAATTATTATGGAATGCAGGCTTTAAAAGCCCCGAACGAGAAAAAAAAGTATTTAAAAATATACAGGCGGTAATAGATTATTGCCATGCATTTGAAGCCGAAAGAGATAACCTTCCCTATGAAATAGATGGAATGGTAATAAAAGTAAACAATATTGCCTTGCAAGAAAAAATGGGCATGACATCTCACCACCCTCGGTGGGCCATAGCATATAAATTTAAAGCCCGACAAGGCACCACAAAGCTAATTGGCATCGATTTTCAAGTAGGAAGAACGGGCGCTGTAACACCCGTTGCTAAGTTACAGCCGGTGGGTATTGGCGGCGTTACCGTTAGCAGTATATCCGTTCATAACGAAGAATATATTAAAGAAAAAGACCTGCGTATTGGCGATACGGTGCTAGTAGAAAGAGCTGGAGATGTAATACCTCAAATTGTAAAATCATTACCCGCTATTCGTACCGGCAATGAAGAAGCAATCATTTTTCCTACACAATGCCCCGTATGTAATAGCCAATTATTTAAAGAGGAGGAAGAGGCTGTTTGGCGTTGTATTAATATTGAATGTTCGGCACAAGTGGTAGAAAAAATAATTCACTTTGTAAGTAAAGATGCAATGGATATTCGTGGCTTAGGCGAAGCGAATGTGCGCAAGTTTTTTGAGATAGGCCTATTGAAGGATATTCCTGGTATCTATTCACTTCAATTGGATCAATTAGCCAATAGGGAAGGCTTTGGACAAAAATCCATTGAAAAATTAAAAGAAGCTATTAAGCAATCAACATCTCAACCACTACACCGCCTTATCTATGCACTAGGTATTCGATTTGTAGGCGAAACCACCGCTAAAACACTGGCACAAGCCGTTTCTCATTTACTAGCCTTTCAGCATTTTACAATGGAACAACTGCTAAGCCTCGAAGAAGTGGGCCCTAAAGTAGCGGGTAGCATCTACCACTTTTTTCATAATGAGCGTAATATAAATATGCTACAACAATTGGAATTATTAGGCGTAACCCTAAAAAACGTAAAAAAAGAAGTAAGCACCAATGGAAACCTTAATGGGCAAACCTTTTTATTTACCGGCACCCTACCCACTTTAAAACGTAGCGATGCCGAAGCAATGGTAGAAAACAACGGCGGCAAAATAGCCAGCGGGGTAAGCGCTAAATTGAATTATTTAGTAGTAGGAGAGGAGGCGGGTAGTAAATTAGATAAAGCTAAAAAATTGAATACTATAAATATTTTATCAGAAGCAGAATTTTTACAAATGATAGCAGCTATAAATACATAAATATGATACAGCCCCGCACGCTTCAGTTTTTAAAAAATTTAAAGAAAAATAATCAGAAAGCTTGGTTTGATGCAAACCGTACAGTGTATGAAGTAGCTAAAGCAGATTTTACCTCCTTTGTACAAACGGTTATAGACGGTTTGGGAAAAAAGGATAAAACCATACAACACCTTAGCGCCAAAGATTGTCTGTTTCGCATAAATAGGGATGTGCGCTTTTCCAAAGACAAATCTCCCTACAAAACTAACTTTGGCGCCAGTATAAATGTAGGCGGAAAAAAAGCTATGAATACTGCCGGCTATTATGTACACCTAGAACCCGGTGGCACTTTTATTGGCGGCGGCATATATGCGCCCAATGCTACGGAACTGCGTAAAATAAGGCAAGAGATAGATTATTATTTTACAGCCTTTAAAAAAATTGTAACCGCTAAAAAATTTGCAGCCGTATATGGAGATTTAGATCGTACTAAAAATAATGTGCTAAGCCGAGTGCCAAAAGGATATGAACCAGACAATGCTGCTGCCGAGTATTTAAAACTAAAAAATTACGTAGCATTAGCGCCCATTACAGCGGCAGAATTAAATAGCAAGGAAATAGTGAAAAAAGTAATTGCCTGCTTAGAAACCTTACAGCCGTTGGTTTACTTTATTAACGAAGCAGTAAAGGAATAAAAAAAAATTGACCCCTGTGGAAACAGGGGTCGCAACCAAAACTAACTGCTTATGAGAAAATCGTTTATTTATTTCTTTATATAAATGTATAACGCAAATTTATTGCAGTTATTATAAAAAGGCATGTTAATGAATGTATAAAGCTTAAATCGAGTATTTGTCCTTGTATTAATACTTATTGCAAACGTTTTCAGCGCTACTACACCCTAATAATTATGCGTACATATTAGTAATAATTATGTTTCTTCATCTAATTAAACTACGCCCTATAAGTAAATTTCATGCCAGAAACATATAACAGAAGATAATTTGATTTTGTTTAAATTAAATTTCCAGTATCCAGTTCTCTAACAAGAAGATTAATGGGCCTAATGCTTATCTTCGCCCCCGAAAACCATCTGTATGTTACCTAAGTACAAGCGCATCCTTCTAAAACTTTCTGGCGAAGCATTAATGGGCGATAAAAGTTTTGGTTTTGATACCGACGTTATAAACCAATATGCGCAAGATATAAAGTCCATAACCGAATTAGGCGTGCAAGTAGCCGTAGTAATAGGCGGTGGTAACATTTACCGCGGAATGAATGAAGCCGATACAGGTATTGAAAGGGCACATGGCGATTATATGGGTATGCTGGCCACCGTTATAAATGGTATGGCCGTACAAGCAGGATTAGAAAAAGCCGGCGTATTTACCCGCTTGCAAAGCGCCATTAAAATGGAGCAAATAGCAGAGCCATATATTCGCCGAAGAGCTATCCGCCATTTGGAAAAAGGAAGGGTAGTAATATTTGGCGCCGGTACCGGTAACCCCTATTTTACTACCGATACTGCCGGTTCTTTAAGGGCTATTGAAATAAATGCAGATGTTATTTTAAAAGGTACTCGTGTAGATGGCATCTATACCGCTGACCCAGAAAAAGACCCCAACGCTACCAAATACAATGTGATTACTTTTAAAGAATGTCTTACGCAAAATTTACGAGTAATGGATATGACGGCCTTTACCCTTTGCGAAGAAAACAAACTGCCGATCATTGTATTTGATATGAACAAACCAGATAACCTGCGCCGGGTGGTTACAGGCGAAAAGGTGGGTACATTAGTAAAAGGATAATTACGAAGTAGTTTTACTATTTTATAATTTGCAGCATCTTCTATCTTGTGAACTTTAGTATCCCCTGTGAAAAACTATTAACGGCAATTAAGCCGCATTTTTAATAGATTTTTAAATTTACGTTGCTGCATATGGGGGCTCAGTTATCACTTTCTGTTATTGAATTTACAATACTTATGCTAGGCGCTATTGTGCTTGGCTTTACAATACACTTTTTTGTATTTAGCCGCCGTTCTTGGCGAGAAATGAAGGAGGCACTGGAAAATAAAAAAAATCCAACTTATGCGCCTACTGCCGCTAATAAATTAGAAGTAGAGCTGGCCAATTGGAAATCTAGATTTTTTGACGAATTGGATTTAAAAAATAAACTGGTTGATGATTTAAAAAAACAATTGGCCTCATCCGAAGAAAATGTAGAGATATATACCATTGAAGCCGAAGAAACCAAAATTATTAATAAACAGCTAAAAGCAGAAATAGCAGCCTTAAAAACACCCGCCCCTCAGCCCCTTCAGCCAGATTACTTTAAAGCATTTACCGATGCCGAACATAGTTTATTGCAGCAGTACCAACGTATTGAAAAAATGCTTGGGCAAATAGATACGCTAAACCAACCCCCGCTTGCTACTAACGCTAATGAACTATTAATAGAAAACGAAGCATTAAAAAATAAGCTATCCCTTAAAGAGAAAGAAGTAGAAAACCTACGCCTACAAACTAGCACTAACCCCGCTATTACCTCCCTGCAGGATAATGCTTTTGCCGAGTTCAACGATTTACAACAAAAAATTGAAAACTTAGAAGCCCAACTAGCGGCTTCAAAAAAAATTAGCCTAGCCCATTGTGCATTACAAGAGGAACAAGTAAAACTAAATCGAGATATTGAGGCATTAAACCAAAAGTGTAACATTACGCAATTTCAAAACAAACAACTAAGAGCAGCGCTAATGCAAGAGCAAGAAAAATTAGCAGAAGCGTCATTTCAAAGAGAACTGCTGCAACGAAAAATAGCTTTTCTAGAAAATTTAAACACAGATATGAACGCAATTGCCGCATCTCATAAAAAACTAGAAGCACAAATTAAGCGCATGGGCGAATTAGAAAGTCGCCTTAACCTCGTATCTGAAGAAAGAGACAGACTGGCCAAACAAAAATTAAAATCAGTGTAACGAATACATCTTTACAAGGGATACAATTATTATTACACGCTGCCTTTTATTGCCTCATACTACGCTAGTAAAATAAACTATTTTTGCGGCTAAAACCATTTGCATGCAGCAGCCAATAGCCGATATCAGAAAAAATTATTCAAAGCAAACCTTACTTGAATCCACTGCTTCGCCCAATGCAATGATACAATTTGCTACCTGGTGGAAGGAGGCCGTAACAGCGCAAATAGAGGAAGTAAATGCAATGACGTTGGCCACCGCCTCTGCAGAGGGTGTACCCGCCGCCCGCATCGTACTGTTAAAAGAATTTTCGGATAAGGGCTTCGTATTTTTTTCCAACTATAGTAGTTATAAAGCCCAGCAGTTAAGCGAAAACCCCAAAGCCTGTTTGGTGTTTTTTTGGAAAGAACTTGAAAGACAAATTAGAATAACTGGCCTCATCGAAAAAATGAACGAAGCAGCAAGCGACGCTTACTTTTTATCAAGACCTGTGGCTAGCCAAATAGGGGCCATTACCTCTCCACAAAGTCAAATAATACCTAATAGAGATTGGTTAGATGAAGCCTATGTGGCCAACGAAAAAAAATGGGCGGTGCATCCCATTAGCCGCCCCCCCCATTGGGGTGGCTACCTAGTAAAGCCGGTTATAATCGAATTTTGGCAAGGTCGTCCTAGCCGTTTGCATGATAGATTGCAGTATAGTTTGCAGGCTAATGGAGCATGGAAAATTGACAGACTGGCTCCATAATATTTTTACTTACAATCAAAATCTACCACCACCTTTTCGGTTGTAGGGTAGGCTTGGCAAGTAAGGATATAGCCGTTACTTACTTCATCGGCTTCTAACCCCCAATGCACATCCATCTGCACATTGCCTTCTATTAATTTAGCTTTACAGGTGCAGCACATACCGCCTTTGCATGCGTAGGGTAAATCGGCCCCGTTTTGTAATGCGGCATCTAATATTGTAAGCCCACCATTTAGTGGTATAATCCATTCCTTACTACTGCCATCTGCAATAACCGTTAGCTGGCTTACTTTATCGTTAGGGGTGTGGGCAGTGGCGGTTATTTTTTTGGGGGGTAATGTAGCGGCAAATAATTCAATATGTATTTGCTGTTGCGGCACCCCGCTGTTAATTAAAAAATCATTCACCGAACCAATCATTTGTTGGGGCCCGCATATAAAAAATTCGTCAACCTCCGCATAGTTTATAATGGGGTATAGTGCTTGCAATTTTTCCGCATCTATTCTGCCATGATGTAGGGGCGTATCTGTTTTTTCGCGACTTAATATATTAATGATGCTAAAGCGATGGAGGTATTTATTTTTTAAACTTTCTAGCGCTTCAAAAAAAATGATTGATTGCCTGGTTTGGTTTCCATAAACAAGTACAAACTGGCTATTAGGTTCTTCTTTAAGTATGGTTTTTAAAACAGACAATACGGGAGTAATGCCACTACCCGCAACAATAGCCACATATTTTTTGCTATGGAAGGGGTTAATAGGGGTACAAAATCTACCGGCAGGGGCCATTACTGCAAGTGTATCGCCCACTTTTAATTCCTTATTGGCGTAATTAGAAAAAAGGCCATCCGCTACTTTTTTTACGGCTATACGCAGTTCTTTTTCGTAAGGTGCGGAGCATATTGAATACGTACGCCGTACCTCCTGATTGTTTACGTTTTTTTTAATAGCGATATTTTGCCCAGGGGCAAATACAAAGGTGGATACTAGGCTTTCGGGCACTGCAAATTGTATGGATACACAATCGGCCGTTTCCTGCTTTATATCTTTTACCGCAAGCGAATAAAAATGAGCGGGCATAATTAGGCATGTTTGCGCAAGCCATCTATCATAATGGCAAGCATATTTTCTTCCAACTCTTCTGCGCTAATTTTAGCAGTACTGCGGTGCCAACTTTCAATACCACTAACTGCATGTAGCATAATAAGCACAGCCGTGGCAGCATCTATTTTTCTAATTTCTCCTTTAGCAATACCCTCTTCAATAATAGCCGCAAATTTTTTACGATAGTTTCGGCGTTGCGTTTGAAAATTTGAAAGATAGGGGTCTTCTAAGTGCTTCCATTCTCTATCGGCTACATACACCTCCTCGTAATTTTCAACCATTTGTTTTATGTGAAAGCGTAGCAGGTTATCAACTTTTGCAATTGATTTAAGCCCGCTGTTTTCTACTGCATCCATATTAGTATTGTAAACATTTGCTACATCAAAACAAATGGCTTCCAATATTTCATTTTTAGATCGGATGTGGTTATACAAACTGGCCGCTTCAATACCTACCGCCTCGGCCAAGTCTCTCATAGATGTGGCGGCAAAACCTTTTTCCCGGAACATAGCGGCGGCTTTGCGAAGAATTAAACCTTTTTTAGATGCTCTTTTACGTTGTGGTGTTGGCATACTCAAAGATAAAAAATAGCATCTACAATTATCCCCAAAATACAAGCTTTAATTACCGAAAAGCTTTGCATAAAGTAATGCCTGTATTATGCTGAAATTGGTGTAGGTTTGCCCGCCCCTTTTGGGTATCAATTTCTAAAGTTAATAATCAAATTATGTCGCTAATTACGGTAGGTACCATGGCTTTTGATGCAATTGAAACGCCATTTGGTAAAACGGATAAAATTACCGGCGGCTCGGCGCTATATGTAGCCTATGCTGCTAGCAATTTTGTAAAGCCTGTACAGCAAATTTCGGTGGTGGGATATGATTTTCCGCAGGAAGAAATGGAAACTTTAAAGAGCCGCGGTGTGCAATTGGAAGGCGTAGAGATAGTGCCCGATAAAAAATCTTTTTTCTGGAGTGGCCGCTACCATGCCGATATGAATAGCCGGGACACATTGGTTACAGACCTTAATGTATTGGCCGATTTTGCACCCATAGTGCCCGATAGCTATCAAGGTGCCGATTTTTTAATGTTAGGAAACTTAGCCCCTGCCACTCAACTAAGCGTTATTAAGCAAATGAAGCAACGACCAAAATTTATTGTAATGGATACAATGAATTTTTGGATGGAAATAGCCATGGATGATTTAAAAGCAGTGTTGAAAGAGGTGGATATGCTGGTGGTTAATGATGAAGAAGCTCGCCAACTTACGGGTCAATATTCTCTAGTAAAAGCAGCAAAAGCAATATTACAGATGGGCCCCAACTATTTAATTATAAAAAAAGGCGAACACGGGGCTTTGTTATTTGATAAAGACAGCGTTTTCTTTGCTCCGGCCTTGCCTTTGGAAGATGTGTATGACCCTACAGGCGCTGGCGATACGTTTGCTGGTGGATTTGTAGGCCATTTAGCTAAAACAGGCGATATCTCATTTGAAAATATGAAAAGGGGAATTATTGTAGGCTCCGCTATGGCAAGTTTTTGTGTAGAAAAATTTGGCCCTACTCGATTAAAAGAATTAACGAAAGAAGATATAGCCCAGCGCATTCAACTGTTTAAAGATTTAGTGAGTTTTGAAATTGATTTATTGTAAGCTGATTGTAGGTATAAAAAAAGCCCGGCTATTTTTTTAGTCGGGCTTTTTTGTACGCTTGCTGCATTGTTTATTGTTTCCATTGCAATGTATTTATTAAATGCTTTACATCTTGTTTTAAAAACTCATTTACAATGGCTAATGAATCGGCATTTGGAGCGGCATCAAAATATAATGCGCCTCTTAAAAAGTGGCGAGTAGAGTCCGTTAAAAAAAATTGATTAGCGGTAGCTGTATTACCGCCTAATGAAAAATAAATTCCTTCTACTCGGTTAGGGGTTTGCATTACACTATCTTCAATGCCAGTAGATACATCCACATGTTGCTTGTACGCCATTTTAAATCCATCTCGTACAAGCGAGTCGAAACTGTTTTGCGCATTTATGGCTTTGTAGCTAATATGTATACGCCCAGCCAACTTTGGAATGTCGATATTTATCCACCAATCGCCCGCTTTATCATCAAAAAAAGTAGTGTCTTTTATTACTTGGCTATAGGTGGGGTACTCAAAGGTGTATGGATAGCCGGGTTCATTAAACGTTTGATACTTTTTTTCCGGAAAGTCTATTTTAAAATATCCCTTTTTTTTACCTGCAGAATATTCGCTATTGCAGGCGGTAATGATGGCAATAATCAAAGTAAAGGGCGCTATAATTTTTTTGTAAGAGGGTTTCATTTTATTAACTAATCTTTACATCGGGGGGTTAATTGTTACCTGCATTTGTTGAATACGGTTTTGTTCGGTTTGCAATATAGTAAAATGAAAATCGCCGCAGGTTATAACATCGTTAATGGCGGGAAAATGCCTAGCTAATTCTAATACTAAGCCTGCCAATGAGTCGCTTTCGCCCTTTACAGCATCAAAGGTATCTACGGGCAGTTTCATTTGTTTACAGGCATCATGTATCATGGTTTTTCCATCAAATAAAAAATTGCGGTCGTCTATTTTTTTATTACTATTTTCTTCTTCATCAAACTCATCTCTAATATCTCCTATTACTTCTTCTAAAATATCTTCCATGGTTACAATGCCGCTCGTGCCGCCAAACTCATCTACTACTACGGCAAAATGAATACGTTTCAATTGAAACTCTTTTAAAAGGTCTTCTATCGGTTTTGTTTCGGGTACAAAGTAAGAGGGCCTTATCAACTGGTGCCAATCAAAGGTGTGGTCCTTTTTTAAATGTGGTATGATGTCTTTGGTATTGATTATTCCTACCACCGTATCGATTGTATCTTTAAATACCGGTAATCGAGAGTAATGCAGTTCTTCCACTAGCGGCAGTAATTCATTAAAAGACATGGAATGGTTAATGCCACTTACATCAAGGCGGCTGCGCATAATTTGCTTTACTTGTATGTCTCCGAATTTTAAAATACCCTTCATGATATTTTTTTCTTCGGGTGAGGTGTCGGCATCGTTACTGGTTTCTATGGCCTCGTCCAATTCTCTAATATTCATCTCTTGCGATTTATCGGCACCTGTTTGCTTGCCTATATTATCTGCCAGCGACACGGCCCATACACTAACCTTGCGTAAAAGTATATGCAACCATTCTACTGTTAAGGCTGTACCGTATGCAAATCGTAAATTATTTTGCGTAGCCCATACCTTTGGTAGCATACGCCCAATAAAAATGAGTAAAAAGGCGATTAGCATGGCACGCATTAATAACTCAATTATATACAAAAAACTACTATTAATTGAGCCAGCTTTTAAGGTGCCAAAGGGTAAGTTATTTTCTATTAAAAAATTAGAAAGTATAATGATACTTATGTTAACGATGGTACCGCCTATCAATAACGATGCATATACTTCCTTCGGCTCATCTAACAATTTTACAATACGCTTTGCGGCGATATGCTGTTTGGTTTTTAGCATATCTATATCTTTATTAGTAAGCGAAAAAAGAGCCACCTCGGCACCCGAAATAGTAAAGGCTATCATTAATAGCCCCAGTAATGCCAGTACTGTAATGGCTGTATGTTGGGGATTAATGGATAGTAAAAAGCGTTGATAGTCTAAAAAAAAAGAGAATAACGAGTGGCTTTCCAAAATGGTTGTTTTTGTGATCAATAAAATATGGGCAACAATAATTTGTTACCGTTGTAGTCAAAGGTAATCAGATGTATTATAACATTGTTGTTATAAATACATGAATGGAAATGGTTCGGTAATTAAGTGGGCATTCCTTCGGATGGGTCTAATCCAGCAACTTCTTCATGGCCATCGATAGGCCCATTACTTCCCTCTATACGTTTATCTAGCATTATTAAATTGTCGCCCACTATTTCTGTTGCAAATTTTCGATGGCCTTCTTTATCGTCCCAGCTACGGGTACGTAACCGACCTTCGATATATACCAGGCTACTTTTGTGTAAATATTTTTGCGCTAGTTCGGCTAAGCCTCTCCAAAGTACGATTGTATGCCACTCTGTTTGAGACACCAATTTGCCGGTACGGTCTTTAAAGGTTTCGGTTGTGGCTAGTGGAAATTTGGCCACTGCAATATTTCCCTCTAAAAATTGTACATCGGGATCTTTTCCTAGGTTGCCAATCAGCATTACTCGGTTTAGGCCTCGCATAATGTTTATTTTTTAATTGTCTTTTGGGCTCCAGTATACAGCTGTTTAAAGTTACAAGTTTTAGGTTACTTACCTATTTTAAGGGGTCTTATCCATTTTTTATTGACAGCGATGGTGGGTTTTGTGGCTATATTTGAAAAAATACACACACATGAAAAAAACCATTATTACAGTTATCGGCATTTTGTGTATCTCTTTGGTGCAAGCTACACAGGTGCCCGCACCGTTAGCCGCCCATGCCTTGTTGGTTACCGTTCCAGGTACAAAAACAACGATTTCGTTAGCACATTTTTTAACGTTAACGCCAAAGACTTATGCTAAAGAATATGGCATAAAGCTTAGTTTAAAAAAGCGGATACAATTAAAACTTGCACAGCAGCATTTTCGTAAGTTAATAAATGAAGAGGGCTTTGTAGATGCATCTAAACGAAAAGCAAAGAAGGGGTTTTTTAGTAAATGGAGTTGGCATTGGGGTGGTTTTGCACTTGGCTTTGTCCCCATATTGGGCCCCGTAGTGGCTTTGTTTTTTAAAGACGATTATAAATGGGATAGATTTCATACCGCATTGACCGTAAATGGTGTATTGGCTGCAGCACTTGCGTTAGGGTTAGGAGCATCGGGTGGATTTTAAACAATCGAGTACCTATACCCGCCTATCTCAATAGGGGTGCTACTACTTGCCATATATCGTTAGCCACGGTGGACACATCGCTATTGCCATCAACAATTGCGATGTGTTCTTTATCTTGTACTAATTCGAACGCCTTGGTATAATTGGCTTTTACTTTTTGTAAATTTTCCAGTGTTTCATATAAATCGGTACTGTGTCTATTGGCGGCTAAGCGCTGCATACTAATGGCGGCATCCATATCAATATAAATATTTACATCCGGACGACGCAAATGAGCGCTGTATGCATTACTCGCTATAACCCAATCCATGGGTACATGTACACTATGATAGGCGTAAGACGATAAATAATACCTATCTGTAATGACCGTATAGCCTTCGGCGAGCATTTTTAAAATTCCATTTTTTTTGTTTAACAAATGGTCTAATCTGTCTGCAGCAAAAAGGGCGGCTATGGTTGGTTCGTCAGCTTTTGTTTCATGTTGTAGTATAGAGCGTATCATTGCCCCGATAGGGTTATCAGTGGGTTCAAAAGTGGTATAAACTTTATGCCCTTTTTGTAGTAGCCGCTCCGCTAATAATTTTACCTGCGTACTTTTTCCACTTCCATCTATTCCTTCTAACGCTATAAATAAATTTTGTTGCATGTGTTTTAAAAATAGAGATATAAATAGGGGCCTATTGTTATTTTGCAAATAGACTAAAAAAAACGTTGCTATTATACAAACCTAAAAATACTTTTTCTTCTTTGATAGATGGGTGCTAAGTTTTAGAACTACTATTTTTCTACTTTTGGGCTTTCGGTTATTGGGTTTTCTTTGGTAAGCCGAAACTACTGCTGCCTAAAGAGTGGGAATTAGCATTTATCCGTTAGGCCCTATGCTGTAAAAATCGTTGCTAGTAGCAGCGCAACCGCCAACAACAAAATGGGGCATGGTTTTAAAAAATCGCTTATTAGTTTTATGGTTTTGTATTAAGAAAGTATACAAAACTCTCTAAAGCGGTTTAAGATTTTGGAAGCATAACAGGGGCGAAAAATACAGTTCAGAACCCATCTAATTTTTTAATGCTAAGTATAGCAATTAGTAAACCAGCATTACGAATACACGGAAGTAAAACTTAAAAATTGTAGAAAATGATTGAAGTATATTTTATTTCATCAAATTATTACTTTGATTAAAGAAAAATACTTTATTTTTTTGATAGTGCTAAACAAATAGGAACCAGAAGAGTTGAATTTTTTGGTTGAAGATACTGTCTACTTTATTTTAAACGTCACTACAAAACTGGAAGCTGAGGATTTCGCCCCAGCTGTAAATTATTTGGACACCTATTGTTTAGGAAGTAGGGTTACTCATTAACTTTGGAAAGAGAAATCTCTACTGTAAACGACTAACCAATAAGAAGTTAAAGCAGCCGAATTAAAAAGTTAAATAATCATAGGTTAGTGATGTGGCACCTAATCGCAGAAAAAATAAAATTTTTGAGAAAGCTTCATTCTATAAGTCATGTCTAAAGAAACCGCTATTAAACTATTTGAAGAAAAGCAGGTGCGATCTTTTTGGGATGCAGAGCAGGAAAAATGGTATATATCCATAATAGATGTAATTACCGTTCTTACCCAAAGCATAGACCCAAGTGCTTATTGGCGGAAGTTAAAACAAAGGCTTAAGGAAGATGGAAACGAAACCGTGAAGAATTGTCACAGTTTGAAGATGTTGGCAGCTGATGGCAAAATGCGTATGGCGGATGTAGCCGATACTGAACAGCTTTTCCGTTTGATACAGTCTATCCCTTCGCCAAAGGCAGAACCGTTTAAACTATGGCTGGCTCAAGTAGCAACTGAAAGACTCGATGAAATGCAAGACCCTGAACTTAGTATTGACCGGGCTTTGGAGCAATACTTGAAATTGGGTTATTCTGAGAATTGGATTAACCAACGCTTGAAAAGTATTGAGATTAGAAAAGAATTGACAGATGAGTGGAAAAAGCGAGGATTGAATGAAGGGCAGCAATTTGCCACCCTTACCGATATTATTACTAAAACATGGAGCAATAAAAGCACTAAAGAATACAAAATATTGAAGGGTTTGAAATAAGAAAACCTGAGAGATAACATGACGAATACTGAACTTATTTTAAATATGCTTGCTGAGGCATCAACAAAAGATATTTCAGTAGCAACCAACCCCGAAACGTTTGAGGAAAGTAAGATAGCAGCAAAACAGGGCGGCACTGTTGCTAAAGTAGCAAGGCTTGAGTTGGAAGCCAGAACAGGTAAAAAAGTAGTTACTTCGGCAAATGCAAAAGATGTATTAAAATCATTACCTAAAGGGAAGAAAAACAAAAAATAAAAGCAAACGAACTACAGATAAATAACTTTGCACAAGCTCCAAATGTGCAATTTGTAATACCTGTTTATCAACGAAATTATGATTGGACGAATACAGAATGTAAAGAACTGCTCAATGATATGATTTCGTTAATTTAATACCTGCCCAATACATACCCCATTAATATAGAAACTCGGTTTTGTAGGGATAGCGTATGTGATATAACTCTCGTACCTTTTGTAAAATAGTTTGCCGTAAAAAATCAAGGTTTCTTTTTTCAATTGCTGAAACAAAAACGGCATTGCCATTTGTTTCATTTTGCCATCTATCATGTAAATCTTGTAAAATTTCATTTTTGGTCGTTTCTTCCAACCACTCATCAAATGTTTTGGTTTCGTATAAATCCATTTTATTAAAAATGGTAAGGGTGGGTTTTTCAAAAGCCTTAAGTTCTTGTAAAGTGGCATTTACTACCCCTAATTGATCTTCGTATGCGGGATGGGATATATCCACTACATGCAATAATATATCTGCCTCTCTCACCTCGTCTAATGTGCTTTTAAAACTTTCAACTAAATGGTGTGGTAATTTTCGTATAAAGCCTACCGTATCACTTAATAAAAAAGGTGTATTTTCAAATACAACTTTACTAGTGGTAGTGTCTAATGTGGCAAATAATTTATTTTCCGCAAAAACATCTCTTTTACTTAATAAATTCATTAGGGTGCTTTTGCCTACATTGGTGTAGCCTACTAATGCTACTCTTATAAACTCGCCCCTATCCTTACGTTGGGTAAAGGCTTGTTTGTCAATTTCGACTAAGCGTTTACGTAATAATGAAATTTTATCTCTTACTATTCTTCGGTCGGTTTCAATTTCGGTTTCGCCAGGGCCTCTAGTACCTATTCCGCCTCCTAATCTTTCTAAGTGTTTCCACATGCCTCGCAATCGGGGTAATATGTATTGATACTGTGCTAGCTCTACCTGTGCTTTGGCTTGCGCAGTTTTGGCGCGGCGGGCAAATATGTCTAAAATTAAATCGCTTCTATCAATGGTTTTAGCCTCTAGCTCTTTTTCTATATTATTTATTTGTGCACCGGTAAGCTCATCATCAAATATTACAGTGCGTATATCTTTTTCTTGTATGTACTTTTTTATTTCTGCTAACTTTCCTTTGCCGATAAATGTTCTACTATCCGGATGTGGTAGCTTTTGTGTAAATCGTTTTACAGTAATAGCGCCAGCTGTTTCGGCTAAAAAGGCCAACTCATCTAAATATTCTTGCACTTGCTGCTCAGTTTGGTTACGGTTTATTAACCCTACCAAAATGGCTTTTTCTTCCTTATGGATTATGTTTTTTTTATCTAGCATGTTTAATATTCCGTTACAAAATTATGAGTATAGCATGGCTTTACCCCAATAAAAAAACGGCTGGTAAATGCCAAGCCGTTTTTGAAAATATTTTTTTCTTGATTACAAACCACTTAAAGCTAGGCCAATCGAAAAAGGGCGAACCACCGGGCCTAACCCATCTTTAAATACTGGCGTAAGTTGATAGTTTGCAAATAGGCTAATATGTCCATAGCCAAACCTAGCAGTGGCAGTAATTCTGCTTTTATTGAAAAAGGTTTTGCTGCTCTCTTTGGTAGTAAAATTGCCTAAGGCTGTACCTGACTTTGATTGCAACTTAGTATTACGAGTATGAGCATTTATAAGCGATCCTACTTTAACGCCTATAGCAGCTTTAAATCCATTGCCAGTAAGCGGTTTGGAAGAGTAGCGAAACTCTATTGGCGCTTCGGCATATACGGTAGCCAGTTTTGTTTTTTTGTAATTATTAGTATCGGGTACGTTAGTAAAGCGAATGGAGGGAGTATTTTCTTTAATGCCTAAATTAGTTTCGGTAAATAGTATATGATCGCTACCTATACCCGGACCAAAGGCCATACTTAACTTAGGATTGGTTTTGAAAGGAAAATCAAACATGAAATAAGCATTGATGCTTTTTGAAAGGCCCTTAGTATTGATGGTATCGGGGGTGCCTATCCAATTTGTAACACCAATTTGTAACATAATATGATCATTAGCTCGGTTACTTAAGTCAATCTTTTCCTTTTTCTTACTGGCAGGTGCGGTTTGCGCCTGTAAAAGTTGGCTGTTAAGTATAGACAAGCCAATAATAAGGGTAACAATTTTCTTCATATAATTAAAAGTAGTGAGCAAATGTATTTTTAAACCCGGTTAATAAAAGGTTAAAGAAGATGGGCTGACATGCTTCCGTATGTAACAAAAAAAAGGCTGTCGCAATAATTGGGACAGCCTTTTGGTGGACCCTGTAGGGCACGATCCTACGACCCCCTGATTATGAGTCACAAATACGGTTATTACAAATATCTTTAGTAAGTGTAAGGTAGTATTAAATTAACTGATTTATAGTTATTTAGTAAAACCTGTTTCTACAGTTACCTCTGCAAATATATAGATAATTCTAAAAAAGATGTATCAAAATATGTCGCAAATTTGTAAGTAATATGAAAACTGAAAAGGTTTTAGCAAAAATTGTAAGAGACTCAAGGCGAATAAAGAAGGACGGCCGTTTGCCTCTAAAGTTACGAATTACATACAAAGGTGGACGAAAGTATTATTCTACCGGCCATAGTGCAACCCAAGAAGAATGGATTCAAATCAATTCCGATACTGTAAAAGGCAAACTGCGAACTGTCAAAAACGATATTGCCGTTATAGAAAAGGAAGCCGAGCGGATGTTGGATAGAATCACGCCTTTTTCCTTCAGGAGGTTTGAGGACGAATTTTTTGAAAAACCTGTTCGATATAGTACCCTGGAGGCTTTATTTAAGGCATATGTAGCCCAGTTAAATAAAAATGAACAGTATGGAACTGCAGACTCTTACACCACAGCCATTCGGTCGTTATTAAGGTTTAAGCAGAAATTAACCCTTCAAGACATAACAGTTGATTTTTTGCGGAATTACGAAAAAGCAATGCTTGAGTCTGGAAAATCAGCTACCACCATTGGCATCTACCTTAGGCCGTTGCGCTCAATCATGAACCAGGCAAAAGCGGACGGTATTATTAAGGCTGAACAATACCCCTTTGGGCTTAAAAAATATACTATCCCATCTGGTAGAAATATTAAAAAAGCCCTGACTTTAGAACAAGTAAACCAGATTTTCAACTACTCTGCGCCCCCCAAATCAAATATGGAAATGGCGAAAGATTTTTGGGTGTTTACTTATTTGTGCAATGGCATAAATATGATGGATGTGGGTAAGCTTAAGTGGAAGGATTTGAACAAAAATAGCATCACTTTCGAAAGGGAAAAGACTAAAAACGCTCAACGGGGTAGTTCGCAAAAAATAGTAGCTATTAGAAACCCTTACATAGATGCAATAATTGAAAAATATAGTACCAAAAGCAGAAGCCAAGATTCCTATGTATTTAAAATTTTGGATTCTTCGGATGATAAAAAAAATGCAAGGACGAAAATCAAACAATTTACAAAGGTCGTTAACAAGTGGACTAAAAAAATCGGGGCAGACCTGGGGTTTGAGAACAAAATCACAACTTATGTGGCCAGGCATTCATTTGCTACAATACTTGTAAGAAATGGTGCGCCTTTAGAGCTGGCAAGCCAGAGTCTCGGTCATACAAATTTATCAACTACTCAAAAGTATTTTGCTGGTTTCGATTTGGAGTTGCAGGCTAAATACATGAAAGGCCTTACGGACTTTACTTTGCCCAAAACTTGAGATTCCGATATGGAATATCAAGTGAAATCAATTCTCACCATTATTGTCTTTCTCAACAAGTGAAATAAGGTATTCTCTTAGGGTTTGCCTTTGTATGGCAACTTTAGTTTTAGCCTTGATGTAAAGCGCAGCTGGGAGGTCCAGTGATACCCTAACATTTTCTGACTGTGTACTGTGAATCCTTTTTACAGCCAATTCGGTTTTTTCGAGGCTTTTTTCAGTCTTTTTTAAATCAACCTTTCCGGCCAGCTTTATGGTATCTTTCAAAGCATTTTTATTTTCCGACATTGGTTTTAATTATTTAGCTGTGATAGAATTTCAGAAACTTCATTAAAGAGTCTTACCGCCTCCATATTGGCTTTTGGGTCTTTATACTCAACTACCCCTTTGCCCTGGATTATTGCTTCTGTATAAGCAATTCTATCCTTCAGGCTACAAGTCAGTACAGGTAGGCCTGTTTCGGAAAGTACCTCCTTTACTTCCTTTCCAAATTTAGTTGTAGGATTATATCTATTCAGTAAAAAGTATGCAGGAATTCTTTGCTCCCTTTGTTCGCTGGCATCGTGGTACCTATCTAAAAATTGCTCAGTAGCCCAAATATCTAACCCGCTTGGCTGTATTGGAATTATAACCAAGTCGGCCAGTAGAATAATCTTGCTAGTAATTTTTGATAATGAGGGTGTGCCGTCAATGATTACAATCTCATAATCCTGATTTAATGGCTTAATGTTAGCCGATAATGAATTTCCATCCGGAAGGCCAAATACTGGAATGAGGGGTAAATCTGCAGCACGAAGACCTGACCATTTTATTGCACTTTGATTTGCATCAGCATCTACAAT
The DNA here is from genome assembly GCA_039796695.1 of Bacteroidota bacterium. GTDB lineage: Bacteria > Bacteroidota > Bacteroidia > Chitinophagales > Chitinophagaceae > JJ008. Next base: position 19,096 of record JBDKJF010000012.1, read on the forward strand.
ACAAACTTTATACCCAGAGTGTGCAAAGCATGCAGCCAGGTTTTGTGATACTGTTGATTTCCCTACGCCTCCTTTAAGACTTGTAATAGCGATTATCATTTATAATATAACGTTTATGAAGTAAAGAATACTAAGCCCCAGAGCCGATAGGCAAATAGAATTTTTAAAGTTATTTGTGTAATACTCCTTGTTTGCCTTAATTGCAATAAAGACGGTGGCGGCAAATAGTAAAAGTGTTAAAATTGGTTGTAATAGCATGTTATTTAATTTAGAAGTTAAAGATTAGATTGTTGTATTGGCTCTTTCAGTAGAAAGGCTGTTGTTTAGTTCTCTCAATGGCGAATCTGCTGAATAGAATATTCTTCGATGCTCATTCCAGTATTTCTTTTCTTCCCCCGTGGCCAGGTCTCTAAGCCATTCTGCATCTTGATATAATTTATCTACTTGCCTTATCATTTCTTCTATTTTTTCGCTGTATGTCATGTTATTAATTTATTTGGTGATTACCCCAAACTGAATTTAACTCCTCAGTCATTAAGGGCTGAAACTTCATAAAATCCTTTCCATTCTTTATATACTTAATGTCTTTCAGATTAAAGAATCCGTACATATCATTTTCGCCAAAGTATATATGATTTGGCTGAACATCTTTTTTCGGTAAGTCAATGACTTTATCAATAGAGGGATAGCCTATTAAGTTGCCATTGGCAATGTCAATGCTATGTAGATAAGCTTGGCACTCTTTATCAAGGCTGAAAAAAAAGTACTCCTTTAATTTGGGGTTTATTGTAAATAATCGGTAGAATCTAACTTTATACTTTGTTGAAGCTGTCCCCAAGTGTGTACTTTCAAGGCCTTTTTGAATTATATTTTGTGGAATTTTTTCAAGAATTTCTGATAAAGAAGTAATGCTTAAGCCAAGTTGTTTGTTTTGTGATTTAATCTCATTTAATACACTATCGAAATTCTCAATTTTTCTAATTTCTCTATACCCATCCATTCCGTAGAACTGTGTACAATGTTCATCAAAAACATTAAGAAGATGTCTTTCGAGATTCTTTAAGGTTCGGCTCTTAGGGGCAGAAATAATCAAGGATTTCCTAAAATCAATTCCATAGGTTTTGTGATGAGTGTAAACTCTATTCAAATTCAATGTACTTATACCTATTTTAAAAAAACGGGAATTTAAAAAGGGCAATAGATACAAATACTGACCCAATACCGGTTTTACTTTTTTCATTGCTTAAAATTTTGAGTTTTTGAATTTAACTGTTCAAGCTTTCGAATACGGCTCTGTATAATTGGATGGGTTGAGGTTAGATAGAAGAACGCTGACCCTTTCTGAGGGCTAATTTCTGAAAGATGGGCTAAGGACTTTTCCATGTATGTGCCATATCCCAGCTTATAGGCGTAAAAATCTCTGGCAAATTCAATGCTGCGGCTTAATGCAAGAAACAAATAGTCTAGTATCTTATTCAATATGGCTATTAGGATTATTGTAAGAATAAAAATCGCCGCCATTATAGTTATCTCCTGCCCTTTTTTACCTACAGAGTTTCCAGCCACAATTAATACTACAATTACGAACAACCCAAGAAGTATATTCTGTGCTAAGGTTTTACCAATGAATTTGAGTATGAATTTAAACGGACTCAGGAAAAGTTTGCAATAATAGTTTACCAAGATAAAGTAAGAATCTCTGGACTTTAAATGTCCGAGTTCATGGGCAATTACAGATTTTATTTGATTCTCATCCATGGTCTTTAACATTCCTTTGCTTAGAATAATATAGTTTGTGCTAAATGCAGAAGCATTAACGGTTAGCTCTTCTTCAATTAACAATGAAATTGCTTTTTTGGAGCCGGCTTTTTCTAAAACATCTTTAGTGCATTTTTCTGCAAGATTTTGCTCCTCACGGATTGGATTCCTCCAATTGTTGAAATAAATATATATACGGGAAAATAGAAACGGCGAAGCATAGCATAAGGCAATCCATCCTATTAACATTATCCATATGCCGGCATCACCAAAGAAGCCACTGTTTAGTTTTGTTACATTTTCAATAGTTATTTCTTTACTAGTTATGGTATCTATGAGTAGTACAATAATTAAGCACACAAAGGTTGATAGGAGTACATATAACAAAGTGATTAAAAAATTTAGGGCTTTTAACATACGATTTCAGGATTTAGTTGTTATTGCAAATTTTTACTTTTTCTATTACATGCTTGTCTTTTATTGATATTACGGCTTCGCCTCTTTCCAATGTTTTTATATCGTCTGGGTGAACCCTAAATTCTCGAGTACTTCGCATCGAACCCTCAAAGGAATCTACATTTCGACTTGAAATTTTGGATGTCAATTGTATTGATTTTACCGTTCCGAAATATCCGGCAAGTGTTTCCGCAGACTCATCACTGTTAACCCTATGGGCAATTAGCATATTTGCATTGGTTAAAAGGCTCTCTGCCGGGAAGGGCAAATCAGTCAGGGATTGCATCGCTACAATTAAATGACTGCCAAATTCTCGGCCCTGGTTAATTAGATTTAAAGATTGCTCCCCTGCAAATACTGAATATTCATCAAGAACTATAAGAACTTTTTTCTTCATTCGGTATATGGTGTTTTTAATATCGTTCACTACAATTTTGCCTACAGAGCTTGCGAACTCCGGGTACTGGAGAGCAGGAATTGAAAAGTAAACACATTTATTCTCTTGAATTACTTGTTCGAGGCTGAACGAAGGGTTATTTATAGTGTCAAAAGAGCTACCTAAATCGCTATTTACAAAAAATAACAAATGTGAGTATATGCCCATCAAATCGGCCTTTTTAATATTAACAAATATCCTGAGCTCTGAAAGTAAAGGGGACTTTGCTTTTCTTACCTGGTCTTCCAAATAGTCTAAATCAATATGCCTGACAATATTTTTTAGGGTCATTTCCCCATTTCTCTCCTGGAGAAATTTAATGGCTAACTGAAGAATGTTTTTTGCTAAGCCTTTATAGTAATCGTTTTCCCAATCATCTTTTAAGCACATTATTTTATCAGTAACCTCCGTTGGGGTTCCACATAGAAAATCGTATGACAGATGTTTATCGCAATTAAAACCTATAAATCTTTCCTTTGTGTATTTACTTAAATACTTAACTACTTCATCAGATGGCTTCCCGTCAACATAAATAATAGGGAATCCTGCCTCTGCAAAATATTTAAATATGGTTTTTATGGTAACGGTTTTCCCTGAACCCGTCGCCCCCAGGATAAAGCAAAATTTGTTAAAATCTGATTTTTCGACATACAATTTTGAGGTGCCATTTACTCCAAGGAAGATTTCCCCATGGGTTAGCTCTCGGTTGTGAGGAAGGCCTTTTCCCGGCAAATAAATTTGAACTTCTTTTCGCCTTAACAGGATGTTAAAACAAATGGCGCTAACAAGAAGTGCCACCAAAATGTACAAGACTATCATGCTTTAAGCTATTATTTTTTTGAAATTGAGGACCTCAAATTTTGGGTATAGACTAAAAAACTTTAATAAGTAGTTTTCTAACCCCTCGTCCTGCACCAGATAAATCACTTTTTCAAAATTTTCCCCGTATTCGTAGTATTTCCTAATCTCCAACATTCGTTGGTCTGCCTTTTTGTGAAGTTCAATTTCTACTGCTGTGTATCTTCCTGCAGTTTCAAATACAATATCAGGCCGGTGTTCCCTGAACATTTCAAGAATCTTCATGTCCCGGTCGGTATAGTATTTTTCATGGCTAATTTTTCTACTCATTGGATGATACATTTTCCCAACTATCAAGTCATGTTCTATCTGGCTTAGCTTTATTTCAACGCAGGTTCTATAAGGTGTCATTTCTGCGCCAATTTCAGTACAGGTAATAATTTCATTTTGATTATGAAATATTTTTTGGCTCTTTATGTACCCTCTTTCCTTCAATTTTTTTAGAACTTTTCTTGTTGTTATAATTGATTTTCCAATGTATTGTTTCACATCTTCAGATGTCATTTTCCCAAACCGATTAATAAAGCTTAAAATCTCTAAATCCCGTTTTGTTATCATAATATTTCTTGGCATTTTCCCTCCGACTTTTTGTCATTATCAAATTTTGTTTTCAATCTTTTACTAATTAATCAAATCCTAAATCCCTCCTCAAATTCCAGCTTCAACAATCAATTTTAATAATTCATACTTGAACTATTAATACCTAATTGCCAACCTCGCTTGCCCTTCTCCTAATACCCCACCCCCCAAACCCCACCCCCAAACCTCACCCCCCACCCCCCAAGCCCCACCCCTCAACTATCCTTTTCTCATTTCCACTCCTACACACTTTTTTTCTTTTTTCGCAACTCTTACTTACTTCTTCCCAATTATCTTTTTGTATCCCCCGCCTGTTTTTCTCTATCATCATGTTGCCCACCCGAGACCCCACCACCACTATCCTTTCTTACTCTCTTATCATACGTTGTGGGGGTGGGGTCTCGGGTGGGCATTAGCGGAATGTGTTGATAAACAGGCGGCGGCAATCCTTTTGTTGATTTTCCTAAAATCATTTGTACGGTCTATTGCAGAAACCGTTTTATTTGCACATAGGAACTCGTTTAAGTCCTTATAGGGTTGATATAAATCAGCCATGCTTATAGCTCTCCCTTTTGTTACATCCTTTATTTTTTCAATCGATTCTATGCCTGATGCATCATTGTCTAAAAACAAAAGAACCCTATCGTAGTAAGTTAGTTTTTCTATTGCCTTAGTTGTATTACTTACAGAGTTTAGTATTATCAGGTCGGCACTTTCTAATACAGAGGGTACGAGTTCTACCAAGGAAAGGAAATCTATAAACCCTTCTGTTATACAAGCAGTTCTTTGGCCTGTAGTTTGGAGACTAATGTCCTTTGGGCTTACTGCTGTTTTGGCATATTTGTTTCTAAGTTCAAACCCTCCGGCTCTGTTTGGAAAAGCAATTGAAAAATACCTTTTGCCCCCTATTGAGTAATATACCTCTTTGCAAAATCTCCTGGCGGTTTTAATGCTAATACAACGGCTGGCCAAGTACTCCAGGAGGGCCTGGTTTTCTAATTTTTTCAGTTTAAGGATATGTATTGTTTCATCCGCCTTTTCGATTAAATCCTGCTGCTGGTTAAAAGAAAAAGAACTATGGATAGCGGATAGCTCTTTCAAAGCTGAACTAACATTGCATTGCTTCATAGCAATAACCAAGTCAATAATATTTCCGCCTTTCTGGTTGCCGAAATCATACCAAACATTCTTTTTAGTATTCACACAGAAAGACGGGGTTTTTTCATTTCTTATTGGGCTTAGATACCAAAGCGACTTGCCCGTAGTTTTAGACGGGGAAACTCCCAGGGCTTTTAAATATTCGGATATTAAAAGCTTCTTAGCATTTTGAGTATTCATTTTTTTCTTTTTATCAGTAAATACTTAAATAAGTAATTATTCAATTATTTGTGCTTTATAGTGGTAGTTTGGATATTTACCTATCCGTTTGTTCACTTCAATTGAGAGCATCTCCAGGGCTTCATTCTGATGGCAGGATTCCACCCTTAATAAGTCTCCAGCTAAAGCTTTGTCTTTTGGTAGATATGAAATCATGTAGATTACATCTTCCTGGTCTCCCCTGATTCGATATTCTATTGATGCACTTAGTATATGGTTGGGAAGACAAAAACCTTGTTTTGCTAATACTAGTCTCGATTTCTGATAAAAATCTTTTAATGTTTGGTTCATAAAAAAAGTTTAAAGGCTAAATAGATACAAAAAATGTTGATTTGTTGACCTTCCTATATAGTAAGCTGAATTTTAAATGTTTATATGGGCAACAATTGCGCAACAAAAAATCATCATTTCGCTTTCTTAAAGGGTATTATCAACAGTCTTTTTTTTGTTGACCTTTTGTTGACTATTTGTTGCTTATTTCCTCTATTGATTTTCAATTAAATAAGTATCTAAATCAACAAGTCAACGAATTTCTCCATCATCCAGTCATTGGTTATGGTATAGTATCTTCCTTTGTCAGTTACTGGTTTAATAAAACCTTCGTTACCCGATAGGTAGGTAGTGTATGTACTCGATTGAGTATTTGGCTTTAGCTGCCACTCATCTTTTAGAATTCTTAAAAGAATGCTATGGTCAACTATACCCCTATTGGACTTGGTGATATTGTATTGTAAATCTTTAATACAGAAACAGTACTCTGTAATATCTGAGCAGTCCATTATTTCTTTTATCAGATATACTATTTGCGATTCGAGCCTGTTTCTGTTGTTGCGTATAAGTTTTTTCAAAGCAGGCGTTTCCAGTGCTTTAGGCTCAAACCACATTCTCGTAGTTTTTGGCACTACTATCCCCCTTGTTATTAGGAACTTGAGAAAAGCAGGGATTTGCTTTTTCATTTGCTCAACTAACTGCTCATCCTCTTTTTGAAATGGAGTAAGTTTTCTTACCCAGTATCTCGTTTCTCCTGGTTCAATTTGTATAAAGGAATCTTCGTTATTGGAGCATAGTATAAATTTGCAAATAATTTCTACCTCTTGTTTGTCTATTCCTTTTGCTTCTGATTTGTATGTTTTTGCTGTGCTAAGATTTTTTATTCTTTCTGAATCCTCCTTTTTATCAAGTAGTACCTCATCAACAGATACAATTAACTTGCTGCTCCAATGGCTATTAAACTGGCTCCTGAAATCTTCATTTGTGTTATAAGTAAAATTCCCCCCGAAGATTGCTTTTAAAAGGTTAAGAAAGGTTGTTTTTCCAGTGCCTCTTTCCTTTGACACCAGGCAAAGCACCGGCAGTTTTTCAACTGGATGTAAGTATAATACAGTTAAATAATCTAGCCCCGTCTCAATTTGCTCCCCAAATATGTGTTCGAGAAACGAATATATTTTTGAGTAATCGCCCTCAGATGGTTTGTGAATAATAGCTTCATACCGGTTGAAGTGATTCTTAATTATTTGCTTAAAATTCACATGGTCGGGAATAAGACAAAAGCCATCGTATTTTGGTATCTGTCCTATATAGCTTTTTCCATGGTCACGGCTTATGTTATCTACACTCCAGGCAGCTAATTTTTCAATTGAATCACCTGATGCAAGTGGAAATTGTACCCACTTGTAATATTGTGTTCCCACTCTGATGTAAGGAATCTTTTTTGTAATATTGCTCATACAGAATTAAAAGATTAGTAAGTGTTAAACCGAGTAAGACTCTCACCTCTTATTCGGTTTTTTAATTAAATAAGTGTTTACTTAAATACTTATTTACGTTTTTTTCTATTCTCCCGCATTCTGTCAATTGCAGTATTTCCGGTTGATGTGTTGCTTGAAAATGTATTTAACCAAACAAGAAGGTCGCCTTTGCGAAATAGCAGGCGTTTGCCAGGCTTAAGGAATGGAAGTTGGTGGTGTGCCTTATGAAAATGTATAGTAGAAACAGGCATGTTCAATAGCAAACTTGCTTGCTGTAGATTAATAAGCTCGTTATCCTCACCATCAGGTGAAGCCTGTTTTTGCGGCTGGGAAGATTTTATTTCTTCTACAGTACTTTGAAGTTGGTCTAACTTCGTAATAATTGCGTCAAATGGATTTGTAAGTTGCATACAGTTAACTTTAATTGTTATTAACTGATGCAAACGTAATACGAGAAGATAGCCCCCAACAACCCTGATTTTAGAGAATCATCGGGGGCATTAAATTATTTACTAAGAATTGATTTAAAAAAGTCCACCTTATCCCTATCGGCTGTTTCTATGTTGTCAGCTTTCAAGGAATCAGGCTTAAAAGCCACTTTAAAAGTGTTTATTGTGTATTTGTAAAGACTGTTTGACGTTAAGCTGGTTCTGTCAATCATATTTAGTTCATCCCAAGCTTTTATCATTGCGACAAAATAATTGGCTCCTGATTTACCCGGATTCATTGCAGACCATATCAGACCATCATTACTATTGGTCTCCCATTCTTTTAAATATCCCAGATCAATTAGGGCTGAAATAAATTTTTCATAGTCGGAAGGCTCTCCCTTCCAAATACTTTTTAAAGTGTCATTCCTTTCGGTTTCTAAGGATACAAAGTCAAAACTATCTTTTAGCAAATCAATTCGAGAAGCTATAAACTGATAGGCTGCAAATACGATACCCTGCCAATGAATCAACTGATGCAATTGGCCTTCCGAAAAATAGCTTGTAGGTTTTAGGGATAATATTTTCTGAATGCCCATTGCAGTGTTATTAACTGATGGTTCAAAAAACTTGAGATAGTCAGAAAGCTCTTTCTCAAATAACTCGGTACCTCTTTTATATTCCTGCAAGATTGAATTGCATAATTCAGGATTAGAGTTTATCTCTGGTAAAACATCAATTAGATACTCGACAATCTCTTTGTCCTGGATAAATAAATCCGTTCCTTCAATTTCAAGCTTAGTAAAAATCGGATTCAGTGCGTAGCGGTTTCCATCTATACCGTTTGCTAATATTTGAAACTCCCAGATATTGCCTGAAAGAACTCTTGCTTTAGCATCAAATATTTTAAAGAGGCTCATAGTTCTAGTGGTTGTGTATCAAAATATGTTTCAAACAAAAAAGCCAGTTACGAAAAATATCCGTAACTGGCTGATTTTCAAGTGGACCCTGTAGGGCACGATCCTACGACCCCCTGATTATGAGTCAGGTGCTCTAACCAACTGAGCTAAGGGTCCGATACCGCATTAATCGGTAAAATATTTTGGAAACAAAGAACTCATTTTTTTAGCACCCTAACTTATATGCACCTAATTAAATTACTAGGTAATAGATAACCTTTCAATGAAACAATCAAAAAATGGCTAATAGCCATATAAGCGGCTGCAAAAGTAAAAAAAACCATTGGAATTATTGTAAATAAATTAATAAATACAATATTCATAATTGAGCATAAATAGAAAAACTAAAATTAAAACTTCGCTTGCAGTAAAAGTGACGTAGTAGAATACACGAGTATAAACTTTGCAATATAAAAGATAAGCAGTAGCCCTGCATTAATTCCATTGGGTAAACGGGGGCCTATGCCTTAATCTTTTTTTAAAAATGACAGACTAATGTATGTATAAGTTGTTGATTATTATAGAAATAGAACAATGAGTTTAAATGGCAATACACACAGTACCAAAAAAAATAGTAGAAAATGATATGTTAATTGGCTTTAAACGGCGATTATTTTTAGTTTTTGTAAACCAGCCAGTTGCTAAGGAATGTATTGTTTAAGTAATTAATAATCAATAAACTAAAACAAAATTGAAGAAAAACTTATCTTGCTTAATTACTAAAGAAGCTTTTTCATATTACAGATATTATTTTCCAGGGCCTCACTTTCTTGCAGGCCTAAAAATTTTAAAAAATACAACCAAGCAGTTAGTAAAACATTTTTTATTGAATGCCCAAAAAGCGCATACATTAAAATGGGCAAAAGCTTACAACCTAACGCATGCGTTAAAAATGCTGTAGGAAATAGGTAAAAGATATTTAACTGTGCTGATAGCCATAAAAAAAATGGGAGTAGTGCAAAGAGAAAATGTTTATTGCATAACTGGATGTAATGCAAAATAAAAATGGATAGAAGGTTATTTTTTATGGGCTAGGTGGCTAAAGCCATTTAATTATTATCTTTCATTGCAAAAACAATATTGTATTCCCATTGCTTATTATGTAAACAAGCAAGCACTTCTTTAGTACCAACTATTTATTATCTAACTAAAAAAAACTATTCTTTTACTTTTGGCAAATAGGTAGAGGCATTTAATTATTATGAAACTAGCAATACTCGGTTCAGGATTTATTTCTCGCTTTTATGCTGATAGTTTAGTAGCCCAACGTAGAAAAGATGAAATCGTTTCTGTATACAGCCGCACAGCAGCCAATGCTAAAAAATTTGCAGCAGATTATCATCTACCACACTATACCACCAACTTGCAAGAATGTTGTGCGCTTGATGAAGTGGAAGCGGTAATAATTGGTTTAAGTAACGATATGCATTTAGAAGCAGTGCTGGCATGTGCAGCAGCAGGCAAGCATGTATTATGCACAAAACCACTAGGCAGAAATGCAGCCGAAGCATTACAAATGTTACAAGCCGTAGAAAAAGCAGGGGTAATGGGTGGATATCTAGAAGATTTATGCTACACACCTAAATTTTTAAAATCTTTAAACAGTATAAAGAACGGCGCTATAGGCGAAGTAATTTGGACAAAAAGCAGAGAAACACACCCTGGGCCACATAGCGATTGGTTTTGGGATAAAGAAAAAAGCGGCGGCGGTGCCATTATAGATTTAGGATGCCATTGTGTAGAAATAAGTAGAAACTATATTGGAAAAAATGTAAAGCCTATTGAAGTAATGTGTTGGGCAGATACAAGAGTACACCCGATAGATGCAGAAGATAATGCCGTAGGCTTAGTAAAATATGAAAATGGGGCCATTGGTCAGTTTGAAGTAAGTTGGAGTTTTAGAGGCGGTATGGATTTAAGAGATGAAGTAATGGGAACGGAAGGCACCATCTGGACCAATAACTTTTTACGCACCGGCTTCGACATGTTTACTACTGGAAAAGGGGGAAACTATATTGCAGAAAAAGCTGAAAGTAATAGCGGTTGGTTATTTCCCGTTGGGGATGAAGTACATGAATTAGGGTACAACCATATGTTTACAGATATGATGGATGCGATAGAACAAAAAAGAGAGCCTGCTGAAAGTTTTTATGACGGTTATGTTGTCAATGCTATTTTAGATGCAGCATATCAATCTGCCAAAACAAAACAGTGGGAGCCCGTAGCACTAATGGAATGGAGGGGAGCTGTGGTTGAAAAAAAGAGTAAGCACTATCAAAGCTTTGATGAAAATTATTATTTAATAAAAGAAGAAGTGTTGCCGAATGGTGATAAAAAAATCATTTTAAAACATAAACTAACCGGCTCCATTAAAATTAATTAAGTAAGGCAAACAAAAAAGTAACTAATGTTTTAAAAAGCCGAAGCACATTCGTTATTCATTTATAATTATCAGGCGCTGCTGCACCCCAACGAGAAGCTTATGTTCGCTGTTGTTTTCGAAGTATGCAACAGAGGAAAAAACGTTTATCGCAATAGGCGGTAGATTTTGCAAACTACTTTAATGTAATAGGTATGAAAAATCGTTATTCATTTTTACTGATTGTTCTAGTACTTTTTTCTTGTAGCTCCAAGAAACCTGCTATTACTAAAATAGCGTTTGGTAGTTGCGGACATCAAGATTGGCCACAACCAGTACTAACGCTTGCGGCAACTAATAAGCCAGATGCCTTTATTTTTTTGGGAGATAATATTTATGGCGATACCAAAAATATGGATACACTAGAAAGTAAATATAAACGATGGATGGCGCAACCTGATTATAAACGATTACAGGCCGCTACAACAATTTTTGCAACTTGGGATGATCATGATTTTGGTTGGAACGACGACGGCCGGCATTATCCTTATAAAAACGAAACAAAGGAAATATTTATGAAATATTTCAACATACCCAACCATCATGAAATGCGAAAGCATGAAGGCATTTATCGTACGGAGTATATCAAATCGAACGACAAACGGGTTCAGCTAATTTTGTTAGATGTGCGAACCTTTAGAGACAATTTGTTAATCTACAAAAAAGGAGATGTGTTGCCTCGTAAAACATATTTCTATACACCAGACTATTCACCCCATCAATCTAATGATAGTACCTTGTTGGGTACTGCACAGTGGAAATGGTTAGAAATGGAATTAACCAAACCGGCAGATATAAGGTTAATATGCAGCGGCTCGCAATTTGGTATTGAATACAATGGCTATGAGGCCTGGGCCAATTTTCCGCATGAGCAGCAAAAAATGCTAGGCTTGATTAAAAAAACAAAAGCAAACGGGGTAATGTTTTTGACGGGGGATGTGCATTATGCAGAAATTTCTAAACTTCAGGAGCCCGGTATGTATCCCATTTATGATATAACAGCAAGCGGAATAACTTCTACCTGGGATTTTGCAACGCAAAATAAAAATCGAATTGAAGGGCCAGTGATGGACAACCATTATGGATTATTGACTATAACATGGGAAAAAGACCCAGTAGTGCAAATGGAAATTATAGACATGGCTAATAATGGAAGAATAGAATATAAGATAAAAGCAAGCGATATTATGTTTAAATAAATGAATGCAAGATGTAGGGTTTTGGAGAGTTAGCTTAAGCTACAAATTAAAAACTCTTTTAACTACAACGAATTGTTGATGTACAATAAATCGAAGTTTTAAAACCTGAAATGGTATTGGCGAAATATACCTGCAAAAAATGATACCTTAAAATTTTTTAATCGCCATTATTTCTTAAAAGATGCACCAAGCATCTTTAATGCATTACTCATAAATCCAAAGTAATACAGGCTTTTTTGAATTATTAATAATCGTTTTCAAAGCGAGTAAAAATTTTGGTGCTACGGTAGGGCATCCATTACTTTGGCATATCTCCTCATCGGTTTCAGTTGTGGGCACACAACTATGGCTGTGTAATACCACCGTTCTTTCAAAGGCATTATTATTTGTTTTTTCTAAGCCATGTAGTTTATACGAATAGCCCCATTTACCAACATACGCAGCACCAATTTTGTACTTGCCCAATGAGGTGCAACCACTGCCTACTACATTGCTATATCTTCTACCTTCTAGCCAGGATTCAAAACAATTGCCATGTGCCACCAAACCGGCATTTACAATTGTATCTTTTCTAAAATTATAAATATAAAACCGCTGACCACCGGAAGGCTTGCTCATTTCAATAAAAAAACAATTTTCTGTGTTGTAGTTTTTTTCGTTAACAAACTGCCAGGCTTCTGTGGCTTTGGTGCGCCATTTTTTTAAGCTAGCCTTGGCTACATCTTTCGTAGTAAGTGGTTTAGCATCTTTTTTATCGGTGGCTGAATGAGCGTGTATGGATTTTTTTGGAAGCCAAGCAATGAACAGTATGCCCACAACGGATGCTGTTACAAACCAATATAATTTCATAAAAGGTGTTTAGGTAACTGGGTAAGATGTAAGGTTAACGCATTTCCATAAAATAAATGCACGATAAAAGGTTAAAAAAGTCAGCATTAAAAGAACCTTCCCAAAAAAGTAGGAAGGTTTATATAAAAAAAATGTAAGATAACTATTGCATCAACTGTTGCACATCCACCTTAGTCCCCATCATTTCAAGTACAGCTTGTTTTATGCCATCGGCATCATACCCACATTCCTTATGCAGTTCTTTAGGGGTGCCATGCTCTACCAAACGGTCTGGGATGCCCAGCATTTTTACATCGGCTTTATAGCCATGCGCATTCATAAATTCTAAAACAGCAGATCCAAAACCGCCCACTACAGTACCATCTTCTACCGTTATTATTTTAGTATATTGACTAAATACTTCATGCAGCATTTGCTCGTCGATAGGTTTTACAAATCGCATATCATAATGAGCGGGTGTAATGCCCTCTGCTTTTAAATTTCTGATGGCAGCGGCGGCAAAATTTCCAGGGTGGCCTAAGGTAAGAATGGCAATCTCTTTTCCCTCTTTTAATTTTCTACCAGTACCGATAGTTATTTCTTTCATGTCTGTTTTCCATTCAGGCATTACACCTTCGCCTCTTGGATAGCGAATAACGAAAGGAAATTTATTGCTTTCTAACTGTGCGGTGTACATAAGGTTGCGTAGTTCACTTTCATTCATAGGCGAACTAATAACCATATGCGGAATACAACGGAAATATGCAATATCGTAACAGCCATGATGGGTAGGGCCATCATCACCTACTAAGCCGGCTCTGTCTAAACAAAATACCACGGGTAGTTTTTGAATAGCCACATCATGCACTACAGAATCGTATGCCCTTTGCATAAAGGAAGAATAAATATTGCAAAACACCTTCATGCCTTGTGTGGCCATACCCGCACTTACGGTTACGGCATGTTGCTCCGCTATGCCTACATCAAAAGCCCTATGTGGCATTTTTTCCATCATAAATTTCAAAGAAGAACCGGATGGCATGGCGGGGGTTATGCCAACTATTTTATCATTTTTTTCGGCTAATTCGATTATCGTATGGCCAAATACATCTTGGTACTTGGGCGGTTGAGGTAAATCAAATTTCTTTTTTTGTATTTCGCCTGTTATTTTATCAAATAAGCCTGGAGCATGCCATTTGGTTTGATCTTTTTCAGCTAGTGCATACCCTTTGCCCTTAGTGGTTACAATGTGTAGTATTTTAGGGCCTGGAATATTTTTTAAATCTTTTAATGTATCTACCAGTTTAGCAATATTGTGTCCATCGATAGGGCCAAAATAGCGAAGCTTTAAAGCTTCAAATAAATTAGCATGGCTGTTTACCATTCCTTTTAATCCGTCGGTTAACTTATGAGCCATAGCTCGGCTAAAGTTTTTGCCAACAGGTAATTTGCCTAGTATCTTCCACACATCATCTTTTACTTTGTTATAGGTAGGAGAGGTGGTAATATCGGTAAGGTATTCTTTTAAAGCACCTACGTTAGGATCAATGCCGATGCCATTATCGTTTAAAATGATAAGCATATCTGTATCCGATACGCCAGCGTGGTTCATGCCTTCAAAAGCAAGGCCTGCCGTCATGGAGCCATCGCCAATTACCGCTACGGTTTTTCTATCGGTTTCGCCCTTATACTTTGCGGCCATTGCCATACCGAGAGCGGCAGAAATAGAAGTGGATGAATGGCCTACGCCAAAAGTATCGTATTCACTTTCACTACGTTTTGGAAATCCGCTAAGACCTTTGTATTTACGATTGGTATAAAAATTATCTCTTCGTCCGGTAAGTATTTTATGGCCATAAGCTTGATGGCCCACATCCCATACTAATTGATCGTAAGGGGTATTGTAAACATAATGCAATGCAGTGGTAAGCTCTACTACGCCCAAGCTGGCGCCAAAATGCCCACCATGTACACTTACCACATCAATTATATATTGACGAAGCTCATCACAAACCTGGTGTAATTTTTCCCGAGGTAATTTTTTTAAATCAGCTGGAGAATCGATTGTTTTTAAAAGAGAACCTGGTGTCATTTCCATACTGTGCATTTAGCGGTACAAAAGTACTGTTTTTATAGGCCAAGGCATGCTAATTGCCTACCTAATTCTTTTACAACAAGTTAAAATTAAAAAAGTTCTAAAAAAAATCCAGTTGCACTAAGCATTAACCCTTTTATAAAACCTATTGGCCATTGGTATAGTAATAAATGGGTGTTGCATTGAAATAGGTAGATTTGCGAATATGTGGCTAGGACAAAAAAGATATTGGGTTATTCAAGGCATTGGATGGGGTTTATTTATTGCTATTCATTTGTTTTTTAACTGGTCGTTAGGCAAACTGCAAACAGATAACGATAGGGTATTGTTTTTTAGCAAAATTGGAATTTTTATTGTACTTGGTTTAGCGCTTACACACATTATGCGTTACTGCATTATCAAATTAAATTTATTACAGGCTAAACTAGAGAAACAAATTATGCAATTTATTTTGCTAACCTTGTTATTCTCTTTTTCAGGTGCATTAATAGATTTAATGGTGAGGCAACGAGTAGAGTTGCTATCAAAAAGCGAAAGCGAATTGTTGCAAAAAAATAACCTAGCGCTGTTAACGTTAAGCAACTCCATGTCCTTTTTTGTTTATTATTTTATATGGAGTACTATTTATTTTATGTACCATTATATTTCTAAAAGCCGGCGACAACAATTAGATACATTAAAGCTAGAAGCAATGGTAAAAGAATTGGAATTACAAACCATAAAATCTCATATTAACCCACATTTTATTTTTAATGCATTAAATAGCATCCGAGCTTTAGTAGATGAAAACCCACAGCGGGCCAGAAAAGCTATTACGGAGCTCAGCAATATTTTGCGCAGTAGTATGCAGGCCGAAAAATTAGAAATGGTGCCCTTAGAAAAAGAACTGTTGATTGTTAAAGATTATTTGGCGTTAGAAAATATGCGGTTTGAAGATAGATTAAAAGTAGAGTATGCTATTGATGAAGATACTTTAACCAGGACAGTGCCACCCATGATGTTGCAAACATTGGTTGAAAATGCAATTAAACATGGCATTAGCAAGCAAGTAAAAGGCGGCCAAGTAAAAGTAATTTCTGATTTTAAAGACGACTACCACGAATTAATAGTGCAAAATACAGGGCAACTACCAACCGCCATAAAAAATGATGGCTTTGGCATTGCTAGTACTTACAATAGATTGGGATTGTTATACGGCGATAAAGCAACATTTACTTTACAGCAATTGCAAGGCTTTATTGTAGAAGCTAAAGTACGTATACCGGTTATAATCGATTAAGGATTGCTTATATTGATAAAAAAGTAACACATACCATTGCATTATCTAGTTTGTATATACACCGTTTGCCGTATGGCTAAACCAGATATAGAAATAGCAAATTGAAAAATATGAAAGCAATTATTATTGATGACGAGCGCTTAGCCAGAACAGAATTAAAAAGGCTATTGCAAGATTTTCCAGAAATAGAAATTGTAGACGAGGCTGCTAATGCAGAAGATGGTATTTTAAAAATAGAAAACCATCACCCCGATCTAGTTTTTTTAGATATACAAATGCCCGGCAAAACAGGGTTTGACATGTTAGCAGAGTTAGAAAAAACGCCACAAATTATTTTTACCACCGCATACGATGAATTTGCTTTAAAAGCATTTGAAGTAAACGCTTTGGACTATTTATTAAAACCTGTAGAACCAAAGAGACTGGCCGATGCTATTCAAAAATTAAATGTGGGCGAAGTAAGAGATGCAAAATTAGAGGGCGAAAACACCAATAATAGTTTACTAACAGAAAACGATCAGGTATTTGTAAAGGATGGAGAGAAGTGCTGGTTTGTACAACTGGGTGAAATACGCTTATTTGAAAGTGTGGGTAATTACGCCAAAGTTTTTTTTGGTGCCAATAAGCCATTAATTTTAAAATCGCTAAATGCATTAGAAGAAAGGTTGGACGAAAAAGTTTTCTTTAGGGCTAATCGAAAGCATATCGTTAATATGCGGATGATTGAAAAAATTGAACCTTATTTTAATGGCGGCTTGTTATTAGATTTAAAAGGCGGCGAAAAAATAGAAGTGAGCCGTAGACAAACGGTAAAGTTTAAAGAAATGATGAGCCTTTGATAACGGCTACCAAACCACCATTAGCTTTAGTTATTTGCAACGAACGAAGGCGATCAGATACATTTTTACAATTACATAATTTAAAAAAACAGTTAGATGTACAATACTAATTTTTTCTTTTTAACAGCATTGTTGGTGTCTCTTTCTGGCTGTTGTAATATTCAACAAGCGGGGCATCAATCCATTTCCGCTGGTTATGTTCCTCAGCAGGAGGGTATCAGCACTACAGCCATTACGGTAGCGGAAACAGAACGTATTATCAACGTACTGGCATCGGATGAGATGATGGGCCGAAAAACTTTTACACCGTCCATAGACAAAGCGGCCGATTTTATAGCCGGCGAATTTAAAAAAGCAGGGTTGCAAACCTTAAGTGGCGAAAAATCTTATTTACAATCTTTTGCCTTAGTAAGGGCCATGCCATTACAAATTGAGGTATTACTGGGTGGAGTAGCCAAAGAATCAAAGGAAGTGTTGATTATTACCAATCAGCCACAATTATCTATTACAGAAAAATCGGGCTATACAATAGCTTCTATAGCAGCCGGACAGCGTCTGCAACAGGCAGCTAAAGAACTTTTAGCCCAAAATAAAAATTTAATTATCGCCGTTGATAAAAGTTATGCCAGCAGTTTTGGAAACTTAGCCAGGTTAAAGGCGCAACAATTTAAAACAAGCAACAACGTAATTTTTATTTTAACCAATGAAATGCCTACTACGTTCAACATTAATGCAACGCATCAAATTACCGAGCAAAAAATGGCTAATGTAGTGGCTGTAATAACCGGAAAATCTAAAAAAGATGAGTATGTAGTTTTTTCTGGCCATTACGACCATTTAGGAGTAGGCAAGGCCATTAATGGCGATTCTATATATAATGGCGCCAACGATGATGCTGCTGGCACCACTGCTGTAGTTATGCTGGCTAAATATTTTAAGCAATTAAATAACAATGAGCGAACATTGGTGTTTGCAGCCTTTACAGCCGAAGAAGTGGGCGGCTTTGGTTCGCAATATTTTTCCAAACAATTGAACGCCGATAAAGTAGTAGCCATGTTTAATATTGAAATGATAGGTACAGAAAGTAAATGGGGCAAAAACAGTGCTTATATTACCGGTTACGATAAAACGAATATGGGCAAAATATTAGCCAATGATTTAGTGGGAAGTGACTTTCGTTTTTATCCCGATCCTTATCCAGCGCAACAATTATTTTATAGAAGCGATAATGCTACACTAGCCCGATTGGGGGTGCCTGCCCATACTATTTCTACTTCTAAAATGGATATTGAACCACATTATCATAAACTAAGTGATGAAGTAAGCACCTTAGATTTAGTAAACATGACGGAAATTATCAGCGCTATTGCACTAAGTGCTAAAAGTATTATTGCAGGTATTGAAACGCCAAGCAGGGTAAAGGTGGATGAATTGAGGTAGCGGAATGCGTATTTTTTTATCTTTTTGTGAAAAAATTACTTACTGCGATGGTTTTTTCAATTATCTATTACTTTAATAAGCAAGATGTAAATTAAAACGCCACTTATTTGACTAATTACTCCTTAAAAAAATAAAAAGTAATAGGTAGAGCAATAGTAAGTTGTTTTTTTTAGCGCAAACTAGCTCACCTTAGTTGGAATCGTTCCATGCACGGCATCGCTCATTTCTTTAATCAAGAAAGCATCTTTTTCAATGGCATTGCCAACTACAATTACATCGGCGCCAGCTTTACAGTTTAGATATGCTTTTTCCGGCTCGGTAATACCCCCGCCTATTATAAGCGGTACTGCTATGCTATTGGCCACCGCCTGTATCATACTTTCCGTAATGGGTTTTTTGGCACCACTTCCCGCATCCATGTAAATGAGTTTCATACCTAGCATTTCGCCAGCCATCGCCGTACACATAGCTATTTCATTTTTATCGGCAGGTACAGGTGCGGCATTACTAATGTAGGATACGGTGGTAGGCGCCCCCCCATCTACTACTATATATCCTGTAGAAATAATAGGCAAACCGCTTTGCTTTACTACCGGTGCTGATATTACATGCTGACCAATTAATAATTCAGGATTGCGACCAGAAATTAATGATAAATACAATAATGCATCTGCATACCTGCTTACTTGGCTAGGGCTTCCCGGAAAAAGGATGACCGGAATATCGCACTGCTGCTTTATATGCTGCACGCACTCATCTAAATGATTGGAAATAACTAAGCTACCGCCTACCAATAAATAATCCACCTTAGCATTGGTACAGCGCACTACCAAATCATCCAACAGTAATTTATTTACCTTGTCTGGATCAATAAGTACGGCAAAAGATTTTTTACCCTTTGCTTTCTTATCGGTTAATGTATGGTACAATGTCTCCTTCATTCAAACTGATTGGTTGGTGCAAAAATGCGAAAAAGTTTTTGCATTACCCAAGTATATTACTGCGTTTATTATTGTATGCCAATGTATTAAAATTGAAATAATAAGGGGTATTTTTGAGCATGGCTACATTAATTACCATCATTTTTGTATTGGGCTATGCCGCTATTACCTTAGAACATACCATTAGGATAAACAAAGCGGCTACTGCATTAATAACGGGTGTATTATGCTGGACGGTTTTTGCCTTATTTTCAAAAGATGCCCACCAACCGGCGCATATAGCCGGCGAATATTTAGGCGAGCTGGCCGGCATTCTCTTTTTTTTAATGGGTGCTATGACCATTGTGGAATTAATAGATGCCCATGATGGCTTTGAAGTAATAACCAGTAGAATAAAAACGACTAGCAAAAAAAAGTTAGTTTGGATTGTGGGTTTGTTGGCCTTTTTCCTATCCGCCGTATTAGATAATTTAACCACCACAATTGTATTAGTATCTATGCTTCGCATACTAGTGCCCGATAATAAAGACCGACTTTTATTTGCTGGATTAGTAGTAATAGCTGCCAATGCTGGCGGTGCCTGGAGCCCCATTGGTGATGTAACCACTACCATGCTATGGATAGGTGGCCAAATAACCGCTAGCAGCATAATAGGACAAGTTTTTTTACCTAGTTTGATTAGTTTTTTAGTGCCCGCATTTATCATTAGTCGTCAGGTAAAAGGTTTTGCCTTAAGGAGTGCAGGTGATGCTGCCAAACTAACCTCTACCCCTAAAGAAAGAAACATCGTATTTAGTGTGGGGCTGGCCAGTTTGTTATTTGTGCCTGTTTTTAAAACAATCACTCATTTACCCCCTTATATGGGTGTGATGCTAGGCTTAGGCGCCATGTGGGTTATTACAGAGCTCATACACCATGAAAAAGACGAAGCAGAAAAAGGAATATTTTCTGTTAACCATGCCTTGCGAAAAATAGATACACCAAGTATACTGTTTTTCTTAGGTATATTATTGGCAATTGCGGCATTGCAGGCTACGGGTGCCCTTACCCAATTGGCAGCAAAACTAGATGCAACCGTTGGTAACATTAGCATTATCACACTTATTATTGGTTTGCTTTCTGCCATTGTAGATAATGTACCGTTAGTAGCCGCTGCACAGGGTATGTATGGGTTAGAGCAATATCCTACCGGCCATTTTTTTTGGGAATTTTTGGCTTATTGCGCCGGTACAGGCGGTAGCTGTTTAATTATAGGTTCGGCGGCTGGGGTGGCGGCCATGGGGTTAGAAAAAATAGACTTTTTCTGGTATCTAAAAAAAATTGCTTGGTTAGCGCTTGTTGGGTACCTAAGTGGCGCAGCGGCTTTTTTACTACAACATCAGTTAATAGGGAGCTAATGCAAAACGATTATAGATGGGCTTTGTAATTCCCGTTTTTGATAAGGTTACAAACTAATACCATTTATGTAAGTATTTTGGTTAACCCATTTCAAAAGAGTATTTTGCACCGCTACAAATGGAAAAAACTGCCGTTACATATTCTTTATTTACCAAAATGGCCGCTTTGTTTTTTGGAGTGGCTTTGCTGTGGCTCACGGTTAGTATATACTTTACTAGTAACCCAGCATATAAAAAACAGTTAATAGAGTGGAATGCGGATGTAGAGGATACTGACTTTGCACCGGAAGAAGATGCAGATAGTCGCAACACCAATACGGAGGAGAAGGCTCCTAAAAGTAATGGCGCTATTTCCGAAGAAATTTTTCATGAGAGCCAATTCGAAAACAAACTCTTTACTACACTTGCGCCAAAGCATGTAATGGTGAATTATAGCACTTACCTTGCCTTTCATGGCGAAATGGATGTACCACCACCAGATGAGTTGGGATAATCATAATTAATTCTCTACATCTTATTTTCATTAACTGTTATCAGTTAATACATCAATCTATTTAAGCTTACATTACTATGAGCAGTAATAAAAATTTGTTTGCCAATTTAAAGAGCGATATACCCGCAGGCTTGGTCGTTTTTTTAGTAGCATTACCCTTGTGTATTGCTATAGCAGTGGCTAGTGGAGCCACCCCTTTTAGTGGTTTAATTGCAGGCATTGTAGGCGGCTTAGTTGTAGGCAGTTTAAGTAACTCGCCGTTAAGTGTAAGCGGCCCCGCTGCGGGCTTAGCCACATTAGTATCGGGCGCTATTATTGCATTAGGCGGATTAAATAACTACGGTCTCTTTTTATGCGCTGTAGTAATAGCCGGTATTATACAAATTATTTTGGGTGCCCTAAAAATGGGCGGCATAGCCAACTATATACCAAGTAGCGTCATAAAGGGCATGTTAACGAGTATCGGTATTTTAATTATTGCAAAACAGATACCCCACATTTTTGGTAAGGATAAAGATGCCCAAGGCCATGTTACGGATCTTTTTGGGTTAAGTGGAGAAGATTGGCATGAGTTATTAGTGCCCTTGCAAAAAATTGAAGTAGGTGTAACTATTATTTCAATATTGGCAATAATAGTAATGGTAGCTTGGGATAAATCGCCATTAAAAAAGAAATTACCTTATGTACCAAGTGCATTGGTAGCGGTGGTATTGGGTATTGTAATAAATCAAATATGGATAGCTGCGGAAAGCAAAATGAAAATTGTAGAAAGTGAGCATTTGGTAAATCTTCCGGTAGCAAAAAATGCGAATGAATTTTTTGGTTTTTTCTCGTTGCCTGATTTTTCAGGTTTTGCCAATGGCACAGTTATCGTATATGGATTGATTATCGCCATCATCGCATCTTTAGAAACGCTATTAAGTATTGAAGCTGTAGATAATTTAGACCCGGAAAGAAGGGTAACAAGCACCAATCGAGAGTTAGTAGCGCAAGGTGTAGGTAATACCGTATCTGGATTAATTGGAGGACTACCCATTACCAGTGTAATTGTAAGAAGCAGTGCTAACGTAAATGCGGGTGCCAGTTCTAAATTATCCGCAATTTTTCATGGTGCACTATTACTCATTAGTGTTATTTTAATTCCTGGATTATTAAATATGATACCGAAAGGTGCTTTAGCGGCCATCCTAATTTTAACCGGCTGGAAGTTAGCAAAGCCATCCGTGTTTATAAATTTTTGGAAGGCGGGAAAGTATCAATTTGTGCCTTTTATAGTTACCGTAGGCGTTATTATAGCCATCGACTTATTTAATGTAATACCCGTATTATCAGGTAAAGGATTAATTATTGGTGTGGGTTGTGGTATAATAGCCGCTGCAGGCGCCATCCTACAAGGCAATCTTAAAAACTCCTACTTCTTCCATTCTCAAAAGCATAAAGAAGGGGATACCATTAACATTCGGTTGTCGGAAGAGGTTTCATTTTTAAATAAAGCAGCTATTAGACAAACCCTGGACCATATGCCTTCCCTTTCTACCGTAGTAATAGACGCTAGCAATACAAAATATATTGATTTTGATGTGCTAGAATTAATTAAAGAATTTAGAGATATAAAAGCGCCTTTAAAAAATATTTCACTCAAGTTAATTGGTTTTAAAGAAGCCTATAATGTAGAGAATCAAACAGCCGTTCAATCTGGCCATTAATTTTTAAATGAAAAATTCAAACAGTAATAATATGTATAAGCATAGAAACGAATTTAACCAGTCATTAAATCCCGAAACAGCATTTGCATTGTTGAAAGAAGGCAATCAGCGGTTTGTACAAAACCTTAAAAAAAATCAAAATTTATTAGAGCAGGTAAATGAAACCAGCGAAGGTCAATTTCCATTTGCGGCAATATTGGGCTGTTCAGACTCTCGAACCTCTACCGAACTTTTATTTGATCAAGGCTTAGGAGATATTTTTAGTGTTCGATTAGCGGGTAATATTGCTTCGGATTATGCAATTGCCAGTTTAGAGTTTGCCGCAAAATATTTAGGGGCTAAAATAATTTTAGTACTAGGGCATACACAATGTGGAGCCGTAAAAGGTACTTGCGATAATTTAGAAGATGGCATGCTGCACAATATTTTTAGCCTTATAAAACCAGCCGTAGCTGCCGAAAAAACAGAAACGGAAAATCGCAATTCTCAAAATGCAGATTTCGTAACTAAAGTAACAGGCTTAAATGTAGATACACAAATAAAAAGAATTGTAAGTGAAAGTGCCACCATTAGAGAGCTTTTAAAAGAAAAGAAAGTAGGTATTGCCGGTGCTTTGTATGATGTAAAAACGGGCAAGGTAACCTTTTACGAAAACGATATATTTGCTTTTGAACACTTATTAAATTAATGAAATTTACTTTTTATTATAAAGCACCTTCGGGTGCTTTTTTAATTTTTATATGATGAAACCAGTTTTTCTATTATGCTTACTAGCGTGGCCAATTTTTGTAAATGCGCAAAACGATCGCTATCAAGATTATAATAATGTTAATTGGGCACAATTATTTGTAACCAAAAATCTTGCTTCCAAAACAGATTGGCTAATTGAGTATCAATTACGCAGAACGAATGGCTTAAAAAATTGGCAACAAGGATTGTTTAGAACCGCAATTCAATATAAGGCTTCCTCCGCCTTATGGTTAGCCGCAGGATATGCAGAAGCAGAAACATTTGCCTATGGCGATTTCCCTATTGCTGCTAATGGCACTTTTCCAGAACACCGATTGTTTGAGCAAGTAACCTTACGGCAAGAAATAAAACCTATTACTATTACCCATCGGTTTAGAATAGAGCAACGATTTATTGGCAAAGTAGTAGCAGGTACCGATAGGGAAATAGAAGAATGGATCTTTAGTAACCGCTTTCGTTATATGCTGCGCTTGCAACACAATTTTAATAAGCAGTGGTATGCATGGGCTGCAGATGAGTTAATGCTTAATGCTGGAAAAAAAGTGGGTGTTAATATTTTTGATCAAAATAGACTACATACCAATGTGGGTTGTAAAATTAATAAACAGGTAGCGGTAGAGTTTGGTTACATAAATCAAACGCTTCAGCAAGGCCGTCGCATCAACAATCAAACTATTATACAGCGAAATAACGGTTTGGTACTAGCCACGCTTGTTAATTTTTAGATTCAGTTGTGGCATCTTCGGTATAATGCTCGTTAAGCTTTACGGGATTTGTTTTTTTACCAGCTACTTTCATTTGTATAACATCTACAAGTAATGCAAAAGCCATGGCGAAATAAACGTAGCCCTTTGGAATATGAACATCAAAACCTTCTACAAGCAACGTAAATCCTATTAACATTAAAAAACTAAGTGCCAAAATTTTAAAGGCAGGATGCTTATTTACAAAATTACTGATGGGGCCAGCGGCTACCAGCATTATTAATACGGTAATAATTACGGCTGTGTACATTACCCATACCTCATCCACTAAGCCCACTGCGGTAATGATTGAATCAACAGAAAAAACCAAATCCAGTAATAATATTTGACCAATAATTTGTGAAAAGATCGCCTGCTTAATTTTCTTCTCTCCATCTTCATGTTCGCCTTCCATTTTGTGATACACTTCCTTCACACTTTTATAAATTAGAAAAAGACCACCCATTATTAGAATTATATCTTTACCACTAATGCTAATGCTAAAAAATGTAAACAACTCATTATCTAGTTTCATTATCCAAGCTATGGCAGCTAGTAGGCCTAACCTCATTACCATTGCCAATAAAATACCCCAAGTTCTAGCTTTTTTTTGTTGCGCTGGGGGTAGTTTGCCCGCCAAAATAGAAATAAAGATGATATTATCAATACCCAATACCACTTCTAGTGCTATTAGGGTAAGCAGGGAAATGATAAGTTGATAATCCATAAATTGTTTTTTTAAAATTAATTAAACAAGTTTCCGGCAGCCCATTGTAAATTAGTGGCTGCGATTAGATATTTTGCTCTTAACTCTTGTAATTTTTGGAGCGATTCCAATGCTTTGTTTTCTCGGGCATTAATTAAAAATAAAGAACTCTCACCACCTTGAAAACGAATTTCTTCACCTCTTTGTAAGGTCATATAGTTTTGCCAAGCTTTTTCTTGAATAGTTATTTGACCTTTTAAATTACTTAGTTCGTTAAAATAACTTTTTATTTTATTTTCAACCTCTACCAATTTTAAATTTTGATCAAGTTTCGTTTCTATTACTTTCAATTTTGCTTTTTGATATTCACCTCGCCCTTCAGACAAGCGTAGTGGAATACCTAATGAAATGCCATATTGAAAATTGTTTTCAAATAAGGGCCCTGAACCAACTGTTTTTGCCAAGTTGTAACCTTTGCCTAGTTGATTGTATTTAAAATTTGCCGTTGGTAAAAGGTTTTGAAACTTTAATTTCTTTTCAATTGACAATGCATCAAGTTTATAATTGTATAAAAGTAAAGCGGGATGGTTTTTGCGGGCTACTTCTAATAACTCAGTTAAAACTGGCAATGGCGCTTTTGCGGCATTTTGTAATTGAAGTACATCAGCAGGTATTACATCTTCGGGTAATGATGCAGGCTGGTCATTTTCGGTCCATAAATGCACGGCTAATGCTAGTCCGGCATTTTGAAAATTAAGGAAAGCCGCATCACGCATTACTTGAAAACTTTGTAACTGTGTTAAAGCTTCGGTGGTATCTATGGCGGGTCTATCACCCAACCGAAAAGCTGTTTTTATCAATCCAGCTCTTTTTTCATTTACAATTACAGCCTCGTTTAAAATTTGATATACTTGATAATATTGTACCCAATACCAATAGGCTTTTGTTGTTTCTAACAATAAATTATTCAGCATATTCTTTTTTTCAATACTAGAAGCTTGCTGATAAATTTTGGCTGTTTGCAATGCTGCCCTTCGCTTATCCATTAGCAAATTTTTGGCTAAGGGTATGCTAATACCTATATAACTGGTGCGGCCTTGTGTTTCTTCAGGATTTGTACGGCTTCCAGAAAGATATTCAAGCCCTGCCGATACCTCCACGCCAAACCAAGTAGGTATGATTAATGATGGCTGGTTGTAAGTATAATATTGAGTGCCATCAAATGTTTTTTGCGCATAACTGTTGTATAGCAATGGATCAAAACCACTTTGTGCGGTGGTTACATCTGCTTTAGCTTTTTGTATAAATATATCAGCCTGTTTAGCTACGGGATGATATTTCTTTACTATTGCTATTACTTGTTCTTGCGATAATGTTTTTACCACCTCTTGTGCCTGCATATTATTATTCCATAGCGATAGCAATAGCGTAATTATGTATGGCAAAGAAGTAAGGCGGGTAGGTATGCCGATATATAAAGTCCATATTGCACTTATAGTGGTGTTTTTATTTTTTCTTTTCATTGGTATCTTTTTTGTAATAATCCGGTGGAAAGCCATTTATATTGCGCCACAACTCGTACCATACGGGCACATCTTTTAATAAGGCTATTCCTTGTGCACCAGCACCCATTTTTAATTGTTTGGGCCAGGGCTTATCTGTTACATCTTCTTTTACTAACACTCTAAATTTTCCATTAACGCTTACGTTACTTTCAATGGCAACAATTTCGCCGCCAAAAGTGCCCGAAGAGGCTTGTGGCCAACCGCTAAATACAATAGCTGGAAACCCATCGAACATAAACCTTACTTTTTGACCATTGGCTAGTAAGGGTAAATCAAGTGGCCTTACAAAAAGTTCAACAGCATATTGAATTTTGTCTGGCACAATTTCGGCAATCATATCTCCATCTTTTACAAACTCTCCTATGCCCGCTTTTTGCGCTTTAACCACTTGCCCACTTTGAGAAGCAATTACATAGTACATGCCATTACGAATGGCATAACTCGCATATTGATTTTCGAGTTTTGCAATATCGGCCTGCCCACTAGCTATTTGTGTTAGGGATTGAAACTGGTCGCCTTGCGCCTTGGCTACTTTTTCTACGTTCTCCTGCTCTATGGCATTCATTTCAATGCGAGTGATATTTAAATCCTGCTTACTGTTGGCTAATTTATTTTCGGCGCTTATTTTTTTGGCCAGGGCATTTTGAAATTGTTGATTTCGTTGTTCTAACTGTGTTAGCGATACAAGGCCGCTATCATACATTGCTTTTTGGCGATTGTATTGCATGGTAGCAATCGAAAAATCGTTGCGGGCGGCAGCCGATTCGGCACTATCTGCCTGTACTTTTAAATTAATTTGGTTTAACTTATTTGTAAGCTGATTAAGTTTTAATTGCAATGCGTTATTAATAGCGCCTATTTGTTGGTCGGCTACACCTACTTTACTTTTATAGTATTCAACAGATAATTGCTTACCGGCTAATTGTTGTTGTGTACGTTCCAATAAATTGGGATCAAGGTAATCTACTTTTACTTCGGCCAGCTGAATTAATGTATCACCCGCTTTTACATAATCTCCTTCTTTAATATACCATTTCATCACTCGGCCCCCTATTAAAGTGTTTACCTGCTGCGGACGCTGATCTTGATAAAGAGTGGTTACCGCACCAGTGGCTCTTATGTTTTGGGTCCATGGTAAAAATAGAAACACTATAAAAATGCCTATGCAGCCGTAAAACCAAAATTTTACTTTACTCTTTTTATTATAATGATAAATGTGCGTATATGATTTTAATGTTTCCATTGATATGTTTTAGGAGTGTATGCTTCCACTTTCGTTAATAATGATGTGCTGCGTACAAAGCGCTTTATAATCTTCGTCGTTGCTTACTACTACTACCGTTGTTTGTTGTTGCTTTATAAGTAGGTCAATAATTTGCCTTCTGTATTTATCCTGAAAGTTTAGCCACGGTTCTTCAAGCAATAAAAGCCTTGGTTTTGCAACTAATGCCCTTACCAATAAAATTTTTTGCACTACATTTCTAGGTAATCTACGGCCAGTAGGATGCAGTTGAGTGTCGTACCCATTTTTTAGCGAGGCAATAAATGTAGAAAGGCCAGTGATAGCAGCCAACGTTTTTATTTCGCCCATCTGCACCGATGTATTTCCTAATGTAATATTATCCAATACCGTACCTTGAAAAATATCTTGCTGATTTAATAATACACCTGTTTGGGTACGCAGCGAGTCTAAATTGTAATTATTTACCGGCACATCATCTATTAAAAAACTTCCTTTAAAATCGGTATAGGTACCCGTCATAACTTTTAGTAGTGTAGATTTTCCTGCGCTGTCTTTGCCTGTAATACACACTTTCGCATTCGCATTTATTTTCAACGATATATTATTTAATATATTTTTTTCATCATTATAGCTAAAGGTTAGATCCTTCATTTGTAGTTTTAGCCCATTTTCCTCCGGCAGCAAGGGCAAAGTGCCTTCTGTTTCGATTGGCTTATCCGTTAATTCAGCCAGTTTTTCTACTGCCGTTAATGTATCATAAATACTACCTAGGTTAATAATTAATTTTTCTACGGAGTTTAGAACGAGAAGTATTACGATTTCAGCAGCAATAAATTGCCCCACTGTTAATTGCTGATTAACCATCAACATTGTGCCTACAATTAGCATAGCCGCTGTGATAATTGTTTTAAAAACCACCAACACATTAAATTGGAAAAGCAACACCTTAAAATGATTGTTTCGAGCATCTAAGTAATTCGTTACTTCATCGTCTGCTTTTTTAAGATGCATATCATAGCTTTTACTTAGCTTAACAGATATAAGTATGCGAGCCATTTCTTCTAACCAAGCGGCTACCTTGTATTTATATTTACTTTTTTGCAAACTTGTTTCTAAACCCCGGCCACCAGTAAATTGAAGTATAAGTATTAAAATGGTAACCAGCACAATACCAAAGAGAATAAAAGCGGGGTGATAAAAGCAAAGTAATATTAGACCAAAAATTATTTGAATAATAGCTGTAGGTATATCCAATAACACCTTTGATAATCCTTTTTGAAGCACAGGTATATCAAAAAAACGATTAACTAACTCTGGCAAATACACCGAATCATTTTTCTTCATATCTAAATTCGGAATATGATTGGCAAACGCAAATGAATAACGAACAAATAATTTTTGCTGAATTTTTTCGATAATCTTCATCTGGTTTACCTGCATAATACCGGCAATCAACACACCCATTACCACTAGAGCGATTAATACTACTAGCGAGGCCCGCATAGAAGCACCTAATACATACCCAATAATAGCTTGTATACCTACTGGTAATGAGAGTTGTATCAAGCCATTCATAATGGCATAAAAATAAATAGCACTTATTTCGCTTCTGTCCAGTTTAAGCAAGTGTAATATCCTTGCCGACGGCCTTTTTTTAGTTGGCATAAAAAAATAATAATGTAAGTGAATACAGTAAGCGCTAGATAGAATAGCGCAGAAAAAAAAATAACAATAACCTAATTAAGAATTAGGAGGAGGAGCTGTTTTTTCTATACAGGGAGAGGGGTGAATTTTTTCGGAGCGATGAATGGCCGTTAAAGCAAGGCGAGCCAATCCGTTTAACTGAAATTGATTGGTTAGAACAACCTTTTTGATTTCTTTTTTATCCGTTCCGCTCTTATCATCTTCTTTTTCTTCATCAACCATAAAAAGGCTGATGGAAGAGTGCGAAAACACAGCAGCAATGCCAGGCCCAGCCTGAACAAAGGAGAAAATTAGAAGAAGTATGACTGCTATTTTTCGCATTATTGTTGCAAAATTATACAGTCATTAGAACAACAACAAGGCTCAATTGTTTGAAAATTGTAAAATTTTCTGGATGGGTTATAAATCGCTGTTTTTCTCGGGGTTTATATCATATTCTCCCCGGAAAGCATACCAGCCAAAAATCATAAGCCCGATGGCAATGGGTAGAAAAATTCCGATAATAATAACCCAGATAACCGGGTTGTTGATGTCTTTTTTACCGGCAGGGTCAACATGGGTAATGGCGCCATCTACCAAGCTGTAAATAACCACTGGGGCTATTAGTAGGAGGAAGATGCCGAGGAAACGTCGTAACTGAGCCATAGATGAGTTTTATTATTTTTAAAAGAATATTTTTTAAGCTAGCCTTGTGCGCCGTTGGCCTCACCCGAACTAGAGAGGTCGGGCAGAGGCCTAGTCTTTTATGTTTCTATCAATTTTATTTTTCAAATACACTACTCCTATAATTAAGCACAACGCAGCAACGCCAATGGGATACCAAAGGCCTACTAGCGGATCTTCTGTAAACGTAGTGGTTAATAATAAACCAATAAAGGGTACCAACCCGCCAAATACACCATTGCCAATATGATAAGGTAAGCTCATAGAAGTGTAACGAATTTTTGTCGGGAACATTTCTACCAAGAAAGCGGCAATAGGGCCGTAAACCATAGTAACATATAATATAAGAATGAATATAAGGAAGATGAATTTCCAGTAGGTCGAGTTTGGCAAAGTTTTTTGTGTTGAAATTATAGTACGTCTAGGCTCAAACTTTCTTTCACTCCAAAGAACTGTATCAATGTATTTCATTTTGTTTATTAAGCCATTTGTATAAACAAATGCTTGCTCAGCAATAATAAGAGAATCGCCAGGAGCTTTATACATTTCTCCTTTTCTGGTTATAAAATCATTTTTTTGAATAGCTAGTTGGTTGATTTTTGTATCCTTCAAAAACTCACTAAAAATTGGCCTGTATGTAAATATCGCCAATGCTAATCCCGCCATCATTATCCATTTTCTTCCAATCTTATCACTCAGCCATCCCCAAAAAACAAAAAACGGTGTGGCAAATAATATGGCCCACAGCATAATAGTGCGGCTTTGCTCAAATTCTATATTGCATTTTGTTTCTAAAAAACTTTGTGCATAAAATTGCCCTGTATACCAAACCACACCTTGTCCCATTACGGCACCAAACAAAGCCAGCAGCACCATTTTAAAATTGGCTTTGTTTCGAAAACTTTCTTTTAATGGATTGGCAGATGTTTTTCCTTCGGCTTTTAGCTTAGAAAAAATGGGCGACTCACTCATCTTCATTCTTATATAAATAGAAAGGCCCACTAGTAAAATGGAAATCCAAAACGGATAGCGCCAACCGCCCCACTCCGCTACAAAGCTAGCATCGCTCATATTCGATTTAACTAATAGAATAACACCCAATGCTACAAATAGCCCCAATGTAGCGGTGGTTTGTATCCAACTAGTATAAAAACCTCTTTTACCAATGGGTGCATGCTCGGCCACATAAGTAGCAGCACCACCATACTCTCCACCCAAAGCAAGCCCTTGTAACAAACGTAATAGCAATACAATTAATGGTGCGGCTATACCAATGGTTTTATAACTAGGTACGCAACCAATTAAAAAAGTAGAGCCGCCCATTAAAACCAGCGTAAGCAGGAAAGTATATTTTCTACCAATAATATCGCCCAAGCGGCCAAATACCAATGCACCAAACGGACGAACAATAAACCCTGCCGCAAAGATGGCCAATGTACTAAGCAACGCAGCGGTACTATTGCCCTCTGGAAAAAATTGGGTACTAATAGTTTTGGCCAACATGCCAAAAATGTAAAAATCGTACCATTCAATCATAGTACCCATGGAAGAAGCAGTAATGACACTGCGTATATTACTGTTTTTGTTCATGCAAGTAAAGTACGAATTGATTTTGTATGTCGATAATTTTTTTTACCGCTTATAATTAATTCCATTCGCTACTATTTTAAAAAAAATCAAACGTAAAAGAATATAGGATAGCCTAATATTCGGCCATTACAACTATTTTCTTTACAGATGCTAATAGATGATGGGCTGTATTGCAGGTGGCAAATAAAAAAATGATAACTTTCCGCTACCAAAATTCTGTTACGCATGTCATATCCGTTTCAAATTACCTCCATAGCGCAATACCATAAAGATTATCAAAAAAGTATAGAAGACCCGCAAGGTTTTTGGGGCGAAGTAGCTGAAAATTTTGTATGGAAAAAAAAGTGGGACAAAGTACTGGAGTGGAATTTTAAAGAGCCCCAAGTAGAATGGTTTAAAGGCGGTAAGTTAAATATAACAGAGAATTGCATCGATAGACATTTATCAACACTAGGTGATAAGCCCGCCATTATTTGGGAGCCCAATGACCCCAACGAAAGAGTGAGAGTGGTAACTTATAACCGCTTGCACAAAAGGGTTTGTCAGGTAGCGCAAATGCTGAAGAATAATGGTGTAAAGAAGGGCGATAGGGTTTGTATTTACATGGGCATGGTGCCAGAGTTAGTGTACGCCGTATTAGGATGTGCAAGAATTGGTGCTATTCATTCTGTTATTTTTGGCGGCTTTAGTGCGCAAAGTATTGCGGATAGATTAGATGATGCGCAGGCGGAGTTTATTATTACTTGTGATGGCGCATACCGTGGAGGAAAAGATATTCCGCTAAAAAGTGTAATTGATGATGCGCTGATAGGAAATAAAACGGTAAAGAGAGTAATTGTATATACAAGAACAAGAACTCCAGTATCTATGATAAAGGGAAGAGATGTATGGTGGGAGAATGAAATGGATAGGGCAGAAGAGCAATTGGAAGCCCATCCTAACCGTCCCAGAGGGGAGGAACCTAGTGGCTCACAGTATAGAGAAACTGCAAGAAAATCAACCTATAACTTACTCAAAGAATTAAGCCAAAAGCAAAAAGATAATCCCACCCTCGAAGAAAATATTTTGTGGGAGCAACTGAGAGCAAACAGAACGGGTTACCACATCCGGCGGCAGCATGTTATTGATGAGTTTATTACCGATTTTGTTTGCCTGAAGAAAAAACTAGTTATAGAAGTGGATGGTGGTTATCATACAATAGAAGAGCAACAGAAATACGACGAAATGAGGACAGCTTTTTTAGCTGAAATGGGTTATACCGTAGTAAGATTTACAAATGAAGAAGTACGAACTCAAACCAATGCTGTAGTAAATAAAATAAAACAAGTACTTGACGCTACGCCGGATGCCCTTAAAGAAAATGCTAAACAATCAGAGTCTGAAGTCCTTCCCTCCGGGAAGGATTTAGGATGGGCTTCCTCTGGCTGGGCTGCAGAACCAATGGATGCGGAAGACCCATTATTTATTTTATATACGTCGGGCAGTACTGGAAAACCTAAGGGAGTAGTGCATAGTGTAGCAGGGTATATGGTGTGGACTACCTATACGTTTGTAAATGTATTTCAGTACCAGCCGGGCGATATTCATTTTTGTACAGCAGATATTGGCTGGATAACAGGACATAGCTATATCTGCTACGGCCCATTAAGTGCAGGGGCTACTTCATTAATGTTTGAAGGTATTCCCACCTATCCAGATGCGGGACGTTTTTGGGATATAGTGGATAAGCACAAAGTAAATATTCTGTACACTGCACCAACAGCTATCAGAAGCCTAATGGGTTTTGGATTAGAGCCACTAAAAGGAAAAGATTTATCCTCATTAAAAATTTTAGGCACCGTAGGCGAACCTATTAATGAAGAAGCATGGCATTGGTATGATGAAAATATTGGTAAAAAGAAATGCCCGATAGTAGATACTTGGTGGCAAACAGAAACTGGCGGTTGTTTAATATCCAACTTTGCTGGCATTACACCTGCCAAACCTAGCTGGGCTACCTTGCCCATGCCCGGGGTGCAAGCCATTTTAGTAGATGAAAAAGGAGAAGAAGTAGCAGCGAAAGATGAAAATGGTGTGTTGAAAGGAAATCTTTGTATAAAAGCGCCGTGGCCTTCTATACTTCGTACTACCTGGGGAGACCATGAAAGATGCAGAGTAAATTATTTTGCTACATACGAAAATTTATACTTTACAGGTGATGGTGCATTGAAAGATGCGGACGGGAATTTTAGAATAACAGGAAGAGTAGATGATGTATTGAATGTAAGTGGGCACCGCATTGGCACTGCCGAAGTGGAGAACGCCATCAACATGCATGCCGGTGTGGTGGAAAGTGCGGTAGTGGGTTATCCGCATGATATAAAGGGGCAGGGTATTTATGCTTACGTTATCTATACCGGTCAACATGGCGATGAAGAATTGAGGAGAAAAGATATTTTACAAACCGTCACAAGAATTATTGGTCCTATTGCGAAG
The DNA here is from genome assembly GCA_039796695.1 of Bacteroidota bacterium. GTDB lineage: Bacteria > Bacteroidota > Bacteroidia > Chitinophagales > Chitinophagaceae > JJ008. The sequence continues at coordinate 53,770 of JBDKJF010000012.1, forward strand.
CCAGATAAAATTCAGTTTGTAACCGGCCTCCCCAAAACAAGAAGTGGAAAAATTATGCGTCGTATACTCCGCAAAATTGCAGAAGGCGAAACTGATAATTTAGGTGATACTAGTACACTTTTGGATCCAGGTGTAGTAGATGAAATAAAAAATGGAAAATTGTAAATACCCGCTACCACGTATAGAAAATAATTTTTCAACGAGTAACTTGTTGTAAATTTTAGAAATGCGCATTATAGGAGCAATCATATTAATATTTATAAATGAACTGGGCTCAAAAAGTCAGCAAATTGAAACGGGAAATATAACGCCAATATTAATTCCGTGCACCGCTGTAAAAGATCAACACTTATCCGGTACTTGCTGGAGCTTTGCCGGTAATTCTTTTTTAGAAAGTGAGTTACTTAAAAAAGGCATAAAAGAAATTGATCTAAGTGAAATGTTTATCGCCAAAAATGCTTGGGAACAAAAAGCTATTTTACATATTCAATACCAAGGCCAAAATCACCTTACACCGGGTGGCCAATTTCATAATATGGTGTGGGCTATTAAAAAATACGGGCTACTACCAGAAGAAGTATACACGTGTAAAAAACATGGCACACTCCACCACAATCATAGTATTTTAGATACTGCCCTTACAAGGTATATTACATTAATAGCCAACCAACAAAAAACAGGATTGTCTACCAACGATCGGCAGTTTATTCAACAAACGCTTCACACCAATTTAGGTACACCACCCGCCAGTTTTACTTTCAAAGGAAAAAATTATACACCAACTTCATTTTTTGCATCCTTGCCGCTTCAGTTAGATGATTATATTGAAATTACTTCCTATACGCATCATCCCTTTTACCAACCTTTTGTGTTGGAGAATAAATATAATTATAGCTATGAAAAATATATGAATGTACCATTGGTTGATTTTGTAGCCATTGCCGATAGTGCTTTAGCAAAAGGCTACACCGTTTTGTGGAATGGTGATGTTACCGATGAGGGCTTTAATTTTTACAACGGTACCGCCCTTTTATATGATGTAATGGATGTGGCAAAAGAAAGGCAGCAAAGTTTTGAAGATAGTACCAGTTATATGGATCATATGATGCACATAGTGGGCTACGCAAAAGATAAAGAAGATCGTAAGTGGTATTATATAAAAAATTCGTGGGGTGTAGGCAGTTCCTTACAGGGCTATCTACTTATGGACGAAAACTATTTTGCCATTAAAACTGCGGCAATTGTGGTTAATAAGAATGGCATACCCACACATATTTTGAATAAATTTAGCCAGCAGTAAAGTATAAGCATGTAGCCTTTGTATTTTTTATTTGCGGATGGTTACACTGGTACCTGGTTTGATAAAGGCATACACTTCTTTTACATCATCATTTTTCATGGAAATACATCCTTCCGTCCAATTGGAGTACCGATCTATTACAAAATCCTCATGCGGCCAAGTGCCATGTATACCAATGCTACCTCCAATACTAGCATTTGCCGGTATCTCTCCTCTTTTTTTACGAAGATTAAACTTTTCTCTATCTACCTCGGTAGGGTAGTTGATGGAAATAAAACGAGACCATTTTTCATGCACCCGCTTGTTTGTAATGGTATAACTGCCCTCAGGTGTATTTTTATCTCCTTGCATTTTTTTATCGCCAAGCTTATTGTTTCCAAATACCACTGGGTAGGTAGCATACCATCCTTCGTCGTCGTACACGCTCAATTCATAATCGGTTTTATCAATAATAATAGAAATAGTGCCAACCGGGCCCCCAGCCCAGCGAAAGGCCTTAGTAGTTCTACCTCTTTCGGGTGAGTAAAGATTACCTGCTATTAGGCTACTGCCTACGAGTACGGAAAAAAGTACGAAATAATTTTTCATTTGCCTGGTAGTTTTCAATGTGGCCATCAATACCTGTGCTATTAAAAGCGGAATGCATGGCTAATACGATAGTATAGTAACCATAGAATAGACAAACGTAATGCCAGACTAGTTTATTTTAATCTGTGGATAAGGTTTAACGGTATATTTAGAATTTATTGCTCTTTATAAGTTTTGGGCAGTAAAAAACCGATGTTGTTTTTACAACATCGGTTATGCAAATCTTCCAAGTAAGTTTTTTACCAATTGCTGAAACGAAAACCTACATTGTATGGTTTAATATCTAAGCCTCTTTGAAACATGGATTTAGGCGCATACGACCCGTAAAACCTTACAGAGCCTAATGATAATTCGGCTATGTAAGAAAATTTCCATTTATTTAAATCAAAATCACCTTTTACCTTTTCTTTCCCTTCGTCCGTGTTTTTAAATTTATTTCTGCTGCTGTATAAGTAGCCAAGGCTTACACCCGTACTAAAGCCAAATCCACTTTCTCTACGCGGCGTAAAATTTACATTTAGTAGCACAGGAACGGTTAGGTAATCTGCTGCTAATTTATTTTTGGAGTAGCTACGGTTAGGCGTTGCATCGTACGTTAAAATGGGCGGGTTGGCAATGGGTGTGTTATTTTCATTAAAACGTATGGGTTGTTTAAAGCGAAAATTATTTAACTCCAACCCTAGGCCATACTTAAAGTTTAATACTTGCTTGGCAATATTTAGCTTTTGCATAAAAAACCAAACATTTACATTTCTACTTTTGCCATCTCTTAGCTGCAACCAAGAGGCATTTGCCCCGGGAGCATAAGCCTGTGTAGCCACGCTACTGTATAGGGAGTTGTCGGTATAGTTTGAAAACCCAAAATCAAAAATCCACCAGTTAGTAGTAAGGTTAGAAGGCTTTTCGCTGTTTTTGCGATTTTTAATTTGGTAGTCATCTTCTTTTTTTGCCTCTTCACGGCTGCCTTTCTTTCTAATAATGATCATTCCGCCAATGCGGATAGTATCTTCTTCTACCTTTGGTTTTGTAGTAAGTGTGCTATCGGTATTTGTTTGTGAAAAACAAACACTGATAATACTAAAGGCAGCACATAGGGTAAAAAGTTTTTTCATAACTATTATTTTTTATTCTTTAAATAAATAGGCTAATACGCACACTACCTTGTTTTAAAAGCAAAACCGGCTACTAATAAACGACCATCGCCATCAGTTGGGTCAATATTAGTTCTTTTTTCAAAGTTGCGAGCTATCTTCCGGAAGAGGCCACGACTTTTACTTTTTTTACCAAAATTTTCTTCTTCTATTAAAGCGGTAGTTGTATTGTCAAACGGTGTAGACTCTTTTTTTGTTACGTATACATCTGTTAAAGAATTGTTGGGATCTGTTATAATTTTCTCATGCGCATCATTTTTTGCTATTTCATTTTGTGGTTCTTTAACCTTTAGCCATGGCGTATAAACGGGTATAGAAAGATTCTTTTCCGTTTGTTTATGATTAACTACAGCATACAATTTTCGAGGGGCATTAATAGTAATAAGTTCTTTTGGCTTATTTGAATTAGTTGGTGCGGCACCAAGGTTGTTCCATAACTTATTTTGGGTAGCAAGGCTTGTACTATTTTTTTGTAACGCATTTGTTTTGATGATCGGCGCTATTTGTAACGGTATCTCACTTTTAGGTGCTAGCTTTATAGGTTGCTTATTTACCGCTTTGCTGATAGTTGGTGCAGGGTTTTCAGTAATGGATGCTGTAATTGTTGCTGTTTTTTGTTTACGGGTAATATAAATAGATGATACCAATGCCACAGTAAATAAAATGATGGCTGCCGCCTTCCACCAGAAAGGGATGAAGCGGCGCACATTGTCTTTTTTCTTATACAACCAATTTTTATTGGGACAGCTAATTTCCTCTTTCGGTAGTTTTGCTTGCTGCAGTAAATACAAATCCTTTTGGTGGATAGGGCTATTGGCAATTAATTTTTCTACCCTTTTTTTTTGCAATGGGCTAAGCTCACCATCGATATATAATAAAATATCTTCGGGTAGGTATTCGGATGTAAAAGCAGCAGTTTGATGACTTTTAAATAGTTCCTGTTTGTGAGCGAAAGTAATGTTGCTTTCAGGTACTAATTTAAACTGTTGTAAGAGTGTTAACTCCTCGGCAAGGTCTGGATTTTTTTGCAAAAATTGCTCTACTAAACCACGATGATCGCTGCTAAGTTCATTATCTAAATAGAGAATAAAATACGCTTCGTAATTATGACGGTTTATAATGCTCATTGTTTTATAAAAAGTGGAATAGGAATATTAATACTATTTTCTACCCTTTATTTATTTTCTAAATAACATTTTCCATTTTAACTAAATACTCTTTCAACTGTAGCCTGGCTCTATGTAAATACACTTTTACCTGACTGCTAGTAAGTTGCATAATTTGGCCAATTTCTTCGTAGCTATAGCCTTCATAATCCTTCAGCATTACCAAACTACGTTGCGTTTCATTTAGCCTGTTCAATGCTTCGTTCAATATTTTTTTAAGGTCGTTGGTCTCTTTTTTTTCTATACGAAAATCTTCTGTAAAGGCATCCTTTAATTGTATACGTTTTACTTTTCGTATATGGTCAATCATTTGGTGGTAGGCCACCGTAAAAAGATAAGATTTTGATTTTTCTACTTCTACTACTTCTCTATTACGCCATAATTTTTCGTAGGCAGTTTGCACTACATCTCTCGCATCTTCCTCATGCCGTAAATTTTTTAGTATAAAACGGTACACATTATCTGCGTAAGCGGTAACACAATTATTATACTCCCGTTCTGTCATATAGTTTTGGCTTCATATGTGGCTGTTTATTACCAATTCCAATACTGCAGCCAGTAAAATGAAAAATTAAGCGCTAATTTGTTGTTAAACGAAGCATTGTATTTGAAGGTTACAATGAAGTAGCTCATTTTTTAGGTAATTTTTTTAAACAGATATAAAAGTGATAAACTGTCTAGAAATGTTATCAAAAATCATATTGTCAGTAGGCTGCGGAGCTGCTTCTTTGCAATTTTTGTGTAAGTTTTTACAACATTCAGTTTTGTTAGGGGCTTGTTTTTTTGTGGGTATAACGGCCATAGTAAAGGCAAGAAGTGTAATAAAGAAAATGATCAGAAAAAATACTTTTTTGCTCATAAGCTTAGGTTTAATTATTTAACGAAGATACTTTCCTAAATGTTACAACTTTGTTAGTAAAGCCTCGGCTCCGCTTATCTTTGTCCATATAAACCTTGCTATAATGAACGAAAAGTTTGTACTAAGAGTGGCTGGAGAAATAAGTGATATTCAAACAGCCGGCCTCTATAAAAAAGAAAGAGTAATAGAAAGCCCACAAGGCGCCGAAATTACCGTAGGTGGTAAAACGGTTTTAAACTTCTGCGCTAATAATTATTTAGGCCTATCCTCTCACCCAAAGGCCATTGCGGCAGCACATGCTGCTATTGATAACCGGGGTTATGGCCTTAGCAGCGTACGCTTTATTTGTGGCACACAGGATATACACAAAGAGTTGGAACAAAAAATTTCGGCATTTCTAGGTACAGAAGATACAATTTTATATGCTGCCGCTTTTGATGCCAATGGCGGAGTTTTTGAACCGCTTTTTAATGAGCAGGATGCTATTATTTCAGATGCATTAAATCATGCCAGTATTATTGACGGTGTAAGGTTATGCAAAGCACAGCGCTTTCGGTATGAGCATAATAATATGACCGATTTAGAAGCGAAGTTGATAGAAGCGGCCGCTTGCCGCAGCCGCATTATTGTTACCGATGGTAGTTTTAGTATGGATGGCACTATTGCACAGTTGGACAAAATAGTGGAGTTAGCCGAAAAGTATGATGCCATTATAATGATTGATGAGTGCCACTCTTCTGGCTTTTTAGGAAAAACAGGAAGAGGTACCCATGAGTACCGTGGCGTAATGGGTAAAATAGATATAATTACCGGCACATTAGGAAAAGCGCTGGGCGGGGCAAGTGGTGGATTTACATCTGGCCGAAAAGAAATAATTGATATGCTACGCCAAAAAAGCAGGCCGTATTTATTTAGTAATACGGTAGCTCCTTCTATCGTAGGTGCATCCATTGCGGTGCTGGATATGCTTACGGAAACGACTGAGCTAAGAGATAAACTAGAATACAACACCAAATACTTCCGTAGTAAAGTGACGGAAGCGGGTTTTGATATTAAGCCCGGCGACCACCCCATTGTGCCCATCATGCTTTATGATGCAGTGCTAGCGCAAAACTTTGCAGCCCAATTATTGGAAGAGGGTATTTATGTTATTGGTTTCTTTTTTCCGGTGGTGGCAAAGGGACAGGCCCGCATAAGGGTACAATTAAGTGCCGCACATGAGCAGGAACATTTAGATAAGGCCATTACTGCATTTACTAAAGTAGGTAACCAGTTGGGGGTGTTGAAGTAGTTGCTATCCGTTTCTTTCTTTTATATACGTGGTCAATCCTAATGAAGTTTAAGAAGCCGGGTTTAAAAATGTTTATAGAAAGTGCAGGAAATTTAATGCCCTTTTTAAGTTTAATAGCATCAAAAATTATAAATGATTGTTGTTAAAAAAAGAAGTAAAGTAAGTAGGCTTTCAAATTATTATTTACTTAATTTTTACTTCACCAGCCAATTGTTTTAATTTATCCGCTGCCACGCCTTCTATAGATACAAGGTATCTACCGCCAGCAAACCAAACAATGCTACAGTCATTATCTTCTTTATAGCAATGTTCATAACCTTTGTTGCCATTAATACTTACAGCTTTGGTATATTCATCTTCTGTTTCGCCTTCGGCGGCGGCCATTCCTAAATGTTGGGTGGTGTAAATGCCTACACCGGCTGGTCCGGCACAGTCTATAATACTTAATGAAATGGCGGTGCTGTCATTTATTTTATAATCTGCCGAGGCTATATTTACGCCTGATGAATTTTCTACAGTGGTGTTTTCTGCAAGAGCGCCGGCTATTTTTACAGGTAGCATTTTTTGTAGTTCTTCATTGGAAATAGGAGAAAGTGTACCTAAGTTTTCTTTTACATTTTGTATACTGGCTGCGGCGGCATTTACTTTCTCAACGCTTTTGTTTTCATTAGTAGTAACTTCTGAATCTTTAGTACCGGTTTTATTTTTTTTATCAATATTACAAGCTAAAAGGGATAAGGCTACAAAATAAAGTATTAAATGTTTATACATTTCGGGTGCTTTTAAAACGTAAATCTACTATTTTATAGTGTTTTTACTAGGTAAAATTTATGTTAAACAGAGTAGTTATCAGAAGAAAAAAAACGTAAAAAATTATGAGATATTAAAACTGGCTATTACTTTTGTTCTGTCATTAAATAATGATGTTTGTTCCATTTCCTTTGAATCATTCTTTTTTTTTGTTTTTTTACACGTACTTCAACGGCAAGGAGCAGTACTTAATTACTTAATTATATGAAAAAGATTTTTTTTATTATCGTTATTACTATTACTACCGCAGCGTTAGTAAGTTCATGTGCAGCTACTAAAAGAGATTGCCAAGGCAATAAGCACTACAAACAGAAAGGTGGATTTTATATGTAATATTATTTACCTCATTAATCAATTTATTATTTCCTGCTTCATTAATACGAAGTGGGTTTTTTTTTGACCAAAAAAAAGTTATGCGCTACACCGCTTTGTTTTTTTTACTATTCTTTGCCAAGCCAATAATCGGTCAGGTAAAGGGTTTTCCTAATGCCTGGAAGGGATGCTGGAAGGGAGAGTTAGCATGGTATAAAACCGGCCATGCTAAACCACAAAAGGTAGCCATGCAATTATGCATTACACCTGCAGATAGCGCAAAATGGAATTGGCAATTAATATATGGTAACGAAAAAAAGGATAATAGGCCCTACGAGTTATACAAAAAAGATACAGCGGGCATTCATTGGGTAATAGACGAAAAGAATGGAATTGTATTAGATCAATTTTGGGTGGGCAATAAACTTTCTGGCGCTTTTACCGTTATGAATAGTACAATATTTAATACCTATTGGTTAGAAAAAGGGCAATTACATGTTTCATTTTACAGTATTTCCACAAGTGCTATACATGCCACGGGCCTTGGTACGGAAGAAAGCCCAACGGTAAATAGTTATAAAGTGAATAGTTATCAAAAAGCTATTCTTACTAAAATAAAATAAGCAGCTATTTTTGTATAAATAAATTGACAGATGCGGATGTATAATAACTACTCGGTACTTATTGCCAGTTCTATAATGCTCTTAGTAGCCTCTTGCTCACCAGATAATATAAAACGAGATAGCAGCCTAAAAAAACACTTTGATGAAAATAAAGTAGAGGGCTGTTTTGCAATGATGAATAATGCCACCGGAAAATTTACTGTTTATAATTTTGAACGCTATAGAGATAGTGCCTACTTGCCTGCCTCTACATTCAAAATTGTTAACTCGCTGATAGGCCTGCAAACCGGAAAAATAGTTAATGATAGTATGGTGATAAAGTGGGATGGACAAAAAAGATGGAATGAAGATTGGAATAAGGATTTAAACATGTATGATGCCTTTAGACTTTCGGCAGTGCCTTATTATCAAGAAGTGGCTCGCCGTATTGGAAAAGATACTATGCAATATTGGCTTGATAGTTTAAAGTATGGTGCTCAATCGCTTACCGCTTTGTTTAAAATTAAAAGCCCCGTAGATTCCTTCTGGCTTGACAATACACTAAAAATTACCCCCGATCAGCAGTTAGGCCTAGTTAAAAAATTATACTTTAATGAATTGCCCTTTTTTAAAGTAAATCAAGAAATGGTAAAAAATGCAATGCTGTTTGAAAATAAAACTACCCACAGGTTAGGATATAAAACAGGATGGGGCGTTACCCCAAAAAATCATGCTTTGGGATGGGTTGTAGGTTGGATAGAAGAAAACAATCATCCTTATTTTTTTGTATTAAATATTGAGTCCACAAATAATGAAATAGATCTAAAAACAGTACGAATGAAAATGTTAAAAAATATACTTACACAACTGGGTTTTTTTAAAGGCGATATGTAATACTATGAGCGGTCTTCAAGATTGACTATACAATTGAACTTTTCTTTTCAACATATTAATTATACCTGGCTTTGGATGGGCATACCTGTCCTACTTATTTGCTATTTTTTATATACCAGGTGGCACCAGCAGGCCATTCAAAAAATAGGCAATCCTTTTTTGGTGCAAAGGCTTTTTAACCGGTTTTCATTTTCCAAAAAAAGAATACAATTGCTGTTGATGCTTTTAGCTTTTACCATGGGTGTTGTGGCGGTATTAAATCCTCGAAAACCAGGCAAAGGTGAAAGTATCAAAAAGCGAGGGCTGGATGTTGTTTTTGCCCTCGATGTTAGTAATAGTATGTTGGCTGCAGATGTAGTACCAAGTAGATTAGCATTAGGCAAACAATTTATATCCTATTATTTAAAAGCATCGCCCAATGATAGGGTGGCGTTATTGCTTTTTGCGGGCCGTGCTTATTTGCAAATGCCGCTTACCAGCGATCATGCAGCGGTTAACCTAATGCTTTCAGCGGCCTCGCCCAATTCCATACTACAGCAAGGTACCGATATTAGCGAAGCCTTAGCGATGAGTGCTAACGCTTTTTCCGTTAGTAACAATCAACACAAGGCAGTTGTTTTAATTACAGATGGCGAAGGACATGATGAGGAAGCATTGGTAAAAGCAAAAAAATTAGCTACTCAAGCAGTTCTAATTAATAGCGTGGGCATTGGATATACCCAGGGCAGCACCCTGCTTGGTGGCTTACCCGGCACATTTAAAAAAGATGCAGCTGGTAATGTAATCGTATCTAAATTAAACGATCAATTATTAAAAGAAATAGCTGCAAGTACAAATGGTACATACATTCATCTACAAAAAATTGATGAAGGAGTACGACAATTGCAACAGCAAATGAAGCAAATTGACACCAAAAATTTGATAGACACTAATCATATAAGCTATCAAAATTATTATCCCTGGTTTGCGGCTTTTATGTTATTACTTTTAATAGCATCTTTATTCATTACAGGTAATACAAAAGGCAACACCGCTAAAATGGTATCAGCATGACTCGTTTAGAATTGGCCACCAATTACACATTTGTACTCAGCCTGTTTGTGATAACCCCTTTACTATTGGAAGGGCAAAGCACAAAGCGGTCAATAGATATAGAAAAAGCCACCCAATATTACAAAACACAGCAATACCTAAAAGCAGAACATCATTATAGATTGGCATTAGCGTTAGAACCCAATAATCCAATGGTACGTTACAATTTGGCCGCCACGCTGTATAAACAAAATGCAGTAACCCCTGCATTGGAAATGTACAGCACGCTTATACATGCAACAAAAGACAATACACTGTTAAGCAAAGCTTGGTATAACAAAGGGGTAATACTTAGCGCAACGGGTCAATTATCTGAAAGTATTGTGGCTTACAAAAACGCTCTTCGAAATAACGCTACGGATGTACAGGCGAGAGAAAATTTACAAAAAGCCCTACTAGAGCTTAAGAGAAAGCAAAACAGTCCCCCATCTACTCAACCAAAACAAAGTAAAGCCGACCAACAATTGCAGCAATTGCAACAAAAAGAAATGCAAGTGCAGCAAAAAGTACAGCAACACAAAACCAAAGGGGCAGGTGCCCAAACCAAAGATTGGTAAAACTTTAGTACCACTTCTTTATTAGATTTGCATCTATGCAATTATATACCGCATCCTTAACGAGCTATAAAAGGTTACTAACAAAAGAGGTAACCATCGGCCATTTATTACTCGGTAATCTACATCCAATACGTGTGCAAACAATGACAACTACCGATACCATGGACACAGTGGCCACGGTGGAGCAAAGCATACGCTGCATAGAAGCTGGCGCAGAATTAGTACGCATTACCGCCCCATCAAAAAAAGAAGCAGAGAATCTGCAAAATATAAAAACGGAATTACGCAAAAGAGGGTATACCACACCCTTAATAGCCGATATACATTTTACACCTAATGCTGCAGAAATAGCAGCAAGAATAGTTGAAAAAGTGAGAGTAAACCCGGGTAATTATGTAGATAAAAAAAAGTTTGAACAAATAGAATATTCAAATGCCGAATATGCGGCTGAAATTGAAAGAATAAGAGAACGGTTTACCCCATTAGTTAAAATTTGTAAAGAGCATGGTACTGCTATGCGTATTGGTACCAATCACGGCTCCTTAAGCGATAGAATTATGAGCCGGTATGGCGATACACCGATGGGCATGGTAGAAAGTGCAATGGAATTTTTGCGCATTGCTCGAGAGGAAGCTTATCATAACATTATTTTAAGTATGAAAAGCAGTAATCCGCAAGTAATGGTACAAGCATATCGATTATTAGTGAATACGATGCAAAGCGAGTTTGGAGAAATTTATCCTTTGCATTTGGGCGTAACAGAAGCGGGCGACGGTGAAGACGGAAGAATAAAATCGGCAATTGGTATTGGCACATTGTTAGAAGATGGCATTGGCGATACAATAAGAGTATCCCTAACAGAAGATCCAGAATTTGAAATACCGGTATGTAAAGACATAATTAAGCGATATCAACCAGCAACAATTCAAAAAAATTATTCTAGCAATAACAAATTGATTGCTGACGTTTCAAACTTGCCAACTTCGCACCAATCTTTTAGCCTTCCCTATTCGCCCTTTGAATATAAAAGAAGGGAAACATTTGCGGTAGATAATATTGGGGGCAAACAAGTACCGGTAGTAGTGGCAGATATTAGTAAAATTAAAAAAATTACACCACAACATTTGCAAAGCATAGGGTATACGTATAATGAACAAACCGATAAATGGGCTATTAGTGATGCGGCTGCAGATTATATTTTTACAGGAAATCAGCTGCTCGATTTTGCGCTGCCAGGAACATTAAAAGTTATTGTAAATGGGTTTGTATGGCCGCAAGCAACCGATAAGACTAAGTATTTTCCCATCTACAGCGAAGCTGATTTTCTTGCAGCTACTACATACAGTGAGCGCCTGAACTTTATAATGGTAGATTGTTTAAATAATGAACAATCGAATACAACTACATTTGCATCATTTGCCAATAACCCAGCCGTTGTTATTTGCCTTAGCGCTACCAATAGCAATGCTATGCAATCCGTAAGAAGAATGGTCATTACTTTAATGGAACAAAGTATTAAAAACCCAGTAGTATTAATAACCGATAGTGGTTGGCAAACGCCAGATGAGCACCTTATACACTTTGCAACAGAAACGGGGGCCTTGTTTTTAGATGGTATGGGTGATGGCATTTGCTTAGGGTATAATGCGAATGCCAAGATAGATAATGTACAAGCAACTGGTAGAACGTATCTACCTATAAAGGATATTTATCAATTTACTAATAATACGGCTTTTAGTATTTTACAAGCCACTCGCACAAGAATTTCAAAAACAGAGTATATTAGTTGTCCAAGTTGCGGAAGAACTTTGTTTGAGTTGCAAGAAACCACTGCTAAAATAAGAGCAGTTACTAATCACCTAAAGGGGTTGAAGATTGCGATTATGGGTTGTATTGTAAATGGCCCCGGAGAAATGGCCGATGCAGATTTTGGCTACGTAGGTAGCGGCCCCGGAAAAATTACATTGTATAAAGGCAAAGAGGTAATGAAGCGAAATGTAAATAGCGAAGTGGCGGTAGAAGAATTAATAAACTTATTAAAGGAACATGGGGCATGGATAGATGCCTAACTGTTATTGATGAAACCACTCTTTTGGATATACCTTTTTTTATTTGTTCTGGCATTAAACCTAGCTGGGGCAGCATTAAGTACCCCATGGTTGGGGTATTGCACCAAGCCACTATTAATTCCTATTGTAGCTCTTTATTTTTTAAGTTTTAAAGAAGCAGGTGCCAGTAGGCATTTAAAAATGGTAGTATTATTTGCCCTACTCTTTTCATGGTTGGGCGATGTGTTATTAATGTTTGTACCAAAAAACGAGAATTTCTTTTTGGCAGGCTTAGCGTCTTTTTTATTTGCGCATATTTTCTACATCTTTTTCTTTCATAAAATAAAGGCGAAAGAAAAATTAACAAACCGCATTTGGATAGTTGCTTTAGTGGCGCTTTATTATGGCGGTTTAATTTTTTTATTATCCCCTCATCTGGGCGAAATGAAATTGCCAGTACGTATTTATGGATTGGTTATTAGTTTTATGTGTATGCTAGCCCTGCATTTATTTTATCTTACCCCACATAAAGGAGGTTGGCAAATGGCGGTAGGGGCACTTTTATTTGTAGTAAGTGATTCGATTTTAGCTATTAACAAATTTTATGCGCCTTTTGAAATGGCAGGTCTTTGCATAATGCTTACCTATGGAATGGCTCAATTATTAATTGTAAAAGGTGCCGGCGAGTACATTTCTTCCAAATAAATAATTAGCTTTAGCGTGCTAGTTTCTACTTTAGTACCATTAAAATAGTGTAGTAATGGCCTTAAATAAAAACCATGAGTTTGAAGAAATAAATGGAATTAAATGCGGCATTGTAGAAAAAAATGTCTGTGCAGAAAGAATAAGCTTTTTAAAAACTATTTTGGAACATAACGGGTATGAAGTAATTGTTGCTGCCGCCTCACCCTCGAAAGGAGCTGCTGCCGCAACAGATGAAGCCGCTGAACCAACAATACAACTACCTACTGAAACTTTTACCATTGGCGTTACCGATTATACTTTTAATGTTACTAATGCCATTTATGGGCGCTTACTAAAAACTAAAGAAGGTGGAATTGTAACAATGGCCTATTGGCAACAGCAAGCAGTACATAACGATGATGCAATTCCCTATTTTACAAATAAAGAAACATGGAGATAAAAAATTTATTTATTACTGCTGAAAAAGATGCGATCGTAAAACGAATTAACTTACTTACGCCTGCTTCTAAAGCTTTGTGGGGTAAAATGGATGTAGCACAAATGCTGGCTCATTTGCAATTTCCTATTCTTACAGCTTATGGAAAACATATTCCAAAAGGCAGTTTTATGCTTCGGCTAATAGGCCCACTTTTTAAAAGTATGCTGTGGAATAACAAACCATGGAAAGAAAGCTTGCCCACAGATCCTACTTTTATTACCACTGGTACTACTCCTGATTTTGAAAAACAAAAATCAACATTGCTCGATTTGCTACTACAATTTTCTCCCGAAGCATTAGTAGCCGAACGCCACCCTATATTTGGAAAGTTTACCAAAGACAACTGGAGTATGGCCACTTGGAAACATATTGACCACCACCTGCGACAGTTTGGAGTGTAACTTTACACAAAAGTGAAAGGAAGTGCCTTTATTTAATTAGGTTGCTTTATAAAATGCCGAATAGCGATATGCAGTACAAGGGAGCGACCCCGTCTATGGCCGGGGCACAGCGCAAGGGACGATGATAGTAGTAATGCTGCTTGCTACATAAAACGTAAATCAATTAGCTAAAAATTCATTTAACCCTGCCTGGATTTTTTTTAATAAAACCTTCCCAACCTTTTAAGCCTTTGGGCATTTTTCCCAATACCGCATTGGTTTGAAAATGATGGCACATGGCTACTGCCAACGCATCGGTAGCATCAAAGTGTTTGGGATTTTCTTTAAAAGATAATAATGTTTGCAGCATTTTCATCACTTGTTCTTTATCTGCATTGCCATTGCCGGTAACCGATTGTTTCACTTTTTTGGGCGAGTATTCAGTTACCTCTAATCCATGCCGCATGGCGGCGGCAATAGCAACCCCTTGTGCCCGCCCCAGCTTTAACATGCTTTGTACATTTTTTCCAAAAAAAGGAGCTTCAATGGCAAAGTCGGTGGGTTGGTATTTAGTGATTAATCCGCTGACGGTATTAAAAATAAGTTGTAGTTTTTTATAACCATCATTTACTTTACCTGGTTTTAATACCCCTAACTCGAGCAGGCTGGCTTTACCATTTGTAATTGTTATCAAGCCATATCCCATTACAATGGTGCCTGGGTCGATACCTAATATTATTTTAGAGGACTTTTGCAAAGAGGAATGTATTTTTACAACAATGGCCTTTGGGCAATGCAGTACATGAAATGGAATAAAAATATTAAATTCTTTGTCAACTATTTCCTTGGGCCACTTCTTTTTATTGTTTTATCATATGTTATTTATAAAGAGATAAAGAAACAGCCAAATTGGGAAATGGTTTTTCTGCCCTTACAAACAACCACAGGAATTATTTACTTGTTGGCAGTACTTGTATTGATGCTTTGCAATTGGTCTATTGAAGCCATTAAATGGAAAATATTAGTGCGGCCCATTCAACCCGTTTCGTTAGGCAATGCATTTAAAGCTACGCTTGCGGGCGTATCTTTTACATTGGTGGCTCCTAATCGCATGGGCGAATACTTAGGCCGGGTAATGTATATGAACGATGGCAATAAACTGAAAGCTATTTCTATGACGGTAGCAGGCGGCATCAGTCAGCTGCTTGTAACATTACTGTTGGGTAGTGTGGGGCTCATCGTTTTGCAAGTCGATATTATCCAACAGCAATTAGTATCGTATTTATGGATGCAGGTACTTATTTGGGGCACACTACTGGTAACAATAGCATTAGCTCTTTTTTATTTTCGTCTTAGTTGGATGGTGCGGTTGATAAAAAAAATTCCCGGCGTACAACGTTTTTTATATTTGATAGAGCCGGTTCAATTTTTAGATGCAACTATCTTATTAAGGCTCTTGTCTTTGTCGTTACTCCGTTTTTTGGTGTTTACGACGCAATATTATTTAATGTTTTGTTTGTTTAATGTAGAGGTTACAGTGTGGCAGGCTTTTTGGGCAGTGTGTGTATCTTTTTTAATATTGGCAGTAGTACCCTCCTTTGCCATTGCAGAGTTAGCACAGCGAGGGTTTGTTATTAAAACACTGGTAGGCATTTATAGTACTAATGTATTAGGTATGGTTACGGCCACCACTTGTATTTGGGTTATTAATTTAATGTTGCCGGCCATAGCGGGTAGTTTATTAATTTTAAGTATAAAAAGAATAATAAAAGAAAAAGATGAAGACGTTTAAACTGGCAGTTCCTTTATGTTTGGTGTTAGTTGCTTTTTCCGTTAAAAAAGCCACACTGCCCGCCGATAGTTTTTGCGGCATTAAAAACATTGCTTTCCAGGTAAATGAGGAGGTGACATTTAAAGTGTTTTATGCGGTAGCTGGTATTTATGTGGATGCAGGTAATGCCACTTTTACCAGTAAGCTAGAAAGAGTAAACAACAGGCCGGTTTATCATATTACCGGTGAGGGAAAAACTAACTCGTCTTACAACTTAATTTATAAAGTACATGATAAGTATGAAACTTTTATAGATACGGCTACGATGCAACCGCTTAAGTTTTTAAGAAATGTAAATGAAGGCGGCCATAAAATTTATCAGAATTATTCTTTTAATAAAACTACTAATACGGTTGTTACACAGAACGGCGTATTTAAAGTGCCGGCCTGTGTGCAGGATGTGGTAAGCGCCATGTACTATGCCCGCAATGTGGATTTTTCAAAATTGCGACCAGATGATAAAATACCTTTCTCCATGTTTTTAGATAATGAAGTGTACAATATGTACATCCGTTATGTTGGAAAAGAAGAAGTGAAAACCCGCTATGGAAAATTTAGGGCCATTAAAATAAAGCCGCTATTGTTAAAAGGAGAAATTTTTGATGGTGGCGAGCAAATGACGGTATGGGTATCTGATGATTTAAACCGTATACCACTTAGGGTAGAAAGCCCACTGGTGGTAGGCAAGGTAAAAATAGATATGATGAGCCATGCCAATTTAAGGCATCCGCTTACTTCGTTGATAAAAAGGAAATAAAAAACTGATTTAATAAAAGCCACTCTTTTATGAAAGGGTGGCTTTTATTTTTAATAAGATCGGCCCACCGTATCGCAAGCAGCTTTTAGTAATGAATTATTATCCATTACATCTTGCCCTTTTTCCCAAAACATTACACCGCCAGCCATATCTTTTGCCAGCTTTGCCTTACGCTTCGTAGTGTACTGTCCATTGTAATATACTTTAAATGGAGTAGGAGTGGTGGTAGTAGTTACCATCGCAGAATCGTAAAGTGGATTGCCGCCTTGCGAAATAATGCCGCTATACGTAACTACATTACCCGATTGCGATATACCCGATGGCCTTCCATACGCAGGTACACCCAACACCGCTTTAGCTGCCGGCATCCCTCTGGTGTTTATCCAATAGCTTAAGCAAACTGTAGCCAGTGTATAATCACTATGTTGTCGATATAGCTCGGTAGAAGAAGTGCTAAAATCATCGTAAGCCATAATATTAAAAAAGTCTACGTAAGTAAAAATTTCATTGCGAACAGCATCTCTTATACCACCGGCATATTTGCCAGCAGTAATAGCGCATGAAAGGTAATAACGTCCATCCCGGTGCAAGGAATCAGACAGTTCTTTCATTAACGCCGTAAAGGTTACATCGGTACCATCACTGGTGCTGGGAAATTCCCAATCCACATCCACCCCATCAAGGCTATTGGTTCTTACATTATTCATTACTTCTTTTATAAAATTATTTCTGCCTGCGGCAGAAGCGGCCATGTTTTTAAAATATCCACTACTTGCCTCATTAATACCCAACAAAATTTTAGAGCCATTTACTTTTGCTTTGGTGGCCACAGCGCTTAAGGTAGAAGTAGCAGCTGCTGGTGCTGCTAAGTTTCCCGTAGCATTTACCTGATAAAAAGCATACACCACTACATTCGTCATCCTGAATTTTACATCTGGCACCGCTGTTATATTTCTGTAAGATGGCATATAACCCACTACATAATAGCCTAATGATGGAGGAGCAGTAATACTTAAAGCGGTAAATGAAGTAGTACCTACAATACATCCGCTGGCGGTGCCATTCGCATTTTTAGGCTGCACATACCAGTAATAGGTAGTGCTTGTGCTAGTAGCGGGTAAGGTATAGGTATAACTAGTAGCGCTTATGTTGGAAGCTATTACAGAACTAGGGTTACTAGTAGTTCCTAAATACACATCGTAAGCTGTAGCAGCAGTTACAGACGACCAACTAAATGTAATGGTGGTACCAGTTACAAATGAACTATTTGCAGGGCTAATATTAGTGGTACACCCAGGTGGGGGATCGGGAGGGGGAGGTGTAGTAGTTTTTTTGGAGCAGGAAAATAGTAGAACTGGAAGTATGGATAAATAAAGGAGTTTTAAAAAATTAGTCATAGAAAAAGTTGATGGCTTTAATTTTAGTAAAAGTGTATACTCAAATTAAGTGATTATTAAATTCATTTTTTTATTTGCTGGTTTATGCTGGAATATTTTTTTTACCATAATTATATTAGAAAGTACCAGCTTTTGGCAGCACTTGTTTTTTATTGTACGTTTGTTTCCTAAAAATTCAGCACATGAAGAAGTTTTTTTTAACGATTGTATTAGGTGTAGGCATGGTAGTAAAATCCATGGCCGATGAAGGTATGTGGCTGCCCCTATTATTGGGCCAGCAAGTGTATAACGATATGGTGAAAAAAGGATTAAAACTCACCAAGGATCAGTTGTATAATATCAACAAAGCCTCCTTAAAAGATGCCATCATAATATTTGGTGGCGGCTGTACTGGCGAAATTGTTAGTAATCAGGGATTGATATTTACTAACCACCATTGTGGGTATGATGCTATTGCCAGTGCTAGTACAGTGGAAAAAAATTATTTAAAAGATGGCTTTTATGCTAAAAGCCAGGGCGAAGAAATTCCTACCACTTTATCCGTTCAGTTTTTATTAAGAATTGATGATGTAACCAAAGAAGTGATGGACTCCTTAGCCGGATTATCTGGCGCCGCCAGAGTACAAAGGCAAGCAGCGGTATTAGCGGCTATCAATAAAAGATTAAGTGATGCCGGAAAAAATATTGAAGCAAGGGTAAGTTCTCTTTTTAAAGGCAATCAGTTTTTAGCCTTTGTATATCAACGATACTATGACGTACGTTTAGTAGGCACACCGCCAGAAAGTGTAGGTAAGTTTGGGGGCGATACAGACAACTGGGAGTGGCCAAGACACACGGGCGACTTTTCTGTTTTTCGAGTATATACAAAAGCAGATGGTAGCCCAGCCAAAAGAAACGATGCTACTGCCGACAATGTACCAATGAAGCCTAAATGGTATTTACCTGTTTCATTAAAGCCTTTAAAAGATGGCGATTTCTCAATGATATGGGGCTATCCCGGTAGTACCAATAGGTATGAAAGTTCTTATGGTATTAAACTGGCTACCGATATTAACAATCCTACTTTAGTGAAGTTAAGAGATATGCGGTTGAAGTATATGTTTGAAGAAATGAAGAAAGATCCCGCCATTAAGTTACAATTAGCCGCTACGTATGCTAGTATAGCTAACTATTGGAAATTTTTTGACGGAGAAACCAAGCAATTATTAAAGTATGATGTACATGGCCAGAAAAAATTGTTTGAAGATAAGTTTACCACATGGGCAAAAGGCAAGCCAGCCTATGCTACAGTATTTGCAGATTGGGGTAAGGCATACGAAGCATGGAAGCCATTTGCAAAGCATCGACAATATATGACAGAAGGGGTGTTTGGCTCACCGTTAATGGGCTTTGCATCCTCGCTTATGCAGTTAGAAGCAGCAATGGTAAAGCAAGGCAACACCCAAGCGGATGTAAAAAAAGCAATGGAAGCTGCGGTGGATCAACGCAAGACATTTTTAGAAGAAGAAAATAAATTATCGGATCAACATATAGTGGCAGCTGTTACTCGCATGTTTTACGAGGATGTAGACAAAGAACAGCACCCCGTTGGTTTTTATGGTACTTTAAAAAATACATTTGGCCCATTGGATGATGAGGCTACCTATAAAAAATATGCGGCAGATATTTTTGCTAAAACAATGTTATTAGATGATGCCAAATGGAACGCTTTTGTAGCCAATCCAGATGCGGTTACTTTGCAAAGCGATCCGGCATTTGCCCATGTATCTACCTTTTATACTAATTATAGCAGTAAGTACCTACCTAAGTTTCAGCAGTTTTCTGCTGCCAATGCAGAGTATGGCCGTTTATATTTACAAGGCATAATGGAAATGGATCCGGTAAAGGCGAAAATGATGTATCCAGATGCCACCTTTACCATGCGAGTAAGCTATGGTAATGTAAAAAGCTACCGACCAAGAGATGGCGTATTTTATGATTATGTAACTACTTCAAAAGGATTATTGGAAAAATACAAGGAAGGGGATTATGAGTTTGATCTTCCGGCTAAACAAATAGAACTTTTGAAGAAAAAGGATTTTGGGCAATATATGGATCCTACTCGTAAAGATTTGGTGATTGGATTTATTACAACGAATGATATTACGGGGGGCAATTCTGGCTCACCGGTTATTAATGCCAATGGAGAATTAATAGGATTGGCGTTTGATGGCAACTATGAAGCATTAAGCCACAAACTAGCTTTTGATAAAGATTTGAATCGCACTATTTGTGTAGACATTCGCTATGTGCTTTGGTGTATTGATAAGCTGGGTGGTGGCAGTAATATTATCAAAGAATTGAAATTGATAAAATAGTGTGTAAAGAATAATTAACTTTAAAGGGCTGTCTCAAAAGATTAGTTACGCTGCGTTTGTAAATGCGCTATCATCCTGAGCTTGACGAAGGATGATTTCGACAAAAACCATCTTGCAATCAACAAACTTTTGAGACAGCCTCTTTTTTTTGTATAAAAGAATATGAGAAAATTTAGTGCCATACTACTGTGTTTATTTGTATTAAATGTAGCTGCATTGTTTGCACAATACCCAGGCGTAAGTTTAGGCACTGATGTTTCTTTGCAACGAAATTTTTCAAAAAATCAAATATTTTGGTCAGTGGGCCACACGGTGCAGGCGCAAATACCTATTACTGAAAAAAATGGAGCTTATATAGCATTCGGGTATATTACTAACGGCCTATTTGCAAACCAACTTACCGCTACTGCCAAAAATACAAGTACCAATCCTGCTGTAATTAATTATAAAAATAATGCAGCAATGAAACTACGGCACTTATCTATTGGGTGGAGGCATTACATAAAAGGATCACCCGCAGCAGAACAAGGGTGGAGTATATATGGTTTTGCAGGCTTTGGATTAACCGCTGGAGATATTACGAATGTACATTCTGTAGTAATAGATACTGTCCAGTACGCAGTGCCGGTACTAAGTGGTAGCGCAAAATTTAAGCGTCTTACATTAGATGTAGGTGGTGGTTTTGAAAAATTACTTGGCGGCGATATTTATTTATATACAGAAGCCCGTGCTAATATTCCCGCAAGCGATTATCCTAGTAAGTTTTTATTAACCAATAGAAACGCCCCATTTACTGCTGCGCTTGCACTGGGTTTACGACTGCTATTTTAATTGTATATCAAACCTACCTTCTGTTACTACAAGCGGGGCATCCTCATTATTTAAAATAGGGTGGGCAGTAAAGGAAAATGTGCCAGCAATAATTTTTTGTGTTCGGTCAATTTTTGTAACTGTTACCGAACCTGTTTTAGCGCCAGTTGTAATCCATTCGCTCAAAGGGTGCAATCTTCTTTTTACAAAAAAAGCATAATTAGCTGCCGTGGTAGGATGGGTAACTGTTGTATTAAGTGGATAATTGCCAGGAGCCAACACGTTTGTAAGGTAAATATACATACCCGTTTCATTGGGCGAGGAGGCAAAATTTTGTACTTCTATCCTTATATCATTTCCTAAAATTGTGGCCACCAAAATATTATCTGCCGGAAAAGGTCCAAAACCCTGCGGACCCCACATTTCTCCATTTATTTTAGCGCCAAAAGTATTCTCACCATTTTGTGTATGCCCAGGCAAATCAGTAATTTCTTTTTTACAAGCGCTCATCAAACAAACGAAAAAAAATAATGGTATCAAATTTTTCATACTAGGATTTGTTTACTAACGTAATTTAAAACTGTTTGTTATAATTTCACAAGGATATTAAACATAAACAAGCCACCGACTAAAATGATAGTGGCCGTCGTTCATCAATTCGTAATTAAATTATACAATAAATTCCATTATTTATAGTCCTTTGCTACAAATGGGTAAAAAATGTGGTAAGGAAATATAAAGACAGCCTATTTTATTAACTATAAATTGTACATGAAACAACAGGTAATTATCGCTAATACAAGTATTTACAAGCTATCCATTCCATTAAAAGAGCCTTTTGTTACCTCCTTGGGTGTGGATACGGAAGCTAAAAATGTGCTGGTAAAAATAGAAACTAGCGAGGGTATTACTGGCTTTGGTGAGTGCAGCCCGTATATGCCTATTAATGGCGAAAGCCAAGAAACCTGCTTTGTAATAGGACACTATTTTGCACATGCATTAAAAGGTACCAATGCGCTAGATATTAAAAAAGCTATCCAAATAATGGATGCTATTATTTATGGCAATTATAGTATAAAGAGTGCCTTTGATATGGCCTTGTATGATATTGCGGCGCAACATGCTGGGGTGCCGCTGTATCAATTTTTGGGAGGAGAAAAAAATAAGACCATTACCACCGATTATACCGTAAGCGTTGGCAATGTGGATGCGATGGTGGCACAAGCTATTAAAATAAAAGAGCAAGGATACCCCGCTATAAAAGTAAAGTTGGGTAAAGATGGAAAGCAGGATGTAGAGCGGATAAAAGCCATAAGGGCAGCAGTGGGTTATGATATACCGCTGCGCATAGATGCCAACCAAGGCTGGAAGGTAAAAGAAGCTATTGAAACATTAAATGCCCTTTCTGTATACAACATACAACATTGTGAAGAACCGATTGCAAGATGGAAGTATAGTAAGCTGCCCAAGGTAAAAAAGAAAAGCCCTATACCTATAATGGCCGATGAATGTTGTGGTAACCATCATGATGCAAAAAAGTTAATTGATATAAAAGCCTGCGATTATTTTAATATAAAATTGGGTAAATCGGGAGGTATTTACAATGCTTTAAAAATGGCAAAGCTGGCCGAAGCCGCTAATATACATTTGCAGGTAGGCGCCATGTTGGAATCAAGATTAGCGACAACATCTTTTGCCCACTTTGCACTCTGCCACCCATTGATAGAACATTACGATTTTGATACGGCGCTTATGCACAGCCTTGATGTGGTAACGGGAGGTATTGAGTACAAGGCTGGTGGTGTGATAGAAGTTCCCGATGTACCGGGATTGGGGGCAACGATTGAAAATAAATGGCTGGAAGAGATGGAGAAGATAAATGTGTAAATAGTTTGTGGTAATTCATCTTAGCCGGTTGTATTTGCGAAAATATTTTCATGATTGGCTTCAGGCCTGCACCTGTTTTACGCAAGCCTATGGCGAAACCCTACAAATTGGCAAGCACTAAGAAAGCCAAAAAAAATTTAGTAAATTTACTTTGTGAAACAAAGAATTTATATAGACACTTCTGTTTTTGGCGGACTCTTTGACGTTGAGTTTGCAGAATATACTATTCCGTTGTTCGACAGAATAAAGAGCGGAGAATTTATATTATTATTTTCGGCTGTAACACAAGATGAATTAGAGACTGCGCCAGAAAAAGTTCGCAACCTTGTACAAAGCATTAAGTCAGAATATTCAGAATTTATAGAAATAACAGACGAGGCTGTGGAACTTGCAATAGAATACATAACAGAAAAAGTGGTTGGACAAACAAGTTATGCAGACTGTCTACATATTGCTTTGGCCACAATTAACAGAGCGGACTTTTTGATTAGTTGGAATTTTAAACATATTGTAAATGTGCAACGGATTAGAGGCTACAACTCAATCAATATAAAAAATGGGTACAAACAATTAGAAATTCGATCACCAAGAGAATTTACAAAATATGAAGACGAATAAGAAAGAATTTGACGCAGTGAAATTTATGCGTCTGCAACGAGATAAATTGAGTGAAAAGTTGGCAAAAATGTCCAAAGAAGAAATTATTGCTTACTTCAAGCAGGTAAAATCGAAGACTACAATAAAACCCTGTGCATAACATAGGGTTGGGTTTTGTACGATATACACTCATCAGCCCATTGATAGAACATTACGATTTTGATACGGCGCTTATGCACAGCCTTGATGTGGTAACGGGAGGTATTGAGTACAAGGCTGGTGGTGTGATAGAAGTTCCCGATGTGCCGGGATTGGGGGCAACGATTGAAAATAAATGGCTGGAAGAGATGGAGAAGATAAATGTGTAAATAGTTTGTGGTAATTCATCTTAGCCGGTTGTATTTGCAAATGTTTTTCTATTACTTTTTTGCAAACACTTTTTTAAATTAATCACTTTGCTGCTGCATGTCCTAATGCATGGAAAGGATAAATATTAAAAAATGTTTCGTTAACACAAGCAACAAGGCGGTGGCACAACAGCAAGTCATTGCATCTCCTTACTCCTTATCCTTCGTGTCCATCCAAATAGTAACGGGTCCATCATTCAGCAACTCCACTTTCATATCGGCACCAAAAAGGCCGGTGGCAATAGGTTTGCCTAAATCATGCTGCATTTGTTGTATCATTTTTTCATACAATGGTATGGCAATGTCGGGTTTACTGGCTTTAATATAAGAGGGGCGGTTGCCTTTTTTGGTGGAAGCATGTAGGGTAAACTGGCTTACTAGTAAAATTTCGCCTTGCTTATCCAATACCGATTCGTTCATTACACCATTGGCATCGTTAAATATGCGCAGGTTTACAATTTTGCCGCTTAGCCATTCAATATCTTCTACGGTATCGGCATCTTCTATACCTACAAAAACGAGAAGGCCTTGTTTAATCTGCCCCGTTATATTATCCGCTACCGTTACACTGGCATGGCTTATCCTTTGTATTACTGCCCGCATAGTTTTATCTTTAATGTTGCAAATGTAAGTGAGACGTTGAGATTAATTGGTGAATAGCATACGGAACGATGAAGTGAGTGACCCCGTTTATGGCCGGGCACGGCACAACAGGCGATGATAGTAGTAATGCAGCCGGCAAAATAATTATTATAACAAATTAGAATGAACCTTATTTCGGAAATACAATTTCAAACAACCCGTAGCGGGGGCAAGGGCGGGCAAAATGTAAACAAAGTGGAAACGGCAGTCATCGCTTCGCTGCAAATAGAAACTTCGCAGCTATTAACGGCTGAGCAGAAAGTATTAGTATTAGAAAAACTAAGTAACAGAATTAATGGCGAAGGCTTTTTACAAGTGAAAGCACAATCACACCGCACCCAATTGGCTAATAAAGAAGAAGCGATAAAAAAAATAAACCAGTTAGTGGCAAAATCCTTGCATAAAAAAAAGCCTAGAATAGCTACTAAAATGAGCAAAGCGGTAAAAGAAAAAAGGCTAGACACAAAAAAGAAAAAGGGCGATATTAAATTAACTAGAAAAAAGATTAAGTGGTAATAAATTTTATACTGTTAAGGTTTGTAAAAAACGAGGAGGTGCGATGGTAAAAAGAATATTCGTTTTACTAACTTTTGTAATAACGGTGATGTTGATTACGTATGTATTGGCCGCCTGTAACAAAGCGCAAAATACAAAGGGGCTTACGCTTGTAAAATTGGTTGTGCCCAGTGGGTTTCCTGCTCCACCTTATACTTTTCCCGATAATCCATTAAGTGTAGAAGGTATTGAACTAGGGCGCAAGCTTTTTTATGATGGCCGGCTTTCTATCGACAATATGCACCCCTGCTCCAGCTGCCACCAGCAAATGGCGGGCTTTGGTACCTTTGAGCATGATCGCAGCCATGGTGTTTATAACTCCCACACTTTGCGAAATGCACCTGTATTATTGAACCTGCCGTGGAGCACTAGTTTGCATTGGGATGGAGCTTATACTAGATTAACTGATGCTATTGCACAGCCACTACACGGTAATACTGAAATGGGCGAAACCTATGCCGGCATTATTAATAAGTTGCAGCAGGATGGCGATTATAGAGAGCGCTTTAAAACTGTTTTTCGTAGTAATAGCATACGGCCAGAATATATTTTAAAAGCCTTGGCACAGTTTACTGGCCAGCTAGTGTCGGCCAATGCTAAGTTTGATAAAGTACAACGAGGGGAGGCATTTTTTACGGCTAGTGAACAAAATGGCTTTAACCTTTTTCAACAAAAATGTGCTACTTGCCATCCACCCCCCTTGTTTACGGATTATAGTTATAGAAATATAGGCTTACCGGTAGATCCTTTTTTAAATGACTATGGCCGTATTAAGATAACGGGAAAGAATACCGACTCGTTGAAATTTAAAGTACCAACGCTACGCAACACATTTATTTCTGCTAACTATATGCATGATGGTCGGTTTGCAACATTACAGCAGTGTATTAACCACTACCGTAATGGCGTGCAGCTAAGTGCATCGGTAGATGCATTGGTAAATGGAGGCTTAAGCATAACAGACAATGAAGCGGAAGAGCTGTATCAGTTTTTAAAAACATTAACCGATTCCAGCTTCATTACCAACCCTGCATGGGCTAGGCCGCAATAAAAATTTATTGTACGGGTACCCTCTTATTACGCAATGTTTCTAAAGTAGATTTTTGGCTGATGATATCTTTTTCGGTGTTTAACTGATCTTCTTTATTATTAGCCAATTTCTTTTCAAGGTCTGCCTGATCGTCTTTTAATCCTTTCAGTTTTTTTTCGGCTTTAGCCACTACTTCTTCCTGTGCTTTTATTTGTAACTCTAAGTTAGCGGCTTCTACATTGGGGCGTAGGTTATTAAGAAAAGCCTTGGCTTGCTCTATATCTTGTGCCGTCATGGCTGTTTTAATATTGCTACCATCTTTTTGCATAACCATATAAATAGTAGCCTCATCTTTATCCTTACGGCTTTTACGTTCTACTTTAAAAAAATAATCGAGGCTGGCCGCATTGG